>NZ_JBITIJ010000006.1:325327-570658 GCF_044458825.1 Nocardia sp. NPDC050412
CTGCGGAGTTCGGCCCAGCACTGCGGAGTTCGGCCCAGCACTGCGGAGTTCGGCCCAGCACTGCGGAGTTCGGCCCAGCACTGCGGAGTTCGGCCCAGCACTGCGGAGTTCGGCCCGGCACTGCGGAGTTCGGCCCGGCACTGCGGACCGCCAGCGGGGCCGACGGTCCGCAGTGACCTATGCGAAATCCGTTATCCGAGAACCGGATAGTTGGCGCGGATCACCGACCGCGGGTCGCGCGCCCGCTTGATCTCCCGCAACCGCGCCAACGTCGACGAGTCGAATGCCGCGGCGGCCGTCTCCTCCGGGGTGAGGAAGGTGTAGGGCTTGAGTCCGCTGATATGCGCGCCGATGGCGTCGACAATCTCGGCACGCCGGGCCTTGACGGCCGCCGCGATATGCGGAAGGCCGAGTCCCAATGCGTAGAGCAGATAGGGCTCGGTGACCGGCCCACGCGCGCCACCGTCCGCGCGCGACCTGGCGAATGCGCCGCCGAGATGGCGGATCTGGATATCGACCAGCGGTGCGACCGGCTCGTCGAGCAGGGTCTTCACAACCGCGTCGCCGAGGTCGGTGAGCAGTTCGGCGCGCGACAGCGCCGGGCTGGGATCGGTTGGCTCCGTGGTGATTTCACCGAGATTCGCCACCGACAGCGCGCCGCGCTTATCGGCGAGCGGCCCGTCGATCGTGTCCAACCGGGTCAGCAGTGACCGGCCTATCTCGGGATCGCCGAGGTAGGCGACATCCAGCGCGACCATCGGCGGCGCATCCGGGAACTGGAACCGGTGCAACCACACCGACAGTTCGTCGGGTGCGTCGGCGGTGATCTCCTGGAACGCCTCGAAGACCTCCGCCGTGCGCGCGCCATGCCACATCACCCGCCCGCCGTAGAGCCCCGGAGCCGGGAAGAGGTCGAATTCGAGTGCGGTCACCACCCCGAAATCGCCACCGCCACCACGCAATGCCCAGAACAGTTCCGGATCGTCGGCGGTCACCCGCGTCCGCGTGCCCTCGGCGTCGACGATCTCGAAGGCGCGCACCGCATCCGAGGCCCAACCGTATTTGCGGCCGAACCATCCCAGCCCGCCGCCGAGGGTGTATCCGGTGACGCCGACCACCGGGTTGCTGCCGGCGAGTCCGGTCAGTCCGTGCGCCGCGGCCGCGGCCTGTACCGCGCCCCAGTTCGCGCCAGCGCCGACCTTCGCCACCCTCCGCTCGGCATCGATCTCGACGCTGTCCAGTCCCCCGGTGCGCAGCAGAATCGCGTCCTCGATGCCGCCCGCGGCGCCGTGCCCGGTCGGCTGCGCGACCACCTGTACTCCGGCCCGGCTCGCATGCGCCACTACCGCCGCGACGTCATCCGCGTCACTTGCCCGCACTACCGCGGCGACCGGCTGGGTAACCGTCAACGTCCACGGCCGCGCCGCCGCCTCGTAGCCCTGGTCGCCCGGCACGAGTACCCGGCCGGGTAGTTCAGCGCGCAGATCCTCGAATGTCATTGGTAGGTCCTCACTTCGCAGTTGTGCCTGCAAGAACTGCGGCCCGTGGATCGTGCCGCGACTACCCCAATGACGAAATAGGAGCGGTGAATGTAACAGCGGCCGCCCGACTTTCTCGGACGGCCGCTGCGAAATCAAGTTTTATCAGGCCCGTCGTCGGACTCGACGTCCTTCTTGTCGACCCGGGCGATACCGGGTTCGGTGCCCTCGTCGGCCGCCTGATCCGGCTCCGGATGGTCGGGCTCGAAGGTCGCGGGCAGGCCCTTGATATGCCGGTTCATCGACCGCACCAGCAGGACGGTCCCGGCGAGCAACAACAGAATGATCACCAGACCGAGCGGCGACGCCTTGCCGAATTCGGGTCCGGTTGGCGTGCCGGGAGATTGCGCGAGGAAAACCAACATCACCGGTGCTCGTCTTCGATACCGGCGAACAGATCGGTCTCGGGCAGCGTGGAGTCGACCCTGGACTTGGCCAGTTCGAATTCCTCGGTGGGCCACAGCCGCTGCTGCATTTCCATCGGAATCGCGAAGAACGCGCCGTTGGGATCGATCTGGGTGGCGTGCGCGCGCAGGGCGTCATCGCGCTGCGGGAAGTACTTGGCGCACTCGATCTGGGTGGTCACCCTGGTCATGCCGTCGGGGCGGCCCTGGCGGTAGGCGCGGGTGCGTTCCAGCCACTCCTGCAGCGGGAACGGCTCACCGATGCGCTCGTATTCGGCGGCGAAGACATCCAGGCGGGCCATGGTGAAACCGTGGTCGTAGTAGATCTTCAGCGGTTGCCACGGCTCGCCCGCATCCGGGAAACGGTCCGGATCGCCGGCCGCCTCGAATGCGGCCATCGACACCTCATGGCAGCGGATGTGATCGGGATGCGGGTAGCCGCCGTTCTCGTCATAGGTGGTCATCACATGCGGCTTGAATTCGCGCACCACGCGGACCAGCGCCTCGACGGCCTCCTCCAGCGGGACCAGCGCGAAGCAGCCCTCGGGTAGCGGTGGCAGCGGATCGCCCTCGGGTAGGCCGGAGTCGACGAAACCGAGCCAGGTCTGGCGCACGCCGAGTGCGGCGGCCGCGGCCTCCATCTCCTCGCGCCGGATCTCATCGATCCGGTCCAACACGCCGGGGGTATCCATTGCCGGGTTGAGGATGCTGCCGCGTTCGCCGCCGGTCAGCGTGACGATGAGGACATCGTGGCCCTCGTCGGCATACCGTGCGGTCGTCGCGGCACCCTTGCTGGATTCGTCGTCGGGGTGCGCATGAACCGCCATGAGCCGCAAGCCACTCACGTCTCGTCCACCTCATCAACCACCGTCATACCTCGTACTCTCCGCCGCCGGGGTCCGATCTGCCTGTCCCTATAGTTCCATTCGACAGACTTTTGTTCCGACGTACCCCCCGGAGTGAGACGGCATGAGTGAAACGCCCGGTGACACGCCGATCGACCGACGTGCCGACCGGTACGGAACCACGCCACGCCCGACACGCCGCTGGATTCCGTTCGCACTGGGTGCGGTCGTGCTCGCCGCGGGGCTCGGGGTCGCCTACGTCGGTTACCAGAAGTACGGACCGGAGGATATCGACGCCGAACAGCTCGGCTACACCGTGGTCGACGACTCCACCATCTCGGTCCATCTCAAGGTCACCCGCAAGGATCCGCAGCAGCCGGTGGTGTGTTTCGTGCGCGCGATGGCCAGGGACGGGTCCGAACTGGGCCGTCGCGAGGTGCTGATCGAGCCGTCCGGCAGCGGCACCGTTGAGCTGACGACCATTGTTCGCGCGTCGGCGCGGCCGGTGTCGAGCAGCATCTACGGCTGCAGCGATGACGTGCCGAAGTATCTGCGGGCGGGTTGATCCCGGGCAATAAACAACCGAGGCATCCACAAAATTAACGCCGACCTGCATGTTTGTGATTCATGCTAAAATGGCGTGATACACGGTTCCGGGGCTCGGAGCCGTGTTTGCTGCATTGGCGGCCAGCGCTGTGAGTTCCGGGTTAGTGAGTTTGCCGGACCTGAAGCCTGTCGGGGTTCGATGAACTTCCCCAGGATGGCACTAGCCGTCGGCTGGTGCGTGCCCGCCCCCTGTGGGCACTGCAGCGGATCAGGGAACCCGGCCTCGGTCGGGAACAACTACTAGGGAGTGATCGAGATGACTGAGACGCAAGTGACTTGGCTGACCCCGGAGTCGCACGACAGGCTCAAGGGTGAACTCGACGCGCTCATCGCCAATCGTCCGGTCATCGCCGCCGAGATCAACGAGCGCCGCGAAGAGGGCGATCTCAAGGAAAACGGCGGATATCACGCCGCGCGTGAAGAGCAGGGTCAGCAGGAGGCGCGCATCCGGCAGCTGCAGGAGCTGCTGAACAATGCCAAGGTCGGCGTCGCGCCCACCAAGTCCGGCGTCGCCTTGCCGGGTTCGGTCGTCAAGGTCTATTACGACGGTGACGAATCCGACACCGAGACATTCCTCATCGCGACCCGCGAAGAGGGGCTCAACGATTCCAAGCTCGAGACCTACTCGCCGAATTCGCCGCTCGGTGGCGCGCTCATCGACGCGAAGGTCGGTGACACCCGTGAGTACACGCTGCCCAATGGCAAGACCATGAAGGTCACGCTGGTCAGCGCCGAGCCGTACCACAGCTGATCGCAGGCCCGAAGCCAAGAAGAGCGGCCGCATCCGAGAAGTAAGGATGCGGCCGCTCTTCGTTTCCATATCTAGTTCGCCAGCGCCTGCTCGACATCGGCCAGCAGATCGCCGACATCCTCGATGCCGACCGAGAGCCGCACCAGATCGTCCGGCACCTCCAGTTGCGAGCCCGCGGTGGAGGCGTGCGTCATGGCGGCCGGATGTTCGATCAGCGATTCCACACCGCCGAGCGATTCGGCGAGGGTGAAGATCTTGGTGCGCGAGCAGAACTCGTGCGCCGCATCCTTGCCTCCGCTTAGCCGCACCGAGATCATGCCGCCGAAGCGCTTCATCTGCTTATCGGCGATGGCGTGGCCCGGATGCTCGGCCAGGCCGGGGTAGATGACCTGCGAAATGGCCGGATGCCTGGTCAGGAATTCGGCAATGGTCTCGGCGTTGTCGCAGTGCCGATCCATCCGCACCGCGAGAGTTTTGGTGCCGCGCAGGGTGAGGTAGGCGTCGAACGGGCCGGGCACCGCACCCGCACCGTTCTGCAGGAAGGCGAATGCCGCGTCGAGTTCCGGATCGTTGGTGATCAACGCACCGCCGACGACATCGGAATGCCCGCCCAGGTACTTGGTGGTCGAATGCGTGACGATATCGGCGCCGAGCAGCAGCGGCTGCTGCAGGTATGGCGTGGCAAAGGTGTTGTCCACCACCAGTTTCGCGCCCGCGATATGCGCGACCTCGGCCAGCGCCGGAATATCGCCGATGCTCAGCAACGGGTTGGTTGGGGTTTCGATCCAGATCAGCTTGGTGTTCGGGCGGATCGCGGCGCGCATCTCGTCGACATTGAATACGTGCGCGGGCGAATGCTCGATGCCCCACTGGCTGAAGACCTTGTCGATCAGCCGGAAGGTGCCGCCGTAGGCGTCGTCCGGGATGACGATGTGGTCACCGGGGCGCAGCGTCGCCCGCAGCGCACAGTCGGTGGCGGCCATGCCGGAGGCGAATGCGCGTCCGTAGCGGCCCGATTCGAGCGCGGCGAGGTTCGCCTCGAGCGCGGTCCTGGTCGGGTTGCCGGTGCGGCCGTATTCGTAGCCGTCGCGCAACCCGCCCACCCCGTCCTGGGCGAACGTCGAACTCGCGTAGATGGGCACGTTCACCGCACCGGTCCGTGCTTCGGGTTCGTATCCGGCGTGCACGGCTCTGGTGGAGAATCCCAGCTCAGCTTTGTTGATTGCTCGCTCGCTGCGCTCACTCATAGCGTCAGCCTAACCCCGGGCGATCGGCGGGCTATCGGCCGGATCATCGGTTGTGCCCGAACCCGGCTTTCGGCGCGGTGACGGCGGTAGGTTGAGCTTATGCTGAGCGTTGATGAATTGTTCGCGATCGATGCCCTGTTGACCGAGGACGAGCGCGAGATCCGCGATACCGTCCGCACGTTCGCGAACCATCGGTTGCGGCCGCAGATCGCGGAATGGTTCGAGGCCGGGACTTTTCCGGCCCGTGAGCTCGCGCCGGAACTCGGCAATATCGGGTTGCTCGGCATGCACCTGGAGGGTTACGGGTGCGCGGGCCTCTCGGCGACCGCGTACGGTCTGGCCTGCCAGGAGCTCGAGGCGGTCGATTCGGGTGTGCGCAGCATGGTTTCGGTGCAGGGTTCACTCGCCATGACCGCGATCCACAAGTTCGGCTCCGAGGAGCAGAAGCAGCAGTGGCTGCCGGATATGGCGGCCGGGCGCGCGCTCGGCTGTTTCGGACTCACCGAATCGGATTTCGGCTCGAATCCGGGTGGCATGCGGACCAGGGCCAAGCGTGACGGCACCGACTGGGTGCTCAACGGCTCCAAGATGTGGATCACCAATGGGTCGGTCGCCGATATCGCGGTGGTGTGGGCGCAGACCGAGGACGAGGGCAAGCAGGTGGTGCGCGGCTTCCTGGTCCCGGCGGAGGCGCCCGGATTCACCGCGCGCGAAATGCATCGCAAATTGTCGCTGCGCGCGTCGGTGACCGCGGAGCTGGACTTCGACGATGTCCGGCTGCCCGCCGATGCGGTGCTGCCGCAGTCGCGCGGCTTGAGTTCCCCACTCGCCTGTCTGAGCGAGGCGCGCTTCGGCATTATCTTCGGCGCGCTCGGCGCGGCACGCGACTGCCTGGCCGCGACCATCGAATACGCCCGGACCAGGGCGGTATTCGACAAGCCGCTGGCCGCCTACCAGCTGACCCAGGCGAAGCTCGCCGATATGGCGCTCGAGTACGGCAAGGGCCAGCTGCTCGCGCTGCAGATCGGCAGGTTGAAGGATCGCGGCGAGGTGCTGGCGGAGCAGATCAGCGCGGGCAAGTTGAACAGCACCCGGGAGGCCATCGCCATCGCTCGCGAATGCCGAACCATTCTCGGCGCGAACGGCATCACACTGGACTATCCGGTGCTGCGGCATGCGAACAACCTCGAGTCGGTGCTCACGTACGAGGGCACGGCGGAGGTGCACCAGTTGGTGCTCGGCAAGGCGCTCACCGACTCGAATGCATTCCGGTAACAGCCTTGCTGTCCGGTCGGCCGCTTGAATGAAACGTGACATTTCATAGCTGCTGCCCGGTTACCAGCACCGGCAGATGTCTTCGCTCGGCCCCGCGGTGCTCGAAGTGTCGGCACGGAAGAACTTTGAACCGGTTGGTGCCTTGGCGGGAGTAGTCGTCCTGGATGGGATGGTCGGGTTGCGGGACCTGGCCGCAGGCGGCTTACTTGGTTTATCCAGAGTTGTTGGTGGGCGGCGTCTTCGCGGCCGCGTTGGTAGGCCTGGGCGAGCTCACCGCCCCCCGCTCCACATCCGCGAATCCTGGTGCTCAACTGGCACATTCACCATCGCAGACTGGTCGCCCTACTTTCACAACCCGGATTACACCGCGTAGAGAACATTGTTACTGCCTGTCATCGCGGTGCCATCTCGGCGTCACCGAATTGCCAAGGGACGAGGCGCAAGCTATATCGCATCGAAATGTCCGTGGAGGTACACGATGCACGCGCTCTTACCCGCCGCCTCGAACTCTTTGGGAGCCAACCATGTTCGTGCGTAGTTACGCCCCGATCATCGAGGGCGCCCGAGCACTGCCGGATCAACGCGAATTGGTCGCCGCCTTCGGCGGACATCCGATCGAGGCGGGGCAGAATCATCCACTCATTCCGCTGGCACACGCACTCGCCGACCTGCACCGGCAGCGACACGGCGATCCGCTCGCCACGGCCGGAATAGATTGCCGCCGAGCCGAACTCGTCTCCACCATCGATACCTGGGTGATCACGCGAGTGCCGCAGCGGCAGTCGACCGCGCATATCCGCGCCGAATCCATCGGCGCGACCATGGATCGAATGGCCGCCGCCTACGTGCACGCCAGCCACCTACTGCATACCGCCGAGAAGGTCTCCGACGATCGCGTGCACGCCGCTTGGTACCGCCTGGCCCTACTCGCCGATCAGTGGACCGACCTCATAATCGGTGCCGCCCAAGACAACTCGCGCCCGCGCCGCACCGCGTGAGATCAAGATCAGGTGGTACTGGTGGCGAGGCTTCTCGACCAATGCCGCCATAGATTCCACCTGATCTCGATCCAGGTCGGGGTTAGATGGAGCCCGTGCTGAGGAAGCCGAGTAGGTCGTGGCGGGTGATCACGCCGACGGGTTTGCCGTCCTCGACGACCATCAACGCGTCGGTATCCGACAGTGCCTTGGTTGCGGCCGAAATCGGTTCACCCGAACCGATCAGCGGGAACGACGGGCTCATATGCTGGGCGACCGAATCCGTCAGGTGCGCACGGCCTTCGAAGACCGCCGACAGTAGATCCCGCTCGGTCACGCTGCCCGCGACCTCGCCAGCCATCACCGGCGGTTCGGCGCCGACGACCGGCATCTGCGAAACCCCGTATTCGCGCAGGATCTCGATCGCATCGCGCAGGGTCTCCGACGGGTGGGTGTGCACCAGATCCGGCAGCGCGCCCGATTTACCGCGCAGCACATCGCCGACCAAGGGCTCCGCCGCGCCGTCCATCCGATCACGCAGGAACCCGTAGGAGCTCATCCACTGGTCGTTGAAGATCTTGGACAGGTAGCCGCGGCCGCCGTCGGGCAGCAGCACGACCACGAGCGCGTCCGGATCGCGGCGGGCGACCTCGATGGCCGCGATCACCGCCATACCGCAGGAGCCGCCGACCAGCAGGCCCTCCTCACGCGCGAGTCTGCGGGTCATATCGAAGGAATCGGCATCGGAGACGGCGATGATCTCGTCCGGCACGGCCGGGTCATAGGCCGAGGGCCAGAAGTCCTCACCGACACCCTCGACCAGGTACGGCCGACCGGTGCCGCCCGAGTACACCGAACCCTCGGGGTCGGCGCCGACGATCTTCACCTTGCCGCCGGAGACCTCCTTCAGATACCGACCCGCACCGGTGATGGTGCCGCCGGTACCGACACCCGCCACGAAGTGCGTGACCTTGCCGTCGGTATCGCGCCAGATCTCCGGGCCGGTGGTCTCGTAGTGACTGTCCGGGCCGCCCGGGTTGGAGTACTGATCCGGCTTCCACGCGCCGTCGATCTCGCGGACCAGCCGGTCGGAGACGCTGTAGTAGCTGTCCGGGTGGTCCGGGGGCACCGCGGTCGGGCACACCACGACCTCGGCTCCATAGGCGCGCAGCACGTTGCGCTTGTCCTCACTGACCTTGTCCGGGCAGACGAACACGCACTTGTAGCCGCGCTGCTGCGCCACAAGCGCGAGTCCGACACCGGTATTGCCGGAGGTCGGCTCGACAATGGTGCCGCCGGGCCGCAGTGCGCCGGAGGCCTCGGCCGCCTCGATCATCTTCACGGCGATGCGGTCCTTGGAGCTACCACCCGGATTCAGATATTCGATCTTGGCCGCGACAATGCCGGCGTTGGATCCCACCACCGAATTCAATCGAACCAGCGGCGTATTGCCGATGAGGTCAACGACGTGATCAGCGATGCGCATGCCCCTATCGTTGCAGAAGGGGTCGGTATAGGTGCGCGCGCGTCTAGCGCGACAAATCGCACATGACCGTGATCACTTCCCTAGGATCGCAAACATGAAGCAGCCGAACATCGCTCGCGTCGCGACAGTTCTGGCCGGAGCGGCAGTGGCCGTCGGAGTCGTCGGGACCGCGCCCGCCCAAGCCGCGACCGTGCAATTCCCACAGGTGCCGACGCTGGCGCATGGCGGCCTCTGCTGGACGACCATCCGCACCTGGGCCGATACCAGTGCGCAGTGGCCGGGCCGGGCCGTACTGAATGTGCGCGCGGATCCGGCAGTGGGTCTCGGGCCCGGTGGCTATCCGCTGGCTCCGCTGTGCGAGGTCTACACCACCGTCTCCTGGCGCAATCTGAACACCGGTGCGACGGGCAGCTACGACAACAACGTGGTCACCGGCCTCTACGGCAGCATTCAGTACGCCCTGTTCCAGGACACCGGTCCCGGGCGCGTCGAGGTCACCGTCACAACCGATACCGCGAGCCTCCCCGCGCACGCGTGGTTCGACGTTCCCGGCGACCCACCCGCCTGAGCCGCGCCCAAGCCGGACCACACTGCGTCGAATTCGGCGCACCGCCCGGCTGCCGTAGCGGCGTGAAATCGGTAAATTCGTTCGAGTGAGTGCTCCTCGCATCGGGTGGAAGACGGCGGCAGTTACGGGTGCCGCGACGGTAGTGGCCGGTTCCGGCGCTGGGACCGCATGGTGGGCAACCTATCGACTGCTCATGGCACAGGCTGGGGTCGCGCGCGGGGTCATCGGACGCGATACCTCGAAACCGCCCGAGGCCGACGGCGTCTACACCGCGGGCTGTCTCGCGCCGCAGCCGTGGCGCACCGGTCTGCATGCCGACGTGCATCTGATGATCTTCGGCGATTCGACCGCGGCCGGGGTCGGCTGCATATCACCCGAGGAAGTTCCGGGCGTGCGCATCGCCCGCGGCCTGGCCGAGGCCACCGGGCAGCGAATCCGGTTGAGTACCAAGGCCATATCCGGCGCGACCTCGAAGGGCCTGTCCGGACAGGTCGACGCCATGTTCATCGCCGGTCCGCCGCCGGATGCCGCGGTCATTCTCATTGGCGCCAACGACGTCACCAAGAAGCACTCCATCCGCGCCTCCGCGGGCCGGCTCGCCGCCGCCGTTGCCCGCCTGCGCCGTTCCGACAGCATCGTGGTGGTCGGCACCTGTCCGAATCTCGGCACCGTCGTGGCAATTCCACAGCCGCTGCGGACCGTGGTGCGAAACTGGAGCGTCCGCTTGGCCCGGGCGCAATCCGTCGCGACCACGGTGGCCGGTGGCATCCCGGTGGCAATGGGTGATCGGCTCGCTTCGGAGTTCCGTGCCGCACCCGAGCAGCTGTTCTCCGAGGACGGATTCCACCCCTCTGCGGCGGGCTACGAACTGGCGGCCGCGCTGTTGCTCCCGGTCCTGATCGAGGCACTCGAGGAGACGACCCCGGGTTCCCGCCCAACAGGACGCGACGTAGATTCGATTCGAACGCACAAGTAACAAACGGTTCGAAGACCGCGTTTCGGACACCGTCCTGGCGCACCCTGACCGTCCGACAAAGGAGTCCTCATGCCCGAGGCCGTCATCGTTTCCTACGCTCGCTCGCCGATCGGCCGCGCCGGAAAGGGCTCGCTGGTGAGCATGCGGCCGGACGACCTCGCGGCCCAGATGGTCCGTGCGGCCCTGGACAAGGTTCCCGCGCTCGACCCCACCCAGATCGACGATCTGATCCTGGGCTGCGGCCAGCCCGCCGGTGAGGGCGGTTTCAATATGGCCCGCAGCGTTGCCGTGCAACTCGGCTACGACACCCTGCCCGGCGTTACCCTGAACCGCTACTGCTCCTCCTCGCTGCAGACCACCCGGATGGCATTCCACGCCATCAAGGCCGGTGAGGGCGATGTGTTCATCTCCGCCGGTGTGGAGACGGTGTCGCGCTTCCCGAAGGGCACCGCCGACGGCTGGCCGGACACTCACAACGCGCTGTTCGGTGAGGCCGAGGCCCGCACCGCCAAGCGCGCCGAAGGCGGCGCGGACGTGTGGACCGATCCGCGCGCGACCGGGATCCTGCCCGACGTCTACATCGCCATGGGCCAGACCGCCGAGAACGTCGCCCAGTACACCGGTATCACCCGTGAAGAGCAGGACCATTGGGGCGTGCGCTCGCAGAACCGCGCCGAGGAGGCCATCAAGTCCGGCTTCTTCGAGCGGGAGATCACCCCGGTGACCCTGCCCGACGGCACCATTGTCACCACCGACGACGGCCCGCGCGCCGGCACCACCTACGAGAAGATCTCACAGCTCAAGCCGGTGTTCCGCCCGGACGGCACCATTACCGCCGGTAACGCCTGTCCGCTCAACGACGGTGCCGCCGCGCTGGTCGTCATGAGCGACACCAAGGCCAAGGAGCTGGGCCTGACCCCGCTGGCGCGCATTGTCGCCACCGGCGTTTCGGGCCTGTCCCCCGAGATCATG
The DNA here is from genome assembly GCF_044458825.1 of Nocardia sp. NPDC050412. Classification (NCBI taxonomy): domain Bacteria; kingdom Bacillati; phylum Actinomycetota; class Actinomycetes; order Mycobacteriales; family Nocardiaceae; genus Nocardia; species Nocardia sp. NPDC050412. The sequence goes on from NZ_JBITIJ010000006.1 coordinate 336,973, forward strand.
GGCCTCGGCCCGATCGAGGCGGTCCGCAAGACCCTGAAGCACGCCAAGATGACCATCGACGACCTCGACCTGTACGAGATCAACGAGGCATTCGCCGTCCAGGTCCTCGGCTCCGCCCGCGAGCTGAACATGGATCTCGACAAGCTGAATGTGTCCGGTGGCGCCATCGCCCTCGGCCACCCGTTCGGCATGACCGGCGCCCGCATCACCGCCACCCTCATCAACAACCTCCAGACCCAGGACAAGCAGTTCGGTCTGGAGACCATGTGCGTCGGCGGCGGCCAGGGCATGGCCATGGTCATCGAGCGCTTGAGCTAGTTTCCCGGCACGAATTGGCCGCGGCCACCGGGATTCCGGTGGCCGCTTTCGTCTGAGATTCGGCACCGCACACTAAAAACAAAGGCGGTCACCGGCGTACCGGTGACCGCCTTCGCGCTGATCGGGCTAGTCGTTGTTGAAGTAGCTCAGCAGCCGCAGGATCTCGATGTAGAGCCAGACCAGGGTGACGGTCAGGCCGAGGGCGACGCCCCAGGCGGCCTTCTCCGGGGCCTGGGCGCGGATGAGCTGGTCGGCGGCGTCGAAGTCGAGTAGGAAGCTGAAGGCGGCGACCGCGATCACGACCAGGCTGAAGACGATGGCGAGCGGGCCGCCGTCACGCAGGCCGAGGCCGCCGTCGATGAAGAAGCTGGCGATCAGGTTGCCGACGATCAGGACCAGAATGCCGATCATCGCGCCGAAGATCATCCGGGTGAAGCGCGGGGTCACGCGGATCGCGCCGGTCTTGTAGACCACGAGCATGCCCGCGAAGACGCCGAAGGTGCCGAGCACCGCCTGCGCGATCATGGCACTGCCGCCGACGCCACCGAATTCGATATTGGTGAACATGAATGACAGCGCGCCGACGAACAGACCCTCGAAGACCGCGTACGAGAGCACGATTACCGGGTTGTCCATCTTCCTGGCGAAGGTCGCGACCAGCACCAGCACGAAGCCGATCAGGCCACCGCCGATGACGAACAGCGGCGCCAGTGCGGTGTTCGCGTTGGTCAGGCCGTAGGAGACGATCGCCGACAGCGCGAGCACACCGAGTGTGATGGCGGTCTTGGTGACCACATCGTCGATGGTCATGGCCCGGGTGGTCGGGGCCTGCTGATATTGGGGGTACTGCGGGTACTGCTGGGTCGTCTGGCCCACGCCCGTCACCCCTGACCCGAAGTTGGCATAGCCACTGCCCTCTTGCCGAGGGAGCTGTCTGAAAACCGGATTGCTAGTGGTGCGCACCGTGAATGCCTTTCTGGAGTCGTGGCTCACGTCGCCGTGGCCGTCAGTCCCGAGCCGTCTCATGCGAGCCGGTCGCTCGATATCCAACTAGGTTGTCCAACGTGTATCGATCCGGCCGAGTTCCCGAGCGACCCTTCGGTACGGACAAATCGGACTCTACTACCGCTGGACGTCGCGCAGTCCACGCACGGATCGCGTCACCGTGAATTTCCGATTGCGACCGATCACCTCGGTCTGGCCGACCATGCGCTGGACCACACCGCGATAGTTCAGATGTGAGTTGTAAACCGTCCACAGCTCGCCGCCGGGACGCAGTACCCGACCGGTTTCGGCGAACATCTTTATCGCCGAACCGGTGTGCACGGCGGCGCCGACGTGAAACGGCGGATTGCACAGCACCAGATCGGCGCTGTTGTCGGCGGCCGAGGACATGGCGTCGTCGCGTACCACGGTCACCCGATCGGCGACCTCGTTGACCTCCGCCGTCGCCCGTGCCGATGCCACCGCGGCGGCCGACTGATCGGTGCCGACCACCCGGATGCCGGGTCGCGCCTTGGCCAGCGCGACCGCCAGAATGCCGGTGCCGCAACCGAGATCGATGGCATCGCGAGCATCGGGTTTCATCCACTTGAAATGCTGCAACAGGAATCGGGTTCCGATATCCAATTTGGCGCCGGAGAATGCGGCACCGTGCGCGACCACGTCGATATCGATATCGTCGATCCGCTCACGTACCGGAAATGGCGGCGCGGCAACAGGTTTCGGCCCGCTCACCAATAGCGTGCGGGACTTCTGCCGACCTCGACTCGCGCGCACCTGCGAGAACGATTCGGCCAGTACATCGTTCATGGACTTGGTCAGATACTTGTCACGCCCGCCCGCGAATACGACTACCTCCGGATCCGCATAGCGGGCGATCGCGTCGGCGACCTCGGTGAGTCCGGCGAGCATGCGCGGTAGTCGCAACAGCACGACTTCGGCGTCGGCGAGCAACTCCTTGGAAAGCGCATGTGCCGCATAGCGGTCCGCGAGACCGAGCGCGCGGGCATTGTTGGCCAAGGCGAGTTCGCCGGTGAGCAGGTCCTGATGGACCCGCACATCGCGCAGCTCGTGCCCGGCGATCGCGCCGAGGGTGAGTGCGCCGTAGGCGTCGCCGATCACGGCGATCCGGCCGCTGCCAGCGGCATCGATGGCCTCGGCGGCGGCGTCGAGAATCAGCCGGTCGGCAGCATCCACGGCGTAGAGGTTCAGTGCCTCTACATCCGGATACCGCCGCAGTCGGCCAAGTACGTCCTCGACATCTCCCACACCTCAAGTGTGCTAGATCGTTGCCGATGGATCGCGGCCACCCCGGCATGTCGGCGACACTCCGATACCAAACACCCGGTCATCGCAAATCCCCGACGGCGCAGGGCACGGCCAATACCATCGGCCACATGCGTAACAGGATGGTGCTGCTGGTCGCCGCCGCGGCGACAGTGCTCGTCGCCTGCGGCGACGGCGGATCCAGCTCGAACACCACGACCGCCGCGCCGACCACGACCGGCACATTCACCGATGCGCCCGACACCGTGCCGCGGGATGCGCTGCCCAAGCGAGGCACTCCGTCCGGCGACGCGGGCGTGACCGTGACCGATATCCGGATCGGGCACCACGCGGGCTTCGATCGGGTGGTCTACGAACTCGGCGGCGCGGGCACGCCCGGCTGGATCGTGCAATACACCGGGCAGGCCATCCAAGACGGCAGCGGCAAGGTCGTCGATGTCGCGGGCCGCTCGATTCTGGAGGTACAGATCACCGGGTCGGCGTATCCGTTCGACAATGGCGTGACGCCGTATTCGGGTCCCGATCCGGCCACCGATCCCAGCGCGCCGGTAGTCGCGGGGGTGTACCGGAGTGGCGTCTTCGAGGGCACGACCCAATCATTCGTCGGGGTGAATGCCGATCGCCCAGCCTTCGAGGTCAGCACACTGACCAATCCGACTCGACTGGTCATCGATATCGCGGGTACCTAGCCGTGCCCGATACGGCCAGGGGGTATCGAAGCTTGCCGTGGGGCGCTCTCTAGAATGATGCTGTGGTCGAATCGCAGCCGCCTTCGCGCACTACCGGGCTTGTCCGGATGCTAGGCGTGTTGGTGCTGCTCGCAGGCGTTGTCGCCATGCACGCCGGAGTTTTCGTGGTCGCCCCCGCCGACGACGACCACCACATGGTGGCGACCATGGCGCTGCCCGTCGACCACCATGCGACCGCCGGACCGGACTGCACCGATGACGGTTGCGGCCACGCACACGGCGGCATGCACGCCTGTGTCTTCATCCTGACCGCCGCTGCGGTCGCCCTGATGCTCGTCCTGCTCTACTGGATCACCCTCGATCGACCGGGTGGCGGTGTGTCGAAACCGCGCCAGTGGCGGCCGATACGCGAACGCGCACCACCGTGGACCGTGCTGTCGCTGGCCGAATTGTCGATTCTGCGGATCTGACAGGCCCACCGCGCCCGTAACCGCGGACGCGGCTACCGCCTGCTCGAGAACGTTCATTTCGCAATTCCTCAGGAGCACAGACATGTTCATCACCCGTAGCCGAATCACCATCGCCATTGGCGCGACTACCACCGCCGCAGCGCTTTTCGCCGGAGGTTGTAGCAATGACAACTCCACGCCCGGTATGGATCACGGCTCGTCGTCGAGCCAGACCAGTTTCGGAAAGCCCGCTGCCCGAAGCGATTTCAACGATGCCGACGTGACCTTCCTGCAGATGATGTACCCGCACCACGCGCAGGCGGTCGAAATGGCGCGACTGGTCCCCAGCCGCACCCAGAACGAGCAGGTGCGCTCGCTCGCCGCGGGTATCGAACAGGCGCAGTCCCCGGAGATGGAGCAGATCACCACATTGCTGGAGAGCTTCGGTAAGCCCGCGCCGAGCACGGCCGGGCACGGCGGACACAGCATGGAGATGCCGAGCATGACCAGCACCATGAACATGCCCGGCATGACATCAATGCCTATGACCACAATGCCCACCACCTCGAATATGCCGGGCATGATGTCGAACGAGCAGATGAACGCGCTGGCAGCGACTTCCGGCGCCGATTTCGACCGGCAGTGGATGCAAATGATGATCGAGCACCACATCGGCGCGATCACCATGTCGAACACCGAACTCGCCAGCGGTATCAATCCGGATGCGAAGGCGCTGGCCACCGCCATCGTCGCCGCCCAGCAGTCCGAAATCGGCACCATGCGCGGGCTGCTCGGCCAGCGCTGACGCGGCGTCGCGGAGCACGCCGCAACGTACGCGATCCGGTGTGCTCCGCACCGACCGCACGGTCGGTGACCAGTGGTTTTTCGGCCGTTCGATATCGGTTGGTCATCGATACCGGTCCGGTCGGCTGACGTCGACGGCCGCGAACAAGTACGGTCTTTAGGTCCGGCTTTCCACGCGCCTCCAGCGGCCGGATGTTCGGAGGGGAGAGAGGGGAAACCGACATGCGACGACTAGAGCGGACCGGCCTCGTCGCTGCTGCGGCGGCCACCGCGGTGGGCGTCCTGACCATCGGCGCGTGCTCGAAGCAGATCAATGGCAGCGCGCAGGTCAACCAGACCGAACTGGCCGCCTACGCTTCAGAGGTCACGGCATCGTCGGTGGCCGCATCCTCCTCACGCGCGGCGGCGGCCGAACGCGCGGCGGGCACCGCGTGCGACACCTTCACCAGCGCGAACAGCAGCTCGATCCATACCTTCAACGACTACATCGACGCGAGCAATAGCAAGGGCGTCAACGATCCGGAGACCAACGCCAAGGCCAATGACGCCGTCACCGCGCTGCGCAACAACGCGCGCACCATCGACTCGAAGGTGACCTCCGATGTGCCGCTGGCCGTCGCGGGTCCGCTGCGCAGCTACCGCGACGACAGCAACGCCCTGGCCGACACGCTCGATCGGCGCGCGCCGACCGATACCCTCAATGCCGCGATCGATAAGTTCAACGCCACCAAGAACGTCGCCGAGGATGCGTGCAAAGCCTACTGACGCAGGCTAATTCTGGTGGGCGCGGTTGAAGAAGTCTTCGTGCAGTTCGTGGTTCCGCCGGTCGACTTCGCCGCATCGCCGGTGTGGCACAGGGGCTTTCGCCGGAGCTGATCTCGGCCGAGCGCGTCGGTCCGGTATCGAATCGCGGCTGAGCGAGGACGCCACCCGACGAGCGGCCCGCGGCGCTGAGCGCCGAAATCGGCAGATGCCAACGGCGGCAATGGTCGCCGAGGAACTACGTCGAGGAACTATGTCGGGGGATGAATCAGGCGCCGGGTGGGACGGTCGATTGCCAAGGTGCGGGCTGGTCCGGGGTGCGCGGCTGCGGCCGGCGGCGCTCGACGAGCACGAGGGCGATACCGGTCAGGGAGGCGGCGAGGGCGACGAGCGCGAAGATGAATGCGGTACCGGGAAAGCCGAGAACACCGATTACCGCGGCGGCGATCGCGACGAGTCCGCCGATGATCAACAGGATGAATCCCGGCCAATTTCTGGCGTCCGCCAACGTAATTCCCGGCTGGGGCTCGGTCGCGCGGGCGATATCCGGAGCGTCGTCGAGCGGGGGAATTTCCCACGGCCCTTCCGCTGTCATGGTGCTACCTCACATTTCGGTGTCAGGCTGGGTGCTTATGCCTGATGCCTATAAGGTGCCCCCGACGTGGTGATCCGAAACAGGCAGGTCGGCTAACCGACGGTGCGGCCGCACACTCGTGCGAACGCACGAGTGAGATCGTTGGCCGGGCGCTGCGGGGGATCGGCGCACGCCAGGCGACGATCTGATCGGATAGCACGAGAAGTGCACCGCGGGCGGTGATTCCGACCCGCTCCGGCCAGTCCCGCGCTTCGATCACCACCGCAGGAAGGGGTCGGAGCAGACGGTCGGCAACCTGCCTGCGGATGAACCGTCGGGTCAGCGGCTTTGGAAGGCGGTGCGGTAGGTGTGCGGGCTGGTGCCGACCACCCGTTTGAAGCGGTCACGGAAGGCGGTGGGCGAACCGAAGCCGACCTGGGTGGCGATGCGGTCGACCGGATGGTCGGTGGCTTCGAGCAGGTATTGGGCTTGGCGAATGCGGGCGCGATGCAGCCATTGCAGCGGGGTGGTACCGGTCTGTTCACGGAAGCGCCGGTTGAGCGTGCGCGGACTCATACCGGCTTGGGCCGCAACATCTTCCAAGGTGATTGCGGTCGCGGCGTGCTCCTCCAGCCAGCGCAGCAGCGGTTCCATCGACGCACCCTGTGGCGTCGGCGGCTGGTCGTGCACGATGAACTGCGCCTGTCCCCCTTCGCGTTCCAACGGCATGACCGCGAGGCGGGCGGCGTCGGCGGCAACGGCGGAGCCATGATCGCGCCGAATCATGTGCAGGCAGAGGTCGATACCGGCGGCAGCACCCGCGGAGGTGAGGAATTGACCGTTGTCGACGTAGAGCACATCGGGGTCGACATCGATGGCGGGATAGCGGGCGGCGAGGGTCGGGGCGGCGAGCCAGTGTGTGGTGGCGCGCAGTCCGTCGAGCAGACCGGTGGCGGCGAGGATAAAAGCGCCGACGCAGATGGAGGCGATGCGGGTGCCATTGGCCGCAGCCGTGCGCAGGGCCTCGATGACCTCGTCGGGGACCGCAACAGTGGGGTCCGCGCATCCGGGTAGGACGATCGTGTCGGCCTCGGCCAGTGCCTCCAATCCCCAGCGAGCCTTGATGGTGAACAGTTCGGTCTCGACGGTCGGCGTGGTCGCGCACACGCGGACCCGGTAGGCGGGGCGGCCGTCGGGTAGGCGGCTGCGGCTGAAGGATTCGATCGGCGTGGAAAGGTCGAAGGGCAGGACCTGGTCCAGTGCGAGGACGGCCACGGTGTGCATGCGGCTACCGTAGGCCATCGGTAGCTTTTCGCCAATGCTTGTGACCTGCGGCATTACATGTCTTTGCAGATCAGCCCCATTGGCGAGAATCCGTTGACATATGGCAATTCCGCCAGTTCCCGCGCCGCTCGGCGATCATTACCGTCAGCAGCACCGACAACATGAAGGAGCCGATACGGTGCTCGCCCAGTTCGTACTATTCGACGGATTCGACCCGCGCATCGCGAATGCGGTTGAGAAACTCATCGCCCCCGAGCGCCGCGGCACCGTCTGGCGCAATACCGGCCACACCCCCGCCGTCTGAGCGCCGCCCGTGACGAAACTTCTGCTCTCGCTGCATGTTCTGGCTGCCATCATCGCCATCGGCCCGGTAACGGTGGCGGCCAGTATGTTCCCCGCGACCGTCCGCCAGGTCCAGGCCGACCCGCACCGCTTGGCCATCGCCGGCAACCTGCACCGCATCTGCCGCGTCTACGCCACCATCGGCCTCGCCGTGCCGGTCTTCGGGCTGGCCACCGCCGCCAGTCTCGGTGTCCTCAGCGATATCTGGCTCACCGCATCCATCGCTCTGACCGGCGTGGCCGCCGGCATCCTCGCCCTGGCGATCCTGCCCGACCAATCCCGCATCCTCGCCGCCCTACCGCAAACCATCCCCGCCACCGCCCAATTGGCCATGCTCACCGGCATATTCAACCTCCTGTGGGCGGTGGTCACCGTCCTGATGATCGTCCGCCCCGGTTCGACGACCGGGGCGTGACCCGCTACTGGACTTCAAGACACAAGGACGACTTTGCCGGTGACGGTGCCGGATTCGGCGAGCTCCATAGCGCGGGCAGCCTCGGCCAACGGGATACGAGCGGCCACCTGCGCACGCAAGCTGCCCGCCGCGGCCAACTCGAATACCGCGCCGAGATCCGCCGCGATCGCGTTGCGGAACCGGGTACGGTCGCGCTTTCCCGCCCAGATATTGAAGAAGTGCGCATTCCGCTTGTTGGGCAACAGGTTCCACCAGATCAGTCGGCCCACCAGCGCGAGCACCGGAAGACGTGAGTTGCCCGGATCATTCTTGGTGACCGCGGTGCCATAGGAGACCAGCGTGCCGTGCGGCGCGAGCAGGCCGAACGAGTCGACGATCCCGGGACCGCCGACATGATCGAAGACGGCGTCGACCCCCTCCGGTGCCAGCGCCCGAACCTGCGCCACCACATCGCCGCGGTAGTCGATCGGCTCCGCGCCCAGCGCCGCCACGGCTTCGGCATGCCGTGCGGACGCCGTACCGATAACCCGAATACCGGCATGGCGGGCGAGCTGGACCAGCGTCGAGCCGACGCCACCATTTGCGCCGTGCACCAGAATGGTCTGGCCCGCCCGAACCTTGGCGATGCGATGCAGCATCTGCCATGCGGTAATGCCGTTCACGACAAAGGTCTCGGCCGCCGCGGGATCCAGCCCATCGGGGACCGGAACCAGATCGGCTGCCGCCAGCACGATATGACTCGACCAGCCCCCGACCTTGGTCAATGCGGCGACGCGTCGGCCGAGCAATGCCGGATCGACGCCGGGGCCGATCGCGGTGACCCTGCCGACGAGGTCATAGCCGGGCACGAATGGGAATGGCGGCTGGTCGTAGTACTTCGCGCGGCGCATCTGCTGTTCGGCGAAGGAGACGCCACTGGCCTCGACGGCGATCATGGCCTGACCGTCGGCCGGTGCGGGCAGCTCACGGTGGGTGACCTGCAAGCCCGCCGCGTCGACGGGGCCGGGCAGGAGAATCTGGGTTGCCAGGGTGATCATGGGTTTACCTTTCAGAGTGAGTGACTGAACAGTCACTCCACGGTTGAAAAAAAGCGCCCCCGCAGGGGCGAGACGTCAGGGCTGCAATAACTTCGGATAGTCCTCATTTCGTCGGGTCGACATGCCGGATACCGGCACTCAGCATTCGCGCCCAGTCGGTATCGAGACCGTCGAGCTCGAGCGTGGTGATCAGATGACAGAGTTGGCCGTAGGCGATAAAGCGCTGCACCGCCGCATCGTCGGCGCCAGAGCGCCTCTTCGCGAAAGTCGTCACGCGCTCGAGCCCGCGGCGCACCGCCTCGGCGACCTCCGGAATATCGACCGCGGATTGCGCGTGCACCTGCAGCAGCAACAGATTTCGATCGGCGATCAGCTCCGCATATGCCCCACCCATTTCGTGCAGGATTGCGTCGGACGCGGCGCCATCGGCCCGCGCGGCACCGGCGGACAGCGCTCGCTCCACGAGCTCGTAGCACCGGTCCAGCGCCGCGACGAACAGCGCGATCTTGCCGGGAAACAGCTTGAAGACGTAAGCGGGTGAGATATTCGCGCGCGCCGCAACGGTATTGATGGGCGTCCCGTGATATCCGGTCTGCGCGAATTCCGCGATCGCGGCATCGACCACCGCCTCGCGCCGGATCTCCGACGTAGAAAGAACAACACCGCGCCTACTCATGTGAGTGACTATACACTCACTCTCCTCGCTTCCGTCAACCCTCAGGTTTCGTCGGACCAGCGCTGAACCCAAACCTGAAGCGGCTCGAGGGATTCGACCAGATCGCGGCCGTCGGCCGTGAGTCGATAGCCCTTCGAATCGGTCTCGACAATGTTCACCTCGCGCAATTCGCGTAGCCGATCGTTCAGGACGCTGGCCGACACCCCGCCGGTCAGACTCTGCAATTCGCGGAAGGTGACGCTCGCACCCTCGCGTAATTCCCACAGCACCCGCAGCGTCCAGCGCCGTCCGAGCAGATCCAGCAGCGCCATGATCGGACGGCCGGTGCGCGAACCGCGCACGGGCTTGCCGACCAGCGGAGCCTTGCTTGCTTCGGATTCCGAAGCTACCATTGGCATCGTCCTTGCTCTGTTTTTCGAAGCATGACGACAAGTCTAGCGAGGTTTGATCGATGACCACCCGAATCGCCCCAATGCGCCCGCCCTACGCACCGGAGATCGATGCGCAACTGAAGAAGTGGATGCCGCCGGAAGCCGCATTCGAGCCACTTGCACTGTTCCGCACGCTCGCCGTGCACGACGAACTCTTCTCGCGAATGCGGCCACTCGGCGCCGGAATTCTCGGCCACGGCCGAGTGCCGCCGCGCGAGCGCGAGATCGTCATCCATCGCACCTGCGCTCGGGCGGGCGCCGAGTACGAATGGGGCGTGCACGCGGTGGTCCAGGGTCCGGCCGTCGGCCTGACCACCGTCCAAATCGACGCCGCCGCAAGCGGTCCGGCCGACGATCCGGCCTGGACCGCAGCGGACAGCATGCTCGTTCGACTGGCAGACGAACTGCACGACACCGGGGATATCTCCGATGCCGTCTGGACACGGCTGGCCGAACGCTACGAGGACGACCAGATCCTGGAGCTGATCATCATCGCGGGTTGGTATCGCTTGCTCAGCACCGTAATCAACAGTGCCCGAATCGAATTAGAACCCTGGGCGCGGCGGTTTCCTCAGTTCGGTGTCGCGGCCAGGTCGTAGACCGCGACATTGCCGATGTGGACAGCCCGGTAATGCGCGGCGACCCAATCGCCGATGTCCTTGTTGCCGATTGGTCGCCACGGCTCGTCTTCCGGAGCCGGTGGCGCGGCATCGCCTTGGTCGCGCACGCGCCAGGAATCGGGCAGTTGAACCTCCTGTGCCAGGTAATAGCGGACCTCGTGGGTGCGGACCAGCTCCTGGAACTGGTCGAGGGTTGGCACCGGGTCCTCGGAGGTGAAGCCGCCGATCGCGATAACGGCTGTGCGGCTGGCCAATTCGAGGGTGGCCGCGGTCGAGGAGCGGTCCACGGCCGCCGACCAGCGGGTCGTGGTGTCGCTCAGCATGCTGACAACTTGCGGCTCCGCGAAGTTGCCGCCCATGATCCGGCCCATCGGGGATTGCTGCTGGGAATCGGGTTTGCGCGCCTTGGCCGGGCCGACCGTCGGGCCGCCGCCGGTATGCGACTGCGGCAGCGTCGCCACCGCATATGCCGTCGAACCGCCCAGACCGGCGATGACGCCCGCGATCACCAGCACCGAGGTCACCCGGTCCCGTAGGCGCCGCCGCCCGGCGGCCAGAACCGATGCGACGACCAGGCCGACCGCAGCGAGCACCGAGACCGCGATAATCGTCCAGCGCAACCACAGCTGCCAATCCGAATTCCGCTGCAGCACAACGAATGCCCAAACACCAGCAGTGAGAATGAGTACGGCGGAACCGATTCGACCGAAGGTGTCGGCACGGCGACGCCACATTTCGTGCACACCGAGTGCGAACATTCCGGCCACGGCGGGCCCGATCGCCAGGGTGTAGTAGGCGTGCATGCCGCCCTTCATGGTGGAGAAGGCGAGGCCGTCGATGATCAGCCACAGGCCGAAGGTCAATGCGGCGCCACGGACCAGATCGGTGCGCGGTGCGCGCCACCGCGATGCCAGCACCAGGACGAAGGCGAGGATCGCCGCGGGCAGCAACCAGGAGATTTCATAGGCGATTTCACCGGTGAACAGCCGGTCCGGTCCCGAACCGAACCCGCCGAAGCCCGGTCCGCCTCCGGCATTGTGCGGCATTTCGTAACCGGGCGGCAGCTCGAAGCGGTTGCCGCCCTTGTGGTTGTGGCCGAGGAAGCGGGCGAAGCCGTTGTAGCCGAGCACCAGATCCATGAAGGTGTTATTCGTCGATCCAGCCAGATACGGTCGCGAGGATTCCGGCCACAGTATGGTCAGCAGCACGTACCAGCCGGACGAGACGACCAGCGCGGCCGCCGCGGCCAGTAAATGCCACAGCCGCGTGCGCAGTTCGGTCGGCGCGACGACCAGATAGGCGATGCCCAGTGCGGGCAACACCATCAATCCCTCGAGCATCTTCGCCAGGAATGCGAAGCCCAGCGCGACACCGGCCAGCATCAGCCAGCGCGCACTCGCCTGCCGCAGTGATCGGATCGTGCAGTACGCGCCGGCCGTCATGAGCAGGACCATCACCGCATCCGGATTATTGAACCGGAACATCAACGCGACCACCGGGGTCACCGCGAAGACGGTACCGGCGAGCAGTCCCGCGCCGCGGCTGTGCGCCGCCCTGGTCACCGCGCCATACATCAGCGCGACCGTCGCGACGGCCATGAGCGCCTGCGGTATCAGCATGCTCGCACTGCTGAACCCGAACAGCTGACCGGAAAGTCCCATCACCCACTGCGATACCGGCGGCTTGTCGACCGTGATGAAATTCCCGGGATCCAGCGAGCCGAACAGCAGCGCCTTCCAGTCCCGCGAGCCCGACCAGGCCGCGGCGGCATAGAAGCTGTTGCCCATGTCATTGACGGTGATATTCCACAGATAGGCCACCGCCGTCGCGATCAGTAGCACCGCCAACCCGATGCGCTCCCACCGCCGTATCGGGGGCAGCGCTGTCGCGGGTGCGGGCGGGCTCTTATCGGGTGGGGTCGTATCGGGTGGGGTCGTTGTTTCGGGCAGGGACGCCGGCGCACTGGTCGCTGTCACCTGGGGAGTATCACAGCCGTCCCGGTGGACCCCCTTTGCGTTTCCTGGCAGTCCGCTGTGAGCCTGCCCCCACCCCCTGTGAACATGGGATTCGAGCCGGCTCGGCCGTCAGGTGGCCGGGATTTCGTGTTGGAACCAGTCGAGGATTCGCGGGAGCGCGACGCGGGCGGTGGCGGAGTGGTCGATATCGCCGAGGTCGGTGAGGGTGGCCCGGTCGGTGCGCATGGCTTGCCGACAATGTTCGGCATTGGCGTAGAGCACATTTCGATCGCCGGTGGCGGCGTAGAGGTGGACGGGAACACGCGGCGTCCAGTCGCAGGTGCCGTCGCTGGCGGCCACAGCTTCGCGCGCGGTTCCGGTCGGATCTTGTGCCAGGGCAAGGAACTTCGGCGTCAGCAAGAGTTCGGGGCGCACGGGTAGGGCGGTGCCGATGGTGATCTCGTTCTGCTGTCCGTCGAAGAGCTGTTCGATGCGATCGGCAATGGGTTCCTGGAAGGCATCGGCGGGCCGGTCGTAGAGGTGGTAGATCCGGTTCATCGCGGTGATCCAGTAGGCGAGATAGAAGACCGCGACCGCCGGGAGGACACGACCCTCGATAGCGCCGGGCGTCTCGACGTGCTGGACGTCGTAGGGGCCGCTGATCGGTGCCAGCGCGCCAAGTCCGAAGCCAGGGGTGTCACCGCTCTGTAGCGCCTTGCCCAGCGCCGTCGCGGCCTGGCCGCCCTGGGAGAAACCGGTGACGAGGATATCCGGGTCGAGGTCGCGCTGCTGTCCGGCGGCCACGGTGCGGGCAGCGCGCAGCAGATCGACCGAGGCGCTGACCTCCGAGGGCGCGTGGGTGTAGGGATGTGTGCCCGGGCCTTCGCCGAGGCCGAGGTAGTCCGGCGCGACCGCCGCGTAACCCGCCGCGGCGAACATGATGGTGCGAGCCCGATCGAGGCGGGTGTCGTTCACCGAGGGCGCGTCGCTCTTGCGCACCAGCGTGCCGTGCTCATAGGTGACCACACGCAGCCGCCGAGAATCGGTACGCGGCAGGACGACAAGGCCACTCGCCGTTGTCGGATCGCCCTCCGGAGTGACGGTTCGGTAGACGACGCGGTAGGCATCGACGCCATTGCGTACGGCAGTGCTGATATTCGCCTCGCCCAGATAGGTCGTGGCCTGTTCCGCCGACAGCTGTGCAACCGGCGTGCTGCTGACAACCTCGCCGCGCGCGACCGCCGGTGCCTTATCGGACCCGCATGCCGGGGCCACGAGCAGGGCCGCGGCGAGCAGTGCGATTACCGAACGCGGTGTGCTGCGCATGGATGCGGGTTCCTCTCGAGCGACCACACAGATCATCGTGCCAGCCGCATTTGCGCGACTCGCCAGCCGACCGAGCATATTTGCTCAACATTCGCTGACGTGTTATCAACCAGGGATTGTCAGCCGTTTCGGCCCAGATCACCGAGCCGATGGCGTGTTTCGTTTGCAGGTCCCGGTTTGTGAGCGAAGGAGCGTTGCGGTGTTTGCGAAAAGTTCGCCTCTTGTCCTACCGATTATCGTGCCCGCAGTACTTATCAGCACCCTCTTCGGCTTGCGCGCTCCGGCACACGGCGAGGATGCCCGTCCGGATGGGAGCGTGCCACCGGCCGGCGCCAATGATTGGACCTGCCGCCCGTCGGCGGCGCATCCACAACCTGTTGTCCTGGTGCACGGCACCTGGGGGAATCAGAATTCCTGGGATGTGCTCGCACCACAGCTGAAGGCGCAGGGCTATTGCGTATTTTCGCTGAGTTACGGGCGCGCGATCTCCAGTATCCGAGGTGCGCAACCCGGCGTCTACGGCACCGCGGATATGCGCAACTCGGCCAGGGAAATCGCGGGATTCGTCGCTGAGGTGCGTGCGGCCACCGGTGCACCGAAGGTGGATATCGTCGCACACTCCCAGGGCGGTCCGCTGGCGCGGCAGTTCATGCGCTTCGAGGGCGGTGCGGATCAGCGGAATCCGGCGGATAACAAGGTGGACCATCTGGTCACCATCGCGGCGACCAACCACGGCACCACCGCGGAAGGGCTCGGCTTCCTACTGCCAACCGGCAGTGCGCAGGCGCCGATCCTCGGCCTGATCACGAGATATCTGGGCACGGCAGCGTCACAACAACTGATCGATAGTGAATTCCTGCGCAGCCTCAATGCCGGAGGCGATACCGAGCCCGGAGTCAAGTACACGGTTATCGCCAGCCATCTCGATCGGGTCGTCACTCCACCCGAGGCCACCTTTCTCACCGCCGGAATCGGGGCCACGGTCGACAATATCTGGGTGCAGGACCTGTGCCCGGACGATGAGTTCAACCATGGCGCGCTGCCGGAATCCCCCACCGTCGGCTACGTCGTGCAGAAAGCACTCGATCCGTCGTATGGCGGCCGCCCCTGCCATGGCTGACCTGCCCGAATTCCGGGTACCGACGCACTTGCGTTAACGCTGTTATCGTCGTTAGCACCCATGGTGCTCCGGTGGTGGGACCGTGCGCCGCGCCGTCCCCCGCGAGGAATGAACTTTTGTGAAATACGTTCCGCGTATCGTCCTGTTTCTGGCGATTCCCGCCCTGCTCTTCCTGGTGCCGTGGTGGACCTTGATCGGCGCCACAACCGACGGGCCGCTGTTCTGGCTCGGCTCGGCGGTTTTTCTGGCGGGTTTCGTATGTCTGCCCGCATCGATGTTTCTCGGCCATGGACCGAGGCAGCACGACGCGGCCTCCATTGTGGGCGACACGTTGCTCGGCCTGATGTGGGTGGTATTCAGCTGGTCGGTGATCGGCAATATCGTCGGGCTCGGACTCGCCGCCGGTGGCGTGGACGATCCGGCGCGTTCCAGGATCGTTGCCGCTGGGGTATTCGTGATCGCCGCCGCGCTGTCGGTGTGGGGTGTGATCGAGGCGCGCCGGGTGCCTCGGGTCCGCACCCTTGATGTCGCGATCCGCGGGCTCGGACCCGCACTCGACGGACTGCGCATGGTGGTCATCACCGATACCCACTACGCCGCGCTGGACCGGTTGCGGTGGTCGGAGAAGGTCGTCGATGTAGTGAACGCCCAGCAGCCCGATATCGCCTGCCACGCGGGCGATCTCGCCGACGGTTCGGTCGAGAAGCGGCATCCGCAGGTCGATCCGCTCGGCAAGATCGAGGCTCCGCTCGGCCGGTTCTACATCACCGGCAATCACGAATACTTCGGCGACGCGCCGGGCTGGATCGAGCATATGACCTCGATCGGCTGGCAGCCGCTGCACAACCAACACGAGACGATCACCCGCGGCGGCGACCGGCTGGTGCTGGCGGGCATCGACGACCCGACCGGCGTCAGCGTGCCCGGGCACGGGCCCGACCTCCCCGGCGCCCTCGCGGGGGCCCCGGACGCACCGGTCGTCCTGCTGGCCCATCAACCCAGGCAAGTTATCGAAGCCGCCGCGGCCGGGGTGGCCCTGCAGATTTCCGGCCACACCCACGGCGGCCAGATCTGGCCCTTCCACTATCTGGTCCGCCTCGAGCAACCGGTAGTCGCCGGTCTCAGCCGCCACGGCGAGCACACCCAGCTCTACACCAGCCGTGGCACCGGGTTCTGGGGTCCGCAATTCCGGGTCTTCGCGCCGAGCGAAATCACCGTCCTCGTCCTCCGCAGCGCCTGAATGAATGTTGCCCGGTAGGGGTATAGCTTCGCGTGGTGAACGCTATCGGGCACGCGCTATCCCTGGCCGGGTCGATGACCTGGGAGATCCTCTGGGCTCTCATTCTCGGCTTCGCGCTGTCCGCCGTCGTGCAGGCGGTGGTGCGTAAGTCGACCATTCTGCGCCTGATGGGCGACGATCGGCCGCGCACCCTCGCCATCGCCGCCGGGCTCGGCGCGGCGTCCTCGTCGTGCTCGTATGCGGCCGTGGCGCTGGCGCGTTCACTGTTTCGCAAGGGTGCGAATTTCACCGCCGCGATGGCATTCGAAATCGGATCCACCAACCTCGTTATCGAACTCGGCGTCATCCTGGCGCTGCTCATGGGCTGGCAGTTCACCGCGGCCGAATTCGCCGGCGGGCCGATCATGATCGTGCTGCTCGCGGTGCTCTTCCGATGGTTCGTGCGGTCCGAGCTCGTCGAGCAGGCGCGTCACCAAGCCGACCGCGGACTCGCCGGATCGATGGAAGGCCATGCCGCCATGGATATGGCGGTCGCCACCGAAGGCTCCTTCATACGACGGCTGCTGTCGCGGCCGGGACTAACGGCCCTCTCGCATGTGTTCGTGATGGAATGGGCCGCGATTCTGCGCGACCTCGTCATCGGACTGCTGATAGCGGGCGCGATAGGCGCATGGGTGCCGGAGACGTTCTGGCAGAACTTCTTCCTCACCGATCATCCACTGCTATCAGCCATTTGGGGACCGATCGTCGGGCCGCTGGTGGCGATCCTGTCCTTCGTCTGCTCGATCGGCAATGTGCCGCTGGCCGCAGTGCTGTGGAACGGCGGCATCAGCTTCGGCGGCGTCATCGCCTTCATATACGCCGACCTGCTGATCCTCCCGATCCTCAATATCTACCGCAAGTACTACGGCCTCCGCATGACCCTCACCCTGCTGGGCACCTTCTACGCCGCCATGGTCGGAGCCGGATATCTCGTCGAAATCCTCTTCGGCACAACAAATCTCGTTCCGACAGAGCGCAACGCCATGGTGATGACGGAAGGCATCCGCTGGAACTACACCACCTGGCTCAATATCGCCTTCCTCTTCCTCGCCGCGGTCTTGGTCACGATCTTCGTACGCACCGGCGGAATCCCGATGTTGCGCATGATGGGCGGCTCCCCCGACACCGAGCACGACCATGACCACCGATCACCGCACGGCGGCAGGTAATCCGTTCGCGGTCACCGCAACCAGCCGGACAACAGCGGCTCATCGTTGTGCTGGCAGCGGGTCGACGTCCCCGACAGTTCGGGGGCGGCGCAGTAACTAGGGTGCGGCGCCTCAGCGCGGCGTATTTCCGATGTAGCGACGCCAGGTCTGTTCGAGTTGGGCGGCCATGTCGATGGTCGGGTCGATCAGCCAGCGGGCCTGGAGACCGTCCGCGAGGGCGAAGAACATGGTTGCGGCGCTGTCGGTGTCGATATCGGTGGGGAGGGTGCCTGCTGTTTGCATCTCGCGCAGCGCGTAGGAGAAGGCTTGGACGCCCAAGCTATAACGTTGCCGCATGTAGTCGTGGGCGGGATGGGTCGGGTCGGAGGCGGCGGCCTGCATGTGGGTGAAAAGTTCGATCAGCCCGGGGACCTCGGTGTTGCGGCGGATCACCTCGATGAAGGCCTCGGGTGCGCAGCCATGCAATGCGGTGGCGACGTCGGATTCGTCGCGCTTGCGCAGCACGGCTATGAACAGTTCCTCCTTCGAGCCGAAGTAGTGCAGCAGCCCGCCCTGGCTCAGCCCGACCGCATCGGCCAGCTCGGCAACGGAGGTGGCCGAATAGCCGCGTTCGGCGATCGTGCGCAGCGCGGCATCGAGGATCTGCTCCCGTCGTTCTATGCCCTTGCCATAGGGGCCCCGTTTCGCCATCGGGTCAGTGTAGGCACGAATCGAGGGTGGTCTTGCCAGCGAAAACCGAGCGTTGTACGTTTTTTGTTCGAGGCAACCTCGACGAACAGGAGCACCATCCGATGCGACTCCGCACCCTCTGTGTGGCCGTTCTGGCCGCCGCACTCCTGCCGAGTTCCCCCGCCTTCGCGCGGCCGGAGCCGCCCGCACAGGTCGCGCCGCTCGACCCGGACTTCCTCTGGGGTGTCGCTGCCTCGGGCTACCAGTCCGAAGGCCATGCGCCGGACAGCAATTGGAGCCGCTATGTCGCGGCGGGCGAAACCGATGACCCGTACCGGGATTCGGTCGGCTTCTACAGCCGCTACGCCTCCGATATCGATCTGGCGGCCGGCCTGGGTGTGAAGGTGTATCGGATCAGCGTCGAATGGGCGCGCGTACAGCCGCGGCCGGGAGTGTGGTCGGAGGAGGGATTCCACTTCTACGACAATGTGATCGGGAAGATCAAGGCCGCCGGTATGCGGCCGATGATCACGCTGGATCACTGGGTGTTCCCCGGTTGGGAGGTCGACCGTGGGGGCTGGCACAACACCGATATGGTTTCGGACTGGCTCGCCAACGCCCGTACGGTCGTCGATCGCTACGCCGCCGACAACCCACTGTGGGTCACCTTCAACGAACCCACCTTCTACGGCGTGAACGAACTGCGCCACGGCGGACTCCAGATCACCGATGTGCCCGGTATGCAGGACCGACTCGCCCTGGCGCACAACGCGATCTACGACCACATCCACCAGGTGCAGCCCGAAGCCATGGTAACCAGCAATGTGGCCTATATCCCGGCGGCCGAGGATGTGGTCAACAAGCCGTTCATCGATAGAATCGCCGCGAAACTCGACTACATCGGCATCGATTACTACTACGGCATATCCCCCGATACCGTGACGGCACAGATCGACAACCTGACGAAGCTCTGGAACAACCCGCTGCAGCCCGAGGGCATCTACTATGCGCTGCAACACTATTCGCGCCAGTTCCCCGGTAAGCCGCTCTACATCGTCGAGAACGGCATGCCCACCGAGAACGGCGATCCGCGCGCCGACGGCTACACCCGCGGCGACGATCTGCGCGACACCATCTACTGGATCCAGCGGGCCGTGGCCGACGGCATGAACGTCATCGGCTACAACTACTGGAGCCTGACCGACAACTACGAATGGGGCAGCTACACACCACGTTTCGGCCTCTATACCGTGGATGTGCTGACCGATCCGACGCTCACCCGCAAGCCCACCGACGCGGTGCCCGCCTACACCGCGATCACCCGCAACAGCGGTGTTGCCGGCGATTACCGCCCGCCTCGGGCACCCCGGCCATGCTCACTGGTCGACGCCGCAGCCAGCTGCACCGACCCGGTCACGGTTCCGCGCTGAACGCAATCCGGCTTTTCAGCAGGGCTGCGGTGGCTGCGCTGTAGGCGTGACTGGCTTCCACTGGCCGCAGGGTCGGGTAGTTCGACCGATGCGTGACGATCACGCCGTTCGGGAGGGTTATGGTGCGATCCGGAACGGTGGCGACGCAATTGCCGCCGGATTTGGCGACGAGGTCGACGATCACCGTCCCAGGGCGGAGCGAGTCCAGTGCAGTGGCGTCCAGCAGCATCGGGCCGTGGGAGCCGCGGTGCACGGCGGCGCAGACAATGAGGTCGGGCGGATCGGTGGCGAGGTGGGCGAGAAGTCCATCCGGATTCGGCAGGAATGCCCTGGCACCGCGCAGGACTGCCGCGGATTCCTGCTCCTGGCGGTTACCCATCGCGATCGGCTCGTCGCCGTGGGCGGCCGCTGCGGCTATGGCGGAAAGTCCGGCCTGCCCGCAGCCGAGTATCAAGGCGCGCACGGGCGCCTCGGTCGACAGGAGTTGTCGCGCTTGCTCGTAGGCGACCTCGCCCGCTATCCGGCTCATCGCGGAGAGCGCATCGATATCGGGACGGGAGTGCGGGACGGTTTCATAGCCGACTGACTCGATGCCGCGTGCGCGAAGTGCCGCAATCAGGTCGCGGCGATGCAGCGGGTCCTGGAATCCGATCAGAGTCATACCGGGGCGTACCGAATCCAATTGGTAGGAAGGAGGTTTCACCCACACCACAACATCGCAGCGCGCGAAAATCTCGGTACGCTCGCCCAGTTGCGCCCCAGCGGCCACATAGTCCGCGTCGTCGAACCCGATGGACCGGCCCGCATCGCGCTCCACGATGACCCGCACTCCCGCGAGCCCGCGCACATCCTCCGGTAACAATGCGACACGCCGCTCCTCAGCAGCGGTCTCCCGCAGAACGCCGACAATCATCGTGCCGCAACATGTTCGATGACGAGCAGACCGCGCTCGGCCAGCACCTTGTGATAGGTCAGCCCATTCCGGATCGCGGACAACAACTGTTCGAGCCGGTCGAACAATTCGTCGACCAGATCCGCCGACTCGCGCCCCGGCGCCTTGCGCGGCGCCAGCACATTGAATCGGACACCGCGTCGCTCGGATCCGGTCCGATCCAGGGCGACGCTGTCGATCCCGGCACCAGCGAGCAACAGATCCGCTATCTCCGCACTGGTTTCGACACCTGCCTCGTCGAGGATCGCATCGTCGAAGACGACGGTGAGGAACATGCCCTGTCGACTGCCCAGCGGCCGAATGACTTTCGCGCCGAGGCGAGTATTTATCGCGTCGATGTGGCTGTGCGCGCGATCCAGCTGGTCGAGCATCCGTACACGGTTCTGCGCGAAGTAACTCTCGGGTGTGTGCTCGACAATCGCCCGCGCCAGATGCGTCGACTCGCGCTGGAAGGAAATGGTCAGCCGCTCGCGAATCCTGGCCAGCCAATCGGCGTTGCCCGAACAGGCCGCGCCCAATTTGCACGGACCGAAGGCGTTGTAGCCCTTGGAGTTTCCGGTAATGGTGAGCACCTGGTCGTACAACCGGCGCACGCCGTCGTCGGATGCGATCGCTACCGCGGCGATCGGAATGTGCTGTTCCACCATGCAATCGAAAGCCATATCGCAGATGACCGGTACCCCACTGGCAACCAGCACCCGGCCGATCGCCAGCAACTCCTCGGCCGAATAATCGGTGAACACCGGGTTCCCGGGCAGGGTGAGCAGCACCCCGCACAGTTCATCACGTTCGGCGAAGTAGTCCAGGCAGGATGCCAGCAGGTCCGGGTCGATCTTGAAGGAGTCGTCCGGCGCGACCGGGCAAGCCTCCATCCGCAGACCGTACTTCTCCACATGAATGCCCGAACTCTTGTACAGGCCTTCCGGATACACGATCACACCACCGGGACGGGCCAGCGTCGCGACCGCCTCCTCGAGCAGCATAGTGCTCGAATACGGGCAGACGATGACCTCCTCCGGCGCCACCCGGACTCCAGGTATCCCGTCGACCGGCTGCGCCAATCGCCCGAACAGCTTGTGCGCTGCCAACTCTCGCAATACCAGCGGCTGGCGCTTGTGATAGAGCGTGCCGTCGGCGTATTCGTCCGGCGGTTGGGTATGCATCAGTTCGCGCCATGCCAGATCCAATGCGGCCACGGCACTTTCGGCCAGGGGCAGCCCCGTCTCGCCGTGGTAGGCGTCCAGTACATCCGAATACCTCCGGTGGCCCGTCCCCGCGAACTGCGGTCGCGCACCCAGATGCCGCCGCACTTCCCGCTTCCGCTCCTCGGAGCGATTTGTGCGGGCGGCCAGGCTGGGTGCCGGTGTCCGCCAAGGCAGCCGATCGTTGTCAGCCTGCCGAGTCACGACACCTCACTTTCGAAAGACGGCTCTCCCGGCGCGGTCATCTCGCGCCAACTCTGTTCCAGCGCCGCACGGAACAGATCGCGGCAATCGCCCTCGGTGAGACGTTCATAACCGGCCAGCGCCGGTGATGCGACGATATCGTTGACGACAATGCCCGAACCGGCGAGCTTGAGCTCATAGAGCCGCTCGAACCGGCGCACCGCGAATGCGACATCGTGCTTCAGGGCCGAGAACCGGGTCGCCACGCGCGCCTGCCGGGAATAGTCGTATTCACCGACAGCGACGTACTTTTCGTCGACGATGAGCATGCTCTGCGCATTGCGCGCGTACTCACGCTTGACCAGTACGCTCTCCACACCAGAACGCGCCTGCTTCCACAATTTGTCGTCATAGGGCCAGACATCCTCGATCGTGTCGAGGACATACATGCGTCTCACATCGATTCGGGGCGGATGGGTCGTATCTGCCAGGCGCAGGATAGCGGCGTGATAGTCGTCGCCGACGTCGCCGCCGATGGTGCCCAGGTCGGCGGTGTGGATCGCGCGCACGGACGCCTTGGCCTGCTCGAGGATGATCAGCCAGTCACTGACGGTATTCCATTCCCAGACGGTCGCGCTGCGCGAGGGGATCTGCGCCAGGATTTCCTCGGCGCGCTCCAACTGTCGATCGGCGATCATGCGCAGCGGTTCGATCTCTTCCCGCGCGGAGGTCGCATCAATCAGACTGCCCGCGATGCCGAGTGCCCGCTCGACGAGTTCAGGGTCCTTGCCGAGCAGGACATTGAAGCGCATGCGCAGATCGTGATAGGCGCCGCCGGCGATCCCCTCGGCGATACCGTCGGTCGTGGGCAATTCCTGGCCGAGCGCCAGGCTGAGCCGTTCGCGCAGCGGTAGCGGTGGCACCCGAGTTCCGTTCTCGATCTGCTGGATCAGGCTGCGCGAACAACCAGTCTTGGCCGCGAGTGCGGCCTGGGTGAACCCGCGTTCCGTGCGGAGCCGACGGACCAGATCCCCGACCTGCTCACCGTCCTGCGCTGAGCCAGCCATTCCGCGCCTCCATCCTCACGCTCGGATTTTTCAATGCTCACGATGTGTCATCCGACGACATCATAGCCACGTTACGTCGCAAAACAGCGATAGCAATGTTGGAAGTTTTCTGATTGGTCGCTGGAATGCGCACCAGCGGGCGGATATTGCGCGAAGCGGCTTCGATACCTGTGACCTTGATTGCGCATGGCGTCGTTCAAAGCTGCTCTCGAGGAGCGAATTACGGATACACAACTCCGAATCTGCTTGAAACTAAGCAATATTGATCAAGAAATATCATCAGATAGCTTCTATGCTTAGTTGACATCCAGAAGTGGCGATCCATAGCATTGTTGTCAGCGTCACATCTGATCCGGAGATCGTTTTCCGGGACAGATGGTTTCGATCGACCAAGGGAGGGGTCATGACACTGAGGCTGACCGACTGGTTGATCACCAGCGACATCACCCCCGAAACCGCCCGCTACACCGGCTGCGGCTGGGTTTTGAGCTGGCTGCCCGGCCGAATACTGACACGGACGCAGGCCATGACCGGCATGGTCCTCGACGAGACCCTGAGCGATCCGGATCCCGAAGACTACGTGCTCGCCATGGAAATCGCCGCTATCCGGGCCGCCGACCTCGGCCTCGAATTGGCCAAGGCGGTCGTGCTGCTGCACGCCCGCATCGTCGAACGAGACCGTCGGCAAGCCGGCGCCAACTGCCGCATCGCGGTACCGACCACACCGGCCGCGTAACGGCAGTTGGCGCCGCGGAGGGGTCGGCGCCACCTGACGTCGCGCCGAAACAGGGTCCGGCTGAGTCGTACTCGCCGGGCCCTGTTTCGGGTGGGTCGGCGGCCACCGCCCCAGCGTCGCCCACCCCGTCAGCGAATTTCGGATTACGACCCGCTGCTCGCTGCCCGCACCGAACCGAACGTCTGCTTGAAGTCGGGGCACTCGACCAGCGGTTGGTGGGCGCAGGTGGCGGCATGACGGAGGCTGTCGCGCATGCGAGCGAGTCGAGCGATGTCCTCGTCCAACTGCTGAGCCTTCTTCGCCATATGGCGGCGCAGTTCGGCATCCGCGGGCGTGGCCACGAGGAATCGCGCGATCTGCGCGAGCGTGAAACCCGCTGCGCGAGCACAGGATACGAGCGCCAGGCGGTCGATCACCTCGGGCCGGTAGGTGCGCCGCAGACCGTTGCGTCCGTCGGATTCGATGAGCCCACGCTTCTCGTAGTAGCGCAGCGCAGACGGCGCCAATCCGGACCGCGCGGCCACTTCCGCAATATCGAGCATCATCACTCCTTGACTTGAAGCATGCTTCAAGTCAGACGATAGGCTAATGAGCGAAACAAGAGAAGAGCTGCACCCCCAAGTTCAGGGTTATCTGGACCGTCTCGCCCGTGCCGATTTCGGCTCGGTGCACACGTTCACCGCGGAGCAGGCACGCGAAGGATGGCGCCGACAGATCGCCCTACTCGGCGAACCGGAACCCGTCGCGAATGTCGAGAACCGAACCGTCCCGGGCATAGGCGAGCTCCGTATCTACACCCAGGATGGGGAAGGCCCCTTCCCCGCATTGGTGTTCTTCCATGGCGGCGGCTTCATGCTCGGCGATCTGGACACCCATGACGGACTGTGCCGCAGTCTGGCCAACGGTGCGGAATGTGTCGTCGTCTCGGTCGACTATCCCCTGGCTCCCGAACACAAGTTTCCGGCAGCACCCAACGCTTGCTACAGCGCGACACAATGGGTCGCCGAGCATGCGGCGAGCATCGGTGTCGACGCCACTCGCATTGCCGTTGGCGGCGACAGCGCAGGCGGCAATCTGGCGGCGGTCGTCGCGCACATGGCACGCGACAACGGCGGTCCGGCGCTGATCTTCCAACTGCTGATCTATCCCGATCTCGATTTCCGCAGAACGAATTTCAGCATCACGGAGTTCGCGGGCAAGTACGGCAATATCAGCCGCGACGCCCAGCACTGGTTCATGGACGGTTACCTGAACAATGCCGAGGAGAAACTCGACCCG
The DNA here is from genome assembly GCF_044458825.1 of Nocardia sp. NPDC050412. Lineage (NCBI taxonomy): Bacteria > Bacillati > Actinomycetota > Actinomycetes > Mycobacteriales > Nocardiaceae > Nocardia > Nocardia sp. NPDC050412. Next base: position 362,032 of record NZ_JBITIJ010000006.1, read on the forward strand.
CGGGTTTCCCCACTGCTTGCCCCCGACCTGGCCGGGCTACCTCCGGCACTGATTGTCACGGCCGAATACGACGCACTGCGCGACGAGGGCGAAGAGTACGGCCAGCGCCTCGAGCAGGCAGGGGTTCCGGTTACGGTCGCCCGCTATCCGGGGATGATCCACGAATTCGTCCGGCATCCCTTCGACGACAGCAAACGTGCCCGGCTCGACGCGGCGACGGCACTGCGGAAGGCATTCGCTCGGTAGCCAATTGCCTCAGGTGTCGTTCGAGGATGCTCGGGAAACGACAATGGGCATTCGCCAGGACAGTCGGAGCGGATTGTCGGAAGCGCGACGCACCAGCAGCCATTGGGCGACGGCCGCCATGGTCGAACCGAGCGAGGTCACCACGGCGAGAAATCCCCAGTGGGTGAGACCGGCGGATGCGTAGTTGGAGGTACCGGTGCCCGGGACGACGAGTTTGCCTCTACCGGTGGCCCAGTTCAGTATCTGTCCGATATGGCCGCCCAGGTCATAGGTGCGACCGGTCATCGCCTTGAGTTCGGCGCCTTTGCCATTGAGATAGATCAGGCAGAAGACGACGAAAAGTGCGGCACATGCCAGCGAAAAGGTCGTCAGGCGGGCAAGGAATTCGGTGCGAAGACGGATGTTCAGCACGATGGCGCAGAGCGCGATGATGATGGCGGCGCTGGCGAGAATGGCCCAGAGGCCGGTGACCGACGGGGTTTTGGGCTTCGCTTGCGACCAGACGTTCAGGTAGTTCGTGGTTATTTCGAGCCGACCGAAGGCATTGGCGGCGACCTTGCCGTCGGGCCCCTGTGCGGTAATCCACGACTGGAACAGCAGGATGAGTGTGGCCGTACTGCCGACCGCGGCCAGTATGTGGCCCCAATAACATCGGAGCGGTCCCAGCCGCGCCCGGAGCTCCGCCAGCTCCGCGGCGCGGCCTTGTGTCTGTCTCGCCCTCGCCGGAGCGGTCCCGTGTCGAGATGTGATAGCTCGGGAGGAGTTCGGCTGCTCCATGAGCTCAGCTTAAGTGGCGAAGAACACGCGAACTCACCTCCAGTGGGAACCTCGATCGGTGGGAACAGATCCGGTAGAGGAAGCCGCGCAACTGGGCGCCGGAGCCGTCCTGGTCTTTGTCTTCGACCGCAAATATGGCGTCTCCGGCGCCCAACCACCCGAGGTCTTCGCCCAAGCACTGGACCAAGCCGGGGCCGATCGAGAACCGGTCATTCAGACCATCAGCGGCACCGACGTCTGCGGGCCGGACGGACGCGAGTTACCCGAGCGAAATTGACCTGCGGCACAGTCCTTATTCGGTTTCATCAGTCGACTTCGCAGTGGGACCGAGCCGCACCACACCGGCGTCGAGATCAATCTCGACGCGCGGACGGTGCACCTGCCCATCGCTGTCCTCGCTGCCTTCATCGGCCAGCTTCTGCCCGGGGAACAGTTCGCCCATAACGCCCATAGTTCGACGATAGCCCTATCAGGTTTGCGCCATATTTCCGAAGTGAGCCCGTCCGCCGGATTACGCGGTTCGCAAGTTCGGCTATGCGCCAGCCATCTAATGTGCGCAGCAGATTCGCTGCGATGACGCCGCCTGCGGTCAAGACAGATTCGAGCATGCTCAGGTGGATGTAGCACCCGAAAGTCGCTGTCACGCTTGAAAAGTCGTCGATAGGCGCGGATCGACCGGCAGCTCACGAATCCGACGCAGCTCCTCGAGCACCAGATTGACGGCGGCACGTGGCGGCGCACCGCGGCGAATCACTGCGGTGATCGTGCGGGTGACGGGATTGGCGAGTTCCCGGGTCGCGACGCGATAGCGTTGATCGACCGCCAAGCCGGGGAGCATGGCGATCGAAAGTCCGGCTTCGACGTGCTGCAGCGTCATCATGTAGTTGCTGAACCGGCAAACCACCCGCGGTTCGAATCCGGATTCGCGGCACAGCCGGGTGGCCAGATTCGCCATATACGACTTCGGCATATCGAATGCCCACGGCTCGTCGGCGTAGGCGGCGAGATCGGCGGGCCCGCGGGCGGCGCGCTCCGGTGGCAGGACGAGCACGATCGGATCGGTGGCCAACGGCACGATATCCACATCCGAGCCGAGCGGATGTTCGACGAAATCGGTTGTGGTGATGATGATGTCGGCGTCGCCGACGCGCAGCGCGGGCATGCTCTCGTGCGGTTCCAGTTCGACCAGTTCGACATCGAGATGCGGATGCGTCTGCGCGAGGCGCGTCACCGCGGGCACGCACAGCGAATGGATGGCGCTCTGGAATGCGCCGAGTCGGACCGACCCGACCGGTTCCTCGCCGAGGCTGCGCAACTCCGCCTCGACGCCGTCCATCTGATCGAGGATGGTCCTTGCGCGGCGGGCCAGCATCAGCCCGGCGGGGGTGAGCCGGACTCGGCGACCGGTGCGTTCGAGCAGCTGGGTGCGGGTTTCGGCCTCCAGCACCGCGAGCTGCTGGGACACGCTGGACGCGCTGAGGTGAGCCGCCTGTGCGACCGCACGGACGGTGCCGAGCGAGTCGAGTTGGCTGAGCAGACGCAGTCGCCAAGGGTTCAACATGGATCCATTGTTGTGCGGCCGAGCCGAACAGCACAGCCGGAAATGTGAGCTGGACCCGATGCTCGGACGACCCTTACCGTCGGAATATGGCCGCCCCCACCTCCGCAGCACTGTCCACCGACGACTTCTGGGCCGATGCCGATCGGCACCTCGTCCGCTATGCGGGCGCTGGCGAATTCACCCGCGAAATCATCACTCGCGCCGCGGGCAGCTTCCTGTACACCGAAAGTGGCAGGGAGATACTGGATTTCACTTCCGGGCAGATGAGTGCGATTCTCGGACACGCACACCCGGATATCGTCGCCACGGTCCGACGCCAGGTCGGTGAGCTCGACCATCTGTTCAGCGGCATGCTGAGTCGCCCGGTCGTCGACCTCGCCCGGCGACTGGCCGAGACCTTGCCCGAACCGCTGGCGAAGGTTCTGCTGCTGACCACCGGTGCGGAGTCGAATGAGGCCGCTATCCGAATGGCCAAGCTGGTCACGGGAAAGCACGAGATCGTGTCGTTCGCGCGCTCTTGGCACGGTATGACGCAAGCGGCGGCGAGTGCCACCTATAGTGCGGGACGCAAGGGCTACGGCCCTGCAGCACCGGGGAATTTCGCCATCCCCGTGCCGCATTCGTATCGTCCCGATTTCACCACGGTCGCCGGCGAACTCGACTGGCGGCGGCAACTCGACTTCGCGTTCGATCTGATCGATGCGCAGTCGGTCGGGAGCCTCGCGGCCTGCCTGGTCGAGCCGATTCTCAGTTCCGGTGGCGTCGTCGAACCGCCACCCGGTTACTTCGCCGCGCTGCGGGACAAGTGTCGCGAGCGTGGCATGCTGCTGATCCTGGACGAGGCGCAAACCGGTCTGTGCCGCACCGGCTCCTGGTACGCATTCGAGCGCGACGGCGTCGTCCCGGACATCCTGACGCTGTCGAAGACGCTGGGCGCGGGACTGCCGCTCGCGGCCGTGATCACCAGTGCCGAAATCGAGCAGCGGGCACATCATCGCGGGTTTCTGTTCTTCACCACCCACGTCTCGGATCCGCTGGTCGCGGCGGTCGGCAATACCGTGCTGGATGTCCTCGTTCGCGACGGTCTCGACGAGCGTGCCGCGGAACTGGGCATGTTTCTCCGTCGCGGCCTGGAGCGAATCGGCCAGCGGCACAGCGTAGTCGGCGATATCAGAGGCCGCGGTCTGCTCGTCGGGTTGGAACTCGTCCTCGACCGCGAAACCAAGCAGGGCTCAGACGAACTCGGCGCATTCGTCACGCGCCGCTGCCTGGAACTCGGCTTGCACATGAATATCGTGCAGCTCCCAGGAATGGGCGGCGTCTTCCGCATCGCCCCGCCGCTGACCACCAGCGAAGACGAACTGGCCCTCGGCCTTTCCATCCTCGACCAAGCCATCGGCGACGCCGTCACCGACGGCTAGAGATCAATTTCCGTTGATACCGGTGGTGAGCCGAACCACGACCTTGTCATCGGTGACGTCCTGCACCGTGGCGCTGAGCCCATTGGCGGGTTGGGTCTGCCCAACCGGAATATCGACCTGCTGACCGCCAACCTTCAACGTGACGGTATTGCCTTTCACCGCAACGAGTTCTGCCTCGACCCCGAGCACACTCGCCTTGGCATTCACCCCACGCTTGAACGTGACCGTACAACCACTGACCTGACACTCGGACTTATACCCGGCCCCTTCGGACGAGCAAGCCGCCCCGGCAAGCGGTATAAGCAGGGCGAACGCGGACAATGCGAGCATCCGTGGCACAGACATGCGGGCCAGTGTAGGTGCCGATCGCCCCCCGTCGCGTCCTGAGTGCCCGCCAAACCGTGCCCCGGCATCCGGGCGCAGCTGCGTCCCGAACGCCACCCGGGCTTCGTCGTCGCCCGCACAGTTGGGCCGCCTGGCCGAGCGTTCGCCAGACAGTAGCTATGCTGGACATACACGTTTGCTGATCGAAATTCCGATGCACCGCTGCCGTAGCAACTCTCGCCGCCTCGGCATCAACAGGGATTAATACCGAATGGTATTCGGTCACCGAATATCGAAAAGTGATGATTCTGCACCATATCCAGCTCGCATGATATTTGCATACCGAAAGGTATTGATACCGAAGGGTATTCTTACCCGCGCACCCGGCGGAAATGCGTCACCCGTCCAAAAATCTGAAGAATTCGCCTTCCATCCTCCGTCCGCACTGTGTAGCGTCTGGACCGCTGGAATCCCCGAAATGATAGGCCGGGCGCGGTGATCGGTATCGACGACTGCTTGAAACGCATCATGGACATTCCCGGTGCGCGCAGTGTGACGATGGTTGACAGCGCGAGCGGTCTGGCGATCGCCGCGGCAGGACGGCACGACCTCGTCGATCAACACGAGGACGCCGCCACCACCACCGATGTGGTCCGCACGGTGCTCGGCTGTCCGGCGCTGGCGACCGATCGCGACGACGACCTCACCGAGATCATCGTCTGCGGCACCCGCGGCTATCACCTGTTGAATCTGGTGAACGGCGACTTCGACGGTCGCCTTTTCGTTCACGTGCTGTTCGACGAGGACACCGGAAATCTGGCCATCGCGAGATTTCGACTCCGCGCAATCCTCGGCGAATTGGTCGAGGACGCCGATGGTCGTTGACGTCGCGGCCGAACTGCGGCGATTGGAAAAGCAAAGATGCACCGGAGTGTTGTGCGCGGGCGATGGCGCATTTCACCTCGCGGACGGCGCGATAACCGCGGCCGACTGCCTGCGCACCACCGATCTGGAACGGCTCGCGACCGCGGCGGGTGTGGCGACCGCGGCGGAATGGCAACTGGCCGCAGCCGGCGGTCCGGGCGGTGTACCGATCCTGCCGCGACTGGAAACCCTGGCGTTGCTGTCGGTCTTCGACGCCGCCTACTTTCTGCTGGCCACGCCGGTCGTTCCCGAATTCCGATCGGCGCCGCCGCACTGGTTGGCCCCGGTCTGCCACATTCCGCCGCAGGTGCTGCTGCACGAATGCGCCCGGCGGGGTGACCCGGACGTCGAACCATGGCCCGCGGAACTGGTCGACCGCGCTCCCGTCGTGCCGGTGCGCCGCGTCCGGCGCAGACGGGTCACGCTCAGCGGCGGCCAGACCGAGGTACTCGCCGCCGCCGACAGCAGGCGCAGCGTCACCGGCATCGCCCGCGACCTCGGCCGAACCAGCTATGGCGCGCTGGTCGCGGTGCGGGAGCTGACCGCGGCGGGGCTGATCGAGCCGCCCGATCTGGGCACCGAGCCGCGGCAATTCCTCCCGCGCCGGGTGCGCCAGGCCCAGGTCGCTGCACCGCAGAGCTGGGAGCCGGTCGATCGCGATGTGCTCGTCCGCCTCCGCGCGGCGTTGGAGGAGCTTGCGTGACCGCGCGGAAGAAACTGCTCGGCGAGTTGATGGGAAGGTGGACGAAGGTGGCGATGTCCGGACCCGAACCGAATGCGGCGGTGCTGGCGGAGCTGAAGGCGCTACACGATCGTCTGCCTCATCTGATCGGCACGCTCGTCGCCTCCAGCGACGGACTGCTCGTCGCACACGATCTACCTCCCGATATCGAGCCGACCCGGATGGCCGCGCTGGCCTCGGCCCATCTGTCGCTGTCGTATCAGCTGGCCGCCACCGTGCACGGCGGAGGGTTCCACGAGGTCGTGGTGCACGGCAGCGGCGGGCACGTGGTGATCTACGCGGCGGGCTGGTCCTCGCTGATGGTGCTCGCCGGACCCGATGTGAATGTCGGCCGCCTGCACCTGGAATCGCGCCCGGTCGCCCGCGGCATCGCCGATCACCTGAGCGCCACCGACTCCGGAAAAGACCGGACCTGGAAAACCGATCGAAAGGAACCGATATGACGAATATGGATCTGGCGCTGAAGGACATGATGGGGATAGACGGCGCGATCGGCGCCGCCGTCGTCGATTACGGCAGCGGCATGGCCCTCGGCATGCTCGGCAGTTCCAAGGCCCTGGATCTGCAGGTCGCCGCGGCGGGCAATACCGAGGTGGTGCGCGCCAAGCTGCGGACCATCGAACAGCTCCAGATCAAAGAGGATATCGAGGATGTTCTCATCACGCTGACCGGTCAGTACCACATCATCCGCCCGATGACCGGCCGCAAGTCCAAGGGCCTGTTCCTCTACATCGCCCTGGACCGCGGCCGAGCGAATCTCGCGCTGGCTCGGCACCGCCTCAAGTCCATCGAAGAGGACCTCGAGGTGTGACCCTGCGGTGCAACACCTTTCGCAGCCGAGCGGTGTGGACCTCGACCGCACCGCCCGGCGTCGAGGTGACACCGAATCCGGATGCCGGATCGCTGGCACAAGAAATTTCAGACAAACTGCCTTTTGAGCTCTCGTTTGAGCACCTTGTGACTGGGCCCGAGCGGAAGTTCCGTGACGAACTCGACCCGCCGCGGATACTTGTGCTTGGCCAAATGCGCACGCCCGTAAGCGATCACATCTTCGGCGGTCACCGCAGCCGCGGGCACGACGACTGCGCAAACCTCCTCGCCATAGGTCTCATCCGGCACTCCGATGACGGCGACCGCCGCGATGTCCGGGTGCCGAAGTAGCGCCTCTTCGACCTCGGTCGGGTACACATTGAACCCGCCGCGGATGATCATGTCCTTGATCCGGTCGACGATCGTCAGATAGCCATCGGCATCCTTGATACCCAGATCACCGGTGCGGAACCAGCCGTCGACCACCGCCGCGGCCGTGACCTCCGGCTTCCCGAGGTACCCGTTGAACACATTGTGGCCGCGGATGACCACCTCTCCGAGTTCACCGGCGGGCAGCAGTGCAATCCGCTTCGTTTCGGACGGATCCGCGATCTCCACATCCACACCCCACACCGAATGTCCGACCGTCCCCGGTTTCACACCGAAGTCGGGCTGGTTCACCGCCGCCGTCGGCGAGGTCTCCGACAGCCCGTAGCCTTCCAGGATCCGCGCACCGAAGACCTCCTCGAAGGCCTCCAGCACCGACGAAGGCAGCGATGCGCCACCGGAGATGCACAACCGCAGTAGCGGCGGATCCGACAAGTCACGGGCGGCACCGATCAGACCGACATACATGGTCGGTACGCCGTGAAAAGTGTTGACGCTCTCGGCTTTCATCAGACCGATCGCCTCGGCCGCCACGAAGCGTGGCAAAAGCACCAGGGTGGCGCCGGCCCGCCAGGTCGCATTCATCGAGACAGTCTGACCGAATACATGGAACAACGGCAGCGCGCCGAGCGCCACATCATCGCTGCGAACATCATTGGCGTCGAAGGCATTCACCGTCGCGTTCAGCACCATATTCAGGTGACTGAGCTCGGCCCCCTTCGGCCGGCCGGTGGTTCCGCTGGTGTAGAACACCACGGCCGGATCCTCGGGTCGTCGCGTGATGTAGTTCGCGATAGGTTGTGCATCAAGGGAATTCGGCTCGACCAGCGGCACTTCCGCAGCTGTCGCGGCCGCTCGACCGACCTCCGCGAACCGGGGATGACACACCAGTAGGCGGGCATCGCTGTCGCGCAGCACATGCTCGGCCTCCCCCGCGGTCAACAGCAGATGCACCGGGACCACCACCGCCCCCGCGGCGATAATCGCATAGTAGCGGCCGGAAACTCGGCGGTGTTCGGGCACATCAGCGCCACCCGGTCGCCCGGCCGCACACCGAACTCGATCAACGCGGCGGCCTGGCTCCGCGCCCGGTGCCAAAGCTCGGCGAACGTGATCCGCCGCGCGCCCTCTATGAGTGCGATCCGATCGGGTCGCCGTCTCGCCTGTTCGGCCAGGACGCTCGCCAAGGACAGTGTCGCGTTCATGCCGCCTGCCCGGTGAATCTTGTCATCGCTCTCCAAAACTAGCAGCGCAAGTTTTCGGTCAACCGTACGGGATGAAAACTAGCGACGCAAGTTTTATGCGCTGCTGCAAGAATGCGAGCGCCGAGAGGAGGCGATAGATGGCCAGACCGCGCCGACCGCTGCTCACCCACGAGCGCATCATCGAGACCGCATTGGCCCTTGTCGACACGGATGGGCTGACGGCGGTTTCCACCCGCCGCCTCGCCGCCGAACTCGGCGTGCAGGGACCATCGCTGTACAACCACGTCGGCACCAAGGACGAAATCATCGATGCGGTGGTCGATTCCGTGCTCGGCGAGGTGGATACCTCGATGTTCGGCGAACTTTCGGCCGATAATCCGGACTGGCGATCGGCGCTGCGCCGCTGGGCCCATTCCTATCGGAGCGCGGTCGCCGCACATCCCAATATCGTCCCGGCACTGGCGAGCGGCCCCGGCCTCCGGCCCAATGCATTACGGATCGCCGATGCCGTATTCGGCGGTTTGGTCGCGGCGAATTGGCCGCGCCGGGAGGCCACGACCGTGGGCACGCTCATGCGCTATTTCCTCACCGGTTCTTCGCTCGGTTCCTTCGCCGCGGGCTTTCCCGCCGACGCCGAGGTCTATGCCGAGGAGTATCCGCACCTGAACGAGGCGCATCTGCTCGCCGAGCGGCAGTTGCGAATCGATCGGGACGCATTCGAGGTCGGTCTCGAATCGCTGCTGGATGGGCTCGAGGGTCGGTACCGGTTGCTGGTGCGCAGCGGATAGCTCGATCCCGATGCGCTGGTAGGCATCCCGAGGCGTCTGTCTATCGGGTCACAACCGGCGCGATCGTCGAGGCCCTACCGACGCAGCGCCGTGGGCGATATTTGGGCCGCGAAAACGCCTACGAGAGAGCAAGTTTCATCGAATTCGTCTGCACCGGCGACACTCGGATCACAGCTGTTTCACAAGCTTCGTGTGCATGGGGTCACGTTGCCCGACAGACCGCGGAGTCCTAACGTAACTTCCTGTTAACAGACGATGTCGTCTGTACCAATTCCTATTATTCGTCCCAGGAGGACATGCCCCGCAGCGTCCGCTTCCTCGAATCCGGAAGTGGCACAGCAGGTGTGGTTAGAAATGGCACACACAACGCCTTGGCAAGAAAAAGATGTTCAGCTCGGTCGCCCCGAGAACGATGACGATCTCATCGGCGAGGTGACCGCACAACGTTTCGACCTACGATCCGACTGGGGCTATCTATGTGCCCCGGGTCTGAGTCTGCTCACCTTCCTACTGTTGTTCCAGCCCTGGATTTCGGCAACCGGGCCGAACGGCACCGTCAGCTCAAATGCCTTCGGCCGAATCGACGGATTCACCACCGGCTCATTCCAATCCGTGGTGAGCATCAGCAGCACCTGGGCCGTCCTCACCACCCTGGCGGTCGCCGGTACGGTCGTTTCGACAGTCATGTATTTCCGGGTCCGCAACCGGCTGCTTTCCTACCTGGTGCTCGGCTGCAGCAGTGCGGCCGCCCTTTTCGTGCTCGCCGCCTTGGCCTACCTCAACGGCAAGGTGCCGGAGCTGCGCGAAATCACCGAATCCGCGAACCGCACCGGAATTTTCAGCTGGCTCTTCGGTGATAATTCGGCAACGGACTTCGGCGGTGAGCACCGAATTGCCAGCGCTGGTCTCGATTTCGCCGCGACGCTCGGCGCCATAACCGCGTGTGCTGCCGCATTGGCCGCCGGTGCCATGAGCCTGCGCAAACAAGGCTTCACAGTTCGCCTGATCTCGGCTCCCCAGCCGAATATCGCCGCAGCGGAAAATCCGTCGGAGCCGTCCGACCAGAAGACGTCGGAAGCCAATATATTCCTCTGGGAACAACTGGCTTTCGACGATGACCTGGCCGTCTACGACCCCCAGGTGCGCCGCCGAATGGTCCGTCGAACCAGGACAGCCGCCCGCCGCCCACCGGCCCGCGAAACGGCACTGACCAGGTAACGCCCACGCGCGCAACGAGAGCAGCAGACACAAGAGGGCCGGGCGGCCAATAGGCGCCCGGCCCGCTTGCATTGTGTTCGATTATCTCCGATGCGCGACCTATCACGGGAACGGCGAGAAGAAGCCGATCGCCGCACCTATGGCTGCGCCGATCGCGCATCCGAAGATGGCGCCGACCAGGAAGAACCAGATTCCGATCGCAACGCCGACCAAGCAACCGATGGTTGCGCCGACTGTGATCGAAATCGGTCCCCAGGCCTGGTGCACGCCGGGCATATTCTGGGAGTTGACAGCCTCAGTTGTCGGTCCGCCGACCGGCGTGAGGGTCAATTGCGTGCTGGTGCTGTCCAGCGACGGTGTCACCGCGAGGCTTTGTCCGGCCTCGGTACGCAGTGTCGTCGGGATGCTGCCGACTACCGCGCCATTGTCCGCGAGGACCGTGATGGCATCGGGTGCGACGATGAATCTGCCGGAGGCCAGGCTCACCAGCGCGCTGGTGTGGTCGGCTGCGAGGGTCGTTGTGTAGGCGATCGGGCCATCCGCAGCGTTGAGGCTGACATCGGTCAGCATCCCCTCGCCATGTGCGGTGGCGGTGGCTATGCTGGTCGCCGCGACGGCCATAAAGGCGGTCGCTATCAATTTCTTGACGAACATTGGACTTCCAATCATTTCCGATTTCCATGACGTTCCCCGACAAACGGCACCGGATAGCTATAATGATGCTCCGCCGATTTGATTGATGTCGATAACTTGTTTCCGGGATCGGAGTCGGTTTTCACCCCCTAGGGGTATGCGAATCCAGTTCCCTTCGAATACATGTCGAGGGGTCGATTCCATTTCTCGGCCGAGTGCCGGTCGAACTATGCAAGGGCCGACGAAACGCCGGAAAATCGATCGCCGATCGGCGCGAAAGTCAGGTACCGCACTACTCGATACTTCCGTGCTCGATGAGCCCACACTCATTGGGTGTCCACCGGTAAGAACATCGTCATCTGTCTCGACGGAACAGGCAATCAGGTCCGCGCCAGCGGTTGCACGAATGTGGTCCGCCTGTTCGAGATGCTGGACCTGAGCGATGCCACGAAACAAATCGCGTACTACGACCCGGGCGTTGGTACGTTCAGCGCTCAGGGCGCTTGGACGCCACCGGCCCGGTGGGTGTCCCGAGTGCTGGGGCTGGCGGTCGGCAGCGGACTGCGTTCCAATCTCGCCGAGGCCTACTCCTATCTAATAGCGCACTGGCAGCCGGCGGACCGAGTGTTCATATTCGGTTTCAGCCGCGGCGCGTATACGGCGCGAGCGCTGGCCGGACTACTACATGAGCCGGGCCTCTTGCGTCCGGGCAGTGAGAATCTCGTGCAGTACGTCGTCAGCGCCTACACCCGCAAGACCACGAACTGGCCGGAACTTCGCCGATACGCCCGCACCTTCTGCTCGAAGTCCACCGACGGCAGTTTCTCGATTCCTATCGAATTCCTCGGCGTATGGGACACGGTCAAGGCGGCCGGACTGCTGCGCTGGGAACTCAAATGGCCTTTCACCCGGCAGGTGCCCAATGTGGTGAAGGCGCACCATGCCGTTTCGATCGATGAGAAGCGTCGTCCATATGAGGAATATCTGGTCACCCCGAAGGGAAACCGGCCGATTCTCACCGAGGCCTGGTTCGCCGGTGTCCACTCCGACGTCGGCGGCACCTTCGAGGACGATCCGAAGCTGGCCGAAATCGCGCTCAAGTGGATCACCGACGGTGCGCTCGAGGCCGGATTGCTGCTGCGCGCCGGGGCGTACCTGGATACCTGCGCGATAAGCCCCGCACATGCGAACGGCAGCGTGCACCGGATGGGCTGGATCTGGGCCCTGCTCACCTACCACCGACGCAAGGTTCCCGCGGGTGCTCGGGTGCACGCGAGCGTGCGGTCACGGTGCGAGAGCGACACGACGTATGGAAAACGAATCCCCCGAGATGTCAGGTGGGAGGACGAACAATGGACGAAACTGCGAATTTAGCGGAGTACGCGAACGGAATCTGTCCGCCTGCTCGACGCAGGCTGCGTACCTTCGCATTCGACCCGATGTCCACGCGTCTGTCCGGCCAGTTCCTCACCCTCGATATTCCGTTCGAACACATCCGGGGGCCGGGCCCCGACGGCGCACTCGTGCAGGTGGTCGACTTCGACGCCAGCCGTAACGCGTGGTACGAGCCGGTCGACCTCAACGATCCATACATATTGGCGCAGGACGGACTTCGTCCGACCGAAAGTGACCCCCGTGCGCACCAACAGGTCGTCTACGCGGTCGCGATGAGTGTGATCGAGCGGTTCGAACGGTTCATGGGACGTCGATTCCGGTGGCACCGCGACCAGATCCTGCGTCTGGTCCCGCACGCCTTCGAGGGGCGCAACGCCTATTTCGATCCGCGCCGCCGCGCCTTGCTATTCGGCTACTACCAAGCCGATGCCGATAATCCGGGTGCGAATCTGCCCGGACAGGTCATCTTCACCTGCCTGTCGAGCGACATCATCGCGCATGAGGTGACGCATGCGATCGTGCATCGAATCCGGCGGCTGTACAACGAAGGGACCAACCGCGATGTCTTCGCCTGGCACGAGGCCGTCGCCGACTTGATCGCGCTGTTCCAGCATTTCGCCCACCGCGACGTGGTCCTCAACGCAATCGCGACCACGTCGGGAGAACTCGAGAAGAGCGCCGGACTGCTGGATTTGGCGAGGGAGTTCGGTGAATCCACCGGACGCGGCGCGGCATTGCGTTCGGCGATAGAGGACCGCAGTCGCACGCCCGAACGATTTCGCGCGGCACAGGAGCCACACGAACGCGGTGCGTGTTTCGTCGCAGCGGTATTCGACGCGTACTTGGACGCCTACCAGAACTCGATCGCGGACCTGCTGCGGATCGCCAGTGGCGGCACCGGAGTTCTACCGCCGGGTCGTCTGCACCCTGATCTGGTATCTCGGATCGCGGACGAGGCGGTCAAGACCGCGGATCGAATGCTCGGGATGGTTGTGCGGAGTTTCGACTACCTCCCGGTACTGGACGTCAATTTCGGCGATGTCGTCCGGGCGATCGTCACCGCGGATCGCGGACTCTATCCGGAGGACCGGCAACACCTGCGCAGCACCCTCGTGGAGGCGCTGCGGCGGCGCGGCATCTGGCCGATAAGTGTCACCTCACTGACCGATGAAGCGCTGGTCTGGCAGCGGCCGGACACCCGGTTGAACCTCGGCGACGGCGATCACCAGGTGGATTTGTCCCGGGTCATCCTGTCCGCATCGAAGGACCTGGACCCGATCGGCATTCCGGGCGAATTGCGTACCCCCGCCGTACCCGACGGCAACGGCACCTCCGGTCGGGACGACTCCTCGACCAGGCGTTCGGTTTTCGAGCAGGTCGCCCAAGAGCTCATCGGCTGGGCCGACTCGAATGCCGCCCGAATCGGGCTGGATCCGAACTTCAAGATCAGCTGCGAAGGCATCCACGTCTCGTACCGAATGGCGGGTGACCGGTTGCCGCGTCCCGAATTGGCCATTCAGCTGCTGCAGCGTCGCGCAGATCTCGAGGATGCGGGCCAAGGCAAGCAACAACCGGTGATCCGCGCCGCAACCGCGCTCGTCGTCAGCGCCGACGGGAGTGTGGACTACGTGATCGCCAAGCCGCTGCCGTTCAGCGACGAATCGTCGGCGGCTGACGACACTGCCATCGCGTTCCACCGAGCGGGCAAGCTGCGGCTGGCCGCGATGCGGGAATGGTTCGACCGACTGGAAGCCGACGACGCACTGAGCGCATGGACCGCCGAGCACGCGATCCACCGCCTCGACTTCGCTGCTATCCACGCGCAAACAGATCAGTAGGTGCGACATGTCAACGCCGACAACCATTGCCATCCGGATGTACAACGTCGGATTCGGCGACGCCTTCACCGTGACCGTGCGGCGCAACAATGAAACCTGGCGCATGCTGGTCGACTGCGGCGTGCACAGCCAGGGCCAGGCGCGCCCGATACGTGACTCCGTGCGGGCCATCATCGCCGACCTCACCGCGGCCGATCCGCACCATCGACCGCATCTCGACATTGTGGTCGCCACCCATCACCACGCCGATCACATCACCGGATTCGCCTGCCGGGAGTGGGAGCAGGTGAGCGTGGACGAGGTGTGGGTGCCATTCGTCGAGGATCCCGATGACGAAGACGCGCGACGAATCCGCAGCGGTCAGGTCGAGGCCGCGAACGGTCTGCTCGCGCTCATCGAACAGCGCGGCAACGGGCATCGCATGTCGACCTCCGTCGAACAGGCGCAGGCCTTCGCGGTGAACTCGCAGGGCAATGCCGCCGCGACCGATCGTCTCCTCGGCCGCAATTTCAGCGGATTCGCCGCACCTCACCGGGTGCGGTACCTGCCGAGCAAGAACGAATCCGAGAATACGATCGCCGTGGATCGCGTCGGGCTGCTCGCGCATATCCTCGGACCGCCGCGCGATGCCCGATTCCTGAAGCGCATGGATCCGCCCGCGAAGCAATCGTGGCCCCTGGTACGCGCGGGCGCGTCCGCGGCGACCGACGGCGGGCCGACACCGCTGTTCAACCGGCGCTATATCGCGCGGACTCCCTTGCCGAGCCGCCTGCTTCAAGCGAAGGCGGCGCTGGAGCTGGACGAACTCGTCGACGATGACGATCGACTGCTGCGCGCCGCCTCGGTTCTGGAGAACGCGGTGAACAACACCAGCGTCTTCTTCGTGCTGGATATCGCCGGAACCAGGCTGCTTTTCCCGGGCGACGCACAGCAGGGCGCATGGGAGCACGTCCTGTCCGATCCACGCAATGTCGATCTCGTTTCCCGCCTGGCCTTCTACAAGGTCGGACATCACGGTTCGCACAATGCCACGCCCCGGCGTTTCGTCGAAAATGATTGGCAGACAGACGGTTACGCGATGATTCCATTCGGACTCGTCAAGCGATGGGCGAAGACCATTCCGAAGAAATCGCTGGTCGATTCGCTGGTGAGTCACGAGCACACCGTCATACGAGCCGACGAGTCCCCCGATGTCGTCCCCGGCAAAATCGCCGTCAATGGTGACCTGTGGAGCGAGGTGACACTCACAGCCTGAGCCAGCGTCCATCGGGCGCATTGGTTCTCCCCGACGCGGCTGCACCACCTAGTGCCCGGCTCGAGGCGGCTGAGGACGCCGAGCCGGGCCCTTCAAGCCAGCGAAATCGGATCAGAAGACGAACTGGCTGCCGTAGGCCGTGGTCTGCGTAATCCCCACCGGGGTACCCACCGAGGCGGTTATGAAAGGGACGGCCGATACCGGTGAGGCACACTGGCCGACGTTCAACGCGGCGTTGTTGAAGATGAAGTGGTACGGGAACACAGTCTTGTCGTCCAGGTTGGCCGTCACTGTCGTGACGGTGGTGATCTGGCCCGGTGCCAAAGTGGCTTCCAGTACCTCTGCCAGGCCCAGGGTCCCGCCGACCGTCGGTCCGAGGCTCGCGCTGGGCGGGGAGGCGCTCGGGGTTGTCGTTTCGATACTCGGGATTGTCGTTTCGATACTCGGGGTTGTCGTTTCGATACTCGGGGATGTGGTTTCGATACTCGGCGAGGTGGCGGCGGCGCTCTGGGACGTGGTGGCGGCGCTCTGGGACGTGGCGGCGGCGCTCTGGGACGCGGCGGCGGCGCTTCGGGACGCGGCGGCGGCGCTTCGGGACGCGGTGCTGGCACTCGGTGTTGGCACCTGCGTGGGCGTCACACTCGGCGTTGTGGACACCTGCGTGGGCGTCGCACTAGGCGTTGTAGGCACCGGCGTGGGCGTCGCAATCGGCCTCGGCACCGGCGTGGGCGTCACACTCGGCGTTGTGGGCACCGGCGCGAACGTCGCAATCGGCAGGCGGGCGGCAACGTTCGCCGGGCTGAACTCGGGGGAAATACTGGCCAACAACCCCTGATTGGGATCGATTCCGACGGTGAAGCCGTTATCCACACTGATCGCGCAGCCGAGGACGAACCCTGCGACGGCCTGCCCGGACGTCACCGCAGCGCCCTCCACGCTCAGCGAGTAGTCGCCGGACAACTGCGCGGCATGCGCGAATGTCATGAGGTAGGTCGGAGTCCGGTCGCCGGGTGGGTCCACTCTGACGTTGTCCACCGATGCTGTCAGGTGAATTCCGGCGCCGGATATGTCCGCACTGGGCGGCGGTTGCGCTCGGCTCGGCTCGGTGCCACCGGGCCACAGCACCACGACAGCCAGGACGGTCGCGACCACGCTGGTCGCGATAACGACGGATGGAGGTCGCATAGTTGGTCCTGTTTCGAATCGGATGTACACCAACGGCGGCGAAATCGCTTGCACAGACTCAAATAGCTAACGACTGGCAATCGTAGCGGTGCGCTGGCCCGCTGCGTTCAGTTGGCCGGGCGTGTCGCGCACCGGTTACAGCGAGCCACGGATTTGCTACAGGATTCGACAATTCGCCCCGGCGCTGCTGTGCGGGCCGCTTAAGCTAACTGCGCCGCAGCATGCGACAAACACTCGAGGTCGACAATCACCAATAGATAGACGTCCAGGAGGTACGGAATGCCGGAAGCCGGTCGTAGGCGTGGATCACGTCCAATATTGATTGCGAGCATGTTGCCACTGGCGGTTCTTTTCGGAACCGGAGTAGCCAACGCATCCCCGGACGTCACCGCGCAAGCACCTGTCACGCCACCGACGACAGCGGACTGGCTATCGCTGAGGCAGCACGAGCAGGGGCAAAGTCCTTTCCCGTTGCCGGCCCAACTCGATCTACTCGGCCGGTCGCCGGTCGACATCGCACCGTTGGTCGACACGCGCCGTGGCGATCGAGCTGTCGGCCGAGTGAATCCGCTCGCCGCCGACAGTTGGACCCGGGTCGAGGCGGTGGACGCGCCGGGCTCGCCGCCCGCCGTGGATCAGGAGCCGATCCAGGCGCTCTGCGAGCACGTCCCCGTAGATCCCCGCAGATGCACCATCACCGCCGTCGACGCGGCCGTCGGTGCGGGAATCGGCGCAGGCATCGCTGCTGGAGTTTCCGCACCCGTCGCGATATCCGCCGGAATGGTCGGCGCGGCCGCCGGGTTCGTCGCCGGTATCCCCTTCATGCCGACCGGCTTGGTTGTCGGCCCGCTCCTCGGCGCAGCCGTCGGCGTCGCCGTCGTAGCCGGACCCGCGGCCCTGCTCGGTGGGGTGCTCGGGGCGTCGGTCGGGGCGATAGTGGGCATCACCACGCCCCTCCCGCTAGCGGACGGCTCAACCGATGGATCCGGCGCGCCCACCACCTCGCCGAGATAAAAACGGTCATCGATCCAGTCGTGCGTTGAGAATCCGGGCGATCTGGGCAATCGCACCCGGTTCGGTCATCGCGAGGTGGGTCGCGTCGATGTCGAAAATCGAAATCTGCCCGCGGACCACCTGCGCCCATCCCTCGGGACCCGCGGCGTCGGATCGCCTTTCACGTGTCGCGGTGAAGTAGAGCATGTCGCTGTCCAAGACCGCAGGCCGCCACCGACTGGCCGCCCGGATCGCCAGGTTGTAGGCGTCGGTCAGGCGCTCGATCCTTGCGGCGTCGACACCGAGGTTGCCTCCCAGGTGCCGTTCGATCAGATCGGCGGCCTCCTCGGCGGTCGCATCGGGACTCACGAAATCGACGCCCATGACCGGACCGAGATTGCTGATCAGTTCTCCGGCCGTGACGGCGGAGAGCGTCGACTCGTCGACACCGCCCACCTCGGCGTCCAACAGTGCCAGTAGCGCGACCTGTTCACCGGCGGCGCGCATCTCGACAGCAATGGCATGGGCGATCGCACCACCCAGCGACCAGCCGAGTAGGTGATAGGGACCGTGTGGCTGAACCGCGCGAATCTCGTCGAAGTAGCGTTCGGCCATTTCTTCGATCGACGTCGGACCGGGTACCTCGCCGCCGACTTGTGGCGCCTGAATTCCGTAGATCGGTCGACCGTCGCAGAGATACCGGTCGAGTGTGCGATAACACCACGACAGGCCCACGGCCGGGTGGATACAGAACAGTGGTGGTCGCTCCCCGGCGGTCCGGATCGGCAGCAGCACATCGAAGCCGACGGATCGGTCGACGACGGGTCCGGAGTGCATTCCGGATTCGATCCGCTTCGCCAGATCGGCCGGGCACGGATCCGACAGCATCCAGCTGATCGGAACCTCGTAGTCGAGTTTTTTGCGCAACTCGCTCACCACTTGCACCGACTTCAGCGAATTACCACCCAATGTGTAGAAGTCGTCATCGGCGCCCACCCGATCCATACCGAGTACCGCCCCGAAGACCTGTGCGACCTCCCCTTCCAGCCAGGACGAGGGCTCCCTGAACTCCGCTACCGCGAGCACCGGCTCCGGTAGCCGCGTGCGGTCCAGCTTGCCCGACGCGGTGAGGGGCACCGTGTCGAGCACCATCACCGTGGTGGGCACCATGTAGTCGGGTAGTTCGGATGCCGCGTGCGCCGAGACCGCCGCGGTGTCGACCGTGGCGCCCGCGGCGGGCACCAGGTAGCCGACGAGGTGGTCAACCGCACCGCTGGAGCGCATGACGGCGATCGCCCGGGCGACGCTCGGGTGCTCGGCGAGTACCGCCTCGATTTCACCGAGTTCGATACGCAGGCCGCGCAACTTCACCTGGAAATCGGTGCGGCCCAGGTATTCCAATTCGCCGCTGTTGCGCCAGCGCACCAAGTCACCGGTGCGGTACAGGCGCTGGCCGTCACCGTACGGATCAGGCACGAACCGTTCCGCGGTGAGACCCGGACGGGACTGATAGCCGCGCGCGAGCTGGTTGCCCGCCAAGTACAGCTCCCCAGCGACACCGGGTGGTACCGGATGTAACCGGTTGTCGAGTACGTATGCCCGCGCGTTCCATACCGGTGTGCCCATCGGCATGTTCCCACTGTCGGCTTCGGTCACCCGATGCGCGGTCGCGCACACGGTGAACTCGGTCGGCCCGTACAGGTTGTGCAACTCGACCCCGGGCACTATCCGCCGCACCGCCGCCGCCACCTCGGGGCCGAATGCCTCACCGCCCACCAGGAACGTCCGCACCGACTCCAGCGACTGGGCAGGCACCGCGTCCGCGAAGACCGCCAGCATCGACGGCACGAACGCGGCGATCGTGACCCGCTGGGTGGCAATGGTTTCGGCGAGATAGGCCGGGTCGGTGTGCCCGTCGGCTCGCGCGATCACCAGCCGCGCCCCCATCGCCAGTGTCGCGAACAACTCCCACACCGACATGTCGAACGTGGCCGGGGACTTCTGCAGCACCACATCATTCGGCATCAGGGCGTAGGTCTCGTTGACCCACCGCAACTGGTTCACCACCGAATAATGCAATACCGCAACACCTTTCGGTCGCCCGGTCGACCCGGAAGTGAAGAGCAAGTAT
The DNA here is from genome assembly GCF_044458825.1 of Nocardia sp. NPDC050412. Classification (NCBI taxonomy): domain Bacteria; kingdom Bacillati; phylum Actinomycetota; class Actinomycetes; order Mycobacteriales; family Nocardiaceae; genus Nocardia; species Nocardia sp. NPDC050412. The sequence goes on from NZ_JBITIJ010000006.1 coordinate 381,865, forward strand.
GCGATGTTGTGCGGTCGCAGTGATGCGAGCCGATCGGCGTCGGTGACCGGCGCGTCATCGAAGCCGGACAGCTCCAGCCCATCGAGGGACGACAGCTCCAGCACCGGCGCGGCGATCGACAGCATGTACGCGACGCGGTCGGCCGGAAGGTCCGGATCGACCGGCACGTACCCACCGCCTGCGGCGTGCACCGCGTACATGGCGGTGATCTGGTCCAGTGAACGCCGCATGCGCAGCGCCACCAACGACTCCGGACCCACTCCGCGGGAGATCATCCACCGCGCCAACCGGTATACGCGAGACGCGAATTCCGCATAGGTCAGCGACTGTTCGCCGAACGTCACCGCGGTCCGGTCCGCATATGCCACCACGGAGTGGGCGAAGACCGAGGCGAGCGTCTCGCCGGAAGGGAGCCTGCGATCGGTCGAATTCCACTGCGTCAGAACGGCTTCTCGTTCCTCGGCGCCGAGCAGATCCACCTCGTGCACCGGCTGTGCCGGATCGGTCACCAGTGCGCCGAGCAATCGCAGCAGGCGATCGACGATCGTGGTCACTGTCGTCGGGTCGAAGAGGTCGCTCGCGTAGGTCACCCCGCCGCTGATGCCGGCGGGGGCACCGGTGGAGTCGTAGGAATCCGACACCGTGATCTGCAGATCGAACAGTGCGGTGTCGCTGTCGGCCGACTCGGCCGACGCCGAGAGCCCCGGAAGTTCGAACTGCGCCCTGGCGAGGTTCTGGAATGCCAGCATCACTTGGAAGACTGGATGGTGGGCGCGCGAGCGCACCGGGTTCAGCTCCTGCACCAGCCGCTCGAATGGAATATCGGCGTGCCCGAACGCGGCGAGATCGGTCTCGCGCACATGCTCGAGCAGCTGGGTGAACGTCATCCCCGGGGTCAACCGGGTCCGTAACACCAAGGTGTTGACGAACATCCCGACCAGATCGTCGAGTTCGGGCTCGCCGCGTCCCGCATACGGAGTGCCGATCGCTATATCGTCGGTATCGGCCAGCCGGGCCAGCGTGGCCGCCAGCGCGGCGTGGAAGACCATGAACAGCGTCGTGTTGTGTGCTCGCGCGACCTGCTGCAATCCCGCGTGCAGATCGGCACCGACCGTTATCGGCACGCTCGCGCCCGCATAAGTCTGCATGGCCGGTCGCGGTCGGTCGGTCGGCAGCTCCAGCAAAGCTGGGAGTTCCGCCAATTCGTTTGTCCAGTAGTCGATCTGGGCGCGTAGCAGCGATTCCGGATCGTCTTCGGTCCCCAGCACCGTCCGCTGCCAGATCGCGTAGTCGGCGTACTGCACCGACAGCGACGGCCAGCACGGTGTCTCCCCGATCAGGCGTGCCTCGTACGCGGTCATCATGTCCCGTGCCAGCGGACCCAGCGACGACCCGTCGCAGCAAATGTGGTGCGCCACCACGGCCAAGACCCGCTCCTGCGGCCCGAGCTCGAACAACCGCACCCGCACCGGCGCCTCGACCGTCACATCGAATACCGTCGAGACGAACGCCGACAACGACTCGGCCAGTTCCGGTTCCGCGACCGAGGTCACGGTCATCGGCGCCATCGACTCGGCGGCGGGCAGGACAACCTGCGACGGCTCGCCATCGGCATACGGGTATACGGTCCGCAGTACCTCGTGCCGGTTCAGCACATCCTCGATGGCCGCGCGCAGCGCGTCGAGATTCAGCTGTCCGGACAGCCGTAGCACGATCGGAATGCTGTAGGCGGCCGAGCCGGGCTCGAGCCGGTTCAGGAACCACATTCGCTGCTGTGCGTACGACAGCGGAATTCGCTGTGGCCGTGGCTGTGCGGTCAGCGCCACCCGACCGGTATCGGCCTGCGATTCGGCGCGCGCGGCCAACCTCGTGACCGTGGGCGCCTCGAAAATCATCGACGCCGGGATGGTCGCGTCGAGCGCGGCACCGATCCGCGCGGCTACCCGGGTGGCCACCAGGCTGTTGCCACCGAGTTCGAAGAAGTCGTCGTCGGCGCCTACCGGACCGCCGATGCCGAGGACGTCGGCGAATACGCCGGCCACTATTTCCTCCACCGGTGAAGCCGGGGCCCGGAATCGCTTGGCCTGGACGACGGGTGCGGGTAGGGCCGCGCGGTCGAGTTTTCCATTCGGCGACAAGGGGATCGCATCGAGGATCATCACCGCGGCGGGCACCAGATACGACGGCAGCACCTCGGCCAACGCCGCCCGCAACTGCTCGCCCGACAGACTCGCCCCGGTTTCGGGTACCGCATAGGAAACCAACATCACCGGACCCGTGCCCGCATGCCACGGCAACGTGACCGCGTATGCCACCTCCGCACGCGCGCTCAGCACCGCGTCGACCTCGCCCAGCTCGACCCGGTAACCACGGATTTTCACCTGGAAATCGTTGCGCCCCAGGAACTCCAGAGCACCATCGGTATTCCAGCGCACCACATCACCCGTGCGATACATGCGGCGTCCAGGTTCCCCGAACGGGTGCGCCACGAAGCGCTGCGCACTCGTTGCCGCCTTGTCGAGGTACCCGCGCGCCAGCGCCGACCCCGCCAGATACAACTCTCCAGCCACCCCCACCGGCACCGGCCGCAGCCGGGCATCCAAGACCAGCGCCTGCATGCCTTGCAGCGGGGCACCGATCGTCGGCCGGTCACCGGGTCGCAGCTCACCCGTCGCCGTGGCAACCACCGTGGCCTCGGTCGGCCCGTACAGCTCCCGGAACTTCCGTGCGCCGGCGATGTCGGTGCCCGCCCACCGATTCACCAGATCCGCCGGGACCTTGTCACCCCCGGACAGCACCACCCGCAAGTCGTCCAGCCCGGCCGGAACCACCGACGCGAGCGCGGCAGGGGTCATGAAGGCGTGGGTAACCCGCTGCGCGCGCAGGAGTTCGGTCAACTCAGCGCCGCCGTAGATCTGCGTCGGCACCACGACCAGCGCACCGGCACGGCTGACCGCCATCAGGATCTCCAGCAGGGCGGCGTCGAACGACGGCGACGCGAAATGCAACACCCTGGATGTGTGTCGGAGCTCGCGATCGGCGCGTAGCGCCGAGACGAAGTCGGCGATGCCGGAATGTGTGACGGCGACGCCCTTCGGCACCCCGGTGGATCCGGAGGTGAAGACCACGTAGGCAACGTTCGAGGTCCGCAGTGGTCGCAGCCGCTCGTCATCGCCGACCGGGCCGCTGGCCAACTCGTCGATCTGCGCGGCGATGGCCGCGTCGTCGAGCACGATCCAGTCCACCGAATCGGGCATCTCGGCACGCGCCGAGGACACCGTGAGGCCCAGCGTCGCACCCGAATCCGCCACCATCTGCTCGATCCGGCCCGCGGGATAGCTCGGGTCCACCGGCACATATGCCGCACCTGACTTCACCACCGCCCACCATGCGACGACGGAGTCCATCGACCGCGCTGCCGCCACCAGCACCGCACTCTCCGGCCCGGCGCCACTGCGGATCAGCATCCTCGCCAGCCGGCTCGATCGTTCGTCCAGCTGTGCATACGACAACGTGGCATCCCCCGAGACAATGGCGATACCGTCGCCGTTGTCCCGGACGGCCGAGGCGAACACCTCCGGCAGCAATCCGGACGGCTCCAGCGCCGCCACCGTGTGTTCCCCCACCCGCGAGGTGAGCGCCGAGCGCTCGTCGGCTTCCAGCCAGTCGATGTCGCCGACCACTACGGCCGGATCGCCGGCGACGGCTTCCAGTACCCGCATCAGCCGTCGGACAATTCCCGCCGCGGTCGCCTCGTCGAACAGGTCCCGAGCATAGCTCATCATCCCCGAGATACCTTGCGCCACAGCGGCATTGGACGAATCGGACAGCACCAATTGGAGGTCGAACTGGGTCGCCCCGGTATCCACATCCGCCCGTGCAACCCGGACGTCGGGCAGCGCCACATCGACCGTCGACACGTTCTGGAACGCCAAGGCCACCTGGAACAACGGATGCCGTGCCGCCGATCGCTCCGGCTTCAACTCCTCCACGACCCGCTCGAACGGCACGTCCGCGTGCTCGAACGCCAACAGGTCCGTCTCCCGGGTGCGCATCAGTAACTCGGCGAACGGCTCGCGCGTGTCCACCCGGGTCCGCAATGGCAGCGTGTTCACGAACATTCCCACCAGTTCGTCCAGGCCAGGCTCGCCCCGCCCGGCGACCGGGGTGCCGATCACTACGTCATCGCTGCCACTGAGCCGCCCCAATACCGTTGCCAGCGCCGCATGCATCACCATGAACAGCGACGACCCCCGCGACCGTGCCAGCGCGAGCAGCCGCTCGTGCAGCCGCGCACCGATCTCCACCGGTACCCGGCCGCCCGACAGCGATGCGATCGCCGGGCGTGGTCGGTCGGCGGGTAGTTCCAGCCGGTCCGGTGCGCCCGCGAGCGTCGAGCGCCAGAACTCCAGTTGCGCGGACATCAACGACGCCGGATCGTCTGCGGCCCCCAGCATCTGCCGTTGCCACCACGCGAAATCCGCGTACTGCACGGCGAGTGGTTCCCATTCCGGCGCGTGCCCGGCCAGTCGCGCGGTATACGCCACCATCACGTCACGGGCCAGTGGCCCCATCGACTGACCATCGCCGGCGATGTGATGGACCACCAGCACCAGTAGGAATTCTGCTGTGGCACTGTCGCTTTCGGCACCCAGTTCGAACAATCCCACTCGCATCGGCACTCGGGCGGTCACATCGAATCCGCGCCGCACGAACTCACCCACCACATCCGGGACCGAATCCGCAGGCACTCGCACCGGCTCCACCAGCACCGCGGGCTCGTCGAGAACGACCTGTCGCGGCTCACCGGAGGTTTCCGGATATATCGTCCGCAAAACTTCGTGACGTGCGACCACATCCGCGAGCGCGGCCGCCAGCGCTTCGGTATTCAGCCGTCCCGACAACCGCAGCATCACCGGAATGTTGTATGCCGCAGAGTCCGGCTCGAACCGGTTCAGGAACCACATCCGCTGCTGCGCGAGCGACAGCGGTACCGGGTCGGGACGCACTCCCGCCAGCAGGGGCAACCGGCCTCCACCGTTGAGTGCTCCTGCGAGCGCGGCCAATCCGCCGACGGTCGGCGCCTCGAATACCGACCGCACCGGCACTCGCCTGTCCAGGGCCGCACCTATGCGCGCCACCAGCAGCGAGGCACTCAGCGAATCGCCGCCCAGCGCGAAGAAGTCGTCGTCGACTCCCACCCGGTCCACATCGAGCACCTGCTCGAATGTTCGCGCGATCATTTCCTCTATCCCCGGCGAGGGCGCCCGGAATTCTCGCGCGACGGCAATCGGCTCGGGCAATCGCTCGCGATCCAGTTTCCCGTTGGCGGTCAGCGGCACCTCATCCAGCACCAGCACCGCGGACGGCACCATGTACCGGGGCAACGCCTCGGCCAGTGCCGCACGCAACTCCTCGCCCGATACCTCGGCCCCGGCCGCAGGAACGACATAGGACACCAGCAGCACCGGTCGCCCGCCATCGCGGCGCGCCACAGTGACCGCATATGTCACATCCGCACGCGCACCCAGCACCGCGTCGATCTCCCCCAGCTCGACCCTGGTGCCGTGCACCTTCACCTGAAAATCATTGCGCCCCAAGAACTCCATCTCGCCATCGGCGCTGCGGCGCACCACGTCACCGGTGCGGTACATGCGCTGCCCCGGCCCCCCGAACGGGCATGCGACGAACCGCGCCGCGGTCAACGCCATCTTGGCGACGTACCCATCGGCCAGACCGGTGCCGAACAGGTACAACTCGCCCGCGACGCCGTGTGGCACGGGCCGCAACCAGGTATCCAGGACCACGGCCGCGACGGCGCCGACCGGCCTGCCGATCGTGATCGCGGCACCGGGCACGAGTGCATCGCCCGCGGTAGCCCAGATAGTGCTTTCGCTCGGCCCGTAAAGATTGACCATGGTGCGATACGGCGCCCACCGATCGACCAGTTCCGGCCCGACCGGCTCGCCGGCTGTCGCCAGCACGCGCAGCCCGTCGAGACCGTCGCACGGGACTGTCGCCAGCGCCGAGGGGGTCACTACGGCATGCGAAATACGTTCGCGCCCGATCAGATCCGCCAGCTCGGGGCCGGCGTAGACATCGGCGGGCGATACGACCAGGCGGCCGCCCGAGCCGTGCGCCATCAACAATTCGAACACCGAGGCGTCGAAGCTGGGCGAGGCGACCTGCAGTACTACCGACATCAGGTCGACGCCGAGTATTCGCCGCTGCGCTGCGACCATATCGGCCAGGCCGCGATGGCTGACGAGTACGCCCTTGGGCGTTCCGGTCGACCCGGAGGTATAGCTCACGTACGCGATCTGATCCCGCCGAATCGGTCCGCCGCGTTCGGCATCGGTGATCGGCACGGCGGGAACCGAGTCCACCGCGCCGCGCGTGTGCTCCTCGTCGAGGATCAGCCAGTCGACGCCGTCGGGAAGATGCTTCCCCGCGGACGTATCGGTCAGCGCGAGCACAGTTTTCGAATCCGAAAGCAGAAATTCGATCCGTTCCGACGGCAAGGTCGGATCGATCGGCAGGAATGCGGCACCGGTCTTCGCGACGGCCCACAGGGTGACCGTCGCGGCCAGGGATCGCGGAAGCACGGAGGCGACGACCTGTCCGGCGCGGGCGCCGTGCCGCAGCAGGACCCGAGCCAGACGTGCGGATCGCTCGTCGAGCTGCCGGTAGGTCATGGTGGCCGTGGCGCACCGCACGGCGATCGCTTCGGGTTCGGCGGCGGCGGAAGCGGCGAGTATCCGGTCCAATGTGTCCGGGATCGCGGCCTGCGCACCCGAAACCGGCCACGTCGGCCCCGGCTCCTCGGCGAGCGGCAGCTCGCCCAGCCGCATATCGGCATTCGCGGCGATCCGGCACAGCAACTCGACGAAGCGGTCGAGGATGCGGCGCGCCGACGCGGTATCGAACTCACGGTCGTGGAATCGGAGGGTGATCCGAAGTCCCTGCGCCTCGCCTTGCTCGGACTGCTTCGGTTCCACGACCAGGCTCAGCGGGTACGGCGTTGCGTCCACACCGCTGAGTTCGTCCACTCGCAGGCCAGCCGAATCGACGAGTTGCTGCAGTGCCGTCCGGTCGACCGGAAACGACTGGAAGGTGATGGCAGTGTCGAAGAGTTCGGGCAGACCGACGCTGCGGTGAATCTCGGGTAGGCCGATATGGTGATGATCCAGCATGCGGGCGTGCCGCGCCTGAATGCCGATCAGCAACTCGCGTACCGTCATTGTGGGATCGAGCGGGACTCGCACGGGAATCGTATTCAGAAACATGCCGAGCGTCTGATCGACCAGCGGCAACTCCGGGGGCCGGCCCGAAACGGAGGAGCCGAAGATCACATCGGTCTCACCGGTCAGTACCCGCAGATTCAGGGCCCAGGCCGCGGCGACGGCCGTATTTATGGTGACGGCCGCCTCCGCCGCCACTCGACGAAGTTCTCCGAAACGATCCGCCGTCAAGTCGGCCCCGACCTCGGCGGCGGATACCGAGCCCGCCGCGCCGGCGTCGCGGGACACCCGGGTGGGTGCGTCGACATTCGAAAAGGCTTGCGCCCATGCCGCTTTGGATGCTGCGCTGTCCTGCCGACCCAGCCAGGACAAATAGTCGCGGTAGGAGGGAGCAGGTCCAGCGGAGCCGATATGTGCGGGAGATCCGTAGTAGTCGAGCAGTTCTCGCATCAGCAGCGGCATCGACCAGCCATCCAGGATCACATGGTGATTCGTGACCAACAGCCGGAAGGACCCCGCATCGAGCCGGATCAGCGTCAAGCGCAGTAGCGGAGGAGCCGACAGGTCGAATCCCGCCGCCGCGTCCGCTGCGGCAATGGATCCCGGATCGGCGGCGGATTCCGCATCGCCACCACCGGCGAGATCGATCTCCCGGAACGGGATTTCGGCATGGTCCAGCACGATCTGGCACGGCCCCGCCGCGGTCTCGACAAAGGCGGCCCGCAGGATATCGTGCCGGTCGACCACCGCCTGAGCGGCACGTCGCAGGCGCTCACTGTCGACCGCGCCGGAAAATCCGATCATCGTCTGGACGGTGTAGTTGTCCCCGGTATCCGGGTCGAACGTCGAGTGGAAGTGCATCCCGGATTGTGTGGGCGACAACGGCCACACGTCGGACAGGCCGCGGAACTGCCGCTCGAGCCGATCGATGTCGGGTTGTGTGAGCGCGACGAGCGGAGAACCCGAGGCACGATCCGCCGCCGGGAGTCGAGGGGGTGCCTCGATTGTCACCGCAGCCGCATCGCCGTCCGCCATTGCGGCGAGGGCGGCAACTGTCTTGCCTTCGAATACATCTCGCGGCGTGAGCGTGAGCCCGGCGGATCTCGCCATAGCCACCAGCCGCATCGAGACGATGCTGTCCCCGCCGAGCGCGAAGAAGTTGCTATCGGCGGACACAGTGTCGAGATGGAGCACATCGGCGAAGAGTTTCGCCACGACCTGCTCGGTATGCGTCGACGGCGGTCTGCCGCCTGCGGCGTCGGAATCGAAGGCGCACTGCTGCAACGCTTTCCGATCGATCTTTCCGGTTGGCGTGCGCGGCATCTGGTCGAGCCGCACGATCGCCGCGGGATTCATATAACGAGGTAGCCTGCCCGCGAGATCGTCGCCGAGTGCCGCCACATCTACTACAGCGCCCGGCGCGGAGACGACATAGGACATCAGAACCGGTTCGCCGGCAGGCCCTTCCACCGCAACCGTAGCGACGCTCGCCACGTCCGGGTGCCGGGCCAGGTGGGCATCGATTTCCCCCGGCTCGATCCGCAGGCCGTGAATCTTGACCTGCTGATCGCAACGGCCCAGGTATTCCAGTGCCAGCCCGGCGCGTCCGCGCACCCAGCGCACGGAATCGCCGGTGTGGTAGATCCGCTCGCCGCGGGTGGATCGCGGATTCGCGACGAAGCGCGACGCGGTCACACCCGGCCGATCGACGTACCCGCGGGCAAGTCCGGGCCCACCGATATAGAGTTCGCCCGCGACACCGACCGGCACCGGTCGCAGCCACGAGTCGAGAACCATCGCGGACGCGCCTCGGATCGGTCCACCGATCGTCACCGGCTCGCCGGGTACGAGGGCATCCGACCCCGTCGCCCAAATCGTGCACTCGGTCGGTCCGTAATGATTCATCAGCCGTCGCCCAGCGCCCCACCGGTGCACGGTGTCCGGCCCGGTCGCTTCGCCGACGACCGCGAGCGATGTCAACGACGGTGTCCGGGACGGATCCATCGTATTCAGCACGGATGGGGTGATGATCGCGTGCGAAACCTGCTGCGACCGAAGCAATTCCTCGAGGTCGGACCCCGCGTACACCTCCGGTGGCGCCACCACGAGGCACGCGCCACTGCCATGCGCCAACAGCAACTCCGACATGCACGCGTCGAATCCTGGCGACGCGACCTGCAACACCATCGAATCCATACCCACACCGAAGGCGTCGACTTGCGCCGCGACGAGGTCGGCCAGACCTCGATGGCTGAGGTGGACCGCCTTCGGTTTGCCGGTCGATCCGGAGGTGTAGATCACGTATGCCGCGTTGTCGGCCGACAGCCTGTCGGCCCCGGCCGGGACACCCGTCGGATGAGGTAGATCCTCATAAGCATCCGAAGCCGAAGCGTCCAGAATCAACCATTCGACAGTGTCCGGAAGCCGCGGTGCCACAGCGCTGGTCGTCACGCCCAGACTCGTCCCCGAGTCGGACACCAACTCCTCGATGCGCGCGGCGGGATTGCCGGGATCCAACGGCAGGAAGGCGGCACCCGTTTTCGCCACCGCCCAGATCGCGACGACCAGTTCGGCCGAACGGGGAACGGCCAGTGCGACGATCGACTCGGCGCGAGCACCACGGCCGGCCAGCAGGCGAGCGAACCCGTCGGCGCGATGCTCCAGCTCACGATAGGTCCACCTGGTGTCACCGCACCGAACGGCCACAGCATCCGGATACCTCCGGGCGGTCCCCGACAGGATGTCGCGTAGCACGAGCTGCGCGGTCGGCTCCGCGCTGCCGACCGAAAGCAGTTCCGCGCGTTCTGAATCCCAGCAGGAGGAGACCGCGGCGACCTTCCGGGCGGGATCGCTGACGATCTGGGTGAGCAGCAACTCGAAGCGCTCGAGCAGCGTGCGAGCAGCGTCGGAATCGAATCGGTCGGTGGCGAATTTCAGCGTCACCGTGTAGGTGCCGGGCTCGTCGGCGGCATCCGGTCGTCCGGCACGACTCGACTGCGGCGGGGTCACTTGCAAACTCAGCGGATACGGCGTGGCATCGTGTGTGTCGATCTCGACGAGCCGCAATCCGGCGTCGGAGAGATTGCGTGCCAACAGTTCCCGGTCGAGCGGGTAGGACTCGAGCACCGTAGCGGTATCGAACATATCGGCATTACCGGTGGCCCGTTGCAGCTCCGCCAAGCCGATGTGCTGGTGATCCAGCATCGCGGCCTGCTCGGACTGCACGCGGACGAGCAGGTCGCCGACGGTTTCGTCGGGTTGGAGCCGGACGCGGACGGGCAGCGTGTTGACGAGGAGCCCGACCATGCGCTCGACATCCGGAATCTGCGCCGGGCGGTGCGACACGGTATTGCCGAACACCACGTCCGACCGTCCGGTCAGGGTGGCCACCAGCAATGCCCACGCCACCTGCAAGGCCGTATTGGCAGTGACGCCGTGCGAGCGGCCCAAATCGAGAATCGCGGCGGTGGTCGCGGCGTCGAGGTGCAGACCGACTTCACCGGCGTGCGCGGTGACGGTCCGATCCGGCCCGCCCGTGACCCGGGTCGGACTGTCGATTCCGGCGAGCATCTCCCGCCACGCGGCGGTTGCGGCGTCGCGATCCTGAATCTGTAGCCACCGCAGATACTCTCGGTACGAACGAGGGGGCGCGAGCTCGGCCGTATCGCCATCGGATATGTACAGCGCGAGCAATTCGTGGATCAGCAGGGGCATCGACCAGCCATCCAGCACGAGATGGTGGTTGGTGACCAGCAACTGGAACATATCGACGCCGGTGCGCACGAGGTGGAAACGCATCAGCGGCGGGCAGGCCGGGTCGAACGGCGCCGCAGCCGCCGTCGCGCGTCGCCGAAGTGCTTCTGCCTGCTGCCCGACATCGCTGATGTCGGTGATACTCGACTCGCCCCAATCGACCCCGACGTCGCGCAACACGATCTGACGTGGCCCATCGGCACTTTCGACGAACGCGGTCCGCAGGCTGTCGTGCCGGTCGATGAGCACCTGCGCGGCCCGCCGCATCCGCTGCGCATCCACCTGCCCGGCAAACGTCAGCGCCGCCTGCACGGTGTAGCCGTCGTCGACGTCCCGGTCGTAGATCGCGTGGAACAGCAGCCCGGACTGCAGGGCGGTGAGTGGCCACACATCGGTCATCGACGGGTATTCCCGCAGCCAGTGGTCGACATCGTCCTGTGATACCGCGGTGAGCGGGAAGTCGGATGGGGTGAAGCCGGGTGTGGTGTCGGATCGGACGTGATCGGCAAGCGCCCCCAGGGCTAGAGCCCACAGCCCGGCGAGTTCGTCGACCTCCGCACCTCCCAACACTTGTGAGGCGAACTCCCAGGTCGCGTTGAGTTCGAGCCCGTCGAGCCCCTCCTCGGCGATCGCATTGATATCGAGCACGGCGGACAACGCCATCCCCGGATCGCTCGTCGCGGTCAGTGCGGTGAATTCGGTGGTGGGTGCCCAGGGCACCGAGTGTTCACCGACGCTCACCCGGCCGAGGTAGTTGAAACTGATCTGAGGTTCGGGCAGGTCTGCGAGCTCGGCGCTCCCCTGCGAATCGAGATAGCGCAGCATTTGATAGCCGATGCCGTTGTCGGGCACCGCGCGCAGCTGTTCTTTCACCTGCTTTATCGCCAGTCCCGCACTCGAGCCGCCCGCGAGCGCATCATCGATGTCGATGTTCTCCCATTCGATCCGGACCGGGAACCGAGTGGTGAACCAGCCGACGGTGGCACTGAGATCGGCGCCGGGTACGGCCCGCTCCTCGCGGCCATGTCCCTCCAGCGAGATCAACTCTGCGGCCACCGCCGTACCGCGCCGGCGCCGCCACTCACCCAGTGCCAGTATCAGCGCCGCCAGCAGCGGATCGTTGGCACTGCAGTGGAAGCGGTCCGGAATGGTGGTGAGAACCGCTTCGGCAACCGCTGCCGGGATGCGCTGACGCACCCGGCCCGCCGTGGCCCCGACGTCACGATCCGGGACCAGACGGCGCGATCCGAGTAGCTGATCGCCTTGCTCGAGTAGGCCTTTCCACAGGTCGAGCTCCGCCGACCGCCGGCCCGGCGCTTGCTCGACCAAACCGTGCATCCACCGCCGGAACGAGGTGGTGGCCGGGCCGAAATGCGGTTCGCCGCCGTCGCGAACCTGCGACCAGGCCTGCGCGAGGTCGGCCAGGATGATGCGCCACGACACCGCGTCGACGGCGAGATGGTGGATCACCAGCCACATCAGGTCGGGGCCCGAGCCGTTGCGATCCTGAATCCAGACGGCCTGAAACAGCACACCGTTGCCCGGGGCCAATCGATCCGCGGCCTTCTGCAGGTGCCGACCGATTTCGGCGGCGTCACGTCGATCGACCCGAACATCGACGAGCGCGGCGTCCGGATCGACCGCTTCCCGATCGAGCACCTCGACGTACCGACTAGCCGAATCGCCGCGCAGTACTGCCCGCAACATATCGTGGCGGTCCAGCAGGGATCCCACTGCGCGCACCAGGCCCGCTCGATCGACGCCCTCGGGAAGCTGAACGAGCGCGGCCTGCGCGAATCGGTCGTAACGACCCCGATGAAGCATCGCGTGCATGATCGGCGACAACGGCATCGGCCCTACACCACCGCCGGGCAACTCGGCCAGCTCGGGGCTATCGCCGGCTTCCGTCGCCGTTGCCGCCAGGCCCGCGACGGTCTTGTGCACGAAGACATCCTGTGTGGAGAAACTCAGGCCCTCGGCCTTGGCGCGCGCCACCAGCCGGATCGACAGAATGCTGTCGCCACCGAGGGCGAAAAAGCTGTCGTCCGCCCCGACTCGAGGCACGCCGAGCACCTCGGTGAACAGCCGTGCGACCGTCTTTTCCCGGGCGGTCGCTGGTCCACGCCCGACCGGTGCGGTCCCGAATTCGGGCCTCGGCAAAGCGCTGCGATCGAGCTTGCCGAAGGCATTGACCGGCAGGCTGTCCAACGAGAGGATCACCGCCGGGACCATATGCGGCGGCAGCGAAGCGCGGGCGAAGCGCTGAAGTTCGAGCGGATCGATCCGACGACCGCTGACCGGGACGACATAGGACGCCAGCACCGTCGTGCCGATGTTGTTCAGCACCGGCACAGTGACGGACCGATCCACGTCCTCATGTGTGGTGAGCGCGGCGTCGATTTCCCCCGGCTCGATCCGGTAGCCACGGATCTTGACCTGGAAGTCGCTGCGCCCCATCAATTCCAGCGTCGGCTCGGCATTATCGCCGGTCCAGCGCGCGATATCGCCGGTGCGGTACATCCGCTCGCCGGTGCCGCCGTACGGATCGGCGACGAACCTGGCGGCGGTTTCGACGCACAGATGGCTGTATCCACGGGCCAATCCCGGTCCGGCGAGATACAACTCGCCCGCGGTGCCCTTTGGCACCGGTTGGAGCGTTCGGTCCAGCACCATCGCCGAGACGCCGCGGATGGGGCCACCGACCGTATGGGCGCGGCCGGGTCTCAGCATGGAGCCGACGGCGGTCACGGTGGTTTCGGTAGGACCGTATTCGTTGTAGATGGACACCGACGGTGTCGTCCACCGCTCGATGACGTGCGGTGGACATACATCGCCACCGACCACGACTACCCGCAAATCCGTCGTCCGACGCGGGTCCACAGTTGCCAGCATCATGGGCGTCAGCGTCAGGTGGGTCACGTGCTCGTCGGCCAACAGTTGCGTGAGCGGCTCACCGCCGCTCACCTCCGGCGGCACGATCACCAGCGTGGATCCGATCGCGAAGCAGGTCAGAAACTGTTCCAGGGAGGCGTCGAAACTGGGCGAGAGGGCGTATGACACGCGTGAGGTGGCGTCGATGCCGTACGTGGCGGCGCGGTCGGCAACCAGATTCGCGAGGCCGGCGTGCGTAACCTGGACGCCTTTCGGGGCTCCGGTGGATCCCGAGGTATAGGTGATATAGGCGATGTTGGACGGCCGTAGTGGGCGGGTACGGTCATCGTCGGAAATCGGCGCGCTCGCGGCGTCGCATTCGCCCAGGGGCGCACGGTCGTCGAGCACCACATGGCGCATCGCCAGCGGGAGCCGCCCGCGCAGGGCGTCGACCGTAATCGCCACAGCCGCACCGCTGTCGGCGACGATATGTGCTATCCGCTTCGCCGGGTACTCGGGGGACAACTGGACAAATGCCGCACCGCATTTCGCGACCGCCCACGTCGCCACGACCAATTCGACCGAACGTCGCAGCATGATCGCCACCGCCGTGTCCGGGCCGCAGCCCAGATCTATCAGATCCCTGGCCAGCTGCGAGGACCTGGTGTCCAGCTCGCCATATGTCATCGTCTGCCCGGCCGAGGCGATCGCGCACGCACTACGATTCCGGCTCGCGCTCTCGGTCAGAATCTCTGGAAGCAGCTGTGTTTCGACCCCGCCGGGCCCCCGCACAGGCAGCAGCGCAGACCGTTCCTGAACTTCGAGCAGCGGCACTCGGCTGACCGGAGATCCCTGTCCCCCTGCGAGGAACTCGTGCAGAAACATGCGGAACCGCCGGTGGTGGCCCGCGAGCTCCTCAGGGGTGTATGCATTCGGATTTCCCTGGAAGTCGATATGTGTACTGTCTCTGCCGGCGCCCGGGTAGATATTGACGAAGAGGTCGGCGGTAGGTCCTGAGGTGAGGACGTGCAGGCGGCCTGTCGTGTTGCCGAGCACAATCTCGTTCTCGATCATCATGAGGTTCACGGCCGGCCCGAAGGATGGCGCCTCGTCGCGCGCAATCCCCATATCGTGGAATATGTCCTCTTGGCGATAGCGCTGCCGCCGAAGAGCACTGGTCAACTCGCTTTGCACAGCGGAGATCAATTCACCGACGCTGCGGCCGGCGACCCGAACTCGCAGCGGGACCACATTCGCCACCATCCCCCCGGAACGGCGCAGCACGGCAGAGTGCCGACCCGAAACCGGCAGGCTCAGCAATACTTCATCGCTCCCGGTCATCCGCGCTAGATAAGCGGCGAACGCCGCGACGATGGTCGGAGTCACGCTCTGGCCGTGCTGGCTCCGCAGTAGATGCGCGGTGGCGTCCGGCAACTCTGTGCTGACCAGCGCCGGATGAATGGTGGGCTTGCCTACGCGACCGGCCAGGCTGACGACGGCAGGCGCGCCTGCCAGGTGCTCGAGCCAGTATCTGCGATCGTTTTCGAAACGCGCCGAACCCCGGTACGCCAGATCCTGCTCGACGACGACCCCCAGGTCCTGCGCCGCGCACGGCGGCGCTTCCTCGGACCTCACCCGAGCGTTGTACAACTCGGTTATCCGGTGCAGCATCGTTACCGCGGCAAAACCATCGAGTGCGATGTGGTGTGCACGCTGGTACCACAGGAAATGGTCCTCGCCGACCTGGAACACGATGCTCGTCATGAGGTCGTCGTTCAGCAGGTCCAGGGGGGCGGAATAATCCTGAACCATGATTTCGTGCGCAGTCGCAACCGGATCGGCGTGCCGACGCAAGTCCATGATCGACACCTGAGCTCCGCGTTCCTCGTCGACGAACTGACCTGGCTCTCCGTCGACCTCGATCAGGCGGACGTGTCCGGATCCGAACTCGCGACCAGCGGTTCTGCATGCCTCGGCAAGCAATTCCGCGTCCAACTCGCCTACGATCTCGACGAATTGGGCTACAGATATCGGCGATGATTCCGCGAGGTGCTGGGCAAACCAGATTCCCCGCTGAGCCGCAGTCAGTGGAAGAATGTCGAATGATGACAGTCGCGCGGATCCATTACCGTCGGAGCGCGCGGCGGAACCGTTTCCCGAATTTGTGCCGGGAAAGTAGAATGAGCCGTTTTGCAGCACTTTCGACTGATCCGGATTGCTATTGATACCGCTCTTGAACTGGTCCATCTCGACCTCCGCTGATATCACTCATTTCAGGAAATCAGTTCTATTGCTGCAAAGTTGCCGATATCAGTGTGGTGGAATTTGCAACATAGCGACGTCAACCGGGTCGCATGCTCAGGAAGGCACCGTCAAGGCGATCGGCACACGATCTCGCCGACGCTTACGCGGCGTTCTCGTCGGTTGGACGTCTCAGCCATCCATCCATCGTCCGGTCGCCCGTCGTGCATGGCCCAGGGACCAGGGGCCAAATTCACAAGGAGCGGGGCGCCATTCGGCACCCTACGGCAAATATACCGCAGACACGTGCCACTCTGTTGAGACAGCGATAACGTTATCTGACAGGCCATTCGAGCACGAAGTTGCAGTTCAGAGCGTTGAACAGCAATGGATTGGCTAACATTCGCGGCAGGTCGGTCAGGTTAGGCTACCCATAGTCCAACCTGCGTGACCGGCTTCAAGACTCCCGAACAACTGCGTGACCTGCTTCGAGTACTCCAGCACCAGGCAGAGCTCGAATCCTGCGGAGAATCAGGCCTCTGAACCGCTGGAACAAACCCTCCACCACAAGAAAGCTGACAGTTAACGACATCTGGTTCGGAATCGCCCCTAATGCCGCCGCTGAACACTGCGGTATGTCAAGACTTCAGGAGCCGCTGAATTTACGCTGCGAAACCATCGTGCCGATTGAGAGGAGCCGAAAACGGTCCGCACCGGGAATAGCTAACTGCAACTCTTATTTCGCGCGGTTGATGCCCTGAACGCCGATCTGGACAAAAAGACGTTATCGGGCGAGCAATATACGAGGACGAACTGCAAGAGCGGCGGCTTGGCCTCACGGCACCATCGAGTCCGGATGCCGGCCTGGACGGGCCCTTTTCGCCCGGCTGCCTGCGAGACCGCGGCACGACTCGAATCCCAGCACCACACTCTGCAGACCAGCATCTTGGAACTCGAAACCGCCGACGGCATAGCGGCCTGCTCGGCTGTCCTCTACGATCGCACGGGCCAACTCGGCACTTGCGTAGTAACCGCCCTCTCCAATGCCGCCCGTCGAGTAGACCTGGCGCGTCCGCTGGACCTGGCGAACCGCTGACAGCATGTTCGGCGTCCCGGATGCTCCGACCAGGAGTGCCCGGGACGCCAGCGGTGCCGGGACTACGGAGCCAGCGGGATGGAACGGTTATACGACGCGAACGAGGCAACTGTAGGCCGTTCTCCCTGCCGATTACTCCCACGAAATCGCAGCGGTCAGCGCATCTCTGTCGACAGCCACCGGCGAACCGACAGCAGCAACGGAGACGCCGCCGGTCGCGCCCAGTGTGGATCTGACACGTGCCCCCAGTCGGACTCGAACCGACACTTTGCAGATTTTAAGTCTGCTGCCTCTGCCAATTGGGCTATAGGGGCGCCCGGTCAGCGTACCGACTCGTACTGCCGTACCGGAATTCCGTTCTGCAGGCTAGCGCATCCCCGGTGGTGGCCAGAGTAATGCCGCCATCGCACAGTCAGATCATCTAGTCGTGGGCGACCACCGGTGCGGTGCTGTCGGAGGAGTTCGCGCCAGGTCCGTTGGCGAGGACGGAATGGCGGCGGCTGTAGGCGAAGTAGACGATCAGGCCGATGACCATCCAGACGAGGAAGCGCAGCCAGGTTTCGACCGACAGGTTCAGCATCAACCAGAGGCAGGCGAGTACGGCGAGGATGGGGATGAGCGGGACCAAGGGCACGCGGAAGCCGCGCGGAAGCTCGGGTCGGGTGCGGCGCAGGATGAGAACGCCGATGGCGACCAGGACGAAGGCGAAGAGCGTGCCGATATTGACCATCTCCTCGAGGGTGCCGAAGTCCACGAAACCGGCGAGCACGGAGCAGACCACACCGACCACGATGGTCAACCGAACCGGAGTGCCGTTCTTGCCGGTGCGCGCGAGCTGACGCGGCATCAGTCCGTCGCGCGACATGGCGAACAGCACCCGGGTCTGTCCGAGGAACAGCACCATAACGACCGTGGTGAGTCCGGCGAGCGCGCCGATGGAGATGATGTTTTTGGTCCAGGTGGCGCCGTGTTGCGCGAAAGCCGTCGCGAGCGTTGCTTTGTCGCCCGATAGCGCGGTGTAGGGCACCATCCCGGTGAGGATCAGGGATACCGCGACATAGAGAATGGTGACGATGACCAGCGAGCCGAGGATGCCGCGCGGCAACGAGCGTTGCGGATTCTTCGTCTCCTCCGCCGTCGTCGCGACGACATCGAAGCCGATAAACGCGAAGAACACCAGACTGGCCGCGGCGAGCAGACCGTACCAGCCGAACGTGCTGTGTCCGGCGCCGGTGAAGTAGGAGAACAGCGACTGGTGCAGCCCCTCCCCTTCCGCACCGGACTGCGACGACGGGATGTAGGGCGTCAGGTTCGACTTGTCGAAGTAGGTGGCGCCGACGACGAGAACCACCGCGATAACGCTCAACTTGATGGCGACGGCCACCGCCGAAACCCGCGAGGACACCTTGGTGCCGACCGCCAGCAGCACACCCAAAACCGCGATAAGAAATACCGCACCCCAGTCGAAGTCGATCGGCCCCAGATGCGCGATCGGCGAATGCGATCCCATCACCTCACCGAGGTACTGCGACCATCCCTTGGCGACCACCGACACCGCGAGCGCGAACTCCAGGATCAGATCCCAGCCGATGATCCATGCGACGAGCTCGCCGAAGGTGGCGTAGGAGAACGTGTACGCGCTGCCCGCCACTGGAACCGTCGAGGCGAATTCGGCGTAGCACAGCGCGGTCAACCCACAGGCGATGGCGGCGAAGACGAAGGCCAGGGAAACCGAAGGTCCGGCGACATTGCCCGCGGTGCGTGCGGTGAGCGTGAAGATGCCCGCCCCGACGACCACGGCGACACCGAAGATGGTGAGGTCCCAGGCGGTCAGATCCTTGCGCAGTTTCGAGTCGGGTTCGTCGGTGTCCCGGATGGACTGCTCGACCGATTTGGTACGGAACAGACCGCCCCATCGAGTTCCTGGGGTCGCCAACACTGTCTCCTTGCTGTCGTCGACGGGTTCTGTATTCGATTGCGGCGCTCCCGGGGCCCTCCGGGGTAACGCAAGCTGCCGCCTCCATGCCCGTCGCTCACGCCGCTGTATTCAATTGCGGCGCTCCCGGGGCCCTCCGGGGTTACACAAGCTGCCGCCTCCATACCCGTCGCTCACGCCGCTGTATTCAATTGCGGCGCTCCCGGGGCCCTCCGCGGTAACGCAAGCTGCCGCCTCCATGCCCGTCGCTCACGCCGCTGTGTCGATTCTCCCTAGTGCACACCGGCCATATGTCGGCGCACCCATGGTGTGAGTGCGACGACGATCAGACCGGCACAGATCGCCACTGCTCCGGTGATTCCGAAGTACGCGAATTCGTGATCCGCGTCATAGAACCGAGCCAAAGTACCGGACATCGAGGTTCCGATGCCAATGGAGAAGAAGTACAGCGCCATCATCTGGGCACGGAACGCCTCGGGCGCCAACTGCGTGGTGACCGAGAGACCGATCGGGGAAAGCAGCAGCTCGGAGACCGCGAATGCGCCCATGATGAGCAGCACAGCCAGCGCTGGCACCGATTTGCCACTGCTCCCCGAGAACAGCACGAACAACCAGAACGCCAGCCCCATGCCGATGACGCCGAGGGCGAATTTGCGCGGTGTACTCGGGGCACGATTGCCCAGCTTGGTCCACATGAGCGCGAACAGCGGCGACAGGCAGATGATCCACACCGGCTCCGCCGAGCCGATCCAGTTCGACGGTGCAGTCCAGCCGAAGATGGTCCACCGCAACCGTTCATCGGAATACACCGCGAGGACTGTGAAGATCTGCTGGAACAGCGACCAGAAAACCGCATTCGCGATGAACAGCGGTATGAAAGCACGAACCCGGCTGCGCTCGACCGACGTTACCTTTGCGCTGGTCAGCATGAGTACGAAGTAGGCGAGCGCGGCCCCGATGATGACGACGGTGGTGACCTCGGACAGGTTGTCCAAGTTCACCAGGCCGGTGATCAATGCCAGCGCGACCACGATGGCCGCCCCGGCCACGATGCCCAGTATCGGTCCGACGGCGTTGCGCGGCAACGGATTGGGCACATGCCTGCCCGCGGTGCCGAGGTTGCGCCGGAACACCACGTACTGCGTCAGCCCCAACGCCATGCCCACCGCGGCCGCACCGAAGCCGTAGTGAAAGCCCCAATGCCGTTGCAGCAGACCGGTGAGCAGCGGGCCGACGAACGCACCGAGGTTGATGCCCAGATAGAACAGCGTGAAGCCGCCGTCCAAGCGCGGATCACCCGGCCGGTAGAGGGTGCCGAGCAGCGAGGAGGCATTGGCCTTCAGTCCGCCGCTGCCGAGCGCGACCAGCACCAGGCCGACTCCGACACCGCTCAGTCCGGGCAGAACCGCCAGCGCGATATGCCCGGCCACGACCACAACGCCGCCATAGAAGACGGTGCGCTCCATACCGATCAATCGATCGGCGATCCACCCGCCGAGCACCGTGGACAGATACACCAGCCCGCCGTACGCGCCGACGATCCCGACACCGGTGCTCTGCGATAAACCCAGTCCGCCCTCGGTCGTCGAGTAGTACAGGTAGTACCCGAGGATGGTGAGCATTCCGTAGAACGAGAAGCGCTCCCAGAGTTCGACTCCGAAGAGATTGGTCAACCCGATGGGGTGACCGAATAGGGTTCGCTCCCGAACCGGTTGCTCCGCCATTGCTGCGTCGGACATGCTCAGACCCTCCCATATGGGCGGGAATTTTCCGGCATCCTGAACCAGGAATTCCCTGCTCACAGCCGATATGGCCAGACATGCGAGTCGCCGCCGGAGCAATCCGCCAACCGGTCCTCCACCTTGGAGGTGCCCGTCCAGTGCGCCCTTTCAGCGAATTCCAGGCAATGTCGAATATTCGTCGGCCGCGATCGGTGACGCACAGCACTCGACGAGAAAACCGGAGAATCTGCCGGTAAAGTTCGCCTCGCTGGACGGGGAAACCTCGTTTGTTGGCTGGACGGGGGAACCTGATGAAGCGCTCGAGCGCCCGTGCGGCGCTGCTGCTCGCCGTGATCGGCGCGCTGGTGTCGATGCTCGGCTCCGGATGCGCGTCGGTATCCGCGGTGGATGCCGAGCCCGTTGAGGGTGCACCGCAGGAACCGCCACTGACGGCCAACACCCTGCACGCGGAGTTGCGCTTGTCTCCGCTGCGGTGTCAGCTGCCACCGATCGAGATGAGCGCGGAGGGTCAGCGGCAATTCGTCCAGACCGAACTGGACTGCCTGACGAAGGCCTGGGATCCGGCGCTGCGCGCGGCGGGTATGACCCTCGCGCCGCTGCAACTCGTGGTGGTCGACAACGTGACGACCGGATGCTCGAAACAGGTTCAGTCCACCGATCCGGCGTTCTATTGCGGCGGCACTGTGTACTGGCCGACCGACGATCCCATCCATCGGGGGTGGGGTTCGCAACTCGGGCAGTACCTGATGTTCGTCGTGATGCACGAATACGGCCACCACCTACAGTCCTCTACCGGCATCCTGCGCACCGCCGATCGAGATATCGGTACCGCGGGCGAGAAGTCACCGCTCGGATTGGAACTCAGCCGACGCATCGAACTCCAAGCCCAGTGCCTGGCGGGCGTGATGCTGGCGGCAGCGCAGGCAGGCGGCATATTGCCCCCGGCCGAGGCCGCGGATCTGATCGATATCCAATCCGATACCGAAGAGGATCCGACCCACGGCACCGGGGTGAACAGTCGGCGCTGGGTCGAATCGGGTTACCGCAGCGCCTCGACATCATCGTGCAACACCTGGGCGGCCGCGCTCGACAAGGTGGAATGACCGCGCAGGGGCGACGGACGGCAAGCGGCCGGGCGGGGTACCAGGTCGTGATCTCCTCGTAGCAGCTCACGGTCGTCGTGAAGTGGATATGTCGCGCGACGGCCGCGATAGAGCGTCAGGCGATGGACAGGGCTATGCCGTCGAGGATGTCGTGTTCGCTGACGGTGAGGGCGGAAATGTCGGCGCGGCGGGACAGTTCGTAAGCGAGCACCTCGGTGATGACGGCGCCGCCGCCGATCACGTCGACACGGCCGGGATGCATGGGGCCGAGGGCGGCGCGCTCGTCGTGGTTCATGCCGATCAGGCGATCGCAGACCTCGCGCACTTGGTCCAAGGTGAGGCTGGTGAGATGGACACGCTCCGAATCGTATTCGGGCAGATCGAGGGCGACGGCGGCGATAGTGGTCATGGTGCCCGCTACGCCGACCCAGGTGTGCGCGCCTTCGACCGGCACCTTCGCGAATGCCTCCGCCAGTCGCTCGGTGGCGAATTCCCGTGCGGCGGCAACCTGTTCGGCGGTCGGTGGATTGCCCGGCAGGCACCGCTCGGTAATGCGTACGCAGCCGATATCGGCGGAGAATGCGGCACGCACACCATCGCTGTCGCCGACGACGAGTTCGGTGGAGCCGCCGCCGAGATCGACGACAACGAAGGGCCCTGCCTCGCTGGCCAATTCGCCGACCGCACCGGCGAAGGACAGCCGTGCCTCCTCGTCACCGGTGATCACCTCGGCCTCCGCACCCGCCACCACGGTGCCGAGTTCGGCACGGGCCATGGCGAAGAAGTCCTCGCGGTTGGCGGCATCGCGAGTCGCGGAGGTCGCGACCATCCGCACCCGACTCACCCCCGCCTCCCGCATCAGCGCGACATAATCGGCGAGCGCGACCCTGGTGCGCTCGATCGCCTCCGACGCAAGCGCCCCGGTCGCATCCACCCCCTGCCCCAGCCGCACAATGCGCATCTCCCGATGCACATCCACCAACCGCCCATCGCCGAGCACCTCGGCGATCAATAGTCGAATCGAATTCGTCCCGCAATCGACTGCCGCTACCCGATTACTCATGCTCAGCTCCGCTCATATCAGCACCGGTTCATTTCCCACTCGCGCTCACCGCGCGCCCAGTCATCCCAGCGCCTACGCCGCCCGCCGCAGCACCCACGCTCAGCGCATCGCGGACGCTCACCGCGGCACCCGCAGACGTCACAGCACCCGCATATGTCGCGGCACCCGTGCTCATTGCAGCACCCACGCCCAGCGCGACACCCCACGCCTCGCGACACCCCACGCCTCGCGACATCCACGCGCACCACAGCGGCGCCCACGCCCGCTGCAGCATCCACGCCCAGCGCGACACCCCCACGGGTCACAGCACCCACAAGCGGCGCGGCACCCACAAGCGGCGCGATACCCACAGAGGTCGCGGCACCCACGCTCACCACAGTGCCCACGACCGCCGCGGCACCCACGCCCAGCGCACCATCCACACCCACTGCGGCACCCGCACACGCCCCGCCATTCGCACTGATCACAGCACGCATGTTCGCCCCAGCGCCCGTGGTCAATTCAAGCGCCGCGCTCATGTCATTGCCCGTTGGTCGGAGCGTGAGGTGGCTCGTATTTCGGCCAGTCGGCCGGGACCGCGGTGCCGCGCAGACCGCTGTCGGCTGCCATGGCTACTGCTTCGTCGCCGAAGGGGTTGACACCCGGGCCCTTGGCGAGGGAGTGGGCGATCAGGACGTGCAGGCATTTCACTCGTTCGGGCATGCCGCCGCCGGTGAAATCGGTGCCGAGGGATTCGATTTCATTGCGCTCGGCCAGGTAACTCTCGTGGGCGGCGCGGTAGGCGGCGGCCAATTCGGGGTCGGTGGCGAGGCGTTCGGTCATTTCCCGCATGACGCCCGCGGATTCCTGCCTGCTCGCCTCGGCGGTGAGGCGCGGATCGGTCAGGTAGTAGAGGGTCGGGAACGGGGTGCCGTCGGGCAGCCGCGGCGCGGTCTTGACCACCGCGGGCAGCCCGTCCGGAGTGCGGTAGGCGACGGCGAGTACGCCGCGCGGTTCGCGTCCCAGCTGCTTGGCGATGATCTCGAGATCGCGGTCGTTCGGTGCGGTCACCTGGGTCCTTCCGGTGCTGGCTGCGGCGCGGCGGGCGGCGCGGGCTGAAGCCCTGCGGGCGTGGGGGCCTGCTGCGGTTGCGAAATACTGCGCCACAGTTCGGTGTACCAGGGCTCGGGCGCTTTCGACTGGGTCGGTGCGGGGGGCGGCGCGGGCGCTTCGATACCGGGCACCTGGACGATATAGGGCGTCTCACCCGGCATCACCAGCCGCAACCGGTCCCTGGCCTCGGAGCGCACATAGGCCGGATCCTGTTGCTGCGCACGGCGATCCCGCAGCTTGGCGAGATCGGCCTCGAGTTCGATGCGCTCCTGCGCCAAGTGCGCGGCCTCGGCGCGCTGGGTGAAATAGGTGCGTAGTGGTACGGCCAAAGTCAGCGCGAGTGCGCACACGACGATGGCCAGGATGACCGCTTTACCGGTGGATAGCCCGAGGATGGTGCGATCGTGCTTGTCCTCGTGCCTACCGGAGCGCAGACCTATCTTTTGCGGCTTGGCCTTCTCGGCGGCTTCGGACCGTCTGCGGGTCGTGCGCTTCGGTGCGGCCGCCGGCGATTCGGCGGCCGGGCGCGATCTGGCAGAACGCGACGTGCGGCGGTTCCCACGTCCGGCCGGACTGGATCCACGCGCACGTCGCTCTGTCATACCGCTCCTGTATCTAACTTGCGGCGCTCCCGGGGCCCTCCGTGGTTACGAGGGCTGCCTCCTCCGGGCCCGTCGCTCGCACCGCGGCTGGCTAGCCTTCGAACGCGAACCGCGGGAACGCGACGTCACCCGCGTACCGTGCCGAATCACCGAGTGCATCCTCGATGCGCAGCAGCTGGTTGTATTTGGCGACGCGCTCGCTGCGGGCCGGGGCCCCGGTCTTGATCTGACCGCTGCCGACCGCGACGGCCAGGTCGGCGATGGTGGTGTCCTCGGTCTCACCGGAGCGGTGGCTCATCATCGTCTTGTAGCCGTTGCGGTGCGCGAGCTCGACGGCATCCAGAGTCTCGGTCAGCGTGCCGATCTGGTTGACCTTCACCAGCAGCGCATTGGCCGCGCCCTTGGTGATGCCTTCCTCCAGGCGCTCCGGGTTGGTGACGAACAGGTCGTCGCCGACCAACTGCACCTTGTCGCCGATCTGATCGGTCAGCGTGACCCAGCCGTCCCAGTCGTCCTCCGAGAGCGGGTCCTCGATGGAGACCAGGGGGTAGGCGGCGAGCAGTTCGGCGTAGAACTGCGCCATCTCGGCGGCCGAGCGGACGCTGCCCTCGAACTTGTAACCGCTGCCAGCGGTGTAGAACTCGGTGGCGGCGACATCGAGTGCGAGCGCGACATCGGTGCCCAGCTTCAAGCCCGTCTTCGCGATGGCGACACCGATCAGGTCGAGCGCTTCCTTGGTGCCCGCGACCGACGGTGCGAAACCGCCCTCGTCACCGAGACCGGTGGACAGGCCCTTGGACTTCAGTACCGACTTGAGCGCGTGGTACACCTCGGCGCCCCAGCGCAGCGACTCCTTGAAGGTGGTCGCGCCGATCGGGGCGACCATGAACTCCTGGACGTCGACGCCGCTGTCGGCGTGCGCGCCACCGTTGAGGATGTTCATCATCGGCACGGGGAGCACATGCGCGTTCGGGCCGCCCAGATAGCGGAACAGCTCCAGGCCCGAGGATTCGGCGGCGGCGCGGGCCACCGCGAGCGAGACGCCGAGCAGGGCGTTCGCGCCGAGGCGGGACTTGTCCGGGGTGCCGTCCAGATCCAGCAGGACCTGGTCGACGGTGCGCTGCTCGACCGCGTCCAGACCGATGACGGCCGGCGCGATCTCGTCGAGCACACCCTCGACGGCCTTCTGCACACCCTTGCCGCCATAGCGCTCGCCGCCGTCGCGCAGTTCGACGGCCTCGTGCTCACCGGTGGAGGCACCGGAGGGCACGGCAGCCCTGGTCAGGGTGCCGTCGTCGAGGGCGATCTCGACCTCGACAGTGGGGTTTCCGCGAGAATCGAGGATCTCGCGAGCTCCGACCTGTTCGATGATGGCCACGAAAACGACACTCCTTCGGCTGTTGGCACGGTAGGTCTGACGGGAAGGGCCGTGCGCCTGCGAGCCTAGCGTCCTCGACGACTGCGCAGTAACCGGCACTCCGACGAATCGCATCGCACTCTCGCGACGAGCACCCGTTGTTTGCTCCAACGAGTGCTCATGCCCGGCGCCCGACGCTGTACGCGGCGGCGCGATCACGGACGGTCAATAGGTAGGCATTGGACTGGTTGTAGGTCAATAGAGCCTGCTGCCAGCCGCGCTCGGAGGTCAGATCGCCACCGCTCGCGCACAGGTAGCGGGCCGCGGTGAGTGCTGCGTCATCGATATTTTGCGGATCCGCGACACCGTCGCCATTGGCATCGACACCCCAGCGCTTCCAGGTCTCCGGAATGAATTGCAGTGGGCCCAGCGCCCTGTCGAACTCCGGATCGCCGTCGAGCTTGCCGCTGTCGGTGTCCTTGACAAGTGCCACTCCCGGCGCACCGTCGAGTGGGATGCCGATGATCGGCGGGCGCACGGTGCCATCCGCGTCGACCGCCGAACCGCGATGGGTGCCGTGCTTACTCTCCACGCTGGCGATCCCGGCAATGGTGGTCCAGGCGATTCCGCAGTCGGGCCGGGACCGGCCCATGATCGCCGCGGCATAGCCGTACGACTCCAGGGCAACACTCGGAATGCCGAGTTTGTCGGATTGCTCGTCGGCCCAGTCGCGTAACTGCACGGCGGTACGGCCGGGCGCGTCCAGATCGATCAGCGGCAGCGGCGTACCCGGACCGGGCGGAATGCCCTCGGGAATGGGCGGCAGATTGCGTTCGGCGCCGCAACCGGCGAGCACGAGGGTCACCATCGCGGCGACCAATACGCCGGTCAGCTTCGCGAGCATTCCTCCATCATCCGGATCCGAACGACCATTCCCGCGAAGCACGCGTCGCGCCGAGCCCAACGTCATGTATCCCTCCCCCTTGCAGACCCCAGCATGCCCGGTGGTCATGCGCTCCGTGATCCGAGATTACCGAGCAGATCGTCGATTACGCAGCCGTCGATTCGCCCTCGCAGAACTACCGTGCATCACGCACAAGCTGTACGGGAAACGCCTAACCGAGGAGTTCGCGGGTCGCGCTGTGCGCCGGGGTGGTGAGGACCGCTGTCGCCGAGCCGGATTCGACAATCCGGCCGTGGTCGAGGACGACCAGTTGCGAGCAGTGTCCGGTGACCAGGGTCATATCGTGGGTGATTACGAGTAGGCCGGTGCCGTGTTCGGCGCGGATGCGGTCCAGCAGCGTCATGATCGAGATAGCGGTGTTGTGGTCCAGGGCCGAGGTGATCTCGTCGCAGATCAGCACGGCCGGCTCGGCCGCGAGCGCTCTGGCAAGTGCCACTCGCTGGCGTTGGCCGCCGGAGAGTTCGTGCGGGTAGCGGGTGGCAAGATCCGGCGCGAGTTCGACCGAGTCGAGTAGATCGGTAATACGCTGCGCCAGTCCTCGTTTCGATACCCCAGCGAGTCGGCGCAGCGGGCGGCCCAGGGCCTGGGCGACGGTGCGTCGGGGGTTGAGCGCGGACCGCGGGTTCTGCGTAACCAGCTGAATACCATTGCGGCCGTTGCGAGCTCGTCGGCCAGGTCCGACCGGGATCGACTCGCCTCGCAGTTCCAGCGATCCGATCGCTTCCCGGTGCAGGCCGGCGAGCACCCGCGCGAGAGTGGTCTTTCCGGCTCCCGACGCCCCTACGATCGCCAGTGCCGCACCGCCCGGCAGTACGAAATCGATGTCCGCCAATACTTCGTGCCCGGCGATCGAGGCACCGATATCCTGGGCGCGCAGTATGGGTTCCATCGGTTGCGCAGCCGACTCGACAGTCCTCGAGCGCACTGCCACCGCCCCCTGCCCTACGGGCTGCGCAGCCGAGCTTGCGATGTCGATGTTTCGGCCGAAAGGCACCTCCGGTGCCATCGCCGATCTCACGATCGACGCGGCGCTCCCGTTCGGTTGCGATGAATTCGATGCACTCGAACATGTCGGCACAGCTGTGTGGGCGATTACCTCGGAATGCACCGCGCCTAGTTCGATCACGTTATCGGCGATGGCATGGATAGTCGCGGTGTCGTGCCCGGACAGCAAGATTGCGGCGGAGCGCTCGGTGGCGATATCGGCAAGCACCTGGGCGATATCGGTACGGAGTGAACCGTGCAGCCCGGCCAGGGGTTCATCGAGAATGAGGATCCCGGTGTGGCGAACGAGCGCACGCGCGAGGGCCACCCGACGCTGCTGACCGCCGGAGAGTTCGCCGGGGCGACGGCGCAAATGCTCGTCGGATAGGCCGACCAGTTCCAGGGTTTCGGCCACGGCGGCGTCGGGGTGGCGAACCTCATTCAGCAGGGAACGCACCCGCATCAGCGGATTGAGGGCCGAGCCGGGATCTTGTCCGACATAGGCGACATGATCACGCCGGAACCGTTGCAGCGCTCCAGGAGGCAACGCGAATACATCCTGTCCGGCCACAACGGCCGCCCCCGCGGATCGCCGGGCTCCTGCTGGCAAGTGCCCGAGCAATGCCCGCATCAAGGTTGTCTTGCCCGATCCCGATGGACCGGTCAAGGCGGCTACCTTGCCCGCCGCGACGCTGAAACTGGTGGGCTCGAACAATTCCTGACCATTCGATCCGCATACGGTCAGCGCATCGACGACGACAGTCGCATTCATCTCTGGTCCTCCAAAGCATTGCCCACCACCGGCGACTCCGTACCGGTCATCGACTCGGAACCGTGCGACCTGCGAACAGCCCATCGTCGCCGACGATGCTGATCGAACGAGGTCACCGCGAGATTCACGCTGACCGCGACCACCGCGATCGCCAGACTCGGCGCCAGCACGGACCATGGGTTGAGGAGCATGCCGGAGGAGTTCTCGCGCACCATGACCGCCCAGTTGCTCGCGCCGAGCGTGGTCGGCAGTTGCAGAAACGATGCGGTGCTGACCACATACACGCCCTCTACGAAGCGAAGACCGAGTTGCGCGGCCAATACCGCGCGCAAATTCGGGATAACCTCACGGAATACCAAGTGCGGCAGAGTTTCACCGCCGGCTTGGGCCGCTTCGACATACCCGCTGGACGCGACACCAGCAGCGGCCGCCGCGAAAACTCTTGCGCTGTACGGAGTCCCGAAAAGCAGCGCCACCACCACAAGCCCGTAGACACCGGCGTCCGGCCATGCCGTCAGCACCAACAAGATCCCGAGTACCGCCGGAAGCAGGATCGCGAAATCGGCAACGCCCTCGATCAACGCACCGACCCGGGGACGCAATGCCGCGATCGCACCGAGCACGCACGACAACCCGGTCACCGCGACCGCGATCACGCCCGCCAGCAACAGCAGGCCCCAACCGCCATAGAGCAGCTGCGCCAGCACATCCCGTCCGAGCCGGTCCGTACCCAACAAGGTGTCCGCACCCGATCGCGCGAACGGTATCCCGACCGCCTCCTCGGCAGGTCGAGTCGCCAGGCACGGACCGAGCGCAGCAGCGATAACCACCACCAGCGCGGGCAATACCGTGAGGAAACGCTTCACTTGCGACCTCCGGGACGTCGAAATCCGGTCATATTCGCCCCCGCGATGCCCAGGTCCGGATCCCGTCCGCCATGGCCAGCATCACCATGATGATCACCCCGGTCAGCGCGACCACCGCGGCGATCAGGGAGGTGTCCCGATCGGCCACCGAACCCGCCAGCACCGCACCGAGTCCTGGATAGTTGAAGATGGTCTCGACGACCAGCGCACCGCCGAGCAGCATCCCGACCGTGGTCGCGAAACTCGCCACAATCGTCGGCAGCGCGAACGGCAGCACATGCCGGGTCAGCACGACGGTAGTCGAAAGTCCTTCCAGCACCGCACTTTCCACATGCGGCGAGCGCGCGGAATCGAGTAGCGCCGCGCGCACCACCCGGGTGTTCCAGCCGGTCTGCGGTATCGCCAATGCGAGCACCGGAAGCACCAGCATGTCCGGACTGGCCGGGAATCCGGAACGCCCGGTAATGGTGACGGCGGGCAGCCAACCCAGACCCAAGGAGAACACCAGGATCAACAAGGTCGCGATGACGAACTCCGGAATCGCCGCCGCCGCAGTGGTAGTCGGCTGCAGCAACCGGGTAGCCCGGCCGCGCCGCGCCGCCCACCAGCTGCCGAGCAGAAGCGAAGCGAAGACCGTCACCAGGAAGGCGAGCCCGCCGAGTAGCAGCGTCGGCGGAAACTTATCGGCCAGTAGCTCATTGATCGATCGCCCGCGCGCGGTGCGGCCGAAATCACCGGTCGCCACACCGGATATCCAGTCGAGGAACCGCGCCGGCAGCGGACGGTCGAGGCCGAGCTCGTGTTCCTTCGCCGCGATCTGCTCCGCGGTCGCGTCGCGGCCGAGCACCGCACGGGCGGAATTACCCGGCAGCAGATCGACGGCCGCGAACACCGTCGCCAGCAGCGCGACCAGCAGGACGACGCGCCGGATGAGGAGTCGGGCGAAGGAGATCACTCCGCGAGCCAGGCTCGTTCCAACTGCACCCTGGCGAAGCCGCCGAGGGTCGGCACATCCCGCACCCGGGAGGTCGCGATATCGATACCGTCGGCCATGCCCCAGACCAGATAACCCCCGCGGGCGTACTGGATCCGCTGCACGTCACGGCAGGCCGCCGCGTATTCCGAGTCATCGGCCGCGGCAAGGGCTTTCGCAGTTGCCGCGTCGAATTCGGCATCCTTGAAGGCGGTTTCGTTGCGGTTGGATGCCGAGGACATCAGCTTGGTCGCGAAGAACAGTGTGGAGTCATTCGTGCCCCAGGAGACCGTGTACAGCGGTGCCTTCAACCAGGTCTGGTCGTAGAAGGTGTTCGACTCCTGCGTCACGACATCGAGGTGCAGCCCGATATCCGCCAGCTGCGTGGCGATCACCTTCGCCGATTCGACCTCCCCCGGGGCCTCGGCCTTGGTGCGGAACTGGTAGCTGCGCCCGGTATCGAATCCGGCATCGCGCAGCAGCGACTTCGCCCGGTCCACATCGCGGTTGCGCTGCGCAATGGTGTTGTCGTACAACGGATCACCGGTGCCGAGGATATCGTTCGCTACCGTGCCGTACCCCGAATGCACCTGATTGACCAGGGCCTTGCGATCGACACCCAGCCGAATGGCCTCGCGCACCCGCGCATCGGCGAACGGCCCGTCGGAGGTCCGCATCGCCACACCGACCATGGTGTCGTTGGACCGCCGCACCACCCGCAGATCACCGCGCCCCTCGGCGGTACGTCCCGCAATCGCACCGACATTCGAGGCCAGATCGATCTGCCCACCGAGCACCGCATTACCCAGTGCCGTCACGCTGTCGAACATGGTGACCTCGATCGCGTCCAGCAGTGGCGCCGGACCGTACCACCGATCGTTGCGCACCAGCCGGGCATTGCCACCCTGATAGGACTCCAACCGGAACGGCCCGGTGCCGATGGCCTTGGTGAAATCGGTGGTGTCTTTCTTGACTGTGAAGGTCATCAGCCGAACCAGCAGCGGCAGTTGGGAATTCGGCTCGGGCATGGCGATGACGACCCGGTTCGGACCGTCTGCGGTGATGTCCTCCACGGCGGCAGGCATTTTCGACGCACCGCCGACGGTCCGCAGCCGACGCAGCGACCAGACCACATCATCGGAGGTCACCGGGGTCCCGTCGTGGAATGTCGCACCGTCAGCGATGGTGAAACTCCAGCGGCGTCGCTGCGCATCGGCTTCCCACCGACTGGAAAGGCGCGCAGCAACATTCGGGTTCGCGCCGGGTACCGTCAGCGCGTCGTACACCAGCGAGGTGATGAGGAAATCGCTGTCATTGCTGAGATTCGCATGCGGATCGCGTTCGATGCGCGCCGCGCTGCCGAGCGCACCGACCCGCAGGGTGCCACCGCGCCGCGCGGGTCCGCCCGAATTGCCGCCGTCCGAACATGCGGCGACCAATAGCACCGCACCGACACCGAGTCCCGATCGCAGGAGTTGTCGTCGATTCCATTCCATGGTGCTGCCTTCCTCGAACCTCAACGAGTTACCCGCGCGCGACCGCGAACCCTAGCGAATCTAGCTAGGACAGGCTAGCCTAATAGGGCTCCGGGCGTTGAACTTTGCCGCAGCGCAGCTATCAGCCACTACCCCGAAGACGATGCCGCAAATTAGCTACAGCTAGCCGCGGCAGGCTCTGATCCCCGTCATGCAGATGCGCTATTTTACCGACTCGCTTAGGTAAGCCTTGCTTAACGCGGCGTGAGCCACTAGCTTCGCAGATCGAATCGTCATACCCCCGCTTTTCGACCCGATGCGAAGAAGGGATTCCAGGTGAAAGGCGTTCTCTCCGAACGTAAGACGCTTCACCCACTGGATATCGAACGGCGCGAGCTGCCGAGTACCGCCGGACACGCGGTGCGCGCCCTCGCCCGTGAGATATGTATCACGCTCGACTCCCGGCCCGATGGCACCGCCGATATCGCGCGCACGCTGACCGATCCGGCATTGCTCGCGCAAATCGATGCGCGCGTCGGCGAGTTGCCCGACGCGGTGCGCGTCGCCATGCGCCCGCCCGCCACCGCTGTTGGTGCCACCGTTGTCGGCAAATTGCCTCTGAGCGATGCCGAATTCGGGCCGACGCCGCCGAGTTGGGTCGAGGCGGCGCGCTGGAGTGGTGAATCCGACCGCCGCGCGAGCTCATTCGAACTCGATATCGCGATGCTGCTGCTCGCCCGCAGCGCGGGTGAACCGTTCGGCTGGCAGGGTCAGCAGGGCGGCCGGCTGGTCAACAACATCGTGCCCTCGCCGGGTCACGAACACGAACAGTCCGGTGCGAGTAGCAAAACCCTGCTCAGCCCGCATACCGAGGACGCATTCCACCCGGACCGGGCCAACCTGCTGATGCTGGCCTGTCTGCGCAATCCGGACGGCGTCGGCACCACCGTCTCCTCGGTGCGCCGGACCGAACTCTCCGAGGACGAACGCCGACTACTCGGTACGCCGACCCTGCCGATCCTGCCCGACGTCTCCTACGGCACCGGTCACGAGCACTACTGCGCACCGCCGTTGCCAACGCTGTGGAGCGACGAATCAGCCGATGACACAGCGGGTTTGACGCTTCGCTACGATCCGGCATACACCCCGCTCGACGATACCGATACCGAATTCCGACTGGCGTATGCGCGCCTCACCGCAGAGCTCGAACGCGTCTGCGTCACCGCCGCTCTCACCCCCGGTGAGCTATTGCTGGTGGACAATGACGTGGCCGTACACGGTCGGGTACCGTTCAGCGCGCGCTATGACGGCACCGACCGCTGGCTCAAGCGCGTCAATGTCCGCCTGCCCGAACGTCGGCGGCGGGCGGCCGAGGCCGACGAAAATGGTTATGGGCAACGGATCGTCGCCCCGTTCCGAGCGGCAAGCAACCCGCTCGCGATCGACGGTGTACCGGACCGGGCTAGCACCCGGAACGCAGTAAGGCTGGATACGACACAACATGATCGAGGAACCGTTGAGCACTCGTGACCGGAGCACACCACTGCGGGTGCTGAGCCGCAGCGACCTCGCGGACGTGCCCATCACACCCGCCGATGTAGTGCGCGCGGTGGAGGACGCGTATCTCGCCTTCGCCGCGGGTGATTCGGATAATCCGCGCAAACTCAGCGTCGCGAATCCGGACGGCTGGTCGGTGGCCTACGCCATGCTCGGGCGCGACGGCCGGCGCCGGGTCGTCGCGATGAAGACCTCCTACAAATTCGATCCCGGCCACGACCGCAGCACCAAGCGCTACTACACGACCATCACGCTCTACGACGACAGCACCGGCGCACCGATCGCCATGATGGACTGCGCCAGGGTCGGTGCGCTGCGCACCCCGGCGGTTTCGGCGCTGCTGGTGCGCGAGACCGCGCGCCGTGGCGCGGAGAGCGTGCTGCTGATCGGCACCGGCACTCAGGGCCGAAACGCCCTGCCGCACTTGCTCGCCGCCAACCCGCAGCTGCGCAAGCTGATGCTCTACGGCACCCACCCGGAGGGTCTGGCGGCGGTGCGCGATTACCTCGCCGAATACAACCCGCACGCATTGCTGGAGACCGTCGAGGATCCGCGCGCGGCCGCCGGTGCCGCCGATGTGGTGTTGGCGACGGCCGGGCCCGGCACCGAGGTCGCGATCGAATCCGAGGATCTCGCACCGGGTTCCACCGTCGTGCTCGTCGGCTACGGCTTGGCGCCGTCCACTCTGGTCGACGCCGATCGGGTAATCGCGACCAGCGCCGAGCAAATGGCGCTGACCGGCACCGATATGGCCGGTCCCGACGGCAGGTTGCGCACCGTCGACGCCGAACTGCCGCAGATCCTGAGCCGCCGCGCGGTCGC
Organism: Nocardia sp. NPDC050412; assembly: GCF_044458825.1. Lineage (NCBI taxonomy): Bacteria > Bacillati > Actinomycetota > Actinomycetes > Mycobacteriales > Nocardiaceae > Nocardia > Nocardia sp. NPDC050412. The sequence continues at coordinate 416,375 of NZ_JBITIJ010000006.1, forward strand.
CCGACGCTCCGATGACGAACGAATCTTCGTCTACAACAGCGGGCTGGTACTGACCGATATCGCGGTGGCACACGCACTCGCCGAACGAGCCATTGCCGAGGGCCGCGGCACGGAGGTGCCGCTGTGGGACTAGACATCAGCGCCGTCGAGTTCGACAAGAAGGTGCGCGCCCCCGGCACCGCCGAACCCGACGGCACGCTGCTGTTCGAGGACGGCTCGACCCGCGACAAGGCCGAACTCGGCGACCATCCGTCGAGTACCGGCGCTACCCCCGATCCCGCCGTGCTGGCGGCGGTGCAGGGGCTGCTGAGCATCTGCGCACCCGCCCTGCCAGCACACACCGACGACTGGGAGCGCAGGCTTCTCGCCGATCCGAATCTGCTCGGCGATATCGCCTTCGCGATCGGTGGGCCCTTCCATGTGATGTATCCGTCACGAGTTGCGGTGAATATCAACGGGTTCCAGCGTGCGTTCGAGCGGGCCGGTGTGGATGGCTCCATCTACTACGGCAAGAAGGCCAACAAGGCGGCCTGCGTGGCGCGTGCTTGCGCCGAATATGGTGCGGGCGTTGATGTTTCCAGTATCGGTGAACTGAATGCCGCACTGTCACAGGGCGTTCGCGGTGGCGAGCTCATGGTCACCGGTCCCGCCAAATCCGACGATCTGCTCTGGCTGGCGGTGCGGCACCGCGCATTGATCGCCGTGGACAGCCTCGACGAGCTCGACAGGCTGGCCGCGTGCACCCCGGCCGCCGCGGCTCGCGTACTACTTCGCGTGCTCCCCAAGGGATCCGCGAGCCGATTCGGCATGACCGCCACGGAATTGGATCGCGCGATCTCGGTGATCGGCGCGTCCGGCACCGTCGGCCACGAATCAATTCGGCTGCATGGCTTCAGCTTCCACCTTTCCGGCTACGATGCCGTCGCACGCGCCGAACAGGCCGACGAATTGATCAACCGCTGTCTGGATGCCCGCACACTGGGTCATCCGGCCACCACTATCTCCATCGGTGGTGGGTTCGGCGTCGATTATGTGCCCGCGAGCGCCTGGTCGGAGTTCACCGAACACGCGAACGGCCGGTGGTTCTATGCGGGGAAGTCCTTCGATTCGTACTACCCCTACCACTTCCCGGCGCCGGGCCCGGCCATGCTCACGGCCATTCTCGAGCACAACGCACTTGCGCAACGGTTGCGCGACAACGATTTCCGCCTCGCCATCGAACCCGGCCGGGCACTGCTCGACCGCGCCGGGTCCAGCGTCTTCCGGGTGCAAGGCGCCAAGACCCGCCACGCCGACGGTCACCGCTACCAACTGCTCACCGTCGACGGCACCAGCCTGAGCCTGTCCGAGCAGTGGTTCGATAGTGAATACCTCCCCGATCCGATACTGTGGCCCTCGCATCCGGGCGAGCTCACCCCGACCTGCGTCGGCGCGGCCAGCTGTCTGGAGTCCGACATGCTCAGCTGGCGGCGCATCCCGTTACCGCGACGAGCCGAGGTCGGCGATCTGCTGATCTATCCGAATACCGCCGGTTACCAAATGGATTCGAACGAATCGGCCTTTCATGAACTGCCGATTCCGCCGAAGGTGGTACTGCACGACACCGGCGATCGACTCCGTTGGACGCTCGATGCCGGATAATCCGGCACCCCATTCGACCAATATTCCTTACGGCCCGAACGAGGAGACCTCCATGCCGCTCGTCACGCGCGTGACGGATCTGATCGGTCGCACCCCGCTATTCGAACTGGCGACCACCGCGACCGGCACCCGGCTGCTGCTCAAACTCGAGCAGTTCAATCCGACGGGTGCGGCCAAGATCAGGATGGCGCGCGCGATGATCGATGATGCGGAGCGTCGAGGTTTGCTGAGCGATGGCGGGCATATTATCGAGTCCACATCCGGGAATACTGGGCTCGGCCTCGCGGTAGTCGCTGCCGAACGTGGGTATCGCTTCACCGCCGTGGTCGATCACCACGCATGTAAGGACAAGCTGCGCGCGATGCGAGCAATGGGTGCGGAATTGGTATTCGTCGCCGATGAGGGCGACGACAACCTGGCCACCTCGGCGCGGGAAGACCTGGCCGAGGCGATGGCGGCCGGACAGTCGGATGCGTACTTCACCGAACAGCACAATAACGACGCGAACGCGGTCGGGTACTACGCCGTGGCCGAAGAATTGCTGGAGGACGTGGAGCGCGTCGATATCCTGCTATCCGCAGTGGGCACCGGCGGTTCGCTGTTCGGCACCGCGACCCGACTGCGCCAACTCGGTGGCACGCCACGGGTGATCGGTGTGGAGCCCGTCGGCTCGATCGCCTTCGGTGGGCCGGGCGGACCGTACTGGCAGTCCGGCACCGGCACCCCGCCTGGCGCCACCATCGGCACCGCCGTGGACTATTCGCTGCTCGACGAGGGCGTCAAGGTCTCCGATATCGCAGCCTTCGCGACCGCCCGCGCGGTCGCGGCTGAACTCGGTCTGATGATCGGCGGTTCCGCGGGCGGCTCGGTACACGCCGCGCTCACCCGCCTCGAAGAGTTCCCGCCCGGCTCGACCGTGGTCACCATCGTCTGCGACGGCGGCGAGAAATATCTCGACACCGTCTTCGACGACGAGTGGATGCGCGAACGCGATCTGCTCGACGCCGCCACCGAACGCGAAGTGCACGCCATGCTCGACCGCTACGCTCCCGCCCGCCGCCACCAACTCGTCGAGGCGCGATGAAGCACATGCGCGTTTTCGATCATCGTTGCGCGACACCCCGTACGTCTGAAATGATCACTCCATTAGGGTTGCCTAACTCAAATGCTCAGCGACGAGTTGCGATCGGACTGATGACGCTCGGTTCAGCGATTCGACCGGAGGAGGTGCGATGGTGAATCTGTCCACCTTCCGTGCCGATGGGCGACAGCTCACCGCACTGGCCGCACCGATCGCGCTCACCCAGCTCGCGCAGATCGCGGTGTCCACGACCAATATCGCGCTGATGGGCACGCTCGGCGTGCGCGAGGTCGCCGCAGGCGGGCTGGCGATGGTGCTGTTCAACCAGATTCGCACCATGTGCGTCGGGCTGATCACCGGTACCGGGAATCAAATCGCGTCCTCGGTGAGTGCGGCGGATAAGCGCGGCGAGTCCGCGGACGGTGAGGTGCGCGATATCGTCCGTTCGAGCTTCCTGATCGCCACCTTCGCCGGAATCATCGGCGGCGCGGTGCTGATCGGACTCGGCTGGTCGCTGCAGTGGCTCGGCCAGGACACAGGCGTGCTCGCCGATGCGCGACCGCTCATGCTCGCCCTCGCCCCCGGACTGCTGCCCTGTCTGTGGTTCCAAGTGCTGCGGCAGTACACCGTCGGTATGCAGCGCCCGCAGGCCCTGCTGCTGGTCACCCTCTGCTCGGTGGCACTGAATCTGGTACTGGCCCTTACCTTCATGCACGGCTGGGTCGGACTGCCCGCACTGGGACTGACCGGCATCGGCATCGCGTCCTCACTGGTCCACCTGATCACCTTCGGCGTCTTCTCGGCGATGGTGCGCGCCGATGCCACGCTCGGCACGACCCTGCCGCTGCGTCCGTGGCCGGTGCACATGCCGACTATCCGGGCCGAGCTCGAACTCGGTGCCCCGATCGCACTCACCTATGGTTCGGAGGCGGGCATGTTCTCCGTGCTCGCCCTGGTGATGGGCAGTATCGGACCGGCCGCGCTGGCCGCGCACAATGTGGTCTACCAGATCATCTATATCGTCTTCCAGGTCGCGATCGGTCTGTCCCACGGCGCGTCCATTCTGGTCAGCCACGCCGTCGCGCGTGACGAATTCGGCCACGCCCGCGCGCTGGCCTGGCTGGCGCTACAGCACGCGGGCATCGTCGCCGCGCTCACCGGCGTGGTCTATATCGCCGCGCCGAAGCTGGTGCTGAGCCCCTTTCTGGAACCGAGCGACACCGCGACGGTCGAGCTGGCCCGCTCACTACTGCTCATCGGCATCGTGCTCCAATTCTTCGATGCCACACAGAACATCGGCACCGGCCTGCTGCGCGGTCTGAAGGAAACCAAGGCGGGCTTCCGCCTGTCCCTGGTCGGCTATTGGCTCGTCGGCCTGCCCACGGCGCTGCTGCTGGCCTTCCCGCTCGGCCTCGGCGCCGCGGGCGTCTGGTGGGGTCTGACCGCAGGTCTGGCCAGTACCGCCATTCTGATGCTGCGCCGTTACTTCGCCCTACTCGACACTGCCGCCTCCACCCACCCCCACCGGCTTCCGCAATCCCTACCCACCCCTTCCTGACCTCGTAAAATCCGGACTTAATGGGCGGCGGAAAGTGTTGTGCGGCAACCTGATAGCGTGCGGGGAATGCGGCAGAGCCTGGCATTGAGTTGTGAGCGGATCTCCGCTGAACTGCTCGACCACTTCGACGGGGTCGGGATGGTGCGCGGCGAGTACGTGTTCCGCGCGGCCGGGAAATATCCGACGCCCGAATCGGTTTCGGGTTACCTCGTGCCATATCTGCGCCATATTGCGAAGCGGGCCAACGGAACAACGATCTGGTATCGCACCATGGAAGCCGATACTGCCGAATGCAATATCCTGGGCGGCGTCGAAGAGATCATCGACGAGCCGCATAAACTGCTCGGCCTGCGCGGTATTCGCCGAGCCCGTCGCTTTCCCGACGCATTCGTCGCCGAACTCGAGGGCATTGCGCAGGTGCGCGACGAGGGCGCGGATATCGGCGTACTTTTCCCCTTCGTCACCTATGTCGACGAATTGCAATGGGCCATCGAGCAAACCCGGGCCGTGATCGGCGACTGCCCGGTCGCCACCATGATCGAGATACCGTCGCTGCTGCTCGAGGTCGACCGTGTGGTCACCACCGGGGTGTCACGGGTGGTGATCGGCTGCAACGATCTGTCCTCACTGCTGCTCGGCCAAGCCCGCGCCACACTGCGGCCGGTTCGTCCCGTACCGCCGCTACTGCGCGCGATCGAGCGCGTCACCATGGTGGCCGCCGCCGCGGGTGTGCGGACCGCAGTCGCGGGTTATCTGCATCCGGACCTGCTCGCGGCCTGCGCCAACCTCGGCGTCGACGAATGCGTGCTGCACTACTCCGATCTGCCCGAAGTACTGGGTGAGCAGTTCGCGGACCTGCCGGATCTCGATGTGCTACAAGCGATCAAGCGCAAGACCCGCGCCGCGATCGCGCTGTACGAGGCGCAGCGGGCGGCCGGTACCGATCCCGACCACCCGCACGCCCATCAGACGTTGACGCCGTAATCGCGGGCGATACCCGCGAGCCCGGAGGCATAGCCCTGACCGATGGCACGGAACTTCCATTCGTTGCCGTACCGGTACAACTCCCCGAACACCATGGCGGTCTCGGTGGACGCGTCCTCGGTGAGGTCATACCGGGCCAGCTCGGCGCCCGTGGTCGCGTCGACCACGCGGATGTAGGCGTTGCGGATCTGGCCGAACGACTGGCCGCGCGCATCGGCATCGTGAATGGAAACCGGGAAGAAGATATTGGTGATCGTCGGTGGCGTCGCCGCCAGATCGACATTGATTACCTCGTCATCACCTTCGCCCTCACCGGTGAGATTGTCACCGGTATGTTCGATCGTGCCCTCGGGCGAGCGCAGATTGTTGTAGAACACGAAGTGCTGATCCGACAGCACGCGCTGATTCGGCCCGGTGGCGAGCGCACTCGCATCGAGGTCGTAATCGGCCCCGGTGGTCGTTCGCACATCCCAACCGAGCCCCACCGCAACCTTGGTGAGGTTGGCGGCCTGCTTCGACAGCGAGACATTTCCGCCTTTGGCCAATGTGACGCTCATGATCCCCTTCCATTCGACGCGTTCGCGCCGCCTTTCTTCACGATTATTACTCTGTACCGGACAGCTTGTGCCGGTTCAGTTCTGGATATCGACCCAGGCGCGCAATGTCTGTACGCGCCCTTCGAGCGCATGCAATTCGCTCGCATCGAGTACGGTGCGCTCGATTCCGTGCGCCACCGCGAAGGCCGACTGCCGGTGGTCATCGATGACTTGGACATCGATCTGGACCGCGACATAGTCTGTCGCACCGGGCATTTCCTCGGCGACAACACTCGCCTGCCCGCGCGCGCACAGCGCGACATTGCCACCGCCGAGAATCAGCAATGCGACATCGGGCCGTTCGCGCAAGCGGGCCAGCGAACCGCGATCGAATTTCAGGCTGAGCAGAATCCGCCGATCGCCCGCGCGCACCGGCCAGGACACCGGAATCGCATGCGGCGCTGGATCGGTGGTGACCAGCACCGCGATCGTCTCCTGGGGCCATTCCGGGAGTACGTCCAGTTCGGGATGATCTGCCGTAGAGTGGTCTTGACGTTGCACGGGGCTCGCTCCGGCTGCCATGTTCGTCACCTCTTGATCGCTGCAACGCGGCGGGCTGTGCCACGTTGCTTGCAAGTCTAAGGTGCTGTGTCCCTTGTTCGCTGACGCTGCGACCTTTGTCCGAAGTGCTCTCAGCCACCTCTCAGGACACCGATACGGCGTCGCGGGTGATGGGCAGTGTCTCGCCCCCGGATCCTCGAGGATTATGCGATGAGGCTACCCTCATTCGAAAGGGACAACCTCGCCCACCCACCTGTCCGGGACACCACAGCGCTGTCCGGTTGACGGGCCGTCACAAGTCGATGCATTATTTCTGACAGCACTCTGTTCAGCAGGTGCTTTCCATTTCGCCGGCCGATGACTGTCCGGCCCGACGTGCTGTTACCGGTCCTGCTCGGCCGCTGTGCCGTGTCCGTACCGACAGCACTACCCCCAAGCAGACGCGATGGCGTCCGGCCGTGAGTGAGGTGAGAACGACATGGTGTACCGATCGTCTGAGACTCGGCTGATCACTTCGTTCCTGCACTACGGCATCGTCCCGAATTTCTGAATTCGGCCGCGCCGGGCGCGGCAGCCGAGGACGGCGCCGACGGCGTCGTCCGCAGCGGTGCTCGGGTATAGCGCGGCACCACAGGACATTTCGGCACATATTCGGACGTGGGAGCAGACACATGGTTGATATAGGGGCAATGGATTCCGGAGCGGTCGATATGGTGGCGTGGCCGACGGCGGGCAATCTCGTCGTCTCACCCGCGATGCTGGACGACCTGGGTTATCTGCGCGGCGAGTTGGCGGCCGCGGAGGTGCCGTTCCTGCTGATTCGCGATGGTGAACATCGGCTGGCACTGGCAGCGGATGCCGCACATCAGAAGATGGTGCGTCGGGTGACGGCCACCGCGATCGTCGCGGGTTTCGCGTGTGCCGAGGTGCAGCACAATGTCTTTCGGTTGAGTCGCGATGCCGATCCGGCACATTATGTGGATCTGGAACTGTGGGAGTACCACGGCGACACCGTCGAATGCCCGCGGCCGAATGCCTTCACCCGCAATGTCTTCGATCTCGCCGATGTCGAACGCACGGAAGTTCGTCTGTTCGACCGCAATTGGCCGACATTGACCGATATGTTCGCACCCCAGCCGACCGATGTCGGCTTCGATATCGATCTGGTGTTCTCCTGGGTCGATGGCACCGATCCCGAATTCCGGGCGCGCCGTGCGGGAATGCTGGCCCAAGTCGTGGTCGGCGAAGGCGATGACGCGGACGCTCGAATCCGGCAGATCGACGAACTGAAATACGCACTGCGCTCGGTGTACAAGAATGCGCCGTGGATTCGCCGGGTCTTCATCGCGACCGATTCCGCGGTGCCGGAATGGCTCGACGAGCATCCGCGGGCGACGGTGGTGCGCGCGGTCGATCACTTCAGCGATACGAGCGGGCTGCCCACCTTCAATTCCCATGCGGTGGAATGCCAACTGCAGCATATCGATGGGCTCAGCGAGCATTTTCTGTACTCGAACGACGATATGTTCTTCGCCCGGCCGGTGCGTCCGTCGATGTTTTTCTCCCCCGCCGGTGTGAGTCGGTTCATCGAGGCGGGCACCCGGATCGGACCAGGCCGAAACGACGAGCGGCGCAGTGGTTTCGAGAATGCCGCACGGGTGAACCGGGAATTGCTTGCCGAGCGGTTCGGACATGTCATCACCCGGCATCTGGAACACACACCGGTTCCGTTGCGGCGCAGCGTATTGCTCGAAATGGAGCAAGTGTTCGCGACTGAATTCGCCCGGACCAGGGCGAGCAGATTCCGTGCGGCCACCGATATTTCGGTGACGAACTCGCTGTACCACTACTACGCGATGCTCACCGGGCGCGCGGTGCCGCAGGAGACGGCGCGGATGCGCTATGTCGACACCACGAGTGAACGTGGCCTCGCACTGCTCGACGGACTCGCGCGACACCGGGAAGTCGACTTCTTCTGCCTAAACGACGGCAGTTTCCCGGAGGTCGCGGAGGCCGACCGGGTGCACGCGGTGTCGGAGTTCCTGTCCAACTACTTCCCCGACCGCGCGCCATGGGAACGCGTCAGTGCACGGCCTCGTCATCTTCCGGAGTCTGCGCCTGGCGCCGCATGACTCGCGGAATGCGGGCGGCGGGCGGAATCACGATGCCCTCATCGGCCAGCTTGCGCGCCGCCTCCTCCGGGGTGGACGGGGAGCCGACAGTCGGGCCGCGATCGATCGGGACCACCGAGTGGACAATGGTATCCGGATAGATGTGCACGTAGTTGAAGGCCTGCGCGCCGTCGCGGCCGCGCAGGCCGCCCTCGGCGACGGCCAGATCCTGGCTGTAGCAGGTCGCCGAGGCAACCGAGACCGGGATGCCCGCGAAGGTGGCGCTGGTCGAAAAGTGCAGGTGCCCAGCAAGAATCGCGCGCACGTCGGTGCCGTCGAGGGCATCGGCCAGCCTGCGCTGATCGCGCAATTCGACGGTGACGGCGAGATCGAGAACACACGGCACCGGCGGGTGGTGCATCGCCAGAATCGTGCCGAACGGAGCGGGCTCGGCGAGTATCGAACGCAGCCAGGCCAGCTGTTCGTCACGGATCTCGCCGTAGTGGTGGCCGGGGACACTGGTGTCCAGGGCGATGATGCGCAGGCCGTCGATCATGTGCACCCGATCCAGCGGCTTCGTCGACGGACGCTCACCGAGCAGAGCCCTGCGCAGTTCGCCGCGATCGTCGTGATTGCCGGTGACCCAGACGATCGGCGCACGCAATCGACGTGCGAACGGTTCCACGATGCCGCGCAGCTTCTCGTACGCATCGGGCTCGCCCCTATCGGTGAGGTCACCGGTGAAGACGATCGCCGTCGGGCGGATGCGGCTGGCCGCGGCCTGGTCGAGCAATTGTCGAAGACGCTGATCCGCGTCCACGTCGCCGTACAGCGCGTCATCGCCGCCGATCAAATGGGTATCGCTGAAATGGAACAGCACGTGATTCGGTCGCGGGTGCTCCGCGACTCTGCTGGTGGGCACCGGACCGAACGTCCTCCCCGGCGGATTCGCCCGCCATTGGCTTCGGGTTCCATCGCCAGGATAGCGAAGCAGTATTGACAGACTGCCCGCCCCACGGTGACAAACTGCTTGCGGGGAGGTGAGAGTTCGGTGTCATCAGGGCTCGAGGTCGAGCCGGATCCAGCCGAGAAGTCCGTATGGAGGGCCTCAGCGGCGAGTGAGCATCCTCGACGACGGTCCGATCGTCGCTGCTGTGACGTCGGCGCTCACTTCGTACCGAGGGTGTCGGCGGTGCGGAGGGCGTCTAGGACCATGGGGGTGTCGACGGAGAAGGGTTCGTTGTGGATGGTTTCGCCGGGGGCAGTGGCGCGGGTGGCGATGGCGGTCAGGGTTCGGTTGTCGGGGTCGGTCAGGCCGAGTGCGGCCAAGGTAGTTGGTAGGCCGACCGATGCGCAGAATTCGAGGACCGTTGAAATTTCTTCGGTGGGAGCGCCTTCCAGCACCAGCTGGGTGAGGACGCCGAAGGCTACCTTTTCGCCGTGTAGGTATGGGTGGGTTTGGGGGGCGGCGGTGAGGCCGTTGTGGATGGCGTGCGCGGCGGCGAGGCCGGAGGATTCGAAGCCGAGGCCGGACAGCAGGGTGTTGGCCTCGACGATGCGTTCGAGGGCCGGGGTGACGGTATGGTTGCCGACCGCGGCGAGGGCGTGGGTTCCATCGGCGAGCAGGGTGTTGTAGCAGAGTTCGGCCAATGCGGTTGCGCTGCGGGTGGAGGCACCGCCGCGCATATTCCGGACCCGCGCGGTACTGCAGGTCCGCGCTTCGAACCAGGTCGCGAGCGCATCACCCATCCCCGCGGTGAGCAGCCGCGCCGGAGCCTGCGCGATAGCGGAAGTATCGACCAGCACCATTGCCGGATTCCGGCGCGCCAACTGGTAGGCCTCGAATTCCCCAGCGTCGGTATAGATCACCGACAACGCACTGCAGGGCGCATCACTGGATGCCGTCGTGGGACAACTGATCATCGGCAGCTCCAGATCATCGGCCACCGCCCGCGCGGTATCGAGTACCTTGCCCCCGCCGGCCCCCAGCACCACCGTGCTTCCACTCTGCTGCACGGCCGCGGTCACCCGCGCGATTTCCGCCCGACTGCACTCACCCCCGGACCGATGCACCGAATACTCGATCTTCGCGTCGGTCAGCGACTCCCGCCACGTCTGCGCCAACAACCGATACGCACTCGCCCCCGCCACAATCATCACCGGCCCCGCGATCCCCAACCGCGTCATCTCCGCCCCGAGCGCCCCCGTCGCATCCCGCCCCTGCACATAATGGCCCGGCGAAGAAAACACGCTCAACATTTGCCACCTCCCGATCCCGGGCATCGCCGATTCGCCCATACCCCGACTGCCGACTCCGTATCGCAAACGCTACGCGCCCCATAGCCCCGCTGGCCGCGGTTGAGCCATCAAGCCGCTATACCGATTTGAGCGTCCCGGGCTTCCCTACGCCGGGCTACTGCGACCAGTACTTGCGCCAATCCGCAGCCGATAAAGGTGCGCGCTCGCCGCGTGCGGCTTCGGCGGCGTCTTCGGTGGCGCGGATTTCCGATGCGAAGGACAAGGTTGCTTTGCGGAGGCGTTCTTCGGCGCTGTCTTCGCCATCCAAGTGGACGGTGCGGAGGGTGTCGGGAATCAGGTCTTCGGGGAGGCCCGCTCTGAGGCTGCGGGAGCGGATTTTCTCGGCCAGGGCGAGGGCAGGTTGGGCCATGGCTATGCCATCCAAACAGGAGCGGCGGGACTTTTCGGCGGATTTGCGTTCCTCCCAGGCCTTTTCCTGGGCGGCGATCTTTTCCGCGACGGTGGCCGACGGGTCGATGGGCTCCTCAGCGAGGTGCGGGCTGCGGTTGACGAGTTTGGCGACCAGCGCGGCCGCGACATCGTCGACGGTGAATTCGCCTGCGGCCTGGGCGATTCGGGAGTGGAACAGCACCTGCAGCAGCAGGTCGCCGAGTTCTTCCTTGATGGTTTCGGCGTCGTTGTGCTGGATGGCGTCGAGGAGTTCGTAGGTTTCCTCGAGCAGGTAGGGACGCAGCGAGTCGTGGGTTTGGGTCACCTCCCAGCCGCCGAAATTCCATAGCCGGTCCATCACCTCGACCGCCCCGGCCAGCCCCGCCGCCACCACGGCGGCATCAGTTCGGCCGAATACTGCCGAGGCCCGCCCAGGTTCGGGCACCGCGTGATCGTCGGCGCCATTGGCCCGCCCCGCCTCAGCCGCCCGCCCCGCCTCAGCCGCCGCATGCCGGGCGGCCCGCAGCACGGCTTCGTCGCGGTCCGAACTCATCGAGCCGCCGTGGCCTCGGTCGCGACCCGCAGCTCGACGAAGCCCTTCGGCTTGCCATCCAACTGCAGCAACAGGTCGGCAACGAATTGCAACAGGACGACGTCGCGCACCCGGTCCGCCCCCACACTGTCCTCCACCCGAGGCAGCGGCAGTTGCACAACCCCACTTGCCGCGCGATAGCCGGCACTCGGGTACAGGCGCTTCAACCGCATCTGCTTCGAGTCGGGCAGACTCATCGGCGAAACCTTCAATGTGGTTCCGGTGACCGCGATTTCGGTGACATCGTATTCGCGAGCCAGCAGGCGCAGTTTCGCCACCGACACCAACCTGCCGACCTCGACGGGCAGCGGCCCGTACCGGTCGACAAGTTCCTCGACAACCGACGCCAGCGCCGGATCATCTTGCGCCGCGGCAAGTTTGCGATAGGCCTCCAATCGGAGCCGATCGCTGGTGATGTAGTCGGGCGGAATGTGCGCATCCACCGGGAGGTCGATGCGAACCTCCTTGACCTCCTCGGTCGTAATCGGCTTACCGTCGGCGGCGGCCCGATAAGCCTCCACCGCCTCACCGACAAGCCGCACATACAGGTCGAATCCGACCCCGGCTACATGCCCGGACTGCTCGGCGCCCAGCACATTTCCGGCACCACGGATTTCGAGGTCCTTCATGGCCACCGCCATACCGGCACCGAGATCGGAGTTCTGCGAGATGGTGGCGAGCCGGTCGTAGGCCGTCTCGGTGAGCGGCTTCTCCGGCGGATAGAGGAAGTACGCGTACCCGCGCTCACGACTGCGGCCGACGCGCCCTCGCAACTGGTGCAGCTGTGAAAGACCGAGAGCATCCGCGCGCTCCACGATCAACGTATTCGCATTGGAGATATCCAGCCCGGTCTCGATGATGGTGGTACAGACCAGCACATCGAATTCGCGCTCCCAGAACCCCTGCACGGTCTGTTCGAGCATGTCCTCGTGCATCTGACCGTGCGCGACCACCACCCGCGCCTCGGGCACCAGATCCCGAATCCGCTTGGCCGCTTTATCGATCGACGAGACCCGGTTGTGCACATAGAAGACCTGGCCGTCGCGCAGCAGCTCACGCCGAATAGCCGCGGTGACCTGCTTGTCGTTGTATCCGCCGACATAGGTGAGCACTGGATGCCGCTCCTCGGGCGGCGTCAGGATGGTCGACATCTCGCGGATGCCCGCCAGACTCATCTCCAAGGTGCGCGGAATCGGCGTAGCGGACATGGTCAACACATCGACGTGCGTGCGCAGTGCCTTGATGTGCTCCTTGTGCTCGACACCGAAACGCTGTTCCTCGTCCACGACGACCAGGCCGAGATCCTTCCACCGCACACCGGTCTGCAACAGCCGGTGCGTACCGACCACGATATCGACGGCACCCTCGGCCATCCCCTCGAGGACGGCGCGGGATTCCGCCGGATCGGTGAAGCGGGACAAACCCTTGACGGTCACCGGGAATCCGGCGACGCGTTCGGTGAACGTCTGCAGATGCTGTTGCGCCAGCAGGGTTGTCGGCACCAGCACGACGACCTGCTTACCGTCCTGCACCGCCTTGAATGCGGCGCGCACGGCGATCTCGGTCTTGCCGTAGCCGACGTCACCACAGACCACACGGTCCATCGGGACCGCCTTCTCCATATCGGCCTTGACCTCGGCGATGGCGGTCATCTGGTCGACGGTCTCGGTGAACGCGAACGCGTCCTCCATTTCCTTCTGCCACGGACTGTCGGGACCGAACGCATGCCCCGGCGCGGCCTGACGCGCAGCGTACAACTGCACCAGCTCACCGGCGATCTCGCGAACCGCCTTGCGCGCCTTGCGTTTCGTATTCGCCCAGTCCGACCCGCCGAGCTTGGACAGACTCGGCATCTCACCGCCGACATAGCGCGAGAGCTGATCCAGCGATTCCATCGGCACGAACAGCCGGTCACCGGGCTGGCCACGCTTGCCTGGCGCGTATTCGATGACCAGGTATTCCCGCCGTGCCCCGCCGACGGTGCGCTCGATCATCTCCACGAACCGGCCGATGCCGTGCTGATCGTGCACCACCATGTCCCCGGCATTCAGCGCCAGCGGGTCGACCTGGTTGCGGCGCTTGGCCGGTAGTCGCTTCCCCTCCGCCGGTGCGGTGACCCGGTTGCCGGTGAGGTCGGATTCGGCGACGACCACCAGGCCGGCGTCATCGAAGACCAACCCGTCGTGCAGCGAACCGCACAGCACACCGACCAGTCCGGACGTAGGTTCGGCGCCGACTGCCAAAGCAGCCGCCGGCACCTCGGCATCCGAGAGCCGTTCCAGAATGCGTTGCGCCGTACCGTGACCCGCGACGACCACGACCGCGCGGCCACCGGTCAGCACATGCGCGCGCAGTGAAGCGAAGATCGTCGCCACCAGCTCATCGGAGCCGCGCGCGACCGGACCGGCCAGCACCGGCAGCACGACCTCGGCGGGATCACCGGAGGTCAGCGGGCTCAGAGTCCACCAGGGCAGACCGTGTGCGTTTGCGCTCTCATGGATTTCGGGCAGCGCGCGGTAACCGGAGGCGGCCAGATCCAGTCCGTGCCCGCCCAGCGGCGCCGCACCGCCGAATGAAGCCGCGGTCCACGATGCCTCCAGGAACTCTTCACCCGTGCGTACCAAATCGGCCGCGCGCGTGCGAATCTTCTCCGGATCGCACAGCAGCAGCTGGGTGCCCTCCGGCAAAACCTCAGTGAGCAGCCGCAATTCGCCGGGCTGCAGCACCGGCAGCAGGGCCTCCATGCCCTCGACCGGAATGCCCTCGGCGAGCTTCTCCAACATCTCGACCAGCGCCGCGTCGGCGGCATTGGCCACCGCGACCTCGGCTGCACGATCGCGAACGGGAGCGGTGAGCAAGAGTTCTCGGCACGGCGGCGCGACGACCACATCCACCGTCAGATCGGTCAGCGAGCGTTGGTCGGCGACCGCGAAGGGGCGCAGCTCGGTCACTTCGTCGCCCCAGAACTCCACGCGCACCGGATGATCCGCGGTCGGCGGAAACAGATCGAGGATGCCGCCGCGCACCGCGAACTCACCGCGCTTGCCGACCATATCGACACGGGTGTAGGCGAATTCGATCAGGCGCAAGAGCAATTCGTCGAAATCGAACTCCGCACCGACGCGCAGCACGATCGGTTCGATATCACCGAGGCTCGCGGCCATCGGCTGCATCAAGGAGCGAACGGTCGTCACCACGACCCGCAGCGGCTCGGGAAATACCGGGTCCTCCGGATGCGCAAGCCGCCGCAGCACCTCGAGCCTGCGGCCCACGGTGTCGGCACCCGGTGACAGCCGCTCGTGCGGCAGCGTCTCCCAGGACGGGAACTGCGCGACCGCCGCGCCGAGGATTTCCTCCAGCTCGACCGTCAGATCATCGGCTTCCCGCCCGGTCGCCGTCACCACCACCAGCGGCCGCTGGGCCGCAATCGTCGCCGCGACGAACGGCCGCACCGCCGACGGCCCGACCAGCTCGACCGGCGACTTTCCGACCAGGTCAGCGACGGTCCGCAGGGCCGAATCGGCCCCGGCCACCGCGGCCAGTCCGGCAAGAGGTGGACGGTGGGTGGACATCGAACGCTCCTGAGCTCAGGCGGGGTTTCAAGACGGCCAACCGAGTCTAGGCTCCCCCGTCTCCCCGATTCTTTTGCCGGTCGTCAGGTGCCACAACGCAGTCGCAGCGGGCCGGCGGTCGAGCGGGAAGTCGAGTTCTGGGCGTACCCCGATGAGTTACCCATGTGCTCACGAAATCAGTCGACACGTCACAACCTACCAACGCGCTGTGACAAGTTTTATGGCACGTAGCGGCGTAGGCGGCGGGCGGCGAATTCGCGGAAGTACGAGAGCTTCTCCGGGGGCACGATCGACGGGAGCAGGAAGTACCAGGCCCGTTCCATGCGGGTTGCCATCTGATCGATCGAATCGGTCCCGACCGCCGTGATGTGCACGCCCGCGGTCATTTCCTGCAGCAGCAGGCCGATCACCTCGGCGTCCAGATCGGCCTCCAGGTCGCCCTGGGCAATGGCCCGTTCGGATAGCACACGGTAGGTATCGCCCCAGGTCTTGGCGATATTGTCGCCCTGGGCGCCGCGGTAGTCGCCGATCTGATGGGTCAGCTTGAGCATCGCGCCGACCATCGGATCGTTCATCGATAGGTCCGCGACGACATAGGTGATCCCGATACATGCCTCGAGCGCGGGCACTCTGGGATCGAAGAAACCCTGGCACGAACTGACCAGGCGCTCATTGCCCTGGTCGACCACGGCGCGCGCTAGCTCTTCCTTCGAACCGAAGTGAAAGTACAAGGCGCCCTTGGTCACGTTCGACTGCGCGATGATCTCGCTCAGGCTCGCATTCGCATATCCCAAGCGCAGAAAGACATCGGCAGCGCCCGCAAGGACGGAATCGCGGGTGATCTCCGCGCGCGCTTGCCTAGCCATCAGATCCGCCTGTCATCCTTAAAACCAGCCATCCTGAAGTAGACCGACATCCCGAAGTAGACCGACTTACCGCTCGAACAGCACCCTGAGGATGGGTGAACCGTACCACCAGGTGAGCGCCTGCCCGGGAATTCGAGCATCCGGACCGGCATACCGCGCAATTCACTGGCTACCACTGCGGTCAGTCCCCCGTACCGGCGCGCCATTCCGAGCTCAGCTGCGGGTGGGCTTCCAAATGACTGAGTCCGTTCCAGCACAGGTTGACCAGATGTGCCGCCACAACCTCTTTCGACGGTTTGCGCTCGTCCAGCCACCAGGTCGCGGCGGTCGAAACCATGCCCACCAATGCCTGCGCGTACAAACCGGTCAGACTGGTATCGAAACCGCGCTGCTCGAAATCGCCGCCGAGAATATGCGCGACCTGATTGGTGGCCTCGTTCAGCAGGCTCGAGTAGCGGCCCTCCGCGGTAGCTGCGGGCTGATCGCGCACCAGGATTCGGAATCCGTCGGTGCGTTCCTCGATATAGGTCAGCAGCGCGAGCGCGACCTGTTCGAGCCGGATTCTGGACCGATTCTGGGTGAGCGAGGAGGTGATCATGTCCAGCAACATCGACATCTCACGGTCCACGACCACGGCGTAGAGCCCCTCCTTGCCGCCGAAGTGTTCGTACACCACGGGTTTGGAGACCTGGGCCCGCTGCGCGATCTCCTCGATCGAGGTCGCGTCGTAGCCCCGCTCGGCGAATAAAGCGCGACCGATCTCGATCAACTGCTGCCGCCGCTGAGTTCCCGTCATCCGCGGCCGGGACACTCGATGCGGTTCACCCGAAGACAACGCCCCGCCTCCCTGCGCCTGACCCGTAACTTTTGCCGACAACTGTTCCAGACAGCTCCGCCCGCGCGCGCGTCGCCCCGCCGAACACGGCGATCGAGCGGCCGATTTCGGCGTTCGCCCAGATAACGCGACCGGTGTGAACAGGTTGCGGAGATGGGTACGCATTAATTCGGCGAAGCAGTTCGACGAACGGGAGGTCTTCATGCGAGGATTCATGCCGTGCCGCTGGCGCAGTGGCGGGTTACGCAGATCCGCCGGTGTGACAATCCGCCGTAGTGTAATGGCAGCACCTCTGATTTTGGTTCAGATAGTTCAGGTTCGAGTCCTGGCGGCGGAGCACACCGACACGATGGCTTATCGTTGGCCGCGCACATCGCTGACCAAGCACGACGACAGCCCCAAGCACGATGACAGGCAGCCGAGGGAGATCCATGCCACAGCAGACCGCCGTCGTCGTTCTCGCAGCCGGTGCCGGGACGCGAATGCGGTCGAAGACTCCTAAAGTGCTGCATTCGCTGGCCGGTCGAAGCATGCTCGCGCACGCGCTGCATGCGGCCAACGAGATCGACCCCGCGTTCCTCATCACCGTGGTAGGACACGATCGGGAACAAGTCGGCGCCGCGGTCGCCGCCGTAGCCGCCGACCTCGGCCGCGACATCGCCACCGCCATCCAGGAACAACAGCTGGGAACCGGCCACGCGGTGCAGTGCGCCCTCGCGGCGGTTCCCGAAGACTTCACCGGCGACCTGCTGGTCACCTCCGCCGATGTGCCGCTGCTGGACGGGCACACCCTGTCCGCGCTGCTCGACGAACACCGCAGCTACACCGAACGTTCCGCGGTGACCGTGCTGACCTTCGAGCCGGACGACGCGAACGGCTACGGCCGCATCGTCCGCGATGCCGACGGCCAGGTCACCGAAATCGTCGAACATGCCGACGCCACCCCGGCGCAGTCGGCGATCACCGAGGTCAACTCGGGTGTCTACGCCTTCGACGCGACCGTGCTGCGCACCATGATCGGACGCCTGTCCACCGCCAACGCCCAGCATGAGCTGTACCTGACCGATGTGCTGCGGCTGGCCCGCGAGGCCGGACATCCGGTGCACGGCGCGCGGCTGCTCGATTCGGCCAAGGTCACCGGCGTCAACGACCGGGTGCAGATGTCGGAGGCCGCGCGGACGCTCAACCGCTACATCCTCGAACGGCATATGCGCGCCGGTGTCACGATTATCGATCCCGCGACCACTTGGGTCGACGCGAACGTCAGAATCGCCAGGGACGCCGAAATCCGACCGGGTGTGCAATTGCTCGGCGGCACCGTCATCGGTGAGGACGCGGTGATCGGACCGGATTCCACGCTCACCGATGTCATCGTCGGCAACGGCGCACACGTTGTTCGCACTCACGGTGATCAGGCTGTGATTGGTCCCGGTGCGAATATAGGGCCGTTCAGCTATCTGCGTCCCGGCACCGTTGTCGGTGATTCCGGCAAGCTCGGCGCATTCGTCGAAACCAAGAACGCATCGATCGGCGCGCATTCCAAGGTCCCGCACCTCACTTATGTCGGCGATGCCACCATCGGTGAGCACAGCAACATCGGCGCCTCCAGTGTTTTCGTCAACTACGACGGTGTGAAAAAACATCACACCGTGGTCGGCTCGCATGTGCGGACCGGCAGCGACACCATGTTCGTCGCACCGGTGACGGTGGGTGACGGGGCGTATACGGCGGCGGGTACTGTGCTGCGTAGAAGCGTTCCTCCGGGGGCACTCGCGGTTTCAGGTGGGCCGCAGAAAAACATTGAGGGCTGGGTGCAGCGCAACCGTCCGGGGACGGACGCGGCACAGGCGGCGGCGGAAGCCATCGCGAGCAAAGAGATGTCGGGTCAGGCAATCGAGCAAAAGGATGGCAAACAGCAGTGACCGCGTCATGGATCGACAACCAGAAGAACCTGATGCTCTTCTCGGGACGCGCTCATCCTGAGCTGGCCGAGCAGGTGGCCAAGGAACTCGACGTCCACGTAACCCCGCAGACCGCGCGCGACTTCGCCAACGGCGAGATCTTCGTGCGGTTCGAGGAGTCCGTGCGTGGCTCGGATGCCTTTGTGCTGCAGAGCTTTCCGGCTCCGCTGAACCAGTGGCTGATGGAACAGCTGATCATGATCGACGCGCTCAAGCGCGGTTCGGCCAAGCGGATCACCGCGGTGCTGCCGTTCTACCCGTACGCCCGTCAGGACAAGAAGCACCGCGGCCGCGAGCCCATCTCCGCCCGCCTGGTCGCCGATCTGCTCAAGACAGCGGGCGCGGATCGCATCATCACCGTCGACCTGCACACCGATCAGATCCAGGGCTTCTTCGACGGCCCGGTCGATCACATGCACGCCCAGCTGCAGCTGGCCGAGTACGTGCGCAACAACTACAGCCTCGAGCACATCACCGTGGTCTCCCCCGATTCCGGTCGCGTGCGCGTCGCGGAGAAGTGGGCCGACTCGCTGGGCGGCTCGCCGCTGGCGTTCATCCACAAGACCCGCGACCCGCTGGTGCCGAACCAGATCAAGGCCAACCGCGTGGTCGGTGAGGTCGAGGGCCGCACCTGCATCCTGATCGACGACATGATCGACACCGGTGGCACCATCGCCGGCGCGGTCAAGGTGCTCAAGGAGGCCGGTGCCGGTGATGTGGTCATCGCCGCGACGCACGGCGTGCTGAGCGATCCGGCCGCCGAGCGCTTGGCCAACTGTGGTGCCAAGGAGGTCGTGGTCACCAATACGCTGCCGATCAGCGAGGAGAAGAAGTTCCCGCAGCTGACCGTGCTGTCGATCGCGCCGCTGCTGGCTCGTACGATTCGCGAGGTCTTCGAGAACGGTTCGGTCACCGGACTTTTCAACGGCAACGCTTGACCGCTCTTTGTAAAATGGCGGCTCGGACATTGTCCGAGCCGCCATTGCCTTGTCGGGTGGTACTCCCATGGGACACAGGGCAAGCCGAGGAGGGGGAGCCGACATGACTGCGCCGCGAGATTCAGAACCGAACGTCAACCTCGGGAAATCGCAGGACTCGCTACCTGCCGATCCAACGCAGGTCGCCCAGCCGCAGGACAACGCGGACGCGACCAAGGTCTGGTCGGCGCGGCCGGGTATCGATCCGATGCCGACTTATCAACCAGGACAACAGTTTTCGCCGGAGACGGCCCCACCGTATACCCCGCCCGCGGGTTATCAGCAGCCCACTGCCTACCCGCCGCCCCCGTACCCGCCGAGCTACCCGCAAGCCGGTCCGTATGTCGGACCACCCGGCTATCCGCAAGCGCCCGGTGCTTACCCTGGTTATCCGTACCAGCCGTACACACCGCCCCGGCAATCCGATGTCCCGATCTTCTCGATCATCAGCTTCTCGTGCCTGGCGGCCACCGCACTGTCGGTGGTGATGTTCTGTGGCCTGCCCATCGTGATCACCGGACCGGCGGGCATCGTCTTGGGCATCATCGGACACAACAAGGGCGAATCGCTCGGCAAGTGGGCGGCCATCGCCAATGGCGCGGTGCTGGCCATCGCGGTCATCCTGGTCATCGCCTTCGTCGGGTTCCTCGGGGCCTTCAGCTGAACGGGTTCGCACTCGTCGGATCCCGTTTGCCTGCGATGTCGAGGGGGATACTGGAGGTATGGACCGTGACCCGCTTGATATGGACATGGGGGACGATAAGCAGGAAGACGAGATCCGCGCATACCGGCGAAATGTCGAGGATCCGCCTGCTGACCTGCATATTCGCTATCGCGAAAATGACGATGACGGCCGCCTCGGTATAGGCGAGGAACTCGAACAGGAGTGGACCCCGCATCGTCGGAAATCCGAACTCGCCGAGGAGGACGAGCGGCCCGCCGAGGTCGCCGCGATGGAGATCGTCGACGATTCGGACCTATAAGCCGCCGCCCCGCCGATCGGACGATACGAGGAGAGTTCGATGACCACTCCGCAGCAGGGGCCCGAGCGAGGCGACGCCTCGCCGGAGAAACCGGTCGGCGAATCCGAGCCGCTCGAACCCTCGGGCACGGCTTGGGCCACCCCGGCCACCAGCGGACCGTGGGAGTCGCAACCCGTCGAACCCGCAGCGCCGCTTCCAGCCGAGCCCGCAGCCGCGGATTTTTCGGCGCAGCCGTGGAGTGCGGGGCCGGGCGCGCAGACACCGGTCCAGCCTGCGGCCGCCGAAACCGCACCAGATCTCGTCGTACAACCGCAGCCGTCGCCGGAGTCGGCGCAACAGCAACCGTGGAATGACAAGGCGTCGGCACGCTACGACCGGGATCAGCCGGGCACCGTCTATCCGCCGATCACCGATTCCACCCCGGAAACCGGCGGCTATCCCGCCTACACCCCCCAGCCGTACATCACGCCGGAACCGCGATCGGGTTCCCAGCCCCTGTCGATCATCGGCTTCGTCTGCGCGGGCATTTCATTGCTGTTCTGCCCCTACCTATTCGGCCCGGTCGGCATCATTCTGGGCATCATCGGTCACAAAAAGGGCGAATCCCTCGGCAAATGGGCCGCCATCGCATCCGCTATTTCCCTGGTCATCGGAATCATCCTCGTCTATGCCGTCTTCAGCGGCAGCATGATCCCGGACACCGAATGACGATGTGCTGGACACGCGTCCCAGGTGGATGACAGTCGGCGGGGTGGGCAAGGCTAGCGTGGTCAGCATGAGTCGATTCGGTGGGTTCCCACTCGCGGGGCTGGACTTTTACGAGGATCTGGAAGCCGATAACTCGAAGGCCTTCTGGACCGCGCACAAGGATGTCTACGAGGAGTCGGTCAAGGCGCCGATGGTCGCGCTGACCGCGGAGTTGGAGGCGGACTTCGGGACCGCCAAGATCTTCCGCCCGTACCGGGACGTGCGCTTCTCGAAGGACAAGGTGCCTTACAAGACGGCGCAGGGCGCGGTGGTCAGCGTGGCACCGGGTACGGGCTGGTATGTGCAGATCAGCGCGGCCGGACTTTTCGTCGGCGGCGGATTCTATGCGGGCTCCCCCGCCCAGATCGCCCAGTTGCGCGCCACCATCGATGACGAGGTCCGGGGGCCGGAACTGGAGGCGATTCTGGCCAAGCTGACCAAGGCCGGATTCACCATCGGCGGCGAGCAGCTGAAGACCAAGCCGAAAGGGTATGACGCCGACCATCCGCGCATCGATCTGCTGCGGCACAAATCGTTGACCTGCAGTAAGGAATACGGCGCACCGGCCTGGTTGGACAAACCGCGCGCCGCGAAGGAGGTCCGCACCGCCTGGGAGGCGATGCGGCCCTTCATCGAATGGCTGGGCGCGGTGGTCAGTGGTGCGCCCGCCCGGACTTAGGGGATGGCAGCCGGCGAAGCCGGCGGGGTGGGTCGGGCTCAGCCGCGGGCGGCGAGGACGAGGGCGAAGCGGTCGTCCGGATCGGTCCACACCTGTTCGGTCTGGAATCCCGCCGCCGCCAGTTCGGCGTCGAATCCGTCAATGCGGAATTTGGCCGAGATTTCGGTGCGCATCTGCTCGCCGCGCGCGAACTGGACGGTGAGGTCCAGCTCGCGAACTGTCACGGTCATCTCTTCGGTGGCCTCCAGGCGCATTTCGATCCACTCGTGTTCGGCATCCCAGATGGCAAGGTGCGCGAACTTGTCCGGCTCGAAATCGGCGTCGAGGCGACCGTTCAAGACATGCAAAACATTTCGGTTGAATTCGGCGGTGACACCGGCCCCGTCGTCATAGGCGGGGACCAGTACCGCGGGATCGATGACCAGGCCCGCGCCGAGCAGTAGCCGCTCACCAGGCTCGAGCACCTCGTAGATGCTGGACAGGAATTCGGCCCGCTCGGCGGGGACGAGGTTGCCGATGGTGCCGCCGAGGAAGGCGATCATCCGGCGGCCACCGCGCGGCAGATTGTGCAGGGTGTCGGTGAAATCGCTGACCACGCCGTGCACCGCTAGGCCGGGAAACTCCGCCGCGATCTCCGCGGCGGCAGCCTGCAGCGCCGAGGACGAGACATCCTGCGGAACATAGGTTTTCAGCGGCCCCTCGGCGGTCAGCGCGGATAGCAGCAGCCGGGTCTTGGCGGCCGAGCCCGATCCGAGTTCGACCAGGACCTCGGCCTGTGCGGTGCGGGCGATCTCGCCGACGACCCGCTCCAGCAGCGCGCGTTCGGTGCGGGTCGGGTAGTACTCGGCCAGTTCGGTGATCTGCTCGAACAATTCACTGCCGCGGGCGTCGTAGAACCACTTGGGTGGCAACCATTTCGGATCCGCGGTGAGGCCGAGCCTGGCATCCGTGCGCAACGCCGAGGTGAGGTCGTCGTCGGATAGGTGGATCTCCAGCGTCGGTGCGGTCATAGGAGCGAGCCTTTCGTGCTTGGAACGTCGAGAAGCGGTGTGACGGACAGCGCGCCGGGACGGGCGCTGACCAGCTGGCGATCCGGAATCGGCTGCCAGCGCGGGTCGTCGTCGAAGGGTTCCGATGACAGGATGGCGAAATCATCGGTGACCAGGGCTGATAGCGAGTGATAGACAGTGGTCGCCCACATCTGCTTGCCGTCACCGAGCAGGAAATTCAGTCGGGCGCCGGGGGCTTGGGCCAGGACGGCCGCGACCAGCAGGCGCAATGCCGCCGGTGCCGCCGCCCACGAACCATCGGGAGTGTCGGTCGAGAGCAGACTGCGCAGGAGCACCCACAGCGTCGCCGAATCGGTCGCGGATTCGGCCTCCAGCAATCGCACCGAGTCGAACAGCTGATCGGCGCCGAGTTCGGTTGCGGTGGAGCCGAATTCCTCGGCGACCGCGCTGAGCGCCCGTCGCCAATCGGGCACCACCCCGTTATGGCTGAATGCCCATCGGCCGTGTGTGAACGGCGCACAGGCGTTCCGCTCGACCGGCATACCTATGGTCGCCGAGCGAACCGCCCCCAATACCGCCCACGACTCCAGTTGCGGCAGTACCTCTTCCACCGCCGGATCGGTCCAGATGGGCGCGGAGTTGCGATACCGGCTGACGGTTACCCCATCCTCGTCACGCCACCAGGCCACCCCGAACCCATCCGCATTGATCGTCCCGCCCCCGCGCATATCCTTCGGCGCCCACGCCTGGGTTCGCAGGGAATGCGAACCGAGCGTCAACATGTCGCCCACGCGCACGGAAGGGCCGATGTAACCGAGTTGACGACACATCAGTGCGCACCTCCCACCGTCATGTGTCGGGTGCGGGCTCGGCGGGCCGGGCCGCTGGTAGGCCGTTGCGGCACCTCTGCCGACCGCCCTCCGATCGGGTTCGGCTGTGCGTCAGCACTCGATACGCTCACTCGCCCTCGCCTTTTCGCAGGTCGCGGGCCAGGCGGAAGCCGGAGAAGATCTGTCGGCGGACGGGGTGATCCCAGTTGCGGAAGGTGCCGCGACAGGCGACCGGATCGGTGCCGAAGGAGCCGCCGCGCAGGACTCGGTAGTCGCCGCCGAAGAACACATCGGAGTATTCGGCGTACGGGAATGCGCGGAAACCCGGATAGGCCTCGAAACCCGATGCGGTCCATTCCCATACGTCGCCGATGAGCTGGTGCACACCGGTCGCAGAGGCACCGGCCGGGTACGCACCGACCTCGGCGGGTTCCAGGTGCCGCTGGCCGAGATTCGCGGTGGCGGAATCGGGTTCGGTATCACCCCACGGGTAGCGGCGGGACGTGCCGGTCTCCGGATCGAAGCGCGCCGCCTTCTCCCATTCGGCCTCGGTGGGCAGGCGTTTGCCTGCCCAGTTGGCGTAGGCCTCGGCCTCGAACCAGCAGACGTGCACCACCGGCTGCTGCGGACGCACCGGTGTCATCACGCCGAATGCCCGACGCCACCAGTGTCCGGCCGGATCGCACTCCCAGAACTGCGGCGCCGCCAGCCCCGCGTCCTGCCGGTGCGCCCAACCGCGTTCGGACCACAGCTCGGGCCGCTCGTAACCGCCGTCGGCGATGAAGGCCTGGTACTGCGCATTGGTGATCGGTGCGACATCGATGGCGAAGCCGGGCACATGAACCGGATGCGCCGGACGCTCATTGTCCAGTGCCCATGGGTCGGTCGAGGTACCCATGACGAATTCGCCCGCGGGAATGACGACTTCGCCACCCGCCGGGGTCGCCGCCGAGGGTGCGTCGGGTGCGGAAAGCACGGCGGGGCCGGTGCGCAATTGGTGGGTGGCGAGCATGGTTTCGTCATGCTGCTGCTCGTGCTGGGCGATCATGCCGAATGCGAAGCCGCCGTCGACCAGCGGATCACCGCGTAATGTATTGGTTTCCAATACATCCCACACCTTGTCGCGCACGGTGCCGACATAGCCGCGGGCCTGGGTGGGGTTGAGCAGCGGCAGTTCGGGGCGATTGGCGCGCGCGTGTTTGAAAGCGTCGTACAGCTCGTCGATATCGGCGCGTACCGCTTCGCGTCGGCCGACATCGCGGACCAGCCAGAGTTCTTCCTGATTGCCGATATGGGCGAGATCCCAGACGAGCGGGCTCATCAGTCGCGAATGCTGGGCGACCAGCTCTGCTTCATCGAGGGTGGTGAGGCCGGTGGTGCGATCCCTTGCGCGGGTGAGCACTTCGGCGATCCGGTCACGCAATTGTTCGGTGCCGGAATTATCCGTTGCGGGGTACTGAATGGTCACGATGGGTATCTCCCGAACTCGTTCTGGTCGGCGATTCGAGGCTGCGGCGCCACGGTCACGGGTGGTCCTCGGGCTGATCCGCACTGCGCGAAACGAGTTCATCGGTCGGGGTGCGACCGCTGCGACATCGCTCGGCCGCGGATTCGATCTCGTGGGCCGCCGCCGGACTCGCCGCATGTGTCGCGGCCAGGGTCAGCAATTCGACCGCGACGCCGCGGATCTCCGGATCGGCCAACCCGCAGCGCGCCGCATCGAGCCAGCGGCCCGCGAGTGGCGCGGCGAGCGCCGTCGCCTCGGCCACAACCGCCGGAGACGACAGCAAAGCGTCGAAGACGTGGATCGGGACGGTCCAGTCGTTATCGGGCTGGGCGTCCAGATAACGGACCTCGAGGTGTCCGGAGGCCCGTACCGGTGGGAACAGTGTGGTCAGGTGATAGTCGAGATCGCCGATATCGGGACGCCGACCGATCTCGTCGTCCAACGCACCGGACAACCAGTCCGCGAAGGTCGCCTCCGGCGGCGCTGCCCAGCTGATACCGCTGCCATTGCCGGATACGCCATCGGGGCGACGAACGCACAGCAGCGGGACATCCAGGGCCCAGCGCGCATAGCCGCTGACCGGATCCGGCCAGGACTGCACCGCGGGACGAGTGCGGGCGTGGTCGAGACGCAACCAGGTACGCATTCGCTGCGATGCCCACGCACCCACCGGCGCACCGTGCAATTCGGGCGAGCAGGCGAACGCGGCGAGTAGCGCGGGACCGATCGCGTACAGCGCATTCCACCGGCCGGTGACCTCGGCACGGTCCGCACCGGCATCGACGCTGACCTGCGTCGCCGCGGTATTGCACATCATCAATTTGCCGAACGGGCCGATACCTGCGAAGGACTGTTCCATGGCGCGGTAGCGCGGCAACCGCAAGACCCGCTTGGGGCGGCGGTCCGCATCGGCGGCGCCGGAAATGGTGCGGATGGATCGGGATTCGAGTAGATCGCGCAGCATCCGAGCATCGGCGTGCAAACCCTCGCACAACTGCGCGGCAGCGGCGAACGGGGCACTGGAGAGTTCGATCTGACCGCCGGGTTCGATGGTGACCCGGCTGCCCCCTGGCAGCGGAAGTGCCGGTGAATCGGGGGCGATGGACCGCGGTGCATGGGGTCCGAGTGCATCTGCGAGTGCAGCCAGTTGCGGGCGGGGGGCGGCCGATGGGCCGGACGACGAACACTCACCCTGCACGGTGAGCCATTCCAGTTCGGCGCCGATGAGCGTTGGTGGGCCCAGTTTGAAACAGATTTTCTCGAGATAGGCCTCGGCCGCGGCCCGCGATGAGAGCTCGCCATTTTCCAGCGCGATCACTCGCTTCGGATGCTCGAGCGTGACTGCCATACCAACCTCCACCATGTGAAACCAGGTAACTGTGGCTGTGCCGCATCTGTGCCGCCGACAGTTGTTCAGGTAGTTCTGTATCGCCTCGGGCGTCGGTCGTATTCCAGTGCACCGACCCAAACCAGCGTAGCGAGGGGTACCGACAAGAAATGTGACAAGAATCTGAATTCGTAGTCATGCACAGCGGGGGACGCGCGCACCGTGGCCAGGACCTGCGCCGACTCGTGCGACAGCCCAATGCGCCGATTTCGGCGATACTGTCGAGGCCATGCTCGACGAGAATCGCGTACGTGCCGACATACCGGGCTACGGCACCGGATCCGATCTGGTCTTCCTCGACAGCGCGGGCTCCTCGTTACCGCCCCGAGTCGTCGTCGATACCGTTGTGGCGCATCTGCGACGCGAGGCCGAAATCGGCGGCTACCGCGCGGCGAACGAGCGACTCGACGACCTCGCCGCGGTGAAAACCGATATCGGCCGGCTCATCAACGCCGATCCGACCAGCATCGCGCTCAGCGATAGCGCGACCCGCGCGTGGGCAGACTTCTTCTATTCGGTGCCACTCGCACCCGGCGACCGTATCCTCATCTCCGGCGCCGACTATGCGAGCAATGCCATTGCTGCGCTGCAGCGGGCCAAGGCAACCGGTGCGGTGGTCGAACAGATTCCCAGCGACGGCAGCGGCCAACTCGACCTCGACGCACTCGCCGACATGGTCGACGAACGGGTCGAGTTGGTGTCGGTGCTGCACGTCCCGACCAATGGCGGTCTGGTCAACCCGGCCGCCGATGCCACTCGGATCGCGCATTCGGTCGGCGCGCTGGTGCTGCTCGATGCCTGCCAGTCGGCCGGGCAGCTGCCGATCGATGTGGCCGAACTCGATGTCGACGCACTCTCGGTCACCGGCCGCAAATGGCTGCGCGGCCCGCGCGGCACCGGATTCCTTTATGTGCGACCGGAATTGGCCGCGTCGATGGAGCCGCAGCGACTGGATCTGCACAGTGCGCAGTGGACCGGTGCGCAGGAGTACGCCCTGGTCCCCGACGCGAGTCGCTTCGAATTCTGGGAATGCGATGTCGCTGCGCGACTCGGTCTCGGCGCGGCCGTGCGATATCTGCTCGAGCTGGGACCGGAGGACGTCTACGACGCGATCGCGGTCCGCGCGGAACACCTGCGCAAATCGCTGCCGGAAATCAACGGAGTCACGGTGCGCGACATCGGGATTCGGCACAGCGGCATCGTTTCGTTCACCGTCGACGGGAAATCGGCGGTCGAGGTACGCGATTGCCTTGCGGCACAGAATATTACGGTGACGGCGAGCCATGCCAGCTCTACGCTGCTGGATATGACCGCCCGTGGCCTGGATTCGGTGGTGCGCGCCTCGCCACACTGCTTCGTGAGTTTCGAGGAGCTGGACCGGTTCGTCGGCGCGGTCGCGGCGCTGTAGATGTCACCTCGCGAACTGGTCGTCCTCGGCACCGCGAGTCAGGTTCCGACCAAGCAGCGCAATCACAATGGGTATCTGCTGCGCTGGGGCGAGGAGGGCATCCTCTTCGATCCGGGCGAGGGCACCCAGCGGCAGATGACCTACGCGGGCGTGTCGGTCACCGACATTACCCGGATCGCGGTGACGCATTTCCACGGCGACCACTGCCTCGGGCTACCCGGCATCATCCAGCGGATCAATCTGGACAAGGTCGCCCATCCGGTCGATGTGTATTACCCCGCATCGGGTGCGGTGTTCTTCGATCGGCTGAGCAATGCCAGCTCGTTCTATCGCACCGTCGAGCTTCGGCCGCATCCGATCGCCGACCCGGGTGCGCTGGACGCACCGGGCGCACCGTTCGTCCTGGAGGCGGTCGAGCTATCGCACCCGATCGAAACCTTCGGCTACCGGCTCACCGAACCGAGCGGTGTGCGCATCCTGCCGGAGCGGCTCGCCGAATTCGGCCTGCACGGCCCGGCGGTCGGACAACTGCAGCGCACGGGCAGTATCGAATTCGACGGGCGCACAATCACGCTGGCCGAAGTCAGCGAGCCGAGGCCGGGCCAGAGCTTCGCATTCGTCATGGACACCCGCCTGTGCCCGGGCGTGCTGTCCCTCGCCTCGGGCGTGGACATGCTGGTGATCGAGGCGACCTTCCTGGACGCCGACGCCCAGCTCGCCGAGGAATACGGTCACCTGACCGCGGGCCAGGCCGCCCGAGTCGCCGCCGAAGCCGGTGTGCGCACCCTGGTCCTGACCCACTTCTCCCAACGCTACCGCGACCTCGACGCCCACCGCGCCGAGGCGGCCCTGCACTTCACCGGCGATATCGTCATCGCCACAGACCTGGCGAGGATCGCCCTGCCGCCCCGACACTGAGCACCAACCGCATGGTGGCATAAGTAGTGGTTACGTCGCACTGGGCATTCGGTGTGCGACGTAGTCAGCGGTCGTGCGCGGTCAACTGATGTGTAGGTCGATTGCGTGCGTTGCGAGGGCCGGAGCGTTGGCGGTGGGGGCCACTAGGCGCAAACTGCGGTTGGCCTGGAGGGCGGCGATGCCGTGCAGGCTGGTCCACAGAGCGATCGCGCGCTTTTCTGGGCTGTCCGATGCCGGGGCGGCCTCGCGAACCAGCGTCGCGAAGCGCTCGAACAACGGCAGAGTGATCCCGCGGAGGTTCTCGCCGGAGCCCTCGAGTAGGTCGTGGCGAAACATGAGCGTGAACATTTCCGGGCGCTCGCCGGCGAATTCGACGTACTCGGCGGCCATCCGTTCCAGTTGTTCCCTCGGCGTGCTCGCGCCTACCTCCACCTTGGCGAATCGCTCGATGAGATCGGCGAAACCGCGCGCCGCGATGGCGGCCAGGAGCGCGCGGTGCGTCGGAAAGTGCCTGCGCGGCGCACCGTGGGAAACCCCGGCCGCACGGGTGATCGCACGCAGACCCAACTGGGCCGCGCCGACCTCTTCGAGCATGTCGACCCCGGCGCCGACCAATCGTTCCCGCAACGGCTCACTTCCAACCATGGAGACATTGTCTACGGCGCTCATCGATCACTCCTTCCCGACTGCGTCACATAAGTAACCGTTCTCTACCAACAACCGTAGACAATGTCTACGCTCTTTGGTAGACATTGTCTACGGCAACTTTCTCGGAGGCTCATGTGTGGTACCGGTTGTTCAAGCACGTTCTGCTCGGTCCGCTGCTGCGGCTGCTCGGCCGCCCCGAAGTGGAAGGACTGCGGCACGTACCCCGCACCGGACCGGTGATCATCGCGGCCAACCATCTCGCGATGCTCGACTCGATGTATCTCGCGCTGGCCCTGCCGCGCCGGGTCACCTTCCTGGCCAAGCAGGAGTACTTCACCGGGACCGGATTCAAAGGCCGGTTCAAGCGCTGGTTCTTCACCGTCGCGGGTCAGGTCCCGGTGAACCGCACCGGCGGCACCGCCGCCGCGGACGCACTGGCCGCCGCCACCAGGATCCTGGAATCCGGTGACGTCTGGGCCATCCATCCGGAGGGCACCCGCTCCCCCGACGGCCGCATCTACCGCGGCCGCACCGGCGCACTACGCGTCGCCATGGCCACCGGCGCTCCGGTCATCCCGGCGACACTCTCGGGCACCGACAAGGTGAATCCGCGCGGCCGCCGGCTGCCGCGCTTCGGCAAGGTGCACATCAGCTTCGGCGCGCCGCGCTACTACCCGCAGCCCACCCCGACCCACCCGGCACCGGACACGTGTCAGGTTCGCGCCGCGACCGACGAACTGATGCGGGAATTGGCCGCCCGATCCGGCCGGCACTACGTCGATCGCTACGCGGCAACTTTCTCGAATCGCCCATAACGCCACCGCGACACGGGCATGTCCTCGGAATGGTTAACGCGGGGACGAATTGGCGGGATAGTTGGGGAGCAGGCCGGTCACCCATGTCCGGCTACCGCATCGGGGTGACAAGGGAGTTGGACTTTGAGCAGGTTCACCGACGAGATGTACGCAACGGCACAAATCTCGGATCGCGGATTGGTGACCGGGGAGCCAAACGCGCCATTTCGGCAGACCTGGGGTGAGATCCATCGAATCGCACGACGTATGGCGGGCGGACTCGCCGAAGCCGGCATCGGACACGGTGACGCCGTCGGCGTGCTGGCCGGGATGCCGGTCGATATCGCACCGGCCTGTCAGGCGATCTGGATGCGCGGCGCGTCGATCACCATGTTGCATCAGCCGACACCGCGCACGGATCTGGTGGTGTGGGCGCGCGATACCGAGACCGTGCTGTCGATGATCGACGCGCGCGCGGTGGTACTCGGCGCGCCCTTCGAGGCCGCCGAACCGCTGCTGCGCGAGCGCGGCATCACCGTGGTGCGCATCGATCAGCTACGCGATGGCGCGGAGACCGATCCGGTGCCGACCGTCGAGACCGATACCGCATTGCAGCAGTTGACCTCCGGTTCGACCGGATCGCCGAAGGCCGTGCGGATCACGCACGGGAACTTCTACGTCAACGCCTACGCCATGTTCGATCGGGTGAAGTTCCAGCTCGACGAGGATGTGATGATCAGCTGGCTGCCGCTGTTCCACGATATGGGGATGGTCGGATTCCTCAGCGTTCCCATGCAATTCGGGGCCGAGGTGGTCTGTGTGACGCCGATCGACTTCCTGATGCGTCCACTGCTGTGGGCCGAGCTGATCGACAAATACCGCGGCACCGTCACGGCCGCACCGAATTTCGCGTACTCGCTGCTGGCCCGCCGGCTCAAGCAGGCCGAGGACGGCGCCTACGATCTCAGCAGCGTGCGCTATATGTGGAACGGTGCCGAACCCGTCGATCCGGACACCATGGAGGCACTCGCCGCGGCCGGCGAACGCTTCCGGCTCAATCCGATGGCACTCACCCCCGTCTACGGCATGGCCGAAACCACACTGGCCGTATCGGTTCCGGATCCCGGACACGGGCAGGTCCTCGACGTCATCGATGGCGATCTGCTGGAGGCGCTTGGCAAGGCCGTGCCCGCCCACGAACACCACGGCAATATCCGCCGCATGCCCACGCTCGGCTATCTGGTCGACAATCTCGAGGGGCGGGTCGTCGATGCCGAGCGCCAGCCGCTGCCGACCCGTTCGGTCGGCGTGATCGAACTCCGCGGTCCCGCCGTCACTTCCGGCTATGTCACGGTCAACGGCTTCCGTCCGGCGCAGGATGCGGACGGCTGGCTCGACACCGGCGATATCGGCTACTTCACCGATGAGGGTCTGATCGTGGTGTGCGGCCGGATCAAGGACGTCATCATCATGGGCGGGCGCAATATCTATCCGACCGATATCGAGCGTGCCGCCATGCGCGTAAGGGGTGTGCGTCCCGGCAATGCCGTCGCGGTTCGCTTGGACGCGGGCGAGAAACGCGAAAGCTTCGCCGTCGTGGTGGAAAGCAACGACCACCAGAATGCCGACGAGGTCAAGCGCATCGAACGTGAAATCGTGCATGCGGTGTTCTCCGAGGTCGGCGCCCGCCCCCGCACCGTCGCGGTCCTCGGCCCCGGCGCCCTGCCCAAAACCTCCTCGGGCAAGCTGCGCCGCTCCGCCACCGCGATCCATCTGCGATGAACCGCGGTAGCACTAGTGCAATTGGTTCTGGGCCGGTTCGAGCCCCACGCGCAGTAGCAGTTCGACCGCGTCCGCGGCCTGTTCGACGAGCACCGGCACTTCCTTGCGCTCCACCGACGAAAACGGTTTGAGCACATAGTCCGCCGGGTCCTGGCGACCCGGCGGACGGCCGATGCCGATGCGGGTGCGCAGATATTCCTTGGTGGTCAGGGCACTGGAGACCGAACGCAATCCGTTGTGCCCGCCCTCACCGCCGCCGCGCTTGAGCCGGACCTGACCGAACGGCAGATCCAATTCGTCGTGCACGACGATCACCTCGGTCGGCGGCACCGAGAAGAATTTCGCCAGCGCCGCGACCGGACGCCCGGACAGATTCATGAACGAGCGCGGCTTGGCGATCAATACCTGACGCCCGTCCAGCCGCGCCTGCAACAGATCCGCACCGGACTTCTTGTGCACAGCAAAACGGCCGCCGACGCGCTGCGCGAGCACGTCGGCGACCAGAAAGCCGATATTGTGCCGGGTGCGCTCGTACTCGGGACCTGGGTTGCCAAGTCCGACCACGAGCGCGGGCCCGGTCGAGGATTCGGTCATTCGGATAACCGAGCCGGGGAGTTCTTACTCGGCGCTCTCGGACTCCGCGGCGGCGGCCGCGGCGGCCTCTTCGGTCTCCTGCGCGGAAGCCGGGGCCGCGATGATGTTGACGATCAGGGCCTCCGGGTCACCGGCCAGGGTGACACCCTTCGGCAGCTCGATCTCGCCCGCGGTGATCTGGGTGCCCGCCTCGACGCCCTCGATCGAGACCTCGATGGATTCCGGGATGTTCAGCGCGTCGGCCTCGATGGACAGCGTGGTGACGTCCTGGGTGACCAGGGTGGCCGCGGCGGCCTCGCCGATCAGCGAGATGTTCACATCCGCGGTGACCTTCTCGCCGCGCTTGACGATCAGCAGGTCGGCGTGCTCGATGTAACGGCGAATCGGGTGCACCACAACGGATTTGGTCAGCGCGAGCTGCTTCTTGCCGTCGATGACGAGGTTCAGCACCGCATTGGTGCCGTGCTCGCGCAGGATGGCGGCGAAGGCCTGGGCGTTGAGCGAGAGGTGCTGCGGGTCGGCGGCGTGGCCGTACAGCACGGCGGGAACGTTACCCGCGCGACGGGTACGGCGGGCGGCACCCTTGCCGAACTCCGTGCGGACGGCGGCTTCGAGAAGGTTGGCGTCGGACATGACTGGATCTACTCCCTACGGCTCTTCCGGGCTGTCAACAGTGCGCCAGGGACTGTTATCCCCCCTGGCAAATGGTTGGTCTACTCGTCGGGCGAAGACCGAACGAGGACGGCCGAGAGCCGAGCCGCGTCGATCACGGTGAACGCATTACGTCTGCGGTCACCCTCGCCGAGACAACCCGAACACCATAGCGCAAGTGTTTATGTCCAGCTGAATCGGGTGGTCGGACTGGCCGGCTCACCGTCACCCCGGTCGCGTACGCTGGAGCGGTTGCCGATCGGCCGTCTGAAAGGTTGTTGCAGTTGACCGCCTCCACTGAGGGTGTCGTCACGCCCGCCCCGCGTGGGTTGCCCGCCGAGGTCGCCCGGCGACGCACATTCGCGGTGATCTCCCACCCCGACGCGGGCAAGTCAACGCTCACCGAGGCGCTGGCGTTGCACGCCAGAATGATCTCCGAGGCCGGCGCCATCCACGGTAAGGCCGGACGCAAGTCCACCGTGTCGGACTGGATGGAAATGGAGAAGGCGCGCGGAATCTCGGTGAGTTCGACCGCGCTGCAATTCAACTACCGTGCCGCGGGCACGGATATCGACAACGTCATCAACCTGGTCGACACCCCCGGCCACTCGGATTTCTCCGAGGACACCTATCGCGTGCTCACCGCCGTCGACGCCGCGGTCATGCTCATCGACGCCGCCAAGGGCCTGGAGCCGCAGACACTGAAGCTGTTCCAGGTGTGTCGCCATCGCGGCATCCCGGTCATCACCGTGATCAACAAATGGGACCGTCCGGGCCGCGCGCCGCTGGAACTGCTGGATGAGATCAGCGAGCGGATCGGCCTCATCCCGACACCGCTGTTCCTGCCGGTCGGCATCGCCGGTGACTTCCGCGGACTGCTGCGTCGCGGCCCAGAGGGTGCGGCCGTCGAATACATCCACTTCACCCGGACCGCTGGTGGCGCGACCATCGCGCCGGAGGAATCGATCGCTCCGGAATCGGCCGAGGCGCGCGAGGGTGAAGCGTGGACGACCGCCGCCGAGGAGAGCGAACTGCTCTCGGCCACCGGGCAGGACCACGATCAGGAGATGTTCCTGGCCGGGCAGACCTCCCCGGTCATCTACGCCTCCGCGATGCTGAATTTCGGTGTGCGACAACTGCTGGAGACCCTGGTCGCGCTGGCGCCCGCACCCGGCTCGCGCGCCGATATCGGCGGCACGCAGCGCAACACCACCGATCCGTTCAGCGCGGTGGTATTCAAGGTGCAGGCCGGAATGGATGCGGCACACCGGGATCGGCTCGCGTTCATGCGGATCGTCTCCGGTGAATTCGAGCGCGGGATGGTCGTCACGCACGCCCAGACCGGTCGGCCGTTCGCGACCAAATACGCGCTCACCGTTTTCGGGCGGGAGCGCTCCACCGTCGACACCGCCTACCCGGGTGATGTGGTCGGCCTCGTGAATGCCACCGCGCTTGCGCCCGGACACACGCTGTTCGTGGACAAGAAGGTGGAGTTCCCGCCGATCCCGTCGTTCGCGCCGGAGCATTTCGCGGTGCTGCGGGCGCAGAGCGCGGGTAAGTACAAGCAGTTCCGCAAGGCGATCGACCAGCTCGATTCCGAAGGCGTGGTGCAGGTTTTGCGCAATGACGCGCGCGGTGATGCCTCCCCCGTACTCGCGGCGGTCGGTCCGATGCAGTTCGAGGTCGTCACCGCGCGGATGCTCGCCGAGTTCAACGTCGAGACGCATATGGAGCACCTGCCATACACGTTGGCCCGGCGTACCGATGCGGAGTCGATGACCGAACTCGATCGGCAGCGCGGGGTCGAGGTGTTCACCCGTTCCGATGGAGCGCTGTTGGCGCTGTTCAGTGACAAGTGGCGGTTGCAGTACATCGAGAAGGAGCATCCAAAGCTCACGCTCGAGCCTCTGGTCGCCACGGCGGACTGACCTCAGCGCAAATTCCTGTCCCGATTCCGGCGGAATCCCGCGGAGTCGATGTTCAGACCGATGCGCTCACCCAGCCTCGGGCTCGGCCGCCTCCGGCACGGACTCCCGCCGCGGCGCGGCGGCGCCGGGGTTGCGTTCGACCGACGCGATGCCGTCCTCCCGCGCGATCAGCCCCCAGCGACTCGATGTCAGCCGCAGGCTCGGCAGATCGCTGAGCGAAAGCACCACCTCATAGGTGCGCTCATATCCGGTATGCGCGATGCGCCAGCGACCGTCCGTGCACCGAACGTAGCGATCGGTGTAAAAGGCCGCGCCGCGCAGCAGCATATTGTGCGCCGGTATGAGCACGGTATCGGCGAGATACCAAGTGCCGGTGGCGGTGTCGCCGTCGACATCGATCTCCGGATGGTCGCATCGGTGCTCGGTGATGACGTGCGGACCCAGGGTGTTGCGCATGAACGCCAGGAACGCATCCCGCGACTCGAACGACAGGTATTCGCTGTAGGTGGCCGTCGCCTCCGGGACCATGGTGTCCGCGAATTCGTCCCACGACTTGGTGTCGAGGGTGCGTAGGTACCTGAACTTCAGGCGACTGATCGCTGACACAGCATCCTGGTCCATATCTCAACAATCCCATTCGAAGTCGCCGCGCTACAGAGATTGGGAGATTTGTATCAGATTGCTATCACTTCGAGCCGAAACCGCCGGTCTGCCGTGCGAGTCAATTCCCGATGGTGAAGCAGGTCTTGCAGAAGTCGCTGCCGAATTCGGTCAGCCGCAGACTCTTGCGCACGATCTTGGGCGCGCGTCCGGCCTTCTTCAGCGCCGCCTCGACCACCGGCTGCACCTCGAGCACCATGTACCGGCTGAGCACCACCGGATCATCGGAAACCTGGGTCAGACCGAGGCGGTTGAGGTTGATCAGATAGGTGCGGGCGCGATCCGGATAACGGACACCGGCCTGTTCCGGTACCGAAGTGAGATCACCGGTCACCAATTCCGAGCCGATGCCGAGTGGACGGTTGGTGCGCACATCGACCAACGGTTGCGGACCGTTCAATGCCATGAACCGCAGAATGCGCGCCTCGTCCGGCGCCAACTCGTCGAGGATGCGATCGTAGGCGGGGTGCACGTCCTCGGTGAAGTAGACATCGGCCGAGCGGGCGAGCAGCGCATCGCCTCGGCGGCGCAACTCTTCGCTACTTGCCGAGCGCAACGGCGCGCCGATGCCGACCGGGGCCGGCTGCGGCGCACCGTTGGAAGTCGGTACGTAGCTGACGATTTCGCGCACCGAACCCTCGGTGACGCCGAGCGCGCTGCGCGCGATGGAGCGCAACGCATTACCGGTGCGCTCGGCGATATCCGCCGACGATTCACCGTCGAGCGCGGCCTGGGTGATCTCCTTGGTCACCTCGTAGGTCGTTTCGACGGCCCACTGACTGCCGCGCACCACGGTGCCCGCCGCGAGCCCCGCCGCTCGGAACACACCGCGAATCAGCCGTGCCTCATTGCTGATCTGCCGCTGTTCGACAT
Source organism: Nocardia sp. NPDC050412 (assembly GCF_044458825.1). Lineage (NCBI taxonomy): Bacteria > Bacillati > Actinomycetota > Actinomycetes > Mycobacteriales > Nocardiaceae > Nocardia > Nocardia sp. NPDC050412. Next base: position 453,737 of record NZ_JBITIJ010000006.1, read on the forward strand.
CCGAGCTGCGCTCCACCGAGCGGGAACCGGCCCGGGCTATGTCCTGTCCGGTCCTGTCGTCTGTCACGTTCTCTCCGATGTATTGCCAAGTGAACGAATACGCCCACAGATTATTGCCCGCCAGCCTTCCAGGTCTGCCTTACCGTGAGCCGATTGGGCCAGCAAACGCGCCGACCCCTGCTGTCGGTCGCGTGATGGTCGTCATTCTCTCCGGCGCTGGTTGACACTACGACATTCTGGACACACAGTGTGACTGATGTCTCAGACAATCCGCTTGTGGCCCAAGACACTCGCGATGGACCAGCGTCTGGACCGCACAGTAGGGTCCGTCTGCCGACTGGGTGCTAGTTTGGGTTGCCGGTGAGGCGGCGGTCACCGGTATATCGGCAGGAGGGTGTCGTGTTGGAGAGTGTTTTCGGGATGCATCCGACGGTCCTCCTGGAATTAGTGACTATCCCCCTTTTCACTGGCGTCATCGGTTACATCACAAACTGGACCGGCATCCTGATGTTGTTCAAGCCGGTCGCGTTCCACGGTATTCGTTTACCTGGATTGCGTGCGCTGTTTCCATTCCTGCCCAAGCGAATTCAGGTGCTGCCGCTGCTGAGCTACGACGGCAGAATTGGCTGGCAGGGCATCGTGCCATCGCGTGCGGACAAAATGGCGAGCATCGCCGTCGACAAGGGTCTGGCGAAACTCGGCAGCGTCGCCGACTTCTATCGCGAGCTCGAGCCGGACAAGCTCGCCGAACACCTCGCGACTATCGCCGACGCGCAGATCAAGGACATAGTCGAAGAAATCCTGCGCCGCGAACATCCGCAGCTCTGGTACAACCTGCCGACCGGGGTGCGCGACATGATTCACGCGCGGGTCCGCCAGCAGCTGCCCGATATCCTGCGCGAGCTGACCGAGGAATTGGGCGCCAATATCGATCAGCTGCTCGACGTCAAGCAGATGGTCATCCGTTATTTCCAGGCGCGTCCGCATCTGCTCAACACCCTTTTCCAGGTACTCGGCGCCAAGGAACTGCGCTTCATGCAGAACTTCGGTTTCTACTTCGGCGCGCCGATGGGCGTGGTGCTGGTCGCTGTTTTGCATATGACCGGCTGGTCGACGCTGGTGGTGCTGCCGGTCGGCGGCGTCATCATCGGCTGGGTGGTCAACTGGATCGGCCTGAATATGATCTTCGCGCCAGCCTACCCGAAGTGGTGGTGCCCGTGGCGGCAGGGCCTGCTGATCAAGCGGCAGCTCGAAATCACCGACGGCTACGCGGAATTGGTCTCGAGTCAGGTGATGACCGTCGCTAATATCGGTGACGAACTGCTGAACGGCCCGCGCTCGGACCGGACCATGCAGATGCTCGAGGACACGCTGCGCCCCGCGGCGGACCGGGCGCTCGGGCCGGCGCGACCGGCGGTGAAGTTCATGCTCGGCAGCCGGGAGTACGACTCGCTGCAGTCGACGCTGACCACCGAGGCGATGACCATCGCGCCGATCGCCTTCGCGGATCCGGACTTCAACGTCCAGCAGGGCAGGCAAATCAACGACTACATCGCCAAACAGATGTCGGCACTATCGCCCCCCGACTTCGTGGATATGCTGCGAGCGGCCATCAAACAGGACGAATGGCTCCTTTTTCTGCATGGCGGCGTGTTGGGGCTCTTCGCCGGATACGCTCACATCCTGATCTTCGGAACGGGAGTGGCGACAACATGGCTGTGACGGAAGCTGACGGCGACGATCTGCGGGCCGCTGGGCAGGGCTCCGAGCGAACCGAGCAGTCCGAAGTGGCCGAAACCCCAAGAACTTCCGAGTCGTCGACATCCGAGCAGTCGACGCAGATCGCGCGGTTGCCACTCGGCGCGGTCGAGCAGAAACGACAGGTCGGCTCGGTACGCAAGACCGTTCGCGCGACCACCGGGGTAGCCCGGGTCGCGGTGAGCGCGGCGGCCGAGGTGACCGCGTGGGGCATCGACACCGCCCTCGGCGTCGGGGCCACCGTGGTGCGCGGCAGTATCGCTGGAAATCCCCCGCGGGAAGTGCTCGCCGAGGCGGAGGCCGAGGTTCGTGACGCGGTGCGGCGTGCATTGCGGCTGCCCGCGACGCCCGAACAGCCTGCGCCCGATGCCGTTCCAACTTTGCGTGAGCAGGGGGCCGCGCTGCTGCGGCTGTCGGCGAGCACGCAGGGTGAGCACCACGAAACCCACCCGGCCTTCGCGCGCATGCTCGAGGAGCTGACCCCCGACGAGGCACGCATTCTGCGCTTCCTGCACCTCGACGGTCCGCAGCCCTCGATCGATATTCGCGCCGGACGACCGCGCGGCATCGGTGTCGAGCGAATCATCTCCGGGCTCAATCTGATCGGTGAGCACGCGGGGCTGCGCTTCCCCAACCGGATCCAGCAGTACCTGCCGAATCTGCGCCGCCTCGGCCTGATCGAATTCGTCAAGGAGCCGGTAGGCAACCCGAACCGCTACCAACTCCTCGAGGCCCAATCACCGGTCCGAGAAGTATTGAAGCGCTCCGGTTTCGGCACCAAGGTCTACTACCGCAGCATCTCGCTCACCGGCTTCGGCGCCGACTTCGTCCAAACCTGCCTGCCGGTCGTTGTCCAGGACGGCCGCGTCTCCGGCACCAGCTAGGCCAGCGCCGTCGAGGCGAGTCGAATGGTTGTTGTGGCTGGGGTTTGGAACGACCATTTGACTAGCGACGATGGGGTTCAGGCGGTGTCGGCGAGTTCCAGCCAGCGCTGCTCGGTGGATTCCTTTTCGGCCAGGACCTGTTTCAGCTCGGCGCCCAGGGTGATGAGTTTGTCCGGATCGGTGGCGGCGTCGGCGAGGGCAGTGTGCAGGCGTTGCTCGCGTTCGGTGAGTTTGTCGATGGTGCGCTCTAGTTTGGCCAGCTCCTTGCGGGCGGCGCGGTAGGCGGCCGAGTCGGTGGCGGGGGCTTCGGCGGGCTTGGAGTCGGTGGATCGCGTTGCGGCGGAGCTCGATACCGCGCGCTTCTTCAGATATTCGTCGATGCCGCCGGGGAGATTGGTGAGCTTTCCGTCGCCGAACAGGGCCCAGGTGGAGTCGCAGATGCGCTCGATCAGATAACGGTCGTGGCTGATCACGACCAGGGTGCCCGCCCAGTTGTCGAGCAGGTCTTCCAGTTGTTGCAGGGTGTCGATGTCCAGGTCGTTGGTCGGCTCGTCGAGGAGCAGGACATTCGGTTCCGACATCAGGATTCGGGTCAGTTGCAGCCTGCGTCGCTCGCCACCGGATAGTTCGCCGACCGGGGTGCGCTGACGAGCCGGGGTGAAGCCCAGGCGCTCGGCCAGCTGGCCTGCGGAGGTTTCCTTATCGCCCAGCATGATTCGCTGCGCGATTTGCTGCACTGCCTCCAGCACCCGAAGATCGGTTGGTAGGTCGTCGAGTTCCTGGCGTAGCCAACCGATCTGAACCGTCTGGCCCTGAATGCGTTTGCCCGCAGCCGGTTCGACGGCGCCGGCCAGCGTGCGTAGCAGGGTCGTCTTGCCGGAGCCGTTCACACCGACCAGGCCGACCCGCTCGCCAGGCGCCAGGCGCCAGGTCAAGTCGCGTACCAGCTCTCGGCCGTCCGGGGTGGTGAGGGTGGCATCCTCGAGTTCGATGACGACGCGGCCGAGGCGCTTTCGCGCGAATGCGGCCAGCGAGACGCTATCGCGCGGCGGCGGCACGTCGGCGATCAGCGCCTCGGCCGCCTCCACCCGATAGCGCGGCTTGGAGGTGCGGGCTTTCGCGCCGCGGCGCAACCAGGCCAATTCCTTGCGCGCCAGATTCGCGCGCCTTGCCTCGGAGGCATCGGCCTGCCGCGCGCGCTCGGCGCGGGCGAAAATCCAGTCGCCGTAACCGCCTTCATAACTTTCGACCTTGCCGCCGACAACCTCCCAGGTGTCGGTGGCGACGGTGTCGAGGAACCAGCGATCGTGGGTCACGACCACCAGGGCGCTGCGGCGCTCGAGCAGATGTTGGGCCAGCCACTGCACGCCCTCGACATCGAGATGGTTGGTCGGCTCGTCGAGGACGAGCAGATCCAGGTCGCGAACCAGCGCGGCGGCCAGTGCGACGCGGCGGCGCTCGCCACCGGAGAGATTGTCGACCGAAGTGTCCAGACCGAGGCCCTCGATGCCGATGCCCGCCATCACCGACCGGATGCGCGGATTCGCGGCCCATTCGTGTTCGGCGACGCCGTATTCATCTCGGGGCCCTCCGGGGTCACGCGAGCTACCGCCTCCGTGCCCGTCGCTCGCGCCGGGGGGCATCGCGTCATCTGCCAGTCCGGCCAGCACGACGGATCCGATGCTCGCGCCCACGGGAAGTACGCCGCGCTGGGTGACCACCGCCACGCGCAGCCCGCCGACCCGGCTCACCCGGCCGCTGTCGGGCGGCTCCAGACCGGTCAGCACCTCCAACAGGGTGGTCTTGCCGCCGCCGTTCAGGCCGACGACACCGATTCGCTCGCCCGCGTGGATGCCGAGCGAAACATTGTCCAGGAGTGGTTTGATGCCGAAGCTCTTGGAGACCTGTTCGAGATTGATCAGGTTGGACATGGATCCTTCCGAGTCAAGCGCCGGGCGAGTACTCGCCCCGCGCAAGCGTACCGAGCACGCAGAACTCACCGTCGGCCCACCGAACGCTCCGCCCGGGCCCGGCGCCACGCCCCGCGCTGGTTCTGATCGTTCCGGCGGACATGTTCGGCGTGATCAGCGACCAGCGCACTCGCCTAAACCTCGACAACCGCAGTGCGCAGCCGGATGTCAGGGCCGCATCCGTTCACGTAACTACATCGCTTCATGCCCCGTGTCCAGGGCCTACTCAGGCAAAGAGTGCGGGCTGGTCTCACAACTGAGACTTGCGTGACGAACGCCGTTCGTTTAGAGTTGGGCGCAGCGAACGGCGTTCGTTACGAACAATGTTACGGCGCTCCTGAGACATAGCCGCAGAATGGGAGCCCCGCCTCGGGTTCGAGGTGAGTGGGGCGGCACGGTTTCAACTACCCCTTACCTGGAGGTTCTCATGCACGTCGGACTCGGTCTGCCCATTTCCGATCCCGCCGCCCTGCTCGACTGGGCCCACCGCGCCGACGCGGGTCCGTTCTCCACGCTCGGCCTGCTCGACCGGCTCGTCTACGACAATCCCGAACCCCTGGTCGCACTCGGCATGATCGCCGGTGCCACCAGCCGCATCAAGGTGCAGACCGAGGTGCTCATCGCGCCGCTGCGTGAGCCGACGCTGCTCGCCAAGCAGGCCGCCACCCTCGATCGCATGTCCGGCGGCCGCCTGGTGCTCGGTCTCGGCGTCGGCGGTCGCGAGGACGATCACATCGCCTCCGGCACCGAGCTGCGCTCGCGCGGCCGTCGCCTGGACGAACAGTTGGCGATCATGCGCCGCCTGTGGTCCGGCCAGCCGTACAGCACCGACTGCGGACCGATCGGTCCCGCGCCGCTGCGTCCCGAGGGACCCGAACTACTCTTCGGCGGCTTCCAGCCCGCCGCCATCGATCGCGTCGGTCGTTGGGGTGGCGGCTTTCTCGCCGCCGCCGCACCGTCGTGGGCCGGTGGCCTGTTCGACATCGCCCGCCGCTCGTGGAAGGAGCACGGCCGCGACGGCGAGCCCCGCATTGTCGCCCAGGTCAATGTCGCGCTCGGCGCGCCCAACCTGATCGAAGACGCCCGCGCATCGATGGGCGCCTACTACGAATTCAGCGGTCGCGCCGACTTCATGCTCGCCGGCATGCTCACCACACCCGCCGAGATCCGCACGGCCATCGGCCAATTCGAAGATCTCGGCGCAGACGAGGTCGTGCTCTACTGCTACGGGCGCGACGCCGATCAAGTCGACCGCCTCGCCGACGTCATTGCATAACCACCGAAACGTCAGCGCTTGCCAGACGTGTCGCTACTGATGACCCGAGCGCCGGGCACCGGTCCACTGGCGGTGCGCACGCTGCGGCACACACCAGCACCCGCGAGCTCGGCCGCGACCGCCACCGCGCCGTCCTCGCTGTCACATAAGAATGCGCAGGTCGGCCCGGAGCCGGAGACCAGCCCGGCAAGCGCGCCCGCACCGACGCCCGCGCGCAACGTCCGCCGCAACTCCGGCTTCAGCGAAAGCGCGGCTGCCTGCAAATCGTTACCCAGCAGGGGCGCGAGCTGTTTCGGGTCACCGGAGGCCAGCGCCTGCATCAACGCCTGCGGCTCACCGAGCCGGGGCGGGCTGCCGACCTCGCGTAGTCGGTCCAGTTCGGTGAAGACCGCGGGCGTGGACAATCCACCCTTGGCCAGCGCCAGTACCCAGTGAAAGGTATTGCGGGACAACACCGGAAGCAGTCGCTCGCCCCGACCCGTACCGAGCGCCGTTCCGCCGTGCAGCGCGAACGGCACATCGCTGCCGAGTTCGGTTGCGACCGCGAACAATTCGTCGCGGGTCAGCCCGACATCCCAGAGTTCGTTCAGGCCCACCAGCGCCGCGGCGGCATCCGCACTGCCGCCCGCCATACCACCGGCCACCGGAATGCCCTTGTTGATGGCGATTTCCACCAGCGGGGCGCGGCCGGCCAGATGTGCGACGCGCACGGCGGCCTTCCACACCAGATTGGTGCGGTCGGTCGGCACATCGTCGGCGCCCTCGCCGCTGACCCGCACGGTCAACGAGGCGGCGGGTGCGAGTTCCAGATCATCGCCGAGCGAGAGGGCTTGGAACACCGTGGTCAGATCGTGATAGCCGTCCGCGCGCACATCACCGACGCCTAGGTGCAGATTCACCTTGGACGGCGCGCGCACGATGACGGGACTTGGCACAACTGACAACACGGTGCTCAAGCCTATCCCGTGGGTACGACAGCTGCTCAGCTCAAGATGAGACATTCACCGCCCACGCGTCGGACGGTTACCACAGCGCTGCGCCGATGGCATCGATCCGCTGTCCGGTGATCCACCGACCAGGGGACGTCCTCGCTCGTTCGATCGCGACGCCGCGCTGAAACGGCGCTGCGGCTGTTCTGGGAGCGTGGTTACGAGGCGACCTCGATCGGCGATCCGACTGCGGCGATGGGCATCCGCGCACCGAGTCCGTATGCCGCCTTCGGCGATAAGGCGACGCTGTTCAACGAGGCGATACAGGTCTTCGGCGCTACGGCAGCTTCATTCCACGCGCGCTCGGCGAGGAGCCGACCGCCGAGGCGGTAGTGCGCCGTATCCTGCGCGCGGCGGCAGCGGGGTGCCGAAATGGCCATGCAGGGTTGGCCTTCCGCCGTTCACGGCTGATACAACCGGGCCGGGAACTATCCGGACATTCGTAGCGACCAGTCAACGGAATCCCGGAACGGCAAAGGCAACTCACACTTGCGCCCAATACCCGCCGGGGGTATGTTCATTTGCGTCGGGGATACCCCCGCACCGTATGATCGAATGCGAGCGAAGGAGTCGGAAATGGCCACCAGCACTTACACCGTCACGGGGATGACCTGCGGACATTGCGTCAACTCGGTCAAGACGGAGATCGGCAAGATCGATGGCGTGACCAGCGTGGACGTCGACCTCGCCAGCGGTGCGGTCCGAGTGGACAGCACCGCACCGCTCGCCGACGCCGATATCGTCGCCGCCGTTGACGAGGCGGGATACGAGGTCGCCGTCTGATGCATGCCCGGCTGAGATTCGCCGCGGTCGGCGGCGGTCTCATCGCACTGTTCGGTGTCGCGCTCGGTATCGGCGCCCTGGTGGGCGATCCGACCGGGTCGACACCGGACCCCGGCGCGCACACCGAACGGGACACCGGGCTTTCGGATTCGCGATCGGGCTACGCCCTGACCGACCTGAGCGCACCCGCGGACCCGAATCGATCCGGGGCCCTGCGTTTTCGGATCACCGGACCGGATGGCGCTCCGGTCACGCGATTCACCACCCAGCACGACAAGAAGCTGCACCTGATCGTGGCCCGCTCCGATACCACCGGATATCGGCACGTGCATCCGACCATGGACGACACGGGCATCTGGTCAATCGATTGGAATTGGACAGCGCCGGGCACCTACCGCGTCTTCGCCGATTTCGTCCCCGAGCAGGGGCACGGCAATCTGGTTCTGAGTCGCACCGTCGCGGTCGCGGGACCGGCCGAGTCGCAACCACTCCCGCCCGAATCCCGAATGGCGGCGGTGGACGGATACCAAGTGCACATGGCGGGCGATCTGAGCACCGCGGGCGGCGAACTTCGTTTCACCATTACCCGCGACGGCGCGCCGGTGACAGATCTCGAGCCGTATCTCGGCGCGTACGCACATCTAGTGGTCTTGCGCGCCAACGACCTTGCCTACCTGCACGTCCATCCGCAGGGCGAAATCGGTCGCACCCCAGCGGGTCCGGAGGTCGGCTTCCATGCCCAGACCCCGAGTGCGGGCACATTTCGGCTGTATCTAGACTTCTCCCACGGCGGCGTCGTGCATACCGCCGAGTTCACCGCGCGCGTCGAATCATCCACAGCGCCATCCACATCCGATGGTGGACACCATTCGGGTGGCGGTCACCCCTGACCGTATGCGCCGATCAGCGCGTGGCCGAGCTGCGCATTCAGCGCGATGACCTGCGCTTTCTGTTCGACACACAGAGTGTGACGACACGCATGAATTGATTGCCGCAGCACATGAATCCGGTTTCACAACCAACAAGGCAAAAGTTGGTTATCCACAATCTGTTTCGCTTCGGCGATGCCGCAGCAAGCGAACCGTATGGATAACGCGGTGCATGATCTCGCCTCATCCGCAACAGAAACCGACCAGTCCGCCCTAACAGCAGATTATTCACCACGGCGGGGAAGGCCGAGATCCGATGACAGCCAGGCGGCACCGCCCGGACGAAGTTCCACCCGCCGGCAAGATGGACCCCCGAGCCGCAAAGTAGAGATCACTGCGGCGGGTCGATATCCGATAGCAACCAGGCGAAATCACGCGGCGCCGCCCGGAGGAAGTTGCGGCTGCTGGGAAGTTACGGCTGGGCGGCGAGGCGGACGAAGGCCGCGGTGTCCAGAGTTTCGCCGCGGGCGGTCGGGTCGATTCCGGCGGCGACCAGGCGGCGTTCGGCCTCGGCGGGGGAACCGGCCCAATTGCCGAGGGCGGCGCGGAGGGTTTTGCGGCGCTGAGCGAAGGCGGCGTCGACGACCCCGAAGACCCGGCGGCGGTGTACGTCGTCCATCGGCCAGGGCGGTTCGGCGTAGCGCTCGATGCGGACCAGGCCGGATTCGACGCGTGGCACCGGCCAGAACACCTGGGTGCCCACCGCGCCCGCGCGACGCACGGTGCCGAAGAAGCCCGCCTTGACGCTCGGTACGCCATAGATGCGGCCGCCGGGTTCGGCGGCAAGGCGGTCCGCGACCTCAGCCTGCACCATCACCAATGAGGTTGTGATGCTGGGCAATTCGGCAAGCAGGTGCAGCAGCACCGGCACGGCGACGTTGTACGGCAGATTCGCCACCAGTGCCGACGGTGCCGCGGGCAGGTTGGCCGCACGAACCCGCAGCGCATCGGCTTGCACGACGGTCAACTGCCCGGCCAGTTCCGGTGCGCGATCCGCGACGGTCACCGGAAGATGTTTCGCCAGCACGGGATCGATCTCGACGGCGACGACCGAATCAACCACATCGAGCAGCGCCAATGTCAAGGAACCGAGCCCCGGCCCGACCTCGAGTACCGTATCCGCGCGCCCCACCCCGGCTGCCGCGACAATCCGGCGCACCGTATTGGCATCGTGCACGAAGTTTTGTCCGAGTTGCTTGGTCGGCCGCACGCCGAGCCGCTCGGCCAGCGCCCGCACCTCAGCGGGCCCGAGCAGAGCAGCACTCCCACGAGCGGAAATATCGGGTTCGGACACGCCCGACAACGTATCAACTCAACTTTCCACCCCCGCACCTCGGAGGGTGCTGTGATCAGCCGATGCCCAAGCGGCTGGTGCAGGCGGGCCAGGCACCCCAACCCTGGCGGGCGCGGGTGACTTCTGCGATGGCGATCTGTTCCTCGCGGGTGGCCAGGTCCGGACGCGGGGCGTACTTGAGACCGCCCTGGCGTTCCCAGGTGTTTTGGTCGAACTGGATGCCGCCGTAGTAACCGTTGCCGGTATTGATGGCCCAGTTCCCGGTGGATTCGCAGTGGGCCAGCGCATCCCAGATATCGCCGTCACGCACCGGCGGCACCTCGGTGCCGGGCTTGGCACCCTTGCGGACGGTCTTCGGCTGAGCCGTCACCTTCACATTGGAGGCGATCGGCCGCCGACTGACCTCCTGGCCGTTGACCATGGTGACCGCGAACGTCACGTCCTGCACGCCGGGCGCACCCTGGCTCTCCACCACGGTCCGGCTCATATTCAGGGTCGGATCCTCGATCACATTCTCCGGCGGATCCAGCGGCACCGTCTCGACCTTGTTCTCGACGCGCTGACGGGTCACCACGATCCGCATTCCATCGGTGAGCGGCGTGATCGCTGCGGGCTCGACGGTGTCCTGTTCGATCAGCGGAATGCCGGCAACGGCAAGGAAGTCACCGACGGTCGGCGCGGCCAGTCGAACATCGACCGGACTGCCGATGCCGTCGAGCAGCGATACCGAACGCGGGCTTGCTATCTGCAGCGCGGCGCCTTCGAGCGGCAACTTCTCGTTGCGCGCCGGGGAAACGAATACTTCGCGGGGCAGATGCAGTTGGTCGACCACATCGCCCGCGGTCAGACCGGTCGACCACACCTTCTCGGCCTTGCCGTCCAGCGATACCGCGACCTCGCGCGCCCGGTTGTAGGTGATGGTCGCGCCATCGGTAATCGCCGCGGCCAGCGCGGGCCGGACCAGGTCGCGGTCGTTCACATCGAACCCCGCGGCCTTCAACACTCCGCTGACGTTGCGCGACATGGTGGTCTGCGTTATCTGCTGACCATCCACGACGACCGTGACCGTCTTGCGGTTCACGATTGCCATCGCGGCACCGACGATCAGCGTCACCAGCAGCGCCGCGACCGCCGCATACAGCAGCGGCGAGCGGGACTGGTTGATCCTCGTGAATGGAGACATGGTCACAGTACGATAACGAAGGGGTCAGCGGTCGACAACCGTAGTGTTACGAGCGGCGGGTATCAATATCACAAACGAATATCGACGCCGCAGGTAAATCGCGAAACGTACCGACCGAAGTGACCTAGGACACATTTACCCGTCCAAATGTGAAACAAGATCAGGTGAAATTGCGAGCCACTCGCGATTCCACCCGATCTCGAATTCAGAGGCCGTAGACGCGGCGGGCGTTGGCTGTGGTGATTTCGGCGAGGGCCACCGGATCTTGTTCCCGCAATTCCGCTAAGGCGCGGACGGTGTAGGGAAGGCAATACGATTCGTTGGGAGCGCCACGGAATGGATGCGGCGTGAGATACGGCGCATCGGTTTCGACCAGGATCTGGTCATCGGGCACCACCTTGGCGGCCTCCCGCAATTCATGCGCGTTCTTGAAACTCACCGTGCCCGAGAAGCTGAGGACGTATCCCTGCGCCACACACGACATCGCCATATTGGTGTCGGAGGAGAAGCAATGGAAGATCACGGTTTCCGGAGCGCCCTCGTCCAGCAATACCGTCAGCAGATCGTGGTCGGCCTCGCGGTTGTGGATCATCAGCGGTTTGCGCAGCCGTTTGGCCAGGTCGATGTGCCAGCGGAAGCCTTCGACCTGATCTTCGATATCGGCGCAGCCCGCCAACTTGCCCGGCCAGTAGTAATCCAGACCGGTTTCGCCGATGGCGACCACACGCGGGTCGGCGGCCAAACGCTCGAGTTCGGCCTTGGCCGCGTCGTCGAGCGCATTCGCCCGCGTCGGATGCAGCGCCACGGCGGCGAACACCCGGCGATCCCAGTTCGCGGCCTGTACGGCCCACTGCGCCGCGGCCAAATCGTCGGCGACGGTCACCACCTGGCCGACCCCGACCGAGGCCGCGCGGTCCACGATCACCGCCGTCGACTCCGCATCGGTGGCCCCGCAGGCGTCCAGATGGGTATGCGCGTCCACCAGCGGTGCGAGCGGTTCCGGCAGCTCCGGCGCGCGACGGCGGCCATCACCTCGGGGGATATTCACGTGAGCGTCGGAATCCACGCGCATTACAGTAGATGCACCATGAGCGAAGCTGACCGTCCCGCCTTCTACATCACAACGGCCATCGCATACCCGAATGGTGCGCCACACATCGGGCATGCGTACGAGTACATCTCGGCCGACGCCCTCGCCCGCTTCAAGCGGCTCGACGGTTATGACGTCTTCTTCATGACCGGCACTGATGAGCACGGGCAGAAGATGCAGCAGACCGCGGTCGCCGAGGGTGTGCCGGTGGAGGAGCTCGCCGCGCGCAACTCGGATGTGTTCGAGGCGATGGACAAGACGCTCGACATCTCCTACGACCGCTTCATCCGCACCACCGATGACGACCATCAGGTGGCCAGCGCCGCGATCTGGGAGCAAATGCTCGCCAACGGCGATATCTACCTGGACAACTACTCAGGTTGGTACTCGGTGCGCGACGAGGCGTTCTACGCCGAGGAAGAGACGTCGCTGCTCGAGGACGGCACCCGGATATCGACCGAATCGAAGACGCCGGTCACCTGGACCGAGGAGTCGAACTACTTCTTCCGGCTGTCGAACTACCAGGATAAGCTGCTTGCGCTCTACGACGAACATCCCGAATTCATCGCGCCCGCAACGGCTCGCAACGAGATGGTGAGTTATGTGAAGGCGGGTCTGAAGGACCTGTCCATTTCGCGCACCACCTTCGACTGGGGCGTGCCGGTGCCCGGACATCCCGATCACGTGATGTACGTATGGGTGGACGCGCTCACCAACTACATCACCGGCGTCGGCTTCCCGGATACGGAATCGGTTGCGTTCCAGCGCTTCTGGCCCGCCGATGTGCACATCATCGGTAAGGACATCACCCGGTTCCACACCGTGTACTGGCCCGCTTTCCTGATGTCGGCCGGGATCGAATTGCCGAAACGCGTTTTCGTGCACGGGTTCCTGTACAACAAGGGCGAGAAGATGTCCAAGTCGGTCGGCAATGTGGTCGACCCGCTCGCGCTGGTCGACGAATACGGCGTGGACGCGGTGCGCTTCTTCCTGCTGCGCGAGATCTCCTATGGTCAGGACGGCAGCTACAGCCACGAGGCGATCGTCGGGCGGATCAATACCGATCTGGCCAATGAATTCGGAAATCTGGTGCAGCGCAGCCTGAAGCTGGTCGCGCGTGACTGCGGCGGTGTGGTGCCGACGCCGGGCGAATTCACCGAGGCCGATCGCGCCCTGCTCGACCGCGCGAACGGTCTTTTGGAGCGCTGCCGCACCGAATTCGATGCCCAGCAAATGCATTTGGCGCTGGAGGCGATCTGGCTGACGCTCGGCGAGGCCAACCGCTACTTCTCCGCGGAGGCGCCGTGGGCGCTGGCCAAGACCGGCACCGAGGAGTCGCTGGCCCGTGAGGCGACCGTGCTGTACGTGACCATCGAACTGCTGCGCATCGTCGCCATCCTGGTCCAGCCGGTGATGCCCGAATCCGCTGGCAAGATCCTCGATCTGCTGGCCAGCCAGAACCGTACCTTCGCCGATATCGCGACCCCGCTGGTCTCGGGCACCTCATTGCCGGAGCCCGAAGCGGTCTACCCGCGCTACGTGGAGCCGAAGAAGTAAATCAGTGGAAGGCGATACGTAGCACGAGGCGTTCCAGGCGGCTACCGCATCTGGGACCACAAGACGCGCCGCTACTGGGGTGACTATTACGAGCTGTGCCCGGACGAGTTGCTGATAGAGCTCAATGGCGCGGCCGACTACGCGAAGATCACCGCATTACTGAAGCGCTACCGCTCGATAAAGCGGTAGCGCTTCGCTCGAGCCGGACCCTCGGGGAGGGCTACTTCCAGCGGTCGAGCAGCCGATTGATCTCCGCGGTCAGCGCCCATTGCAGCATGGGGCCGAAGGTGATGCGGCCGACGCCCTGTTCGGCGAAGACGGCCTTATCCGACTTATCGGGCAGCCCGACAGCGCTGATCGGCAGCGGCAATTCGCTGGTCAGTCGGCGCATATCGGTATCGGAGTGCCGACCCGCCGGGAACAGCGAATCCGCACCCGCCGCGGCAGCAAGCCGCAGGCGCGCGATGGCGCGATCGACGCGGTCGCTCGCGTCGCCGTCCTCGCGCATGAACAGGTCGGTGCGCGCATTGATCACCACGTGCACGCCCGCCGCGTCGGCGAATTGCCGCAGCCCCCGCACGAAATCGGCATGCTCCTCGGGCGTGCGCAACCGGCCACCCTCGCTGTGCACCGTGTCCTCGATATTGAGGCCGATCGCGCCCGCATCCAGCAGCCCCTCGATCAACTGGGCGGGTTCGAGCCCGTAGCCGGATTCGATATCGACGGAGACCGGAACGTCGACCGCACCGGTGATCTGCCGGACGCGAGTCAACAGTTCCGCGAATGTCATCCCTTCCTTATCGCTGCGCCCGACCGAATCGGCGACCGGATGACTGCCCAGGGTCAGCGCCGAAAACCCTGCCGCGACAGCGACATTCGCTGACCACGCATCCCACACCGTCGGAAAGACACCGGGATCGCCCGGCACGTGCAATTCGAGAAACGCCTTCGCCTTGCTTTCCAAAGAGGTCATGACCCGATCATCGTCGCACCCGTGATCGATAGCACTATGACACTCCCCATCCGGCCGCCCGAGAGTGTCGACGATGGCGAGTCGCGCTAGGAACTGTCACCGCCGTCGCGGCGTGCGGTCAGTACCGCGTCGTACAGTTCGCGGCGGGAAACGCCGGTCTCGGCGGCCACCTGAGCGCACGCGTCCTTGAGGCGAATACCTTCGGCGGTCAGTGATTCGACCTCGTCGACCAGATCGGCGGGATCGGCCGCCACGGGTTGGGCGCCTTCGAGGACGACGGTGATTTCCCCGCGCGCCCCATCGACCGCCCAGGCCGCGAGTTCTCCGAGAGTGCCGCGCACGACCTCCTCGTAGGTCTTGGTCAGTTCCCGGCAGACCGCGGCCCGCCGGTCCGGACCGAGCACCTGCACCGCATCGGCCAGGCAGTCGGCGAGCCGGTGCGGCGCCTCGAAGAACACACAGGCGCGCGACTCGGTGAGCAAGGTGCGCAACCACTCTCGACGCTGGCCAGATTTGCGCGGCGCGAATCCGTCGAAGCAGAAGCGTTCCACCGGGAGCGCGGACAGTGCCAGGGCGGTGGTCACCGCCGACGGTCCCGGCAGGCAGGTGACCGGGAGCTGACGCCGCACACAGGCCACCACCATGCGGTAGCCCGGATCGCTCACCGACGGCATGCCCGCATCGGTCACCAGCAGCACTGTGCGGCCGCTTTCGATCTCGTCGAGCAGCGCCGGAATCTTCGCGGACTCCACGTGGTCATCGAAGCGCAGGACCCGCCCGGTGATCGCCACGTCCAGGGCCTTTGCGAGGGCGCGGGTGCGCCGGGTGTCCTCGGCCGCGAGGATATCGGCGGAGCCGAGTGCCTCGCGTAGCCGCTGTGAGGCATCGCCGATCTCGCCCATCGGCGTCGCCGCGAGCACCAATCGACCCACCTGGTCCGCCACAATGCTCCCGTTCCCTCGACCGCGTAGTTCCAAGGCAGCGTATCGGGCCACTGCGGCCGACCACGCCGCAGTCTGCCACCGCCATACCATCCCCATCTCCGGCCGCACCCCGTGGATCTCGGCATCGAATGGCGGCGCCCATGGAAAAATCCGTGAATGCAGCTCAGGGTGTGATTCGCGCGGCGGCGCGCTCACCGGTGCGGGTCACGGCGGCGCGCACAGCATACGATCGGGGCGTGACCCAGGTGACCGACCAGCGCGCGACCGTAGCCGGGGCGGTGCCTTCTTGGTCGAGCCCCGCGCCCCTGCGTCCGTCGCCCGACTTCGGGCCGCTCGACAAGCTGCAGGGGTGGGTGGTCACCGCGGTACTCACCGCGATCGCGGCGTTGACGCGGTTCATCATGTTGGACTATCCGACCGACGCCTACACCCCGGTTTTCGACGAGAAGCATTACGCACCACAGGCCTGGCAGATCCTCACCGGCGGCGGTGTCGAGGACAATCCCGCCTACGGGCTGGTGGTGCATCCTCCGATCGGCAAGCAGCTGATCGCGGTGGGCGAGTGGATGTTCGGCTACAACGGCTGGGGTTGGCGATTCAGTGCGGCGCTGGCGGGCACGATCCTGGTACTGCTGGTCATCCGGATCGTGCGCCGGATGGCGCGCTCCACCATGGTCGGCGCGATCGCGGGCATTCTGCTGATCGCCGACGGACTCACCTTCGTCTCCTCGCGCATCGGCATGCTCGACATTTTCATGGGGGTGCTGGTCACCGCTGCCTTCGGCTGTCTGATCGTGGACCGCGACGAGGTCAGGGCACGAATCGCCAAGGTGGACTACGAGGGTCGGATCGATGCGAACGAATGGGGGCCGCGACTAGGAGTGCGCTGGTGGCGTTTCGGCGCGGGGGTACTGCTCGGACTCTCCTGCGGCACAAAGTGGTCCGGGATGTATTTCATCCTCGCTTTCGGGCTCATGAGCGTCTATTTCGACGTCTCCGCGCGGCGCGCCTATGGTGTGCGGCGGCCCTGGGTCGGTGCGGCGGTGCGCGATGTCGGGCCCGCGCTGTACTCGTTGGTGCTGATTCCGCTCGGCGTATATCTGGCCAGTTACTGGGCCTGGTTCGGCAGTGAGGACGGTGTCTTCCGTTATGCGGTCGGCAATCAGGTCGGTCGCGACGGTCGGTGGTCGTGGCTGCCGAATGCGCTGCGCTCGCTGTGGTACTACAGCGGCGAAACGCTGCGCTTCCACGAAGGGCTGACCAATTCGGCCGGTAACCATCACCCCTGGGAATCCAAGCCGTGGACCTGGCCGATGGGGCTGCGGCCGATGCTCTACTACTACGCCGACACCGGTGTCACCGGCTGCGGTCAGACCCAGTGTGTGAAGGCCGTGATGCTGATCGGCACCCCGGCGATCTGGTGGATCGCCTTCCCGGTGCTGGGCTGGATGCTGTGGCGCAGTGTGGTCCGTCGCGACTGGCGCTATGCGGCGGTACTCACCGGATACGGCGCCGGACTCATTCCCTGGTTCTTCACCCTCGATCGGCAGATGTACTACTTCTACGCAGTACCGCTGGCGCCGTTCCTGGTGATGGGGATCGCGCTGGTGTGCGGCGATATTCTCGGCCCGGCCCGATCGGTACGAATACCGCGAAGCCCGGCGGGCACCTACCGGCCCGCCGTGCCCAGTGAACGACGCAGCCTCGGACTACTCGCGGTCTGTATCTATCTCGGCCTGGTGATCGCCAATTTCATCTGGCTCTGGCCGATTCTGACCGCGTTGCCGATCACCCCCGGCAACTGGCACGACCACCTGTGGCTGCCCAGTTGGCGCTGATGACTAACCCTCCAGAGCCGACCTGACGTACTGCAGGGCCGCCTCATCATCGAGACCGAGCCGTCGAATGGTGGCGACGTAATCGGTCGCGGCGCGGCCCGCCAGATCCTTGGTCGGGTCCCCGGAGGATGCGATGAAAGACCCTTGCCTGCCCCGGGTTTCGACCACCCCATCGGCCTCGAGTTCTCGATACGCCCGAGCGACCGTATTCGGCGCGAGTCCGAGTTGCGCGGCCAGTGCTCGCACCGTCGGGATCTTCGTCCCGGCCGTCAACTCGCCCGATCGCACCTGCGCGATGACACCGAGCCGCAACTGCTCGTAGGGCGGAATCGACGAATCGTGGGTCACGGAAATGGTGAACATCGCACGCTCACACGTCATCTCGGGACAGCGGGCAGGACATGCATCGCGGTCCACCACGGCCGGAACCCAATTCGGAGCCCGGTATGCGCAGCACCTCGATGCCAGCATCCTCGAGCCGCGTATTGGTCATATCGTTGCGCTCGTAGGCCACGACCACGCCGGGCGCGAGCGCCAGAGTGTTGTTGCCGTCGTCCCACTGCTCGCGTTCGGCCGTGACGCCATCGAGTCCGGTATCGATGACCCGTAGTTTGCCGATGCCCATCGCGTCCGCGGCCGCGGGCAGGAACGGGTCGGGACCGCGCACACTCACCCGGGCCTGGTCGTTGCGTCCGCCGTAATCGTCCTCGCGATGAATCGTGAACGCGCACAGCGAATCCCGCACCGCCGGATACATCACGATGGCATCGGTGTCGACCATGGTGCAGACGGTGTCCAGATGCATGGTCGCGCGATTCTGGGCGATCGGGACGACCAGCACGGTGTGCGCGAGATCGTCGTCGAACAGACTGCGCGCCAACGCTTCCGCGCCCGCAGGCGAGGTGCGCTCACCAACGCCCACCGCGACCACGCCCGGCGCGAGCAACAGCACATCACCGCCCTCGATCGGCGCGGTATGCGATTCGTAGGCCCGCCGCACGCCGAGGAAGCGCGGGTGGAATGCGTAGATGAGATCGGTCAGCGATGTCTCGCGCATCCGGGCGGGCAGGGCGAGTGAGGTGATCGCCACCCTCGGGCCGACCCAGAATGACGAATCCCTGGTGAACAGCAGATTCGGCAGCGGATCGATGACGAAATCCGCACCGTGGTGCATCCGCCGCACGAGCGAGGTGTTGTCACCTTCGAAGGGCAGTTCGTCGAAGGTCATCCCGGCCATGAGGATATTGGCCAAATCCCGGGCCCGGACGCCGCGTAGGAAGGCCGCGAGTTCGTCGGCCAGCATATGTCCGAGTTTGCGCGCGTCGACCGCGCCGGAGATGCCCTGGATGCGGGCCGCGCCGCTGACCGAGAGGGTTTCGGCGAGCAGATCGGCCAGCAGTAGCACCTCGACGCCGCGTTCGCGCAGCACACCGGAGAAGATGTCGTGCTCCTGCTGGGCCCGCTCGACCCACGGAATGCCGTCGAATAGCAATTGATCGTTATTGCGCGGGGTCAGCCGCCGCAATTCGTCGCCGGGCCGGTGCAGCAGCACCGTGCGCAGGGTCCCCACCTCCGAGGTGACCGCAAGTCGACCACCCGGCTCGCCGACACCATCGAACCTATCGTCCGCACCGCCATCGTGCCCCGCCCGCACCGCGTCTGCTCCCATGATCCGACCGTAGTTCGCCGAGGGCGTAAGAGCACGCAATTGGGTGTCTTGCGATTCCGACCCCAGCACATCCTAACCTGAAGTATTGTTGAGGTGAATGGAGGAGCGTAATGTCGACAACCGATTGGCGAGCGAAGGAGCTGACCCCCGGGCAGCTGTCCGAGCGTAGCGGAGTAGCAGTCTCCGCGTTGCACTTCTACGAACGCGAGGGTCTCATTTCGAGTCGCCGCACCAGTGGAAATCAACGCAGATACGCCCGCGAAACGCTGCGCCGCGTCGCCTTCATCCGCATCTCCCAACGGGTCGGCATCCCATTGAGCGAAATCCGTGCGGCACTGGACAAACTCCCCGAGGGCCGCACCCCCACCCGGCGCGACTGGGAGACCCTGTCCACCGCGTGGCAGGCCGACCTCGACGACCGCATCACCCAGCTGACTCGCCTGCGCGACAACCTGACCGGCTGCATCGGCTGCGGCTGCCTGTCACTGGGCAGCTGCCGATTGGTCAACGAACACGACCGTCTCGGTGAACAGGGACCGGGTGCCCGCGTACTCGATGTGACGCTCAACTGCCCATCGAAGCCAGCAGCCTGCTGAATCGATCGCTGGTGCGGCGAATTACGAATTCGTAAGGGTAGGCGAATTTGCGGGCCCACCAATAGCCGAAGCGGATATCGAAGGAAGTGTAGACGAGGAACCGATTGCGCTCGATACCGCGAAGGATCTCCGCCGCAACATGTTCCGGCGATACGGCATGCTTGGTGAACGCCGCGATGAGTCGCTTTATCCTCGGGTCTTCCTTGTCGACCCCGATCAGCTCGACGCTGTGCACCAGCGGGGTGTTCACCGCACCTGGCACCACCACGTGCACCGAAATATCGTGGCTCCGCAGGTCGAATCGCAAGACCTCGGAGACGCCACGGATACCGAATTTGCCCGCGCTGTAGGCGGCATGCCATGGCAGCGCGAGGATTCCGGCGGCCGAGGAGACATTCACCAGTGCCCCACCGCGTTTCGCCCGGACCATCGGCGGCACGAAATTCTCGATCACATGAATGGGGCCCATCAAGTTGACATCCACCATCTTGCGCCAATGGCGATGCTCGAGATTCTCGACGGTGCCCCAAGTGGAGGCGCCCGCGATATTCATGACGATATCGAGGCTGCCGAATTGGGCATGCACATCGGTGGCGAAGGCGGTGACCGCACCGTAGTCGGTGATATCGAGGGCACGCGCGGCGAGTACGGTGCCGCCCGCGTCCTTGATGGCGCGAACCGTATCCTCGAGGCCCTCGGCATTGATATCGGTCAGCACCAGTTCGGCACCCCCAGCCGCAGATGCCAGGGCAGTCGCCCGGCCTATTCCGCTCGCCGCCCCGGTGACGAGCACCTTCGCATCCCGCACTGTCTTCCTGCGCCCAAAACCAAGCACACCGGATCCCATCTCGAATAAGCCGAATCGGTTGCACGCAGGGTACGCGGCAACAGGTTCATACGGTGCAAGCGAGTCGGGGAGTTCGAATCAGGAGTGCGAGTGCGCCACAAGTGTCCCGGCCACCGCCCTGGGCCACGTGAACTGCACAGCCCGGCTATGGCCTTCGACCACCGGCGATCGGAATCGCGACCACATCGGCGACCGCTGGATGAAGGCGGACCGGCGATCGGCGGCGCTGCAACGGATTCGGCGAGCAAGTGCAGGCTGAGATCCTGTGGCGCGAATTATCGCCCGAGCACCGCCAGCATCCCCGCGACTGCCCGAGGCCAAGTGAACTGCTCCGCTCGGCTGCGCGCCGCCCTGCGACGACCGGCGGTCGGCATCGCGAGCACATCGGTGACGGCCTGGGCGAAGGCGGACGGGCGATCGGCGGCGACCGCGCCGCATTCGGTCGTGACGATATCAGCGAGTGCCGAGGATCGGCTGGCGACGACCGGCGTACCTGCGGCCAAGGCCTCGAGCGCGGCGAGACCGAAGGTTTCGTGCGGACCGGGTGCCAGCGAAACATCTGCGGTGGCAAGCAGTTTGGCTACCATGGCCCGGTCGGTGATGAATCCGGTGAAGTGCACCGCAGGCAGACCACCGGTCAGTGGCGGTAGCGCACGGGCCCGACGCTCCAGGGCTTCGCGCCGCGGCCCCTCCCCCGCGACGACCAGTCTGGCCTCGATGCCCGCCTTGCGCAGCGCGCCGATGGCCTCGACACTGCGATCGACCCGCTTCTCCACCGACAATCTGCCGCAGTGCACCAGCAGCGGATGTCCGGGCACGCCGAGATCGGCACGCAAGCGATTGTCGCGGCGACGCGGGCTGAACAGCTCCAGATCCACTCCGAGCGGCACCAGTTCGACATTGGGCGCGTCGATGCGCAGGAACTCCGCGCGCGCGAATTCCGTTGTGCAGACCACGATGTCGTAGTCGTCGGCAGTGCGCCGGTTGGCGATATCGGCACATCGGCGGGCCACCGGTGCCGGCATGACCTGGCCCAGTAGTCGGTCCAGGCGCTCGTGCGAGATCATTACGCTCGCCACGTCGCGGGTGCGCGCCCAGCGTCCAAAGCCCCGCAGCGTCAGCCGATCCGAAACCTCGAGCACGTCCGGGCACAACCCGGCCAGTACATCGGCCACCCGGCGCGGATCCGCCGCCCGATAACCGCCAGTCCATGGAATCGCCAAGGCGGGCAGGGTGATCCGTACCGCACCGGTCGGCAGGATCTCCTCGGTCCGGCGCGGTCCGGGCACGATCAGCACCACCTCGTGCCCGGCAGCCACATAGCCCTCGCCCAGATGATGCAATGCGGTGCGCAGCCCACCCGACCGCGGACCGTAGAAGTTCGCCAGTTGCACGATGCGCACATCGCCGATCGTGCAGCGAATCGGGTTCCTCCCGGAACCGATGCGCCCAACACCGCATGAACACCCGTGAAAGACCCTGCTAACGGGTACGACGGCCCAGCAGCCCAACACCCGGGAGGTCGCAAGCGACCCTCCTCGACGTCGAGACCACTCCTCGCCGAGCATTTCGATCAGCAGCTCACAGATCACGCCCACACACGCAACACCTCGTGCTCACTCTCCGGCGCTCGCACCGGCGTCAGCTCGGCTGGCACCGGAATCCAGTCGGTGTCGGCGAAACGCAACGGCCCTATCCTTGATCCGCGGCCCCATCGGCGACCAATGTCGACGTATCGCCCAACGTCTCGATCAGCGGCCACGGACCGGACCTGCCGGTCACGCGCGCGTGGTACCCCGGCCCGCCCGAGGCAGATCGAGATCCAGTGGAATGCGCCCGACCGCCAGATGCGCCTCCACCTCATCGGCGGGCATCGGCCGCGCGATCAGAAAACCTTGCGCCCGATAGCAACCCAGCCCGACCAGGGTCCGCGCGGCGACCGGCGTCTCGACGCCTTCCCCCACCACACCGAGCCCGAACGACCCGGCCAATCCGATAATAGATTTCACGATCGCGAGGTCGTCCGTGCTCGCACCGAGCCGCTGCACGAAGCCGCGGTCGATCTTCACCGCATCGACCGGAAGCGCCTTCAGATGCGAGAGCGAGCTGTATCCGGTGCCGAAATCGTCGATGGCGATCTGTACGCCCATTCGCTTGAGTCCGCGCAGCGTGACCTGCGTGCGCGCCAAATCCTGTACGACCACATGTTCGGTGATCTCCAGGCAGACCGAACTGCCATCGATCCCGAACAGCCGCAGAATATCCTCGATCCGCTCCACGAAATCCAGGCTGACCAGCTGAACCGGCGAAACATTGATCCGCATCACCACATTCGCCGCCAGCCCCCGCCTGCGCCATTCGGCGAATTGCGCGCAGGCCGACCGAATCACCCAGCGCCCCAGCTCACCCGCGAGATTGGTGGCCTCGGCAACGGTGACGAACGCACCGGGCGGCAGCAGCCCCCTGGTCGGATGCAACCAGCGCACCAGCGCCTCCAGCGCCACCACCCGGCCGGTGCGCAGATCGACCTCGGGCTGATAGTGCAGCAGCAGCGAGCCGTCGGAGACCGCGCCGCGCAGATTCAGCTCCACATCGTCCTGCAGTTCGAACTGCGCGCGCATGGCGTCGGTGAAGACCGCGACCCCATTGCCGCCGCCCGATTTCGCCGACAGCAGCGCGTGATCGGCCCGGCGCAGCACATCCGCGACCGTGGTCTCCCCCGGAATACCTACCGCGACACCGACGCTGGCGCCGCGGCTGACCGATTCCCCGCCGACGGTGACCCGCCGTCCGATGAGCTGCTGGATCCGCGTCGCTTCCAACTCGGCCGCCACCGCGTCCATGGGTTTGGCAGGCACGATGACGAACTCGTCGCCACCGAGTCGGGCGATCATGTCATTGGGATCGAGATTCTCCCGCAATCGCGAGGAGAGCGTGCGAATGAAGTTGTCCCCCGCGGTATGTCCGAGAAAATCGTTGAGCGCTTTGAGCCGGTCGAGATCGAGGAAGAAGGCGGCCACCGGTCCTGGACTGCCCTGTCTGAGCCGCTCCTCCATATGTTCGAGTAGTGCCCGCCGGTTCGCCAATCCGGTCAGATCGTCGTGCAGGGCGATATAGCGCAATCGCTCCTCGGCCACCACGCGCGCCTGCAACTGGGCGAAGAGTGCGGCGATCGCCTTGAGCACATTCAGTTCCCGAGTGCTCCAGTCGCGATCGCCCTGTTTGATGAATCCCAACACGCCGGTCGACTCGCCGCGCGACAACAACGGCACCGCGGCCATGGCGACCTGCGGTATACCCGACGAGCGCCGGATCGTCTCCTGATAATCGGCGGATTGCTGGGACGGCCGCACGATGATCGGCTCGGTGGCGTGTTCCAATTCCCGGAATACCGAGTCGGCGTGCTCGAAATGCACGATCTTCAGCGGGTCCGGATCCGGTATGTCGCCACGGTGCGGCCATTCCGCGATGAGCACGGTCGCCCGCTGCTCTCGATCGGTGTGGCGTAGGTAGCTGAAATCGACATCGAAATGCTCCACCAACCTGGCCAGCACACGTTCACTCGCCGCCACCATCGTTGTGGCGTCGACGCCCATCAACTCGGAGGCGACCTGGGTCACCAATGAGTCGAGCGTTCGCCGAGGCACCCTATCTCCGATCGCGCTAGCTGCGGTTGCCCGCGCCCGGCACTGGAAGCCGCCTACTGCGGACCGTGGCTGCTGTCGCAAAGCTCAGGCGAAGCACCAATGCCATGATCTCATGTTTAGGCACTCCCAGCAGGTCCAGGAAACGGCCCTGAAGTGAGGTAAGTGTATCCGCGAAATCCGGGGAAATCCCTTTCAGCTCGTCGGGGTGCCGCGCATATAGGAACAAAGGCGAGACCGGTTGCACCGCAAGACCGAGCCGCTGCGCCGCGATCCAGACCCGCTGCACGGCCGCGCCGCCGCGCGCGTAATCGGCAAGTGATACCGACTCTGCGCCGGATCGACGCGGAAAAGTTATCGCGAGCACCGCCGAACTCGACAGCACGCGGTCGCGCGTGTACTCGCCGAGCGCGGCACCGCCGGACCATTCGCGCAACCGATCCATCACATCCGAGCGCTCGCCGATGCGGATCTTGGCCTGCTCGTCGGGGGCCAATTCCATACTCCGGATATCGATCCCGGTGCGCGAGTCCTCACCGGGCCAGCGCAGTTCGCCGAACATCTCCTGATGCAGGCGCGGGGTCAGGTAGCGGATGCGATCGGATTCACCGAGCAGTGCGGCCGCGGCGGCGAGCTCATCGGGTTCGGTGATGGCGTGGACCGACGCATCGATGGCCGCCGCGGCCAGGTCGGGCAGGACGTGATCGGCCAGTGGCGCGCCCGCGCCGAGGTGTCGGTTCGTCTCGCGGGTCAGTGTGTACGGATAGTCCGCGGCCAGTGCGGAATCGGTGCCGTCGCCCAGATGCAGCACCGCGGAAAATGGGGTGGAGTTGTTCTCGATGAACTCGTGCGCGCCGAGTAGACCGTGCGCGGCGGCCGCGGTGCGCGCGTTGTACAGCGCCGCGCCGATCGATACCGCGCTGGCGCGATAGCCGATATCCAGTGCCGACGAGCGGGTTCGGACGAGATCGATGCGTAGTTCATCGCCATCGACGCGCAGGTACCACGGTTGGGTATTGCCGCCCGAGGGCGCCCGCCGCGCGGATTCGAGCATCTTCTCGACGGCGGACCCGTCCGGATCCGGCACACTGCCTTCGGCCACCGGAAATTCGTCGGACACCTTCTCGCACCCGGGCTCCGGTTCGGCCAGCTCGTCCAGACCACGTTCCAGATCGAACCGGGTCCGGCCCGAGGACAACTTCTGGCCGAGCCCGATCCGGCGCACCGCCGCCGCCACGATGGCCGCACCCAATTGGACGTCACCGCCGAGTTGCGGCCAGGTCGTCACGGTTTCGTCGATCTCGACCAGACTCGCGGCCATCCGGGCCGATAGCTCCTTCGGGTCGAGAATCCGCATGACGTGCGGCGCCTTGTCTTTCGTGGACAATCCGCGCAGATCCGCGCCCATGGTCGCGCCGAGCAGACCGTGGAACGGCGGACGGTCCGGTTCCAGGTCATAGCGCTCGACATCGAGCAGGCCGCGATCGCTGGTATCCATCACCA
Source organism: Nocardia sp. NPDC050412 (assembly GCF_044458825.1). Lineage (NCBI taxonomy): Bacteria > Bacillati > Actinomycetota > Actinomycetes > Mycobacteriales > Nocardiaceae > Nocardia > Nocardia sp. NPDC050412. The sequence continues at coordinate 479,464 of NZ_JBITIJ010000006.1, forward strand.
GCGGAATGCGCTGTCGGCGTGCGCCTTCCCGGACGGCGAATTTGATATCGAGCGAATCGCATTCCTCGACGACCAGCGACAATCCATGCAGGAATGTGTCTAGGGTGTCCTCGTCGATGCCCGCGGTGGCGACCTCGACCGGTAGATACGGATCGAGTTCGGCGATCCGGCGCGCGGTCACGATGGACTTGTTCACGCCGATATCGAAGATCCCACCGGGCACCCGATTCAGATTCGACAACTCGATATCGTCGAAGTCGGCCAGGCGCAATAGGCCGCAGGTGCCCTCGAGGGCCAGTGTGTAAGCGACCGCGTGGCCGACGCTCTGCCCGACGACCCCGATCGCGAGACCGGCACAGCGTTCCTGTTCGGCGCGGGTGAGCTTGTTCTGGTTGCGGTCCAAGCGAATTGCCCGAAATGTCTTTTCACCGGGCAACCCGACGAGCGCGCGCCGCCACGGGTAATAAACCCATCGGTCCGTCTCCGGCCCCCCGAGGTCCGGCGGCGGCCGACGCACCTTGGCGAGTTCGGCGCGCAGCACATCACGCAGATCGAGAATGCGGACCTGCGGTGATTTCCGTAATTGCACGAGGATCGGGGCATCGACTGAGGCATTTTCGTCGAGAATCAGCGGGCGGTGGTCCGCGGTGAGGTCACCGTTCATACCTGCGCCAATCCTCCGATCCCTGGTCCACTCGAGGGCGCTCGACCATGCGGCGACAGCCAGGCATCGAGCGCCGCACGCTCCAGCGCTGTCAACGAACTCTGCAATTTGGTGGCTAATGACCGATATGTCCGGATATCCCACCACATCGGGATAGTCTGATAGCGATCGTCAGGATAGGGCACAGCCGGTATCCGATCGGCGACATACCCACCACTCGAGCGGTACAGTCCGACATTTCGCGTGGCAGTGGTGATGAAACCGAACCTGGCATCGAGCAGTCGGGCGGCGTGGACGACACAGCGGGAGACCGCCGCGGCGAGCGCGGCACGGTGCTCGGCCGCTCGGGAGACCCAAACCGCCTTCACCTCGACCACACCTTCCGGTATCCGGTCGGCAACCATCGCGCGCAACTCGGCGGCACCCGGTCGGCCGGCCCAGGCGCGCAGTGCGTGCACTTCGTCGGCCACACCGTAGGGACCCTGTGCCCGCAATCCCGCGACGACGGCGCCGGACGGATCTACGGCGGTGAAGAACAACGAAGTCGAACGGCCGTCGACAACGCTGTCGTATTCCAAAGCGTGATCCACACCGTAGTGCCGGTAAACCTGCAGCGCACCGCGCAGATAACGACGCCACAGATCGGGATGAGCCTGCGGAGTAGCGACATGAAAGACATATCCGGAATGCATGTCGCGGAACCGCAAAACCTCGGCATCGCGTGTGCCCCCCGGGCCGACTGCGATTGTTTCGACAGTCATGGTGTTCCTATTCCGTTTGCTACCGCACATCTGCACGGTCATCGAGCCGGCCTGACCGACCCGCCAGACGACTCGCCGATCAGGTGAGTTTGCCTAAGGCAGTATCCGTCATCCTTGAAGAATTGACCAGATATCTGGTTAATCTTCCGAAAACTAATTGCCCGCGCCGAAATTACTGCAGGTCAGAACACTCGAACATGCCATCGAATAGATCGTGGAGACCAGTTGGTACTGACGTAGCTAACAGACGGCTAACTTAGACCAGGATGGAGATGAACAGTTCGACCGACTCCGGCCCACGCCAGATCTCGATCTCCTCCCGGTACGCACGGGTGATCTCGGCGGACGCCGTCGCATCGTCGACCTGGGCCCACACATCCTCGACCGGATCGTGGTAGTCCCCGTTCGGCTCGAACCGAGCGTAGACACCCTTGGGCACCTTGACCAGTACGTCACCGACCGGAACCGCGCCCGGAGCGGAGTACTCGAAACATACGACGGCGTTGTAGTTTCCGGCCGGATCCGGCACGTACACCGTGTACATCGGCTGGTCGGCGCCCGCGCGGTCACGTAGCCGATCCTTGAGGAATTCGATCAGGTCGCTATTGCTGACCTTGAAACTCGGACGTACCCGCGGCACCACCAGACCGCCGTAGATGGCCTCGCGGCGCACCACGATCGCGTATGTCATCGCGCCTCGACCGCCAGGTAGAGATCGATCTTGTACGCGTGCGGATAACACTCGAAATCGCCGGTATAGGTGCGTTTGATCTGGTTGTGTTCCTCGGCGTAGGCGATCTGCGTCCACAGGTCGGTCATCACCTGCGGGAAGTTACCGACCGAGGAGAATCTGGCATAGGTGCCGCGCGGCAGCCGCGCCACCAGGTGACCGCGGGTGACCTCGCCGAAGGACACGCACTCATAGCCGACGATCTGGGTGTTGTAGGTACCGAGTTCACCGGAGTAATCGGTGTACGCGCTGGCCAGCTGGCCGCCGAGTTCCTGATGCAGCACTGCCGCCCACGCGGCCTCGAGGTCGTGGTCACGCAGTTCCCCGAGCGCACGTTTCGGGCTGCGCACCGGGAGCCCGGCAACCCACGTTTCGTCTCGCTCGACGATTTCAAACTGCATGGAAAGACTCTTTCGAGGTGAACCCGGGGGCGTTGCCCGCATCCGGACGGCCAGGAAGGCCATGCTATCAACTCGACCGCGTGGTCCGGCTCACATGTCCGGTCCGTTATGCACACCTCCCCACGGCGTTGAACTGGTCGTGCGACCTGTACGCAAACGGATGGCTATCGATACATACCTGCGGCAGCATGTGATCGTGTGCGAGACCATCGCCGAACTGGATGCCGCGGTCGCGGATTGCTTCGCCTGCCCGCGGCTGGTCGCCTGGCGGGAACGAGCGGCCAGGGAGAAGCGCGCCGCGTACCGTGACGAAACCTATTGGGGCAGGCCGGTTCCCGGCTACGGTCCGGATGACGCACGACTGCTGGTCGTCGGGCTCGCCCCAGCCGCCCACGGCGGCAATAGGACCGGGCGAATGTTCACCGGCGACCGCAGTGGGGATTTCCTCTATGCCGCCATGTACAACGTCGGGCTGACCAATCAACCGACGGCGGTGCACCGCGACGACGGGCTGCGGCTGATCGGCGCTCGAGTCACCGCGCCGGTGCACTGCGCGCCGCCCGACAATAAGCCGACACCCGACGAGCGGGATCGCTGCAGTCATTGGCTGAAGACCGAACTGGGTCTGCTCACACCGACGGTGCGAGCGGTGGTTGTACTCGGCGCGTTCGGCTGGCAGGCGCTGCTTCCGGTGCTTGCCGCATCGGGCTGGACTATGCCGCGTCCGCGTCCCAAATTCGGGCACGGCGCTCACGTCGTGCTGCCGCCGACCGTCGATGACCGAGCGCCGCTGCACCTATTCGGCTGCTACCACGTCAGCCAGCAGAACACCTTCACCGGTCGGCTCACCCCCGACATGCTGGAGGCGGTGCTGGCCGCCGCGGCGACCGCCGCGGGTCTTCCCGGCCGCCGGAGCTGAGCAGCGAGTCAGGACGGCGCGGTGATCTTGGTAATGACGGTGATGCCTTCGTGGGACGTGACGCTGACGAACTGTCGATAGGTGCGCACTGTCGCATCTAGTCGGAATTCGGTGATGACGACGTCGAAGCGGCCGTCGAGCATCGGGGTGATCATTACGCAGTGCTGGGTGCCGGGCGGAATCGATTTGATGCCCGCATCGATCAATGCGACCGAGGACACCGCCGCATCCGGTGTGGTCAGTGCGCGGGCATCCGAGGCCGAGCGAGTCATGTAATAGGCGTATTGGAAGGCCAGGATCACATCCGGTCCGGAATCGGTCGAGCCGGTTCCGTTGCCGCGCACCAACTGTTCGGTGCGCGTCGGCTCGCAGTTCGGTCCGCCACCGAGCACCGGATCGGTGATCGTGGCCGTCGACTGCCGGGTATTGCTCGCCTCGGCCGTGTACACGAGCACCAACGCCACCGCCGCCAACGTGCCGAAGATTGCGGCACTGCCGACCAGCCAGGGTCGACGCGCCGGACGCCGCTTCCGGCGATGTGGGCGCGCCGGTGGGAGGACATGCGGTGCCGGTCCGGGCGGGAGCATGCCCGGCCACAGCGGATCGGTCGCGCGACTACCGCGCGTGCCGACGTGCCGGGGGATGGCAGCAGGCGGGGTGGGTGAACTCTGCGCGGCGGTATTGCCGCCGGACTCGGCCGTGTTCGACGACACCATGATCTCGCCACACCCCTTCACCGTGCCGCTGGGGCGACCCTTTCAATGCCGTTGTGCAATAACAAGATTGCATAGATGCGCCGGTAAGGCGACCGAATGGGCCGGACAGAACCGGTCAGTGGACCAGCACACTACGCTGCAACCGCCTGCGGATGCGCGCGCTTCCTGCGACTTTAGAGGTTTCCCACAACCGCCGGGCCTAAGGTTCGTAATGACGGGCATACCGTGATCAATCCGCGCCGGTATGCTCTTCCGGAAACGATGTCCAGCGGAAATACCAGCTCAGCAATGCATTTCGACGCATTCGGGGGCATAGTAGAACGCCTGCGACGATGCCGTACGACAACGATGTCCGGCCGCCGTAGTCCGTCGAACGCCTGTCCAATTCGGATAAGGCACTCGCCAGGACACCGAAAACTGCGTTATCGGAAGAGAAACCAGGAGTGACTCTCGTGCGAAACCTCTTTGCCGCCGACGGGCGATTCCCGAATATCGTCGTGACAAGTCTCGCGGCGACCACGTCGATCGCGGGTGATGTCGACGCGACGTGGAAGGGACTGCTCAACGGCGAGAGCGGAATCGACGTGTTGGAGGATCCCTTCGTCGAGGAGTACGACCTCCCCGTCCGCATCGGCGGTCAGTTGAAGGTTCGCCCCGAGACCCTGCTGACGCGGGTCGAACAGCGTCGGATGTCCTATGTCGAACAGCTCGCGACGGTCCTCGGACGCGAGGTGTGGCGCAATGCGGGCAGTCCGGAGGTGGATCCCGAACGGCTCGGTGTGGCGATCGGCACCGGACTCGGTGGCGCCGATGCGATCACCGATGCGAACACTAAGCTGAAAAATGGTGGCTATCGCAAGATTTCGCCGCTGGCCGTGCAGATGATCATGCCCAATGGTCCGTCGGCGGTCGTCGGTCTCGAATTGAAGGCGAAGGCCGGCGTGATCACGCCGGTCTCTGCGTGCTCGTCCGGGTCCGAGGCAATTGTCAACGCATGGCGGATGATTGCGATGGGCGACGCCGATATGGTCGTCACCGGCGGCGTCGAGGGATATATCGATGTCCTCCCGATCGCGGCCTTCACCATGATGCGCGCGATGAGCACCCGCAACGACGACCCGAAGGGCGCCTCGCGTCCGTTCGACTCCGACCGCGACGGTTTCGTCTTCGGCGAGGCCGGTGCGCTGATGGTCCTCGAGACCGAGGAGCACGCCAAGGCCCGCGGCGCGACTATCCACGCGCGCGTGCTCGGAGCCGGAATCACTTCCGACGGTTACCATTTGGTTGCTCCGGCGCCCGATGGTGATGGCGCGGCACGCGCGATGACCCGGGCCATGCAGATCGCAGGTCTGACCCCGAAGGACATCACCCACATCAACGCGCACGCGACCGCGACCCCGATCGGCGACACCGCCGAGGCCAATGCGATCAACAAAGCCGTCGGTAACCACGCCTCGGTTTACGCGCCGAAATCCGCACTCGGCCATTCGATCGGCGCGGTGGGCGCGTTGGAATCGATTCTGACCGTACTCAGCATCCGCGACGGCGTCGTGCCGCCGACGCTGAACCTGGACAACCAGGATCCGGAGATCGATCTGGATGTGGTGCACGGCGAGGCGCGCAACCAGGAAATCGAGTACGCGATCAACAACTCGTTCGGTTTCGGCGGGCACAATGTCGCGCTCGCCTTCGGCCGGTACTAGCGGACGAGAATGGCGCGCGGGTAGAGCAGTTGGAAGCCGAGCTTCTGGACGTTCTGCTGTGACTTCGAACCCGGCAGGGTCGTAACCACCGCGAGGTCACAGCCCGCGGCCGCCGCGGCGGCGAGGCGCATCGATAGCAGTGCGCCCTGCACGCCGCGGCGGCGGTATTCGGGAAGGGTTGCCGCACCGCATAATTGGGCAACGCCATCGCTGAGGCGCAAGCTCGCGCCACCGACGGGCTTACCGTCGATCATGGCGAGCGAGCCGACGAAACCATTCGTCGCGGTGAGGTCCCGCTCGGCGCGTTCGATGGCCTCGCGCGGGAATTCCTCATGGGAGGCGACGCCCTGAGTGTCCGGGGTGGCGAAGCCGTCGACGACGACATTCACCCAGGTGTCGAATTCGTCGTGCCCGACATCGCGGATCTCGACGCCCTCGGCCGGTCGCGCCTGCCGCCCCGGCTCGAGCCGCAAGCCCAGCACATTCTCGAAGCCGAACAGCACATAGCCGCGCCGCGTCAGGCGTTCGACAACGGTCGGATCGGCCAGCGTGGAGACCTCGACCTGGACCGGCGCTTCCCGCTCGGCGAAGGCTTGTTCGACCGCGTCCAACTCGGCGTCATCGAAGGCAGCGCCGTTCATTCCGACGCCGACCACCTTGTCCAGCGGTGAACCCGGGCCCGCCCACACCGCGAGGCCGCCGCCGATGGGCCGCACCAGCACTCGCTGCTGCGGGTCCCGGCGGGCGGCCGCGCGAGCACCCTCCTCGATCAGTGTGCGTTCGGCGTGCTCGACCCGCGCGGCGAGGTCCTGTCCGGCGAATAAACCGGGGGCGGTTTCAGTTGGCATGAGGAATTACTACCTTGTCGGTAGCGCCGGATTCACCTGGTTTTAGCGCCGAGCGGGTTCGGCGCGTTCAAAGGTGGCCACTGCTCACCAGCGGCTTTCGATTCACTCGTGCTGGTTGCCGTCCTGAGCGAGGACCGAGCGGCGTGACGCGCGACCTTCTCTACGGTCGCGCCGATGAACCGACCCTCAGATCGCCGAAATGGCCACTGCGGCCGCACGACTAGCAGACCCGCCTCATGGTGGTCCGACGAAGCGCTATCCGACCACGGGCGGTGGTGCGAATCCGACTGCAGAAGGTGGTTCCGCAGACGCTCGGCGAACTATCGTGGGCGTTATGCCTGTTACCGACGGTACCGAACCGCCAGTCATCCCCGGGGTGCGCCGGACGTTCGTGACAGCCCGCGATGTCCGGTTCCACGTCACTGAATCCGGACCGGAGGACGGTCGCCCGGTCGTGCTGCTGCACGGCTGGCCACAGCACCACTACGCCTACCGGGATCTGCTTGCCGACCCGCCCGAAGGACTGCGGATCATCGCCCCCGACCTGCCCGGATACGGCTGGTCGGGTGCACCGCCGCATCGGTGGTCGAAGGAGGAAGTGGCCTCCGATGTGTTAGCCCTCCTCGATGCGATGGGCCTGCGACGGGTGCTGCTCGTCGGCCATGACTGGGGCGGTTACATCGGCTACCGCATGGTGCTGCGTGAACCCGACCGCTTCGGCGGCTACCTGGTGCTGAATATGGCCCATCCGTGGGTACCGCCGACGACAGTCATGCGACAGATCTGGCGCCTGCTCACTTACCAGCCGCTGGTCGCCACCGTGGGCGTACCCCTGCAGCAACGCACCCGCTTCCTCGAATGGCTGATCAGAGGGGCGATCACCGACCGCAGCACGGTCAGCCCCGAGGTGATCCGCATCTTCGCCGACCGCTTCCGCGATCCGGTCTGTGCCCGCGCCGCCACCGACACCTACCGCACCTTCTGGCTGCGCGAAATTCCGAATGCCGCACGTCATCCCGAACGCCGCCGCGCCACCATCCCGATCCGCGCCCTGTTCGGCGTAGACGACCCCGCCGTCCACCGCTCCCTGGCGGCCGCCGAAACGGCCCGCGCCGACGACTACACCTTCGAACCGGTCACCGGCTGTGGACATTTCGTCGCCGACGAACGCCCCGGACTCGTCCGCGCCCGCTTGATCGAACTTGCGGCAGACACGAAGTAGCCCTTGTCACTCCGGCTTTCGCACCCATACCGTTGGCCGCCGAGGTATTCAATGCTGAGGTACTCAAAGCTGGGCGCGAAAGACTGAGGAGAACCTATGACCCGATTGGCAGTCGTGACCGGTGCGTCCTCCGGCATCGGAAAGGCAACCGCTGCGGCTCTGGTCGCGCGCGGCTTCCAAGTGATCGGGACGAGCCGGAATCCGGAGTCGATCGCGGCCGCCGACCGAGTGGCAGATGTCGACTATCGCGCGCTCGATCTGACCGATGCCGAGTCGATCGCCGAATTCGTCGACGGCCTCGACGGTGTCGACGTGCTGATCAACAATGCGGGCGAGAGCCAGGCCGGTCCGCTCGCCGAATTACCGACCGCGGCGGTCGAGCGGCTGTTCCAGCTCAATGTGCTCGGGCCGGTCACGCTCACCCAGGCAGTGCTCCCCGAAATGCGGAGCCGAGGTTACGGCCGGGTTGTCATGGTCGGCTCCATGCTCGCCAGCTTTCCGATGCCATACCGGTCCTCTTATGTCGCAACCAAGGCAGCGGTGCGGGGATTCGCCACGGCGGCTCGATTCGAGGAGTCACCGTTCGGCGTGTGGATCACCACCGTCGAACCCGGCCAGATCGATACCGGGCTGCGTGAGCGACGCACCAAGTACATCGACGAGAACTCCCCGCACACAGCGGATTTCACCCATTTCATGACCGCACTCGATCGACAGCAAGCCAAAGGCATTACGCCACAACGGGTTGCCGCCACCATCGTCTCCGCCGTCGAGGCCAGCCGTCCGCGGCCGTTGTACGCGGTCGGCAGCAACGCACCTGCGATGTTCGCGTTGCGCCGCCTATTGCCGCGCACGGTCATCGAGAAGGTCATCGCCAGGGCCTATGGGTTGTCCCGGTGATTTCGGCAATGACATCATTGGATGCATTCGGCCCCGCCGCTCGGACAGGTGAGCATCGGCGGTGTATGCGGCTCCGGCGACGGCGGCGGCTGATAGGCCCCATGGCAGATACGTCCCGTTCGGCTCGAACAACAGTCGATTGATCTCCGCCAATGCCGACATGGGCGGCAGGCCCGCGATCACAGCAACAGCGGCGAGGCAAATGCGTCGTCTTCAGCCAACACCCCGTGCGTGGCTGGCTATACGCCGCCGAATATCGGCCCGGCCTTGATCATTTGTGCCGCGATGCGCCCGGCTCTGCCCTCGGTAGCGCCGAAGTCACCGCGATCACGGCCAGACCGGCATCGCGAATGATGCGGTCGAGATCGTCGATGATGTCGCTTATCGCATCGCGCGTCCGATCCGCCTGCGCGGATGCGGCTGATTCCCTGTCGAATTCGATACCGATCTTGTTGAGCTGCAGCCCGGTATCGAGCAGATTTCGCACCAGATTATCCGCGATCTCAGCGAAAGCGACTGTGCTGCTGTCCAATTCGCCGCCCTCGGATTGCCGATGCGTGGTGTGGTCGAACCGCTTGTCCCACATAATAATCCCTTTTGCCGGACAGGTTCCCTGACTGCCACGGCCGCCGGTTGCCTGGAGTTCGTTCAGCGCCGGAAGTACCCCAGATCCAGCTACCGCAAACTCCGGCAGCGGCAGCGGCGGCCTCCGGTCATGAACAGGTGTTGCAGAGAGTGTGCTGAAGCTATTGCCATGAGCGCCGCGGCGGGGCAGTGTGAACATGTCGGTGGCGCCAGCGGGGCGCTGCCCTGAACACCCGAGGGAGTCGCTCGTGTACGCACGTTCTACGACTATTCAGGCGCAACCCTCCGCTATCGATGCCGGGATTGCGCATGTACGCGACGAGGTAATGCCGGCTGTGGAAGACATACCCGGCTGTGTCGGACTATCGTTGCTGGTCGATCGCCAGTCCGGCCGGTGCATCGTAACTACCTCATGGGAAACCGAAGATGCGATGACCGCCAGCGCCGACCGGGTCCGCCCCATTCGAGATCGTGCGGCCGCGGCATTCGGCGGCGGCGGCACCCAGATCGAGCAGTGGGAAATCGCCGCCCTACATCGTGACCACCGCGCAAAGCAGGGCGCCTGCGCCCGCGTTGTCTGGGTCAAGACGAACCCGGATCGTCAGGACGCGGCGATCGAGACATACAAATCCCAAGCTCTACACGGCATGGAATCCCTCGACGGGTTCTCCAGCGCGAGTCTCTTGGTCGAGCGCGCGTCCGGCCGTGGCGTCTCCTGCGTCACCTTCGACAGCGCCGACGCCATGGAACGCAATCGCGAGGACGCAACCGCCCTGCGCGAGCGAATCACCCGCCAAGCCGGTATGCAGGTCATGGACATGTGCGAGTGTGAGCTGGCCATCGCCCACCTCCGCGTACCCGAATTGGTGTAAATCGCACGGCTGTGGCTCCCGACCGGTTGACCGGTCGGGAGCCGTCGGCGTCGCGCCTGATCCACCACCGTTTCATGCGCGCATTCTGTCCGGTGCTGAAATGCCGAAGAACTCGGCAAGCATCCGGCGTCGACCACTGCGCACCTGCTCATCGGTCATTCGGCGGGCGCGTACTACAGGCATGGGATCGCCGCGAGACCCCAGCGCAGCTCGCCGCGCCAGCGGCCGCGCTCGTCGACCAGCTTCGGGCATGCCAAGCTGGCGGGATGAAGTCGGAGGCGGCGGAGATACTCGACATCCTCGATCAGGTGATGGCGATCGTGCAGGCCGGGCCACAGGATATGAGCTGGCAATCTCGGTACACGGATGCGGCGGAGCTCGTGGACGATCTCACCGACCATTCCGAACTGATTCGGCGAGGTGATATGAGCCGGTTGCCCGATCTGAGATTTCTGTTCATCGCGACCGGCCCGCTGTGTGAGATCGCGGCCAGCAGTGGGTGGTTGGAGACTTACACGGTGCTGGGAAACCAATTCGATCGATTGTATGAGCGGTCGCGGTAGCGTGATGCCGGCCGCAGTCCGGATGAACAGGCCATCCTTGCGACCGCGTCCGACAACACACTCTACTGCCGCGACCCGCGCTTTCGATCGTGCCGATCGCACGCCAGTAACGGCTGCGCCCTGTTTGCTTGTGCCGCGTCCAGATAGCTTGTCAGGTATCGAGATCCGTCGGGCACGGTCATACGGCGATGCCGCGGGGTCTGTAGTGCAGCGTTTCGACTGCGCTCGGCAAGCGAGCCGGATCTGATAGCGCGGCAACCTATCTGGACGGGGCACCAGCCCGGCAAGACTTCCTGCGTTTCCGCACTGCGCCGTATTGCAGATTTCCGGTCGATCGAGAGGGCCGATCGTTGAGGGCACAGGGCGTTTTCAGGGGTGGGTCGAACCAGAGCGCTTCGCGCAGCGTGGTCGCGACGGTGTCGGTGATGAAATACTCAGGGGGCCCAACGCTTTTCGAGCCATGAGGCCTGGCTATCGTTGCCGGCGACGATCAGCCTACGGGGAGCGTGAACGTGACCGGAACTGCGCGGCTACCGGCAATCGAGGTCATGATCCCGGTAGCAGCCAAGGATCTGCCCAGCCTCGACGCCTGTATCACCGGGCTGAGGGCACACTGCCGCAATCCGATCCGATCGGTGAATATCGTCGGATCCGCGCGCCTGCATGCACAGGTACGGACCGACCATATGGTGCAGTGGATCGATGAGGAAGCGGTCTCACCGACACCGGCCGCCATCGAGGCGACCCTGCGCACAGCCGGCGGTGATCACCAGAATTCGTCCTGGTATTTTCAGCAGCTGATCAAACTGAGTTGCTTCCGCATCCTGGCGAGTACGGTCCAGCACCTGCTGGTGCTCGACGCGGACTACGCGCTCGTCGAGGATGTCGTGTTCGTCGAAAACGACGGCAGATCCTATCTGGCACTCGGCTATCCGCTGCAATGGCACCTCGACACCCGCCAGCACGCGATCCCCGACCGCCACTCCGCGATCACCGCGGCGACCCGGCTGCTCGCCGAATGGCGGCCGGTCGACCCGTACAGCGGGATGCAGCATCACATGGTGTTCGACAGACAAATCCTCGCGGACCTGATGCGGCGAGTCGAAGACCAGCACCGGCGACCGTTCTGGGAGGCATTCCTGACGACGATTGAACACGCCAAATGGACCGGTGCTTCGGAGTATGTGCTCTACCGCCACTTCGCGGCGAAGTTCTTCCCGGAACAGATCCGGTCACGGCACCTCGACGCCATCGACATCATCCAGCCCGCCGAAAACGCTTTGTGGACATTGACCGACGCTGTCACCAGCCTCCGCCGGGCGGGAGTCAAGGCGATCGGATGCCACAGTTTTCTCAGCTACCGCAACCGAATCGCCACAATGGACTACATACCCGACCAGTTACGCAGCCAGCTGCAGACAACACCCGGGGCGCTGATGCTCGACCTCAACCAAGGCGCCCTCCACATCACCCCCGCAACCCCACCCCTGGGTCACGCCGAGCGCCTGCGTCGAACCCCAGGTCGTGGGTGAAGTGTCGTTCGCCCAGTGACGGCCGCCTCGCCTGGTGAGGACGCCCGGATTTCGGGCCCGGCCGAATTCACACAGTGCGTGTCTCGGTAGTGACCGCGCCCGATCGACATGGCCACGTCCAGGTGAACCCTCGACATGAGTCATTGGTTGGTTGGAAGATCGGCCGACATGAAGTGGGACCGAAAAGCAAAGCCCAGCCTTTGGTGGACCTGGCGGAACTTACTCGAACCACGATCACCGAACGCAACCACAGGCTCGGGGTCCGGGGCGAAGCCCGCCGGGTGAGGTGTGGGGGCTTCGCCCCCACACGCGGAACGCAAAAGGCTCATGCTCTCCATGAGCATGAGCCTCCGGTATGTGGAGCTAAGGGGAATCGAACCCCTGACCTTCTCGATGCGAACGAGACGCGCTACCAACTGCGCTATAGCCCCGTGCGGCTCCGGGGAACCGCGCTGTGACACTGTATCAGGCGGGGTGGGCAGACTCCGAATCGTGTGGTTGACCTGTGCGGATGGGTCAGGCGCCTGCTGCGCGGCGCATGTCGGCGGCGCTGCGGCGTAGGGCGCGGGCAGTGGCGGGGTCGAAGGTTTCCAGGTGTTCGAACATGGGTTCTTCGTCGTCCACCTCGATGAGGACGGAACGGCGGCGCAGGGCGCGGGCGGTGTCGCGGTCCATGACGCGCTGTTGGGCGCGCTGCTCTGCCTCGCGTTCCGCCTCGATGTGCTCGCCGCGGCTGCGGGCCAGGCGGGCGAGGCGGCGGCGGCGGATTTCCTCCTCCATGCGGACCTGCTTGCGTAGGTACGCCAGGTAGGTCACCAGGACGAGTGCGGAGCCGCCGCAGCCCCACCAGAACATGGGGCTCAGCGCCACCGAGAGTCCGCCGCAGGTGAGGACGGCCAGGACGAGGCCGAGGACCGCGCGCTGGCGGAAGGTGTAGCGTGCCGCGCGCGCGATGGCGTCGGCTTCCGGGTCGAAGCCGCCGCGGCCGCGCCGGGTCGGCACGAAATCCGAGTCGTCGGAGTCGGATTCGTCGAATCGAGCGGGCGCCGCTGTCCGGGCCGGAGGGATTCGGGCACCGGTCGATTCGGTGTGCTCTAAAGCCACCCGGTCATCATCGGCGGTCGCCGGTTGCTTCGCAGCCGTTCGGGCCGTTGCGATTTCGGCATTGTCGGAATCGGCGGCGTCGAGTTCTTCGGCATCGTCGTCGAATTCACCCTCCGCACCGTCGAATTCGTCGATTTCGGCATCAGATATCGCCGACTCGGCTTCAGGCGGGTTGTCCGCGGGATCGTCGTCCTCGGTGACCTGCTCGTCGGCCGGTGGGGTCATCCGGTCCTCCGCATCATCGCTGTGGGAAAGCTTTCTCTGCACTCGGGTCGGCCGGTAATCCGGATCACTGTCGTGGCCGGCGGCCGGGCCACTCTTGGTGCGCCGCTTGGAACCTCCGCGGTGCAATACGCGGGTCGCCAACGCCGCGTCGGTCGTCTGCCTGATCCTGGGGTGCCGGTCGGCGAGGATCGGGAACAGCACGAAGACCCAGAGCACTACCAGGCCGATCCACAGGATCGAATTCGGCATCTCGCCTCCGCACCTCCGTCCCCGACGCATCGTCCGCTCGGCCTTTCGACCGGGTCGCACCGCGCCCCGTCGCGGTGCGTTCGCTCGCCGCAAAACGCCTCGGACGGACGGACGTCCGGCCGCCGTGAGGTGTATTCGGCACCGCCTCACAGGCTGGATGCCGGGGGCGCGGGGCGCACCTCCGACGTCCGTAGGTTAATTCCGTGTCGCACCAAGTTCGGTCAGGCGCGCCGTGCACATACGCCACACCTGTCACAGTTCCACCATTTGCGCCGCGCGTCGAAAACGGCCGGGCGCGTCGAAAACGGCACGGGCGTACAAGTATTTCAGGGCAGCGCGGCCCGCCCATCGCGCACAAGTCGATCGATGACGGTCCCCGCCACCTCCTCGACGGTGATGCCGACCAGCAGGTGATCACGCCAGGCCCCGTCCACATCCAGGTACCGCTTCAGCAGCCCCTCCTCGCGGAACCCCACATTGCGCAGAACCGCTTGACTGGCCAGGTTTTCCGGCCGCACGGTCGCCTCGACCCGATGTAATCCGACCGGCCCGAAGCAGTGGTCCAGCCCGAGCGCCAACGCGGCTGTCGCCACACCCTTCCCGCCCGAATCCTTGGCCACCCAATAGCCGATCCACGCCGACCGCAGTGCACCGCGCACGATATTGCCGACGGTCAACTGCCCGCTGAACGCGCCGTCGACCTCGATCACGAGCGGAATCATCGCACCGCGCCTGGCCTCGGACTTCAGACTCGACCACAGCGACGGCCAGTTCGACACGTGGTTGCGCGCCTCCCAGGCACCGCGCCCGGTCGGCTCCCACGGCTCCAGATGCGCCCTGTCGCGCAACCGGATCCGGCTCCATGCCGCCGCATCGCGCAACCGCACCGGACGCAACGTCACCTCCCCGGCCGCGACGCGCACCGGCCCCAGATGCGCGGGCCAACCGGGATGCTGCGTGGCCCGGAACACATTCATCGTCTCCACGCCTCAGCCACGCTGTGCGAGAAATGCGACCCGGACCTCGTCACCGGTTCTGATCTCGGTGTCGTCCGGGTCGATCACGATCAGACTGTTCGCCTCGGCCAGCGTGGCGAGCAGATGCGACGAACCGCCCGTGCCGCCACCCAACGGCTGCACCAGGTAGTCGCCGGTAGCCTCATCACGCATGAGTTGCGCGCGAAGGTAGCCCTTGCGTCCGGCCATGGAGGTGATCGGGGTGATCGTTCTGGCGCGAATGATCCGGCGCATGGGATGTCTGCGCCCCAACGCGATTCGGATCAACGGTCGCACCATGACTTCGAAAACCACCAGCGCGCCAACGGGATTCGACGGCAGCAGGAAGGTCGGCACCTCATCGCGCCCGAGTCGCCCGAAACCCTGTACGGAGCCGGGATGCATAGCGACCCTAGTGATTTCGAGTTCACCGAGCCCCTCGAGTGCCTCGCGCACCTGCTCCGAAGCCCACCCCCCGATGGCCCCCGCGATCACCACGACCTCGGAGCGAACCAACTGCCCCTCCACCACATCGCGCAGCCGCCGCGCATCCGAACTCACGATGCCGACCCGGTTCACATCCGCGCCCGCATCGCGCGCGGCGGCTGCCAGCGCATAGGAATTCACGTCGTAGACCTGTCCCGGTCCAGGCGTGCGATCGATATCGATCAACTCGCCGCCCACCGAAATCACCGACAGCCGCGGGCGTGGATGCACGAGCACTTTGTCCTGACCGACCGCGGCGAGCAGACCGACTTGCGGCGCACCGATGATGGTGCCCGCACGCACCGCGACATCGCCGGGCTGCACATCGTCACCGATACGCCGGACATAGTCACCGGATCGCACCGGCTCGTACACCTTGATCCTGGCGCGGCCGCCATCGGTGAAATCCAAGGGCAGCACGGCATCGGCCAGTGTCGGCAGCGGCGCACCGGTATCGACCCGCACGGTCTGGCGCGGCTGCAATCGGATCGGCTGCTTGGAACCGGCGACCACCTCGCCGACGACAGGCAGCGTCAGATCGACCAATTCGCCGTCCTCGTCACGGATATCGGTGCCCGCGGCGGACACATCGACGCTGCGCACCGCGTAACCGTCGATGGCGGCCTGATCGAAGCCGGGCAGCGGCCGCTCGGTGACGACGTCCTCGGCACACAGCAGGCCTTGCGCCTCGGAGATCGCGACCCGGACCGGCCGGGGCGCGACCGCCGCGGCCGTCACCTTGATCTGCTGATCCTCAACCGAGCGCATCCAGCCCTTCCTGATCTCTGTCGCCGACCCGATTCCGCGACCGCGCAACCGAACCCGCGCGGCTCTGCCCGATCCGCGGTGTTCCCGGGGCTCTGCGTGGTTACGCGAGCTGCCGCCTACGAGCCCGTCGCTCACACCGCAGATGAACCATCATTCGTACCCGACGGTCCACTATCGGCGAAACCCGACGCCCGCGCCTATCAGTCGTAGGTCGTCAGCTGCGGGTCCCAGTCCGCACTGAGCCGATGCTGCAGCCACTCCCGCAGGGCGGGGCCGTATTCCTCTCGTTCCAAAGCGAAATCGACCGCAGCACGAAGATAACCGCCCGGGTTGCCCAAATCGTGGCGCGACCCACGGTGGACCACCACATGGACCGGATGGCCCTCCGCGATGAGCAGTGCGATCGCGTCGGTGAGTTGTAGCTCCCCGCCCGTGCCGGGTTCGATCCGGCGCAGCGCATCGAAGATGGCGCGGTCCAACAGATATCGCCCCGCGGCCGCGTAGGTCGACGGTGCGTCCGCAAGCGCGGGCTTTTCCACCATTCCGTTGACCCGCAGCACATTCGGGTTCACCGCATCGGGCACCGGCGCGACATCGAAGACACCGTAGGCGCTGACCTGATCCTTGGGAACGTCGATGGCGCACAACACAGTTCCGCCGCGCTTGCGCCGGACCCGGCTCATCACATCGAGCACGCCACACGGCAGCACCAGGTCATCGGGCAGCAGTACGGCGATGGCGTCCTCGTCGTCATCGAGGACGCCCTCGGCCTGAGCGACGGCGTGACCGAGGCCCAGCGGCTCGTCCTGGACCACCGAGGTGACATCCAGCAGCGCGGGCGCCTTGCGCACCTTCTCCAACAACTGGAACTTGCCGCGCTCGGCGAGTGTGCTCTCCAGCACCAAGTCCTCTACGAAGTGTGCGACCACGCCGTCTTTACCCGGCGAGGTCACGATGACCAGCCGCTGCGCACCGGAATCGGCGGCTTCCGTCGCAACCAGTTCGATGCCAGGAGTGTCCACCACCGGCAGCAACTCCTTGGGCACGGTCTTGGTCGCGGGCAGGAACCGCGTCCCAAGTCCGGCCGCGGGCACGACGGCCGTGCGGAAACACGACACGACTGCGCCATTCGCGGATTGTCCGGCCTTTGCTGTCATACGCCTACCCTATCCATCCGTCACCGGCCCGAAGCAGCCGTCACGCCGACTCGGGTCCCGGTGAGCTTAAGGTGATCACTGTGGAGATGCCCGGCGAGCGCGACAAACATGCCTGGCGGGCGGAAATTACTGCTCGACGGGCCGCGATGACCAGGGCAGACCAGGAAACCGAGGCGCGTGAGCTGGCCCACAGTGTCGCTGGACTCGACGTCCCCGCATGGGTGTGCGCGTACGTGCCGATGCACGACGAACCGGGATCGACGGCGATGCTGACGGCACTGCGCACGGCTGGCGCCCGGGTATTGCTGCCGGTCACTGGGCCGCCGGGCCCCTTGCAATGGGCCGAGTTCATCGGCACCGATGATCTGCGGCGCGCCAGATTCGGACTGCTGGAGCCCGCGGGTGAGGTGCTAACCGATGCGATCGCCCTGGCGGAGCTGGTCCTGGTCCCGGCGCTGGCGGTGGATCGTCGCGGCGTTCGGCTCGGCCGCGGCGCTGGGTACTACGACCGAACACTGGCCGCGGCTCGGCCGACGGCGCGGTTTATCGCGGTGGTACGCGACGACGAACTGCTCGACCGGCTCCCCGAGGAACCACACGATCTGCGCATGGGCTGGGCACTCACCCCGCATGGCGGACTGCATCGATTGGGTAGCGCTGGGGCTGCGGAATGAAATGCCGATTAGCGGTGTTGGCACTGTCGGCTGTAGAGTGCCAGATTGACGAACCCTGCGGAGGATCCAGTGCCAACTTATTCATATGCGTGCACCCAGTGTGACAACCGCTTCGACATCGTTCAGTCCTTCACCGATGAGGCGCTGAGCGTCTGCTCGGAGTGCTCTGGCAAGCTGCGCAAGCTCTTCAACTCGGTCGGCATCGTGTTCAAGGGCAGCGGTTTCTACCGCACCGACAGCCGCGGCGGCTCCTCGACCGCCAGCGAGCCCGCGAAGTCGGACAGCGGTGCAAGCAGCTCCACGTCGAGTTCGGATTCCGGCTCGTCGAGCAGCTCCAGCACCACCAGCACGGCCGTCGCCAGCTGAGTTCCGCCTGATAGAAGCAGCCCTGCGGGAGCTATCCCCAGGGCTGTCGATATCCACAGGACAGACTTTTCTCGGGCGAGTCGCGGTGCTGGTGACAATAGGCTCCCCGGCATGGCTCCCCTGGGCATCATTCCGTCGGGCACGACCCGATCGTTCGTCGATCTCGGCCGCGGCGACTCGCTTCGCTCGACTATCTGGAACAGACCGTCATGGGCGGACGCGCTACTCGCTCGACGCCTGCTCGCAGCCGCCCTCACCGCACTCGCGATCGTCCTGTTCCTGCGCGGCGATCCCGGCAGCGCACGCACCGAGGTCTTGGTCGCCGGACGCGATCTGCCGCCGGGTCATCTGCTCGAGGCGACCGATCTGCGCTCGACACCTCTCGAATCCGGCACACTGCCCGCGGGCGCGGTCGACGATGTCGCCGTTCTGGTCGGCGCGACGCTGACCGGCGGAATGCGCACCGGCGAGATATTCACCGATCTGCGCATTGTCGGACCGCGACTGGCGGCGGTCGCCGCCGGGGCGGGTGATGCCCGCATCGTGCCCATTCGACTGGCGGATACGGCAGTCGCGGAAATCCTGCGGACGGGCGACCGGGTGGATGTCATCGGGGCCGAGGAACAGAGCGGTCCCGGCACTCGGCCCGCCCGGCTACTCGCGATCAATGCCGCGGTCGTGCTGGTATCGGATCCCGGTGATCGGCGCGGCGCGCCCGAGCGCGTGGTGTTGGTAGCGATGGACGCCGAACACGCCACCGCGGTGGCCGCCGCATCGCTGCGCACCGCCCTGACCGTGGTTTTTCATTGAGCAATGTTGCCGAACATTTGCCATCAAGGTCAACTAGCATCGGTCGATACGGCAGCCCGAACCGCCGAGCACAACGAGTCAGCTCCCACCCGAAGAGGAGATATCGGCAATGTTGAAGGGTTTCAAGGAATTCCTACTCCGCGGAAACGTCGTCGACCTGGCGGTAGCCGTGGTGATCGGTACCGCGTTCGTCGCGATCGTCACCGCGTTCACCAATGGCATCATCAATCCGATTCTGGCCGTCTTCGGCGAACGCGATGACCTCGGCCTCGGTTTCCAGTTAGTTGCTGACAAACCGGCCACCTTCGTGCAGGTGGGTCCGATCATCACCGCGGCCATCAATTTCGTGGTCATCGCGGCGGTGCTGTACTTCGTGCTGGTGCTGCCCGCACTGCACGCGAAGAAGCGGTTCGGCACCACCCCGGACACCAAACTCAGCGATTCCGAGGTGCTGATCCAAATCCGCGACCTGCTCTCCGACAGCCAGCGCAGCGGGGGCGGACGTCACGAATTTTGATCGAATTCCCCTGCCCAACAGATAAACACCGAATTCGACTGCACTACAATCACATACGGTAATTCCCTGCGCCACAAGGCAAACGGGCCCGTCGCAAGATACGCGACGGGCCCGTTCACATATTCGATCAGCCGAGGCTGAACGGCTGGCCCCACAGAGTGGTCCAGGTGATGACGTTGTCGGTCTCCACCTCGACACTGACGAAGGCCCGCGCCTGCGCGTAGCCACCACAGCCGCTGAGACCGATAGTCTCATCGGCCCAGGTGACCGAGCCGCTGCCGCCCTTGAACTTATTGCGCTTCTTGTGCGCCTCGTTGCCGAAGTCGTCGGCCTGCTCGAGATCGAGCACATAGAACGACTGCGCCTGGCCGGGACCCAGACTCAGGTTGGCGCCGCTGCTGGCGCTCACCTTCGGCTTGACGTTCTGGCTGTCGCTCCAGTCCAGACCACCGGTGACGCCGCCCTCGGCACCGCCGCCGTCGATATTCACTTGGCAGGCAACGACATAACCCGGGAAGATCGCGCCGTTCCAGCCGTCGGTCACCTCGACCTGCGCGCTACCCGACACCCACGCATTGCGATGCACCGGTGTTGCGCCCATGGACGGATTGATATCGGCCGATTCGCCGACCAGCCGGATGGTGAGAACCGTTCCGTCGGACAGCGTTTTGACTATTTGGCCGCCCGGCAACGGAACAAAGGTGTCGGCATTGGCCGCACCGGTGGACAACAGGCCCAGCGCCAGCGCGGCGGCGCCGCCGAGCCCGGCGACGCGCGCCACAAACTTACGATCGATCATGATTGGTACTGCCCCTAGCGATTGAGTTCGATGAATTCGATTCGGCGAGTGGATATTCGACAGATCCCCGCGGCGTTGCCGTCAGGTCCGGACGCGGCAACATGCGTAACCACGTAGGGCCCAGGAACGCCGCAAATCGGACACCGCGGTCAGCCGATGCTGAACGGCGCTCCGTACAGGGTGACCTTGGAGTAGTTGTCGCCGATGATCTCGACCACGGTGTAGGCACGCGCCTGGGCATAACCCGCGCAGCCCTGGATCTCGATCTCCGCATCCTGATATTCGACCGAGTAGCGTCCCGGCTTCAGAATGTCCTTGTAATCGATTTGAACGAACTTGACATCGCCCGGGCCGAGATTGAGCCCGATCGACCCACCGAGCGAACCGCCCGAGAGGTTGATGCCGCCGGAAACACCGGCCGAGATCGCGTTATCGGCGATGCTGACCTGGCAGCCGACGATATAACCGGTGCTCAGCTGCGAAGCACCGTGCGTCGAGGAGTTATTCGTACCCGGCGCTCCAGAAGCACCGTTATTCGGGCCGATGCTGCCCTCGGGAGTGACGGACACATCGGCATTGGCGTTACCCGAGACCCACACGACTCGGCCTGCGCCATTGGCGGCCAAAGATGGTGAAATCAAGGCGTGTTCGGCCGTCCGGCTGACGGTCACGCCCGGGCCCAGCTTCTGGCCGTCCGGCAACGGCACAAAAACATCGGCGTTGGCAGCGCCGGTCGAAAGCAGGCCCATCCCAGCAGCGGCGGCGACAACGGCACCCGCTATGCGGACACCTCGACGCAGACCGCTGGTGCGGTTCTTGCTCATACTTCCCCTCATCGGATTCTAGCGGTCGCCCTCGGGGTACCGAGGCCGAAAACCCTTTCATGCCGACACCGCTCGCTGGAAAGACATTGGCCATCAAGCGGTTTGCCGACAATCTCGTCGGTGGACGATCTTGGGTGCGCCCAATATTAGTGGTTTGCGCCGAATTCCTGTGAGATTTCGCACATGTTACCGTTCGATCCGCTACGATCTGCGAATTTGGCTGGGCGCTAAGGGGTTTCATCACGAAAACGGGCCCGCCGCGAATGCGACGAGCCCGCTCGGGTTTTCAGGGGGCGATGCCCCTGCCGATCAGCCGAGGCTGAACGGCTGGCCCCACAGAGTGGTCCAGGTGATGACGTTGTCGGTCTCCACCTCGACGCTGACGAAGGCCCGCGCCTGCGCGTAGCCACCACAGCCGGTCAGACCGATGGTCTCATCGGCCCAGGTGACCGAGCCACTGCCGTTCTTGAACTTATTGCGCTTCTTGTGCGCCTCATTGCCGAAGTCGTCGGCCTGCTCGAGATCGAGCACGTAGAACGACTGCGACTGGCCGGGGCCGAGGGTGAGGTTTGCACCACTGGTCGCGCCGACACCACCGGTAACGGTGTCACCACTCCAGTCCGCAGTGCCCTCGACACCTCCGGTGGCACCGCCACCGGAGATGTTCACCTGGCAGCCGACGGTGTAGCCCGGGAAGATCGAGCCGCCGCCGTCACCGGATACCGAGACCTGAGCGCTACCCGAAACCCACGCATTGCGGTGCAGCGGGGTCGAGCCCATGGACGGGTTGATGTTGGCGGATTCGCCGGTCAGGCTGATGGTGACGACGGTGCCGTCGGACAGCGTCTTGGTAATCGAGCCACCCGGCAGCGGCACAAAGGTATCGGCGTTCGCGGCGCCGGTGGAGAACAGGCCAAGAGCGACAGTGGCAGCGGCGCCGACACCGGCCACCCGTGCCACGTTCTTACGGTTGATCATGCTAATAATCCCTCGAGGGTTGATTCGCTTGAGCGAGAAGAATATTCGTGGATTGACCGACGTCAGCCGATGCTGAACGGCTGCCCGTAGAGGGTGGTCTTCGAGTAGTGGTCACCGATGATCTCGACGACGGTGTAGGCACGCGCCTGGGCGTAGCCCGCGCAGCCCTGGATCTCGATCTCGGCATCCTGGTACTCGACCGAGTAGCGACCCGGCTTCAGAATGTCCTTGTAGTCGATCTGCACGAACTTGACTTCACCCGGGCCGAGGTTGAGGCCGATCGAACCGCCGAGCGAACCGCCCGAGAGGTTGATACCGCCGGACAGACCGGCCGAGATGGCGTCGCTGGCGATGCTGACCTGGCAGCCGACGATGTAGCCGGTGCTCAGCTGTGATGCGCCGTGGGTGGAGGAGTTGTTGGTACCGGGAGCACCGGAGGCGCCGTTGTTCGGGCCGACAGTGCCTTCCGGCGTAACGTTCACATCCGCGACGGCGTTGCCCGAAACCCAGACCACACGGCCGGCACCGTTGGCTGCCAACGAAGGCGAAATCAGGGCGTGCTCACCGGTTCGGGCGAGCGTCACGTCGGGGCCGTTCTTCTGGCCGTCCGGCAACGGCACGAAGGTATCGGCATTGGCAGCACCGGTCGAAAGCAGGCCCATGGCCACGGCCGCGGCAGCGCCGACGCCCGCGATCCGGGCACCGCGGCGCAGACCGTTGGTGCGGTTCTCGCTCATACTTCCCCTCATCAGGTTCTAACAGTCAACCTCGACCATCGAGGCTGGACGTTGGTCCTCTCAGGCCCAGCTCAGTTTGTGCCCCGATTGTTGCCGATGTGTAACCGGCTGTTATTTCGGCGCAACGGTCAGTGCTGGCATCGGAACCGAGCCGAGTTCCGCCGAGTCGACAAACGTACGTGCCGCACCCGGGCCCGCGAGGTCCAGCAGCGTGGGTGGCTCGTGGCGAGATTAAACCGACCAGTAACGGTCTGGCAACGTAAGTTTTCGTTAAGATCAATGTGATCTAGCTCACACCGTCTCAAATGCTCATATTGCTTGACGTGCATAAACAGGAACGAAGCGCCAGCCGAGCAACTCCAAAAGGCGGCCGCAGTCGCAACGATGCCGTCGGTAACTACGAGACAGCACCGTACTTGAAGGTCTAGCAAACCTCACCGTGAGGAATTCACGGTGGATGTAGGCGCAACCGCGAACGATGGTACGTGGCCGGACCGTAGATGGGTCAGGAGCCGTGATGGGGTGGGACCTGCGACCGGAGCCAGTCGTCCGATAACGATTCGGTCTCGTCGCCGCGCTCGTCACCGGTTGTCTCCGGAAGGACCTCACCGAAAATTTTTGCCAGACGCGCCGCATCCCTCGCCCGGCGTGTCGCCGGACGAGGGTCGTCGGAGGAGTCCGCGGCGGTAATTTATTCCGCCAATCCGGACAGCTCGCCGATCACTCGGCTGGCGAGCGGACCGAGGGTTGCCATGCCGTCGCGGACCGCGGCCCGGCTGCCCGGCAGGTTTACCACCAGTGTGCTGCCGGAGATTCCGGCCAGACCGCGCGAGAGGCCGGCATCGAGCGAACCGGCGACGCGCCCCGAGGAACGCAGCGCCTCGCTGATTCCGGGCAGTTCCCGGTCGAGCACCTGCGAGGTGGCCTCCGGGGTGACATCGCGCGGGGACATACCGGTGCCGCCGACGGAGATGACCAGGTCGACACCGCCGATCACCGCGGTGTTGAGCGCATTGCGGATCTCCACCTCATCGGCCTGCACCGATACCGAAGCGTCCACCAGGAAACCCGCCTCGGTGAGCAGCTCGGTGACCAGCGGCCCGAGCGAGTCCACACCTCCATGCGCCGTTCGATCGTCGACGACCACCACCAGAGCACGCCCCGCGACAGGAGCATCGATTTCCATGTTGGTAACCGTAGCGTCCAGATCGACGAGGTGGGCGTCGGCTCCCGGTCGTGCCGACAATCCGCCGGGCAGCACCCGCATCATCGGCCACCGTCCGCGGCCGCACCGGAGAGCGTCACGTCGACTGTCTTGGGGTTGTTACCTTGTTCATCGGTGTAGGTGACCTTCACCTTGTCTCCAGGCTGATGAGAACGGACCGCGGCGATGAGTGCGTCACCCGAGTCGATGGTGCGGCTGTCCACCTTGGTGATGATGGCATTGGCAGGAATGCCCGCCTTGGCGGCCGGACCGTCCGGCGTCGCCTCCAGCACCCGTGCCGCGGAGTCCTGCGGGCGCAGTTTGATGCCGATCTGGGCGTAGGTGGCGTGACCGGTCTTGATCAGTTCGTCGGCAACCCGGCGGGCTTGATCGACCGGGATGGCGAAGCCGAGGCCGATGGAACCGCTCTGCTGACCGGTCGCCTCGCTGCCGCCGAGGCTCGCGATGGCGGTATTGATGCCGATGAGTTTGCCGCTGGCGTCGACCAGCGCGCCACCGGAGTTGCCCGGGTTGATCGCGGCGTCGGTCTGGACCGCGTCGATGACCGGCTGCACCTGGCTGGGGGTGCCCTCACCGTTGGTCGAGACCGGACGGTTGAGTGCCGAGACGATGCCCGTGGTCACCGTGCCGGCCAGCCCGAGCGGCGAGCCGATAGCGATGACCGGCTGGCCGACCGCTAGATTCGACGAGCTACCCAGTTCGATCGGGGTCAGTCCGTCCTTGCCCTGCACCTTGATGACGGCCAGATCGGAGACCGGATCGGCGCCGACCAGTGTGGCGGGTGCGGTGGTGCCGTCGGCGAAGGCGACCTCCATTTTGGCGTTGGCGCCACCGCCGGAGGCGACATGGTTATTGGTCAGGATCAGACCGTCGGAGGACAGCACCACACCGGAGCCCTCGCCCTGTGCGCGGTTGCTGGCGACCTTGATCATCACCACACTCGGCAGCACCTTCTGTGCCACCGCCTGGGTGGAGCCGGCCGGTGCGTTGGCGACATTGCTGACATTGGGCTTCGGTGCGTCCAGCGCATTGGTCACCGTGGCGTGCCCGTTATCGGTCCGGGTGACCAGCGAGCCGACCGCGCCACCGACGCCACCGCTGACGAGTGCGAGCGCGAGCGCGCCGACGACCAGGCCGGTGCGGACCGGGCGGCGGGCGGGTTCGGGCTGCGGCTCGGCGGCGAATGCGGCGCCGGGATACGGCCCGCCGGGTGGGCGCGGCGGCGCGTAGGACGGCTGGGCGTATTCCGGGCCGGCTTCGGGCCCCGGGAACTGCTGAGTCGGATTCTGCGACATGCGTTGCTGCCAGATCGTTGGATGTGGTGTCGGTTCCTGAGGCCCGTATCCGGACCGCGCGTAGGACTGGCCCGGCGCAACGACCGGGATCTCCTGGGTCGGATGCGGACCGGGCGCGGTATCGGCGTGATCCGGCTGCGGCGTCACGCCTTCCTTGGAATCCTCGGTCATTTTTCTCCTTACGTCTCCGACCAGCTTGGCGACGACGACTGAGAGCGAACTGAGACCCCGCTTTCAGTTTTCCGAGATATCGGCGAACGGACCGGAACCGGCCTTCCCACCTTCACTCGGCAATACCATACGGACCGAGGCGCCAACACGCATTGCGCTGCGGTATCACGGCCGGGTCTCGAAGGGCGTCAATCGGTTACGGAATCGACGGCCCCGTCGAGCATGGTCGCCGCACCCGGCAACACGATCCGGACCAAGGCGCCGCCGCGCTCGGAGGTCTCGATGGTGATCGTGCCGCCGTGCTTGGTCACCACCTGTTTGACGATCGCCAGGCCGAGCCCCGAACCAGGCATGGAACGCGATGCCGTGGTCCGATAGAAACGGTCGAACACCAGCTCGCGCTCGGCGCTCGGAATGCCGGGTCCGGCGTCGTCGACATCGAGCTCGAGCAATCCCCGACCGGTTTCCCGCATGGTGACCTTCACCTGCGCGCCCGCCGGACTCCACTTGGCGGCATTGTCGAGCACATTCAGAATCGCTCGCTCCAGGCCGGCCTCATGGCCGTATACGAACCAGGGCTGCAACTGCGCGGCGAACTCGATGGAACCGCGGCGACGCCGGGCCCGCTCCAGCGCACGCTCGGCCACCTCGCCGAGATCCACTCGTTCATAAACGGTTTCGGGTGCGTCCTCGCGAGCCAAATCGACCAGATCGCCGACCAGGGTCGACAGTTCCTCGATCTGAGCCATCACATCGGCACGCAGCTCGGCCATATCCTGCTCCGGAATCTGCGGCGCACCAGGGCGACTGGAGGCGATAAGCAATTCCATATTGGTGCGCAGCGATGTCAGCGGCGTGCGCAATTCATGTCCGGCGTCGGCGACCAATCGACGTTGCCGACCGCGCGATTCGGCGAGTGCGCGCAACATTGTGTTGAAGCTCTCTGTGAGCCTCGCGAGTTCATCGTCACCCGTCACCGGAATAGGTGTCAGATCGTCGGTGCGGGCGACCCGTTCGGTCGCCGCGGTGAGCCGTCCGATCGGGCGCAGCCCGGTGCGGCCGACCGCGGTACCCGCCGCCGCCGCCAGCACAACGCCACAACCGCCGACGACGAACAACAACCAGGCCAACCGGTCCAATACCTCGCGGGTCGGTTGCAGCCGCTGCGAGATGACCAACGTCGCACCGGAATGCGTCGGCACCGCAAGTACCCGCTGATTACTCACCGTACGTAGTGACGACGGCAACTCACCGTTTGCGACCGCGAGTTCCTGGGTGCCGACCGGTGGAATCGTTTGCTGCGGTGGCATATACGCCTTGTCTTTCGCGTATATCAGCGCAACTCCGACATCATTGGAGTACAGGCCGGCCAGCACGATCGACTGAAAACCCAAACTGTCGAAATTATTGTTGATCATGGTGTTCGCGCGCGCCTTCAGCTGAGCATCCACATCGGCATTCAAGGCGCGCGCCACCATGGCATAGGCGGCGATCGAGGTGACGGCCACCGCGATGGCGACCACCGAGGCCGCGAGCAGGGTGACCCGCCAGCGCAGGGAGACCGATCTGGTCAGTGGCATGGGCGGGCGCATATCCGGCGGTTCCGGGGGATATGCGCCGAGCGCCGCGACAACTTGTCGCTTGGGATTGGTTCTGGCCATGGGATGTCGACTCGCCTACGGGGGTGTTTCGCGCAGCACGTAGCCGACACCGCGCACGGTGTGGATGAGCCGGGCCTCGCCCTCGGCCTCGGTCTTGCGGCGCAGGTAGCCGATATAGACCTCGAGCGCATTGCCGGACGTCGGGAAGTCGTAACCCCAGACCTCTTCGAGGATGCGGCTGCGGGTCAGCACTCGGCGCGGATTCGCCATCAGCATTTCCAGCAGTGAGAACTCGGTGCGGGTGAGGCTGATCGACCGGTCGCCACGGGTCACCTCGCGGGTCACCGGATCCAGCGACAGATCGGCGAACGTCATGGTCTCGGAAACCTCGCCGGGATCGGCGGCCCGGCGGCGCAACAACGCGCGCAATCGGGCCAGCAATTCCTCGAGCGCGAATGGTTTCGGCAAATAGTCATCGGCACCGGCATCGAGTCCGGCTACCCGTTCGGAAACCGAATCCCGCGCCGTCAAAACCAGAATCGGCAGATCGTCTCCGGTGCTGCGCAAGCGTCGGCAAACTTCGAGCCCATCCATCCGGGGCATCATCACGTCGAGTACGAGGGCATCCGGTCGCTGCGTGGTTGCTTTCTCCAGCGCGTCCACACCGTCGACCGCGAGCTCTACGGAGTAGCCGTTGAAGGTCAGTGACCGGCGCAGCGATTCCCGGACGGCACGATCGTCGTCGACTACCAGAATGCGCATGCCCCCAGTTTGACCGCATCGACTGAGAGTCCACTGAGAGCGCGCCGCTCGACACGCCGTGCCCAGCATCGATGCGGCCCACTAGGGGCTGGACGAGCGACCAGCACGTTTGTGATCACGTACAGATCTCGACGGAAACCGGCAACCGTTTTGGGCACCGAAACCCGTTCTGAGTAGCCATATTCGAGTGAATTACAGAGCGACTGCCCCAGATTGCCGTTAGTCACTCTGCGCGGTATGTTCCCTGCGGTAAAAAGAAGACCTCTAGTTGGTTCTCAGCGGGTTGAATCAAAACCGAACAGCCACGCGCCATCCGGGGGCACACGTGCAAGCTCGTGAAGCGGAGGCAACGGAAGCGGATGGAAGCTGCACCGCGGTCCTGGCAATTCAGTCTGTCCAACTGGTCGGTCACTCGCAAGGTTGGCATCGTGCTGGTCCTGCCCGTGCTGCTGGCCACCGTCTTCGCCGTGCTCCGTATCAACAACGAACTGCGCACCATGTCCCAGTTGGATGCGGCGACCGAACAGGTCATCATCATTCGCCCGATCGTCAAGTTCGGAACGGCCACCGAACAACTCGCGGTCGCGGCGACCGCCTCCTGGGGTAACACCGCGGATCCGGCGACCGACGCGGCATTGACGAAATTCGATCAGGCACTCGCCGATCTCGAGGCCGGAATGCGCACGACCAAGGTGAGCACCCGGGTCACCTCCGAATTGGCCTCGGCTGTCGCCACCGGCACCACCATGCGTAATAGCCTGCGCAACGGATCGCCGATGATGGTCGGTGAGCAGGCCGATGAGATCGCGGTTCGCATCGGCAACGCCTACGCCCTCTCGCCCTCGGTCGAGGACCTCGTCATCCAGCGCTACTTCCTGCAGATCGGCGCGATCCAGAACGCTCGCCGCGTGCTCACCCAGCAGCGCATGATGGTCGGCTCCCCCGATGCCGCCCACAATCCGAGCGTGCGCGCGAAGGTGCTCACCTCCGCCGGCGCCGAGATGACCATGATCAATACCTACGGCATCATCCTGCCGGACAATGCGCCGAATATGCGGCCACTGCTGGACGCGGTCGGCATCCGCCTCGGCGCATTCAGTCAGAACGGCGGGGATCCGACATCGAATCCGGCCGTACTGGATTCACTACAGATCAGCTCGGACACCTACGAGAAGACCACCAATTCCCTGGCCGGCACCATCGATAGAGCACTGGCGCATCGGACCACCGAGGCGCAGACCGGTGCGCTGCGCGAGACCACGATCGTCATCGGCATGCTGCTGGCCGGTCTGGCGCTGGCGCTGGCCGTCGCGCGCACCCTGGTCGTCCCGGTGCGCAGGCTGCGTCGCGACGCGCTCGAGGTCGCGCATGTCAAACTGCCAGACGAGCTCGCAGTCGTGCGCAGCGGTGGCGCCACCCCAGAGATCACCCCGGTCGGCGTGCACACCACCGACGAGGTCGGCCAGCTGGCCCGCGCCGTCGACGAAATCCACGAGCAGGCGCTGAATCTCGCCGCCGATCAGGCCCGACTGCGATTGCAGATCGGGAATATGTTCGAAACCCTTTCCCGCCGTAGTCAATCCCTGGTCGAACAGCAGCTGTCGCTGATCGAGGATCTGGAACACGACGAGGACAATGCCGAACGACTACAAAGCCTGTTCCGCCTCGACCACCTCGCCACCCGCATGCGCCGCAACGGCGACAACCTGCTGGTGCTCGCCGGTACCGCACTGCGCCGCGGACAACTACATCCGGTGCCGCTATCGGACATGCTCTGGAGTGCGGTCTCCCAGGTGGAGGACTACCAGCGGGTCGAAATCGGCGCGGTGCCCGACGGCATCGTCGCCGGTGAGCCCGCGGTCGATATCGAACATCTGCTGGCCGAACTGATCGATAACGCGCTGCGCTACTCCCCGCCGACCACCCCGGTCGCGGTGATGGTGGCGCGCGCGGTCGACGGCGGCTACCTGATCGAGATCACCGACCGCGGCCTCGGCATGTCGCTGGAGGATCTGCAGCTCACCAATGACCGGCTCGCCTCCGGTGGTGAGGTCACCGTCGAAACCGCCCGCCGCATGGGCCTTTTCGTCGTCGGCCGACTCGCCAAGCGACATACCATCACGGTGAACCTGCGTCGCACCTCGACCATGGCACAGCAGCCCGGCATCACCGCAAGCGTGCACCTGCCCGGCGCACTTGTCGCGCCGCCCCTGGATGCGACCGATCCGAACCAGCGGGCCATCGAGTCGCAGACCATGGCCGCACTGCCCGCCCCCTCGCAACAGCAGCCGCCGCGCACGCTGGTGCCGGTGCCGAGCCTGCCGCAGCGTGAGCCATCCCGGTTCGGGGTCACCAGTTCCGGTCTGCCACAACGTCGTCCGACCATGCGCGTTGCCGACGCGCCTGAGGTACCAATACCCGGCGACGATCATACCGAAACCTCGGTCGACGTATTCGCGGAGAATCCGAGCGGCCGTCGCGGCGAGCACGACCGGTCCCGCAGCGCACCGTTCGGGCCGCCGACTCCGACGGATGAGCCTGCCACCGGACCGAATTCGGTCGTCGATGTGGAACCGCAGGTGCCCCTCGGCGCGGTCACCGATCTGTGGGCCGAACAACCCGACGAACCGATGAACACCGGATCGAACCCGATCGTCTCCCACGAGCCGGCCGAGCCGTACCCGACCGGCCAACAGCCGACCCTACGGCCGTCGCTGCCGACCAGAAGACCGGCCGCCGCAACCGAACCCGAGCAGACCTCGACTCGACTACAGCCGGTCTCGGCCGAAACCGCGACCAATACCTCGACCCGACTACAGCCCGTGCAGGGCGAATCGCCCACGCCGATCTATCAGCGGATGGTCTCGGAGTGGTTGGTCGAACCCGCGACGTCGCAAACCGCGCCGTCGGCATGGTCCTCCCCCGCCGATGCGGGCTGGACGGCCGCCGAACAGGCCAGTCATCCGACCGCCGAGGCCCGTACCGTCGGCGGACTGCCGATCCGCAGGCCCGGAGCGCAATTGGTGCCCGGCGGCCTCGCGCCGGTCGAGGAACCCGGCATACGCGATCCGGAGGAGATCCGGAACAACCTGACCAGGCATCTCAGTGGGGTCCGCAGCGGGCGGGCCGAAGCGCAGTACAACGACGGAGGGCTTGTATGACCAACCCGAACAGCACCACGGACGAGAACCTCAACTGGCTGGTTGCCCGCTTCACCAAGGATGTGCCCGGGGTGTCGCATGCGGTGCTGGTGACCGCGGACGGTCTGCTGCAGGCGACCAGTCCGAATCTACCCGCGGACCGCGCCGAACAGCTTTCTGCGGTGACCGCGGGTCTGGCCAGCCTGTCCACCGGAGCGGCATCGCTGTTCGACGGCGGGAAGGTGATGCAGTCGATCGTGGAGATGCAGCGCGGCTACCTGTTGGTGATGAGCGTCGGCAACGGGTCGCACCTGGCCGTGCTCGCCAACAAGTCGCACGATATCGGCCGGATCGGCTACGAAATGGCACTGCTCGTCGACCGTGTGGGCACGGTGGTCACGGCCACCGCCCGGACAGCCGTCTGATCCAACGATGTCGAGTCCATTCGGCCACGGACCGAACCGGCCGACCACCCGCGTCAGACCGTACGCCCTGACCTCCGGGCGTACCGAACCCGCGGTCGACCTACCGCTCGAAGCGGTTATCGAAACCCTGTCGTACACTGCGCATCTCGACTGGCCGGCGGGCGATCTGCGCACCGAGATCCTGCGGCTCGGCACGCACCGGCTGTCGGTCGCCGAGATCGCCGCCCACCTGGATCGACCGCTCGGCATGGTCCGGGTCATGGTCGGTGACCTCGTCGTCGACGGCGCGCTGCGCGTGCATTCGACCCTGACCGACGAGGCGAGCTTCGACGAGCGCCGTTCCCTTATGGAGAGGACTTTGCGTGGACTCCGTGCCCTATAGGCAAGGCGGAAATTACGGGCAGCCCGGCAACTCCGGATCCGGCACCGCCGGACCCGCCGATGCCGATACTCGCGTCGCCTCGACCAAGATCGTGGTCGCGGGCGGCTTCGGCGCGGGTAAGACGACTTTCGTCGGCGCGGTATCGGAGATCGTCCCACTACGCACCGAGGCCATGGTGACCCGCTTCTCCGACGGTATCGACGATCTCGCCGATACCCCGGATAAGGAAACAACCACGGTCGCCATGGATTTCGGCCGCATCATCCTGCCGGGCAACCTGGTGCTGTACCTGTTCGGTACGCCCGGCCAGCGCCGCTTCTGGTTCATGTGGGACGACCTGATCCGCGGCGCCATCGGCGCGGTGGTGCTCATCGACACCCGGCGACTGGAAGATAGCTTCGCCGCGGTCGACTTCTTCGAGGCGCGCAACCTGCCGTTCCTGATCGCGGTCAACCGGTTCCCGGATGCGCCGCGCTTCCCGATCGCCGAACTGCGCGAGGCGCTTTCGGTGCGCGAGGGGGTGCCCATCGTGGATATCGACGCGCGCAATGCCATGGAGGTCCGCCAAGCGCTGGCGGCCGTCACCGAATACGCGATCGCCCAACTGAAGGCGCTCGAATTGGAAGGAACCGCCCGACATGCATGACGTCCGGTTGTTCGCTGCGGCGGACAACGGCGCTGCGGTGGACCAGTTCTCGATGGGGTACTGGGTCGCCGCACTTTCCTTCGGTGTTTCGGTGCTCGGCGCCGTGGTCGGCCTGGCATGCATACTGCACGCGGCGCGTTCGTCCCGGTTTCGGTTGGTGTGGGTGACCTCGGCCGCGGTGGCGCTCGGCGGGGTCGGGGCCTGGCTGTCGACCTCGGTCGCGCTGCTCGGCCTCGATATTTCGGGTACCGCTGCGCGCTTCGATGGCGGCAAGATGATCGCGGCCATGGTGACGTCGTTCGTGGCGGTATTCGTCGCGCTGATCGTCATCGGCCGTCGGCTGCAACTGGCCCGGCTTATTCCGGGCGGCCTGGTCATGGGGTTCGGCATCGGCCTCACCCTGTATCTGGGACTCGGGTCCATCCGCATCCAGGGTTCGGTCGATATCTCCCCGTGGCTCGCGGCGGTCGCGCTGGTGATCGCGCTGATCACCGGTGTGGGCACGTTGTGGTCATTCCAGGCGCTGCATGGCCTGCTCGCGCGAGCGGCCACGGTACTGCTGTTCGCCGCCGGTGTGGCGGGCATGTACTACGCCGGGGTCGCGGCCCTCGATCCGAACATCGATACCACCGCGAAGGCACCGGACGGACTCACCCTGTTCGAGTTCGTCTTTCCCATGTTCGTTATCGGATCGCTCGCGCTGACGGTTCCGATCAGTGCGGTGCTGATCGCACCGGACCGGCGCGAGACGGCGGCGGCGCTCGAGGCCAAGCGCCGGGCCGAGCTGCGTTCGGATCGGTCCGAGTTCCAGTCGGTGCGCTGAACCGGCTGGAGCTCGCTGGTCAGGCCTTGGGTGCGGGCATCTCTCCGACGGCCTTACTCGGATCGATGATGCCGATCGCCTCGCCCTGCGGACCGGCGATTACGGCCGAGCGTCCGGCGGGTGAATCCGCTATCGCCTGTAGCACCCGGCCACCCAATTCCGTGGTCTTCGCCACCCCCGCGTCCACGTCGTCGTGCTGGAACCACACCAGCCAGTACGAGGGCATACCGTCGGCGTGCTTACCGGACTCGTCGGCGATGCCACCGACGCCCTCGGTTCTGGTCGGCGGTGTGAACACCACGTACCCGGCGTCGCCGAAGTCGAATTCGGTGTAGCTGAAGCCGAATACGTCGCTGTAGAACTTCTTGGCCGGATGAATAGGCACCTCCACGGACCCAGTCGACCACCGGGCACCGACGGTTTTGGCGGGTTCGGCGATGCCGCCGATTTCGGCCGCCGACACCCCCTACAGTTACTGATATGCGTTTGGGGCTGGACTACGCAGCGGGCCGTCCCGGCGGCGCGGCCGTCCGAGCGGCCGGTTTCGATTTCGTCGTGCGCTACCTCTCCGAGGGCGGTCCGACCCTACCCGGCAAGCAATTGACCCCCGCCGAGGCCGATGACCTGCGGGCCAACGGCATCTCCATCGTGTCGAACTGGGAGACGACCGCGGCCAGGATGCTGGACGGCTACGGCGCCGGAATCATCGATGCCCGTGCGGGTTTGGCGCAGGTGCTGCGCTGTGGCGGGCGCTCGGACCGGCCGATTTACTTCTCCGCGGATTTCGATTCGGCGCCGCAGGACCAGATGGCGATCAATGGCTATCTCGAAGGCGCGGCCACCGTGCTCGGCGCCGCGAATGTGGGTATCTACGGCGGTTTCTGGTCGATCAGCCGGGCACTGGACGCGGGCGTCGCGGCCTGGTCGTGGCAGACCGACGCCTGGTCGGGCACCAATGTGGAGACCAGGCGCAATATCCATCAAACATTGCGGCAGGTGGTTGTCGGCGGCGTGCTCTGCGATGTAAATGAGTCCGAGACAATAGATTTCGGCCAGTGGGACTTCGTACAGGAGGAACCGGATGTGACGCCGGAACAAGAGGCAGTGCTGCGCGATATCCAGATCCAGCTGCGCGGTCCGGAGTTGTCCGGTTGGCCGCAGCTCGGCACCGATACCCAGGGCCGCCATCGCACCCTGGTCGATGGTGTGGCGGCGGCGCTGCAGCGGATCAAGGAGCTGGAGGACGAATCGGCCGATTTGCGTACGCAAGTCGGCGAATTGCGCACGGAGATCAGCGAACTCGAAGCGACCACCGCGGATCTGGTCGAGGAGGTCAAGCGGTTGGCAGGGCCGCATTGGCCGTGGCCGCTCTCACTGATCGAGGGGCCGGCCGATTTCGTGGGTGAGCATCTGGCCCGGCTGGAGTCCCTATTGTCGGACTTGCCAGGTTTGCCCGGTAACCGGGAAGTGGGGAAATCGGCTTAGCTGCCGGAAGTTTGGCGATGAGCGGGTTCTCGGAGATTCGGTGAACCGGGGTTCCGAGAACCCGCCCTCCTGGATGAGGGTACCGGCGCGAGAGCACGAAATCATCACTGCGCCAGGACTTTTACGGACACGAAAAACCAACTCACAGTACGTAATTGATCAATGAGCTACCGCATCGCAATCACAGAAATAGAAAATCGCCACGTGACATGCATCACATGGATAGCTCTCCGATTGCCACGCTGTCGAGCGGTTCCGATCCGAGACCGGCATCGAGCCGTTCTGGTCGATCGACCATCGACCCTGCGCGTTCAGTCCCACCCAGCAGCGCGCGAGTTACCGTCAGCTTGCACATACCGGTTCGTACGAAGGAGTTCGCATGACCGTAAACGTGGTGCTCGACAAGGCTCGAACGCAAGACGGGCCGCTCGTGAGACGAGCTTCGTAGTGCTTACGCAGGCATCAAAGTCGCTCTAGATCAACGAGTCCGCGTTTCACCGCCTGCACCAGCCGGCGCGGCACTTTGTGTACGACCCCACCGACACTGACCGGCACCAGGGCCGGTGGGGTCGCCTTCCACTGCGAGCGGCGGCTGCGGGTATTCGACCGCGACATCCTGCGCTTGGGCACCGCCATGTCAGCCCTCCCCTCGTACGGGCCGGGACGAGGCCCGCTTGCCGTATTTGCGCTCGAACTTCTCCACCCGGCCCTGGGTATCCAGCACGCGGTGCGCGCCGGTCCAGAACGGGTGCGAATCGGAGGTGACGTCCACGACCAGCAGCGGGTAGGTATTGCCGTCCTCCCACTCGACGGTGCGGGCGCTGCTGGCGGTGGATCGGGTCAGGAACCGCTTTCCGGTGCTCGAATCCTCGAACACCACCGGGTGGTAGTCCGGATGGCTTGTGACGCTTTTTCGGCCAGTCTTCATTTCGCTTCTCCTCTCGGGCTTTTCGCCTGGCCGTCGATCGGCAGGCCGGTAGGTTCGCAGGGGTCGGCATGCCATTCGCCGAAGGGGTCCTCCCATTGCGCGACCCGCTCGGGTGCGCGTTCCACCAGGCGCAGTTCGTCGTCCTCGACCAGCGCCCAGTGCAGGGCCCGCCGAATCTCGGCCGGGTCCGCGTCGTGGGCCAGGATGACCAGGGAAATGTCGCGGTCGCCGAACTGCTCGTCCCAGCGCAGTGCGGCCATGGCCCGACGCGTAGGGTCGGCCTGTTCCAACTCGCTCGGACTCATGGCGGCCAGCCACGATCCGGCGCCTCCTACGCGCAATCCACCGCCCGCCGATTCCAGCCACACCACCTCGTTCGGCTGGGTGGCCAGCCATATCCGGCCACGCGCGGTCACGACTCCGTCGAAGAGCACGTCGAGGGCCTCGTGCAGGCGGGCCGGATGGAATGGGCGGCTCGCGGCGAATTCGACAAGGACGACACCGCATTCGGCGCCGAGCGGCGGCTGGCCGCGCAGCAGCGGCGCGTGGGCATCGAAGACGCGGCCGCGCCGCGACTGGGCCGGGATGCGCGCGAGCAATGCCTCGATATCGGCTGAGTCGAGCAGATCGATATCGTCGATCCAGGCCACCGGCGCTTCGGGCACGAGCCGGGAAAGCACCGCGGCGAGGCGAGCCCGATCGATCGGGTCGCCGGTATCGCCGTGTGCCACAACGGCATCCGCGAATTCGACCTGACCGACCGCAACCTGGGCCACGGTCCGGTCGTCCTCGGCGGTCGCGAGTCCGCGCTCGGCAAGGGTGTCCTCGCTGGTGGCATCGGCCAACCAGATTCGCGCGTCCACACAGGTGAGGACGGCCTCGACCCGCACATCTCGACCGGCGGGGCCGTTGACGCGACCGACCACACCGGTGACGTCGATATTCTCGATCGCCTGGCATACCGCTTCCGCCTCGAAGGCCGAATCCAGTTCCAGCACAATGCGATCCACCGATTCACGGGCAGCGAGCACGCACAGCAGCGGCAGCAGATCGATGCGCAGGGTGCATGAGACGCAGCCGTGCGCCAATTCGAGCACGGTCGCGGTCTCCTGCTCGCCGATGCGCACCGTGCGATGCACGATGCCTTCACCGAGTCCACTGAGGTCGTGGCGGATGGTGACGGTGCCCGGTGTCTCGCACAGTGCGGCGGCCAACCGTGCCACACCCGCGGCGGCGGCTCCGGAGCATCCGGCGAGCACCACGACGGGCGTTCTCCGGTCGGACTGCCTCCCGGGTGGGAGTAGGTCGGGTTCCACGCGGCACCCCTTTCGGTATCCAATTCGGCATGTGCGGCGGCCTCGGTGAGTACACGTGCCGATCCGCCATATCGGAAATGATTTTCATTTGCCGTCAAGCAACGGTACATTGTCGATCGGCTGTTGTCGAAAATGATTGTCAAATACTGGAAGGAGTCCGCATGCCGGCCCACTGCCACGTCACCGGGCGCAAACCGGGATTCGGCAAGTCCGTATCGCACTCGCACAAGCGGACGAGCCGGCGCTGGAATCCCAATATCCAGCGCAAGACCTACTACCTGCCCAGCGAGGACCGGCGCATCACGCTGAACGTCTCCGCCAAGGGCATCAAGACCATCGACCGGGATGGGATCGAGGCCGTGGTGGCTCGCATCCGAGCCCGCGGCGACAAGATCTGACGGGAGCACCATGGCCTCGAAATCGACCGAGATCCGGCCGATCATCAAGCTGAAATCCACTGCGGGAACCGGATATACGTACGTCACACGGAAGAACCGGCGCAACGATCCGGACCGCATGGTGTTGCGCAAATACGATCCGGTAGTGCGCAAGCACGTCGAGTTCCGCGAGGAGCGCTGATGGCCAAGAAGTCGAAGATCGCCCGCAATGAGCAGCGCAAACAGATCGTCGCCCGGCATGCGGCGCGGCGCGCGGAGCTCGCGGAGTTGATCCGCAAGCCGAGCACCCCCGAGGAAGACCGCGCCGCGGCACAGTCCGCGCTACAGCGCCTGCCCCGCGATGCCAGTCCGGTACGATTGCGCAATCGGGACGTCGCGGACGGACGACCGCGCGGTCATCTCCGGAAGTTCGGACTTTCCCGGGTACGTGTGCGCGAGATGGCCCATCGGGGTGAACTCCCCGGTGTGCATAAATCGAGCTGGTAGACCACCACTGATCTCGAGAAGGAAACCCGTCACATGGCAGTCAAGCGAGCACCCTCTAAGAAGGTTCGCGCCGAGCAGGCCCGTCGCCCGAAGAAGAACCCGCTGATCGCGGCGGGCGTCGAGACGGTCGATTACAAGGACGTCAACCTGCTGCGCACCTTCATCTCCGACCGCGGCAAGATCCGCAGCCGCCGGGTCACCGGACTCACCCCGCAGCAGCAGCGCCAGGTCGCCGTCGCGGTGAAGAATGCCCGCGAGATGGCACTTTTGCCGTTCACAAGCCGATAGACACCGACGCGGAAGGGCCCCGAAGCTGACGCAGCCTCGGGGCCCTTCGTCGTCAACTCGTCACGGTGAGTGTTACGGGATGGTCAGCACCTGGCCGGGGTTGATGGCATCCGGGTTGCCGATACCGCTGGCGTCGGCAATCTCCTGATAGCGGTTGCCGTCGCCATAGAAGCGCTCGGCGATCGCCCACAGGGTGTCGCCCGGCTCGACCGTGTAGGTCTGTACGGCCGGCGGCGGGGGCGGAACCTCTTCGGCGACGGGCTCGGCGACCTGCTCGGCAACCGGCTGGGGCTCCGGCTCCGGGGCGGGCAGCGGGTTGTCGGTCTGGGTGTCCGAGGCCCACAGCGCGCTGCCGTCCTTGCCGTACAGCACCACATTGCGGTCGGCCTGTACGGTCAGCCGGTCCGCTTCCCGGCCATTGGTTTCGGTGGCCCAGGCGGCACCCTCGCCCTTGTAGAGCACGAAGTTGCCGTCCTCCTGCAGCACGGCCCGCTCGACACCTTGATCGTGAGTCAGGGTGGACCACACGACATTTCCATCCGGTTCCGACAACACCAGATTGCCGTCGGGCTGCAGGGTAAGGGTGTACGCACCGCCGACCAGAGTCTGGCCGAGCCCGAGTTCTTCACCAACGCGCAGCGTGTCGCCCACGTTCTTCCTTTCGAAGGTTTACTGTGCCAAGCATTTCGACTCGATGCGTGCCGCTCGGCGCGCATCGGCCCCCGAATCTACTGGGCGAGCGGGCGGTGCGGAGGTATTACGCGCAGGCTTAGCAGAATGTTCACTGTGTGGGCTTCATCGCTCTATCATCTTGTCGCACAATCCAACCGACAATTTTCCTGATTTGCTGGTACGGCTCGACTCGAGGCGTCGGCGCGTCGTTTAGGGTGGTCGGTATGTATCGGATGTCGCGAGTTCGGCCCGCCGCAGTCGCCGTCGCATTGTTCGTCGGCCTCGCCGTCACCGCGTGCGGTGGCTCCGATAACGGTGGGACACAACAGAAGACGACCACCAGTGCGGCGAAGAGTACGCCGACCGAGGGTACACCCGCCGACGCGGGCCGGATGTTCGTCGCCGATCCGACGATCGTTGGCGCACATCCGATTCCGTTCACGTCCTGGTCACGGGTGGCCGATGATCGGATCGCCGTCAACTTCGAGATCGGATCGCCGGAGTGCTACGGCGTTGATGCCGGCGTGACCGAGACCGATTCAACGGTCACCGTGGAACTGCGCTCCGGTACGAGGGCCGATGCCGTCGGCCGAATGTGCACTATGATCGCGGTTTTCGGCACCCTCGAAGTGCCGCTGAAGGCACCCGTCGGAACTCGACAGGTGCTCAGCGCGGTCTAGACCGGAGCGGGCGGGAGCCGGTAGTCTCCGCCCGCTTCAGGGGTAACTCAGTGGGCGAAGTGGCGAGAGCCCGTCAGGTAGAGGGTGACGCCAGCTTCGCGGGCCAGGTCGATAGTGTCCTGGTCGCGGACCGAACCGCCGGGCTGCACGATAGCCCGGATACCGGCCTGGATGAGCTGCTGCGGACCGTCGGAGAACGGGAAGAACGCATCCGATGCGGCGACCGACCCCTTGGCCCGGTCACCGGCGCGCTGCACCGCGAGACCGACCGCATCGACCCGGTTGACCTGGCCCATGCCGACACCGACCGAGGCTCCGTCGTGGGCCAGCAGGATCGCATTGGACTTCACGGCACGGCAGGCCCGCCAAGCGAATTCGAGATCGGCGAGGGTTTCGGCATCGGCTGCCTCGCCCGCCACCAGGGTCCAGTTCTCCGGGTTGTCGCCGGGGGCGTCGAGGATATCGCGGCTCTGCATCAGTGCGCCGCCGCTGATGGGGCGCAGCTCAGCACCGGCGCGCCGCGGCGGCTCGGCGACCAGGATGCGCACATTCTTCTTGCGCTGCAAAACCTCGACGGCGCCGTCGGCATAGGACGGTGCGACGATCACCTCGGTGAAGATCTCGGCGACCTGTTCGGCCATCTCCACGGTGATCTCACCGTTGGCCGCGATCACACCGCCGTAGGCGCTCACCGGATCGCATGCGTGTGCCTTGCGGTGGGCCTCGGCGAGATCCGAGCCGATCGCGATGCCGCAGGGGTTGGCGTGCTTGATGATCGCGACCGCGGGCGCGGCATGGTCGTAGGCGGCGCGCCAGGCGGCATCGGCATCGGTGTAGTTGTTGTACGACATTTCCTTGCCGTGCAACTGCTTTGCCTGCGCCAGGCCCCGGCTGCCGTCGTTCTGGGTGTACAGCGCGGCAGCCTGATGCGGGTTCTCGCCGTAGCGCAGCACCGAGGTGCGCTCCCAGGAGCCACCGATCCAGCTCGGGAACTGCTGTGCCGCAGTCTCATTCGGCTCGGTGGCGGGGGCGAGCACGCTCGTCATCCAACTCGCGACCGCGACGTCATAGCTCGCGGTGTGCTGAAAAGCCTTGGCCGCCAACGCGGTCCGCTCCGACAGGGTGAAGCCGCCCGCCTGCACCGCGGCGAGTACGTCATCGTAGTCGCCGCTGTCGACGACCACCGCGACCGACGGGTGGTTCTTGGCGGCCGCACGCACCATGGACGGACCGCCGATATCGATCTGCTCGACGCATTCGTCATTGCTCGCGCCGCTGGCCACGGTCTGGGTGAACGGGTACAGATTCACCACCACGAGCTGGAATGCCTCGACACCGAGTTCGACCAGCTGATCGACATGTTCTGCCTTGCGGGTATCGGCGAGGATGCCCGCGTGCACCCGCGGGTGCAGAGTCTTGACCCGGCCGTCCAGGGTCTCCGGGAATCCGGTCAGATCCTCGACCTTGGTCACCGGAATGCCCGCATCGGCGATCTTGCCCGCGGTCGATCCGGTGGAGACCAATTCGACGCCAGCGGCGTTCAGCCCAGTCGCGAGCTCGATGAGCCCGGTCTTGTCGTAGACGCTGATCAGCGCCCTGTGAATCCCCTTGCGCTCAGCTGGGTCGATTTGCCGTTCGCTCCGCTCACTCACCGAAGTACCCGCTCATCTGGAATTACTGCCTTTCGTCCGTCGGAGACAATGCCTCTGGT
Organism: Nocardia sp. NPDC050412; assembly: GCF_044458825.1. Taxonomy (NCBI): domain Bacteria; kingdom Bacillati; phylum Actinomycetota; class Actinomycetes; order Mycobacteriales; family Nocardiaceae; genus Nocardia; species Nocardia sp. NPDC050412. The sequence goes on from NZ_JBITIJ010000006.1 coordinate 521,003, forward strand.
TGCGACGGCGGCGACAACCTCCGCCAGCAACCGTCGCTCGACAACCTTGATGCGCTCGTGCAGCGTGGCCTCGTCGTCATCGTCGAGCACCGGTACCGGCTCCTGAGCCAGGATCGGCCCGGTATCGATGCCGGAATCGACCAGGTGCACGGTCGAACCGGTGACCTTCACCCCATAGGCGAGTGCGTCGCGAACCCCGTGCGCGCCCGGGAATGCGGGCAGCAGCGCAGGGTGGGTATTGATGATCCGGCCGCCGTAGCGGGCCAGGAAGACCGGGCCGAGAATCTTCATGAATCCGGCCGAGACCACCAGGTCGGGTTCGTAGGCGGCGACCGCATCGGTCAGCGCGACATCCCAGGCGGCGCGATCGGGGAAGTCCCGCACTGCCATCCGGAAGGCCGGAATCCCCGCGACGGCCGCGTGTTCGGTGGCCTGGCAGACGCGATCGACCCCGACGGCGACGACGGTCGCCGGATACTCCGGAGCGGCGGCGGCCTCGATGAGGGCGCGCAGCAGAGAACCGGTGCCGGAGGCCAGCACGACGACGGTTGCCGGGGTCGCGCTCGGCACCCACGGGGCATTCGAAGACGGCTGGGGGGCGGCAGTCGGCGAGGTGGGTGAGCTCAGCGGTCCACTCCTGCGGTTCGGTCGAATGGCGGAGGCGGTATTACACCGCCGGGTAGAGCCTAACGACCGTCCACCCGGTCACTTTCCGGCAGGTCCGCCTCGACCACTTCGGCATCGACGATGTCGGGCACGGTATTGCTGCCCGCGGCGCCCGAGGTGGCGATGGCGATGTGCTCCTCGACCAGTTCGCCCTCGAGTTCCACCTCGAAGTCGGGATCGACGTCGTCCTCGTATTCGTCGTCCTCGTATTCATCGTCGTAGTCGTCGTAATCGACGTAGTGATCGTCCTCGTAATGATCGTCGTAGTGGTCACTGTCGTCGTAGAACTCGTCGTAATCGTCGTTGTACGCGGTCACGGGTGCGCCGATGGGAACGACGAACCAGCGCGCGAACATCAGACCCACGTATCCGGCTACGGCCAACCACCCGAAGGTCACCGCCGCGAAGATCGGGTTGAGCCCCAGGTAGCCGAAGGTCCCGAGGTCACCGCCCGCGACCACGCCGAGTAGCACCAAACCCACGGTGGCGAGCGCCGCCGAGCTCAAAGTCGCCCACGGTGCGGCGGCACGATCGTGCGAGGTCCGTCCGATATCGAGCCCGCCGAGCACACCCACCGCGGCCGGAATCAACAGCAGCAGCGGCCACCAGCCTTCGGCCGGGCCGGTCGGCACCACCGCCATGAGCGGAACGCCCGGAATCGGGCCGCCGACAACGGAAAACACGCTGATCGACGCATCCCCGAAGTGTGCGCCGGAGCCGAGGAGCACACCGACCGTCGCGACCACCACATTCGGCAGATACGCCAGAGAGAGCAGGATCAGCCCGAGCACCCCGGCCGCATTGCCTGCGGCGTGAAAGGTGTCACCGATGCGCGACCAGTGCGCGAAGAAGGACACGATGACGATCGCGGCGGCGCAGGCCAGCAGGCGCACCACCGTTCGGCCGGCACCGAAGATGCCCGCGACCGCCCAGTCCGGCAGCCGCGCCGCGGTGAACAGCCGACGCCGGTTCCGGCTGGCGATGCCACCGGCCGCACCGACCAGGTGTACGGCGCCGACCCAGCCGAAGGCGGCGAGCGTATTCGGCGGCTGCAACGCGACCACACCGGAGGCGTCCTCAGCGACCGCCAGACAGACGGCCGTGACCAGCAGCGGTCCGGCCAGCGCCGCACCGACGAGCCAACCGAGATCCGCGCGCGAACTGTCCGGTTCGACCGCGCGAGCACAATCCCGGGCCGTCAGCCAGACCAGCAGGCCGGTGGGCAGCAGCGGTAGGAGTTCGAGTGAAGTTTTGCCGATCACCATCGGAACCTGGTGTGCCGCAAGCCAACCCGCGGCGATCGCGCCCGAAGTACCGGCCAGGTTGCTGCCCGAGGACAGCAGGGCGGCGAGCATGAGAACGACGACGGCGACGAGCGCGTAGGTCGTCGGCCGGGCGGCAACCAGGAGCAGCACGCGGGCGCGCTCGGGGGTCAGCGATAGAAATCCGGCCTCGTCGAAAACGTCCGCGGCTGTGCGCGGCGTCGATCGGTCGCTCCGCGCCGAACGTTCCGGCGCGCCGCGGGACTCGGCGGTCCGGCGAACAAGAGAGGATCTCGAGGAGCTCATGGAAATTCAGCGTGGCAGCTCCCCCGGCGCGAGCGGGTCAGGCGCGCCGACCCGGTCTGGGATGCGCCGGGAGAGCCGACGAATTACTTGTTCTCGTCCGGACGGAATGCGTGAGTGGCGTCCGAGGACGGGTCCGAACCGGTTTCACCGCCGAACGGCTGGTTCTGGCCCTGTTGGCCCTGTTGACCCTGCTGGCCTTGTTGACCCTGCTGGCCCTGACCGAAACCCGGTGTGCCGTACTGCTGTCCGGACTGCGGGGTCCCGAAGTGCTGGGTGGCACTCTCATCCGGGCGCGGCTGCGCGGCAGGCGAGGAACCGTAGGGCGAACCCTGTTGTGCCGCACCGTATCCGGGCTGCTGCCCATAGGAGGGCGGCTGCTGTCCATAGGACGGCTGCTGCCCCTGACCGTAGGTCGGCTGGCTCGGCTGGCTCTGACCGTAGGGCTGCGGCGGCTGGTACTGACCACCCTGGCCGAATTGCCCCGGCTGGCTCTGGCCGAACTGGCCCGGCTGGCCCTGACCGTACTGCCCCGGCTGACCGAAGGCCGAGGGCTGGCCCTGGCCGAACGCACCCTGCTGGCCGTAACCACCGGAGCCGAAACCGCTCGGCGGGGCCTGCGGGGTGGCGGGCTTCGGCGCGGGCGGGGTCAGGATGCCGGCTTCGAACAGCACCGCGACGACCGCGACCGCCGTCTGCACGAGCGCCAGGAATAGCAGCACGTACGCGCCCCACTTCAGCTCGAGCTTCAAAGTGTCGGGCGTGGCGAAGGACAGGAACAGCGTGCCGAAGAAACCGGCGGCCGATGCCGCGGCCGCGGCGCCGGTCCAATTCTGCTTGGGCAGCAACGAAAGTCCGGCGAGCAGTCCGCCGAGTAGCAGGATCGCCAGCAGTCCCGCCGCGCCGAAATACTGGAAGAGGCTGAACGTGTCACCATCCACGCCCCGCTGCGGCTTTTCACCGAAGAACGGGAGGAAACCGAGCAGGAAGTTGATCACACCGAGCACGGCGACGCCGACCACCAGGAAGAACGGCAGGCCCTTTGCGGTGGACTCGGCGCCGATACCAGCCGACTGGCCGGAGCTGGAAGATGCGGGTGGCGTCGCGGGTGCGTTGTACCCGGAGCCCCCGGTCGGGTATGACATGGTCGTCGTCTCCTAGGTCGAGTCGTACGTAGTCTGAACGGCTGGATCTCCTCCTGACGCTACTGCACTCGCTGGCCCAGGTCACCCGTGACCAACTGGCCGGGCGACCGAAAAACGGCGTCTACGCTGGTCCTGTGTGGATCGGCGCCGACCGATAACAATTCTGCGCTACCACCTCCGATGGGAACGCACTTCCCTCCGTGCGCCCCAGCATTCCAAAACGGACACAGGTCTGTTTCAGTGTGGTGTCGTGGCAGGGCGGGCGTGCCAAGCTGTCAGGCGATGCTCACGTACCCGCAAGCCGTTGTGATCGGCGCACTGCAAGGCATAACCGAACTGTTCCCGATTTCCAGCCTAGGTCATTCTGTTTTGGTGCCCGCATGGCTGGGTGGGTCCTGGAGCGATCTGGTCACCCAGGGCGATTCCGATTCCGGCACACCGTATCTCGCGTTCGTGGTCGGGTTGCATGTGGCGACGGCGATCGCGCTGCTGGTGTTCTACTGGCGCGACTGGGTCGAGATCGCGGTCGGCTTCCTCACCACATTGCGTACTCGCCGGATCGAAACTTCGACACAGCGCCTGGCTTGGCTGGTGGTCCTGGCGACCGTGCCGGTCGGTGTTCTCGGTTTGCTGCTGGAACATCCGCTGCGCACCTTGTTCGCGAAACCCCTTGCGGCAGGCCTATTTCTGACATTGAACGGAATCGTGCTCGCCACCGGTGAGGTGATGCGTCGCCGCAGCCAGCCGACGCTGTCCGACTACGGCCGGCGCTTCGCCGAGGCCGAGGCGCGGGCCAAGGCCATCGAAGAGGGATATTTCGTCGCGACGGTGGAGGAGCCGACCGGCCTCGGCGACCTATCGGTCAAAGACGCGTTGATCATCGGTGTCTCGCAGGCAGGCGCACTGTTCGCGGGCATCAGCCGCTCCGGCATGACGATGGTCGGCGGCCTGCTGCGCGGTTTGGATCATGAGGACGCGGCGAAATTCGCCTTCCTGCTTGCCACTCCGATCATTCTGGCCGCGGGCGTGCTAAAGCTGCCAACGCTGGCCGGGCCGCAAGGCGAGGGCATCCTCGGTCAGGTGCTGGTCGGATCGATCGTCGCGGGCGGCGCGGCGTATCTAGCGGTCCGCTTCCTGGAGCGGTACTTCAAATCGAATTCGCTGTTGCCGTTCGCGATATACAGCCTCGTTTTCGGGATCGCTTCGGTAGTCCACTTCTTCTGAATACGAAGGCCGCCATCCAATTAGGATGGCGGCCTTCGTATGAGTCAGCGAATCAGGCGGTGACGCTTGCCTTCTCCAGAATCTCGCGCGCCAGCGCGGCGGTCTCGGACGGCGTCTTGCCGACCTTCACACCGGCGGCCTCGAGCGCATCCTTCTTCGCCTGGGCGGTACCGGCCGAACCGGACACGATGGCGCCCGCGTGGCCCATGGTCTTACCCTCGGGCGCGGTGAAGCCCGCGACGTAGCCGACGACCGGCTTGGTGACATTGGCCTTGATGTAGGCCGCGGCCCGCTCCTCGGCGTCGCCGCCGATCTCACCGATCATCACGATCAGCTTGGTCTCCGGGTCCTTCTCGAACGCCTCGATGGCGTCGATGTGGGTGGTGCCGATGACCGGGTCGCCGCCGATGCCGATGGCGGTGGAGAAGCCGAAATCACGCAGCTCGTACATCATCTGGTAGGTCAGGGTGCCGGACTTCGACACCAGGCCGACCGGGCCCTTGCCGGTGATGTTGGCCGGGGTGATGCCGACCAGCGATTCGCCGGGGGTGATGATGCCGGGGCAGTTCGGGCCGATGATCCGGGTCTTGTTGCCCTTCTCCACGTTGTAGGCCCACGCGTAGGCGGTGTCCTGCACCGGAATGCCCTCGGTGATGACCACGAGCAGCGGGATCTCCGCGTCGATGGCCTCGATGATGGCGTCCTTGGCAAACTTCGGCGGCACGAAGGCGATGGAGACATCGGCGCCGGTCTCCTTGATGGCCTCGGCGACGCTGCCGAACACCGGCAGCTCGACCGCGTTGCCGTCCTTGTCGGTGTGCGCGACGGTGGTGCCCGCCTTGCGCGCGTTGACGCCGCCCACGACCTGGGTGCCGGCCTTGAGCATCAGCGCGGTGTGCTTGGTGCCCTCACCGCCGGTGATGCCCTGGACGATGACCTTGGAATCCTTGTTGAGGAAGATAGACATTTCCGGTTTCCTTACTTGGCCGCTGCCAGTTCGGCGGCCTTGTCGGCGCCTTCGTCCATTGTCTGCGCAAGTGTGATCAGCGGATGCGCGGCATCGACGAGAATCTTGCGACCCTCGTCCACCTTGTTGCCGTCGAGACGGACGACCAGCGGCTTGTTCGCCTCGGCGCCAAGGATTTCCAGCGCCTTCACGATGCCGTTGGCGACCGCGTCACAGGCGGTGATTCCACCGAAAACATTGACGAACACGCTCTTGACCTGGGCGTCACCCAGGATGACATCGAGGCCGGCGGCCATGACCTCGGCCGAGGCGCCACCACCGATGTCGAGGAAGTTGGCGGGCTTGACGCCGCCGTGGTTCTCACCCGCGTAGGCGACCACGTCGAGGGTGGACATGACCAGACCCGCACCGTTGCCGATGATGCCGACCTCGCCGTCGAGCTTGACGTAGTTGAGGTCGTTCTCCTTGGCCTTGAGTTCCAGCGGATCGGTCGCGTCCTTGTCCGCGAAGGCCTCGTGGTCCGCGTGGCGGAATTCGGCGTTCTCGTCCAGGGTCACCTTGCCGTCGAGCGCGAGGATCTCGTTGTCTGGGGTGCGGACCAGCGGGTTGACCTCCACCAGGGTGGCGTCCTCGCCGATGAACACCTCCCAGAGCTTCTGGATGGTCACGGCCGCGGCGTCGAGCACGTCGGCGGGCAGGTGGCCCTGCTCGGCGATCGAGCGGGCGAAAGCGAGGTCGACACCCTTGACGGCGTCGACGGGCACCTTGGCGAGGCGCTCGGGCTTGGTCGCGGCGACCTCTTCGATCTCCATGCCGCCTTCGACCGAGCACATGGCCAGGTAGGTGCGGTTGGAGCGGTCCAGCAGGAAGGAGATGTAGTACTCCTCCGCGATGTCCTTGGCTTCGGCGACAAGGATCTTCTTGGTGATGTGGCCCTTGATATCCAGGCCGATGATGTTCTGCGCGTGCGTGAACGCGTCGTCCGCGGTGGCGGCGAACTTGACTCCACCCGCCTTGCCGCGGCCACCGGCCTTCACCTGGGCCTTGATCATCACCGGCTTGCCGATTTCGGCCGCGATGGCGCGGGCGTCCTCGGCCGTGTCCGTGACGCGGCCCTCGGACGAAGGCACTCCGTGCTTAACGAAGAGCTCCTTCGCCTGATATTCGAAGAGATCCATGTACTCACCGTCTCGTCTGCGTTGTGATGACAACGTCTTTGTTGGCGGCCCGACGTCGGAAGCGGGTCGGGTCGGACTTTAACCAGTCACATGGAGGGCCAAACGGCCACATTCATCCTAAGTGGCGCAGGTCACGGGCTGTTGCCCAGGGCGGGAAAATGCCTGGCCAAGGCTACTCGCCAGTAGGTTGCTGACGGCGCGCCAGGTAGAGCCGCCGAACCGGTTGACCGAGGGCCTTCTACTACGGTTCGTCGTCGCTCAGTCTCACCCGCGTGCCCCGATCGCAGTGAGTTATTCCGGTGCGTTACCGTGATCAATCTCACATGTTTGGATTGATCGCACGTAGCGCTTGCGGACCTCGCAATCGTTTCGTTACCGTCATTGCGGTCGATGTCACAACACGGTCACGACTAGGAGGACGGCAAGCTTGACGCAGCACAGCGCTCCGCAGACGGAGAGCCGTTCCTTAACGCCTCTGATCAGGCAATTCGACACCGTGATCTCTCGCTCGATGATGTGGCACCACCGATGAACCATCGCTCGACCTTCGCAACCGAAAATCGCGCTCGCTCCGGCCATCCTTACCGGCCCGATGAGGACGAGTCGTTCGGTGAACATTCCAGTGCTGCGGTAAATCCTTTCGGGACTTCGTCGCGGCGTGCCGGTGGGCATCGGTACGCTGCGGGTGGACATGAGGACAGCTCGTTGAGTGCGAACGATTCTTGGGCACAGCCCGATTCGGCCTGGGGCCAGTCGCGGGATGCTTCGTGGGCACAGCCGCAGGCCGATTCATCGCCGCAAGTTGATTCCTGGGGACAGTCACAGGCTTGGGCGCAAGGCAATTCCTGGTCCGATGGCAGTGCATGGTCGTCCGACGATGCTTGGACTCCCGAGAGCGACGAGACCTGGAACGCCGACTCCGAGGCGTCATGGACGCCGGAGGCAGACGAGTCCTGGGACGCCGAGGAGTCCTGGGACGGCGAAGGATCGTGGGATGGCAGCGACGCTTCCTGGGAGCCCGAGGATCCGGAAGGGCCGGCACGGCCCACTGTGATTCCGGGCCGCCGCGCGAACCGCGGTAATGGTGGCGCGCATCGGATGCCCGCGCCCCCCGCCTCGCTCAAGGGCCGCGCCGCGGTCGTCGCCGTTGCCGCTGGTGCGGTGGTTGCCGCCGGACAGGCCGCCTTCGCCGCGCCCGAACAGCCTTCGCAGGCCGTCGATTACGAGGCCGCCGGACAGATTCACGAAATCGCGGCGCAGTCGGTCAGTGTGGCCGATCCGAATACCTTGCCGGATTCGCCTCAGGTGCTGAATGTTTCGGCCCCGACGAATCTCGGTCAGTTCGGTGACATGCTGCAAAAGGGGCAGAAGTTCGCCGACGATATGGCGGCGCAGGAGGCCTCGAAACTCCGCCCACTGTTCACCAAATTCGCCGCGGGCAATTTCACCTCCGGGTTCGGTGCCCGCTGGGGCGTACAGCATCTCGGCGTCGATATCGCGGGCCCGATCGGCACTCCGATCTACGCCGTCGCCGACGCCACCGTGATCGAAGCGGGTCCGGCATCCGGTTTCGGCATGTGGGTGCGACTGCTGCACGACGACGGAACCGTCACCATCTACGGCCACATCGACACCGCGACGGTGTCGGCGGGTCAGCGCGTGCTGGCCGGTGATCAGATCGCCACCATCGGCAACCGCGGTTTCTCCACCGGCCCGCACTGCCATTTCGAGGTGTGGTTGAACGGGGTCGACAAGGTCGATCCGCTGCCCTGGTTGGCCACGCGCGGTATCAGCTTGGGTCCGCAGCGCGACTGAGTCCCTTCACCGCAAGTCCCTTCATCGGCAAGCTGGACAGCGGGGTTCACTGATGCCGGGCTACGGCGCGGCGGCGATCGCCAGTCCGATCAAGCTCACGACCTTGACCACTTCCAAGCCCACATACCAGTAGTGAGCGTGGGAGCGCGGCAACTCCGCGCCCGCGAGCACGCGGTTCGAGCGGCGAGTGAGCAGTGGACGGACCGCGAGGAGCTGGATAGCGAGGATCGCGGCGGCGACACCCAGCCAAACCCGAACAGCACCGCTTGGCGCGACCACCAGGGTCGCCACGATCAACAGCGCGGCGAGGACGGTCTCGACGATATTCAGCGCACGGAATACCAGCCGTCCGATGCCGAGGCCGAGCGGCACGGTGATCCCCGGCGCCCGGAACTTCAGCGGCGCTTCCAGGAACGAGATGGCCAGCACCATGCCGAGCCACAGCATCGGAAGCATCCACAGCAGGTATTGCGCGACGGTTTCCATGTCGCGCACGCTACCGACACCACCGGCGATAGGTCAGGGTCGAAGGCCCCTGATCAGAGCTTGACCAGGGTTCGGCTGTATTGCGGGATGAGCCGGATCTTGCCCGCGGTACCGAAGTCGATGGTGACGGTGGCCAGGGGCCCGAAGCCTTCGGCGGCTACCACGCGACCGAGGCCGTACTTGTCATCGCTGACTCGATCGCCAACAGCCAGTACGAGATTGGCATTGTTGCGGCTGGCACCGCCGGGTGCGGGACGGCGTGGTCCGCGATCGTTGACGCCCGGCCGCTGATTCCAGCCGTCACGGGTCCAGTCGTGCTCCAGGCCGTCGTCCTCACCGCGGCGGCGGATGCCGCGGGTGAGCGGCGACCCCTTCGGCTCCAACCGCTTCCAGTCGACGAGGTGGGCCGGAATCTCTTGCAGAAATCGGGATTCCGGATTCGAGACCGGCTGCCCCCAACCGGAGCGCACCACCGCGCGGGTGACGTAGAGCCGTTGCCGCGCCCGGGTGATGCCGACGTAGGCGAGGCGGCGTTCCTCGGCCAGTTCGGTGGGATCGCCGAGTGCACGCATATGCGGGAACTGCCCGTCCTCCCAGCCGGTCACGAATACCACCGGGAATTCCAGACCCTTGGCGGTGTGCAACGTCATCATGGTGACCACACCGGAGCCCTCCTCGGGCAGCTGGTCACTATCGGCCACCAGCGAGACGCGCTCCAGGAAGGCGGCCAGTGAGCCCGGATCTGGTTCGCCCTCGGCCGCCTCCGGCACCAGCCCCTCTTCCCGGGCGGCCTCGGCATTGTTGTATGCCTCGGAGCTGAATTCCCGCGCGACGCTCACCAATTCGTTCAGGTTGTCCAGCCGGGCGCCGTCCTGCGGATCGTCGGAGCCCTCCAACTCGGCCCGGTAGCCGGTGCGGTCGAGTACCGCTTCGACCATATTGCCGAGGTCGGGGAAGTCCTGATCCGTCTGGGCACCGGCCTCCCGCACCTCTTCGAGTAGATCGAGGAATCCGGCGATAGCGCGCTGCGCTCGCGTATTGAGCAGCGCCACTTTGCCATCGGCCGCAGCGCGCAGTGCCTCGGCGAAACCGATGCCGCGCTGTTCGGCGTGCACCGCGACACAGGCCTCGGCCCGGTCGCCGATGCCGCGGCGCGGGGTGTTGAGGATGCGGCGCAGGCTCACCGTGTCATCCGGATTGTCGAGCACGCGCAGGTACGCGACGATGTCGCGCACCTCCTTGCGCTCGTAGAAGCGCACGCCGCCGACCACCTTGTAGGGCAGGCCCATGCGAATGAAGATTTCTTCCAGCGCGCGGGAGTTGTTGTTGGTGCGGTAGAAGACCGCGACATCGCTGTAGTTGGCATCGCCGGCATCCACCAGCCGGTCGATCTCCCGCGCCACGAACGAGGCCTCGTCGTGCTCGTTGTCAGCGACGTAGCCGGTGATCAGATCGCCCTCACCGGAATCGGTCCACAGCCGCTTGTCCCTGCGCTTCTCATTGCGCGATATCACCGCGTTGGCGGCGGACAGGATGTTCTGGGTGGAGCGGTAATTCTGTTCCAGCAGAATGGTTTCCGCATCCGGGAAATCGCGTTCGAATTCCTCGATATTGCGGATGGTCGCGCCACGGAAGGCGTAGATGGACTGGTCCGCATCACCGACCACGCACAGTTCGCTCGGCGCGACCGCGTCTTCGGCCTGCTCCTGCGCATGATGCCCGACCAACTCGCGGACCAGGATGTACTGGGCATGGTTGGTGTCCTGGTACTCATCGACCAGCACATGCCGGAACCGGCGGCGGTAGTACTCGGCGACCTGCGGATGGTTCTGCAGCAGCGCCACCGTTTCACCGATCAGATCGTCGAAGTCCATGGCGTTCGCCGAACGCAACCGACGCTGATATTCGGTGTACACGCGAGCGACGAGGCCGGGCAGTTCGGTTTCGTCGGTTTCGGCATCGGCGGTGGCCCGCTCCGGACCGATGAGCTCGTTCTTCAAATTCGAGATGGCGGTGGCCAGCAGCCGCGCCGAATATTTCTTGACGTCGATATCGAAGTCGCGGCTGATCATGGTGAGCAACCGCCGGGAATCGTCGGCGTCGTAGATGGAGAAATTCGAATTCAGACCGGGCAGCAGCGCGGCCTGCATGCGCAGGATGCGCACGCAGCTGGAGTGGAAGGTCGAGACCCACATGTTGTTCGCACGCGGACCGACCAGCCCGCTCACCCGCTCACGCATTTCGGCGGCGGCCTTATTGGTGAAGGTGATGGCCAGGACCTGGCCCGGAGTCACCCCGCGGGCGGCGAGCAAGTAGGCGATGCGGCGGGTGAGCACAGCGGTCTTGCCCGACCCCGCGCCCGCGACGATCAGCAGCGGCGCACCGGTGTGCACGACGGCGGCGCGCTGGGGCGGGTTGAGGCCGTCGAGCAGTCGCTCGGCCTCCTCGGCGCGACGTTGCTCACGTTCGGCGCGACGCTTTTCTTGTTCGACACGGTGCTTGTCGTCCACGACATGCCGCGAGGCATCATCTATGGCCGGGTGCGGGACCCCCGCCGCGGTAGGCACGGCAGAGTCGCCCATCTCCTCGGCGTGAACAGCGTCGACCTGCGATTTCTGGGCTGAATCCGGATGCCGAGTCCGCCCGGCCTGCGTCTTGGGAGCCACCGTGATGTCCATCGTCCATCCACGCTACCGGCGGGCACCGACAGAGATGAAGTCCCGGTCGACATCGGTGTCCATTCGGCGAACTGCAGATGAACCGCCCCGGGTCGACACGGGCGTCACAACGTGCAAGCCTTCTCAGGAGATTTACAAAATGAAGTGTTTTGCATTGCTTCGGCCCCATGGCAGACTGGCCCATATGACCTGCGCGACCGCCGCGAAGCATCCGATTCGGCTTACAGCCGGATATCGTGATCGCGGACTTTGTACCTGAGCGCGCTGCCTGGGGGGAGGATTGCAATACCTACCAGGTTTGTTCTGCACGGTGAAAGAACCGATCGGTAACGAGCTCGGCTCACCAGCCGATCCATGTTCTGACACGAGGAGATGAATGATGAGCACCCCCGCCACGACGACCGGGTCCGATTCGGCTCTGCCCCACACCGAGGCCGAGATCGACAAGCTCCGCAAGGAGATCGACCAGCTCGACGCGGAAATCCTGGCCGCCATCAAGCGCCGCACCGAGATCTCGCGGATCATCGGTCGCACGCGCATGGCCTCCGGCGGTCCCCGCCTCGTACACAGTCGTGAGATGAAGGTGCTCGAGCGCTTCAGCGAACTCGGCCAGGAGGGCCACACCCTCGCCATGCTGTTGCTGCGCCTCGGTCGCGGCCGACTCGGCCACTGACCGTCTACGGCCGCCACTAGCGGCCCAATCGAACTACGCGACGTTCGCAAGATCGCCGCCTTCCACAAGGCCGCCCCGGGTGTATTTCACCCCGGGGCGGTCGTTTCATGTCCGCGGGTCAGGTAAGGGCGATGTACTTGGTGGACAGGTACTCCTCGATGCCCTCGCTACCGCCTTCGCGGCCGAAGCCGGAGGCCTTGACGCCGCCGAAAGGTGCTGCGGGATCGGAGATTACGCCGCGGTTGATGCCGACCATGCCGGATTCGATGCCCTCGGCAATGCGCAAGGCGCGGTCGAGATCGCGGGTATAGACGTAGCTGACCAGGCCGAATTCGGTGTTGTTTGCGGCGGCGAGGCCCTCTTCCTCGGTTTCGAAGCCGACAACGGGTGCGACCGGGCCGAAGACCTCCTCACGCAGGATCCGAGCATTCGCGGGTACCTCGCTGAGGATGGTCGCGGGATAGAACCAGCCAGGGCCGCCGGGTGCCTTGCCACCGAGGCGGACCTGCGCGCCGACCGCCACCGCGTCGTCGACCAGTTCGCTGACGGTATTGAGCTGCTCCTCGTTGATCAGCGGACCGAGCGTGGTGTTCGGGTCGGTACCCGGCCCGAGGGTCACCGTATTCGACATCGCCTCGACGAGTTTGGTGGTGAACTCCGCCAGCACACCGTTCTGTACGTGGAAGCGGTTGGCCGCCGTGCACGCCTCGCCGCCATTGCGCAGTTTGGCCAGCATCGCGCCCTGTACGGCGGCGTCGATATCGGCATCGTCGAAGACCACGAACGGTGCGTTGCCGCCGAGCTCCATCGAGGTGCGCAACAGGCCGTTCGCCGACTTCTCCACAAGCTTCTTGCCGACTTCGGTGGATCCGGTGAAGGTGAGCTTGCGCAGGCGCGGATCGTCGAGCAGCGGCTGGGTGACGGCGCCGGACCGGCTGGAGGTGATCACCGAGAGCACCCCGTCCGGCAGCCCCGCATCGCTGCACAGCTTCGCCAGCGCCAACATAGTCAACGGTGTGGCCGATGCGGGCTTGACAATCATCGTGCAGCCAGCGGCCAGCGCGGGTCCGATCTTGCGGGTGCCCATGGCGAGCGGGAAGTTCCACGGCGTGATGGCCAGACACGGCCCGACCGGCTGCTTGTGCACCATGATCCGCCCGGTGCCGGACGGCGCGTGCAGATAGCGTCCGTGCACCCGGACCGCCTCCTCGCTGAACCAGCGGAAGAATTCGGCCCCGTAGCGCACCTCGTTGCGGCTCTCCGGCAGCGCCTTGCCCATTTCCAGGGTCATCAGCAGCGCGAATTCCTCGGCGCGCGCGGTCAGCTGTTCGAAGACTCGCCGCAGGATCTCGCCGCGTTCCCGCGACGGAGTCGCCGCCCATTCGGCCTGCACCGCGACGGCCGCGTCGAGCGCGCGCACGGCATCTTCCGGCGTGGCGTCGGCGACCTCGGTCAGCACCTGCCCGTCGGCCGGATTGTGCACCGGGAAGGTGCCGCCCCCGGTGGCATCGACGGGACCGCCGATCCACAGCTGCGTCGGCACGGATTGGAGTACTTCGCGTTCGGACACCATGTTCCCCAGCCTAAGCCGCGTGCTCGCACAGCACCCTCGACTCATCGATCCGAAATCACCGAGCTTCGAGCGGGCCGCATACGCTCGCCACCGCCCCGTTCGAGCGACCCGCGAATCATCGACACGGGTAGCCATCAGGACAACATGGGCGAAAGTATGCGGTCCTTGCCTGCGCGCCCGAACGAGTGCTTGTAACCTCGCGGACGTGAGCAGCGACATCACCGCATCGGCGGCCTGGCGGAAACTGCACGAGCACCACAGTGCCGTCGCCGGACGACATCTGCGTGAATTCTTCGCCGAGGATCCCGACCGCGGCCGCGAGCTGATCGTGCAGGTCGCAGACCTGCACATCGACTACAGCAAGCATCGCGTCAGCCGGGAAACCCTGCATCTGCTGGTCGAATTGGCGCACGAGGCGGGGGTGACCGAGCGGCGTAATGCGATGTACCACGGCGACCACATCAACACCTCGGAGGACCGCGCGGTCGAACATATCGCGCTGCGCCTGCCCGAGGGCGAGTCGGTCATCGTGGACGGCGCGGACGCGGGCGCCGAGGTGCATGAGGTGCTGCGGCGGATGGGTGAATTCACCGACACCGTGCGCTCGGGTTCCTGGCGCGGCGCGACCGGCGAGCGCATCAAGACCGTGGTGAACATCGGCATCGGCGGTTCGGACCTCGGCCCGGATATGGTGCACCGCGCGCTGCGGCACTATGCCGATGCCGGGATCGGCGCCCGATTCGTCTCGAATGTCGATCCCGCCGATCTGCTCGCGAAACTCGACGGACTCGATCCGGCCACCACGCTGTTCATCGTTGCCTCCAAGACGTTTTCGACGCTGGAGACGCTGACCAATGCCACCGCCGCCCGGCGTTGGCTGGTCGCCGCGCTCGGCGAGGACGCCGTCGCCAAGCATTTCGTGGCCGTCTCGACGAATGCCGAGCGGGTTGCCGAATTCGGCATCGACACCGCGAATATGTTCGGCTTCTGGGACTGGGTCGGCGGCCGCTATTCGGTGGATTCGGCCATCGGCCTTTCGGTCATGGCGACCATCGGCAAGGAGCGCTTCGCCGAATTCCTGGCCGGAATGCACGCCGTCGACCGACATTTCGCGACCGAGCCGCTGGACCGCAACGGTCCGGTGCTGCTCGGTTTGCTCGGCATCTGGTATTCGAACTTCTTCGGGGCGGAATCGCGTGCGGTGTTGCCGTATTCGAATGATCTGGCGCGCTTCCCGGCCTATCTACAGCAGCTGACCATGGAATCCAACGGCAAATCGGTGCGCGCCGACGGCACCCCGGTCACCACCTCGACCGGCGAAATCTTCTGGGGCGAACCGGGAACCAACGGCCAGCACGCCTTCTACCAGCTGCTACACCAGGGCACCCGGCTGATTCCGGCCGATTTCATCGGATTCGCCCGTCCCACCGATGATCTGCCCACCCGCGACGGCACCGGCAGCATGCACGACATTTTGATGAGCAATCTGTTCGCGCAGACCAAGGTGCTCGCCTTCGGCAAAACCGCCGAGGAGATCGCGGCCGAGGGCACCGATCCGAAGGTGGTGCCGCACAAGGTGATGCCGGGCAATCGGCCGAGCACGACGATTCTCGCGCCGCAGCTGACACCGTCGGTCCTCGGCCAGTTGATCGCGCTCTACGAACACCAGGTATTCGTAGAGGGCACCATTTGGGGCATCGACAGCTTCGACCAGTGGGGCGTGGAACTCGGCAAGCAGCAGGCGCTCGCGCTGGCCCCCTTGCTGACTTCTCCGGACGAGCCGCAGCCGCAAGGGGACTCCTCCACCGACGCCCTGATCGGCTGGTACCGCGACAACCGCTGAGCCGCACGTACACCGGTAGTGGCCACTGCGAGGGAGATTCGCCGGGGCTCGTGCGCGCTTAGGCGGCGTAGTAGCGGCCACCGCGCTGGCGCAGCACGAGGTCGGCTCGGAGCCTGGTATCGGCGATCAGGTCGGCATTGGGCAGATCGCTGTTGTGCACCTTGGTTTGCGCGGCCTGAGCGGTGCGACCGCCGCGAATGTGGCGGCGCAGCAGGCGTTGTTCGAGCACGTCGCGGGTCACGTCCAGATACCAGACCTCGTCGAGGAATTCGCGCACGCCCGACCAGGCACCGTCGGACAGCAGTAGATAGTTGCCCTCGGTAATGGCGATCTCCTGCCGATCGAAGACGACACCCGCCGGAGTCGGTTCCTCGATGGCGCGGTCGAAGGTCGGCCACGGCACCGGCTCGCCGAGTGGGGTATCGCGTAGGCGGCGCAGGGTTTCCAGGAAGGCGGCGACGTCGAAGGTGTGCGGTTCGCCCTTGCGCTCCAGATTCGCCGTCGCGCGCAGTACTGCGTTGGGCAGATGGAAGCCGTCCATCGGTGCGATTTCGGCGATTCGGGCACCGGCTCGGTGGTTCAGATCCTCGCGAATGGCCTTGGACAGCGTGGATTTACCCGCACCCGGCGGACCCGCGATACCGAGCACGTACCGTCGGGCGCAACCCGCCGCCCGGATCCGCAGGTGCTCGACGAGCGAGCGCAACGGCATTTCGACGGAAGTCCGTGTCATCGAAATCACAGTACTCAGCCTGAGTCGGTCCGCCGCGAATTTGGGCGCGTGGCTATGTAAGTCGGCTATCGAAGTCGGTGCCGGACTTCGGCGGCGAGGTCGGCGGCGGCGTCCCGAAGTGCCTCGATGAAGACCTGTCCGGCCGAGTCCACGCCGCGATGGACGACGGATGTCGTGCGAGCCGCGGCGGGATGGTCGATTCGGACCAGTGCGATACCTGGCGGCAGCACCGGGACCGCGATCCCGGGCACCACCGTGCTGCCCATACCGGTCGCGACCAGACCGATTTTGGCGAACCAGTCGCGGGCGACGAAGGCGATCTCCGGTTCCCAAGCGGCGTCGCGCCATGCGCCGAGCAGGGTGCCGCTCACCTCGGTGCTGCCCGCGATCCAGCGCTCACCGCGCAGTTGTGCGGGCGTGACGCTGGTGCGGTCCGCGAGTGGATGGTCCGGTGCGACCGCGATGAGCAGTGGGTCGTCCAGGAGTGGCTCGATCTCGGTGTCCGCGGGGATATTGCGCGTCTCGGTCACCACCGCCAGATCCAGTCGACCGCGCGCGACGGCGGATACCAATCGCGGACTGGTTCCTTCGCGCAGCGGTACTCGCGCGAGTCGAGACGCGGTAGCGGCAATGGACCGGGGCACCAACGCGGCCATGGCGGTCGAGAATGCGCCGACCCGGAGCGTGGCGGGCGTGCGCGCGGTGAGTTCGTCGAGTTCCTGCCGCGCGGAGCCGAGTCCGCCGAGCACCGTTTCGGCATGGCGCAGCAGGATCCGTCCAGCGTCGGTGGCCCGCACGCCGCGCGCGTGCCGCTCGAACAAGGCCCGGCCAGCCGCCTGCTCCATGAGGGCGATTTGCCGGGATACCGCCGATTGCGTGTAGCCCAGATTCTCCGCGGCGGTCGAGAACGACCCGCTCCGTGCCGCCTCCTGGACCACCCGCAATCCGACGATCGTGAACTCACCCATGCTGTTTACTCATACCAAATATGCGAGACTCTCGCTTGTCGCATATCTCGGCCGTACCTAGCGTCGTGTGTATGAGTAAGCGAAGCGAGCGAATTATCAACACAGCTGCCAGTGCGGGCATACCGGAACCGAGCGCCCGCGAGGTGCGGGCATGAGCGCAGCGGCGAACAAGAAACTGATCGAGCACATCTTCGACCAGATGGCCCAGGGCAATACCCGAGCGATGGGTGCGGCAATGGCCGAGGACTTCCGCTGGATCTTTCCGGGGAACTGGTCCTGGTCGGGCATCTGGGAGCCGAAAACGGTTGTGTTGAACGAACTTCTGCGACCCCTGATGGCCCAGTTCACCGAGTACCGCAGCGCGGCCGACTTCGTGATCGCCGAAGACGACAGGGTCGTCGCCCAGGTTCGCGGGCACGGCATCACTGCCGGAGGTGAGCCGTACGAGCAGACATACTGTTTCATCTTCCGGATCGCGAACGGTCGACTCACCGAGGTGATCGAGCATTGCGATACCGCGCTGGTCGAGCGGGTGCTCCAGCGTGTCGGTGGCTAGTTCGGGCGGGTGCCGCGGTAGAAGGTGACGCGACCGAGGCGACGATGGCGCTGCGAGGCGACCACGGCACACTCGAAGCCGACGGCGCGCAGGAGTTGGGGGATGCCGTCGCCGAGGTGGTCCTGGGTGTGGTGGGTGTGCAGCAGCATCCGGGCCATCAGGCCGTCGTCCGGGGTCACCTCGCCGCCGATATCGACGATGTGCAGGCTGCCGCCGGGGCGCAGGACGCGCAGCGCCTCGGCCAGTGCGGCGGTTTTGATGTCGGCGTCGAGGTGGTGCAGCATCATCGACGACAGCACCCGGTCGAATTCCTCGTCCGGATAGGGCAGTTCCTGCGCGTAGGCGCGTTCGAAGCGGATTCCGTTCAGCCCGTGCGCCTTTCGTTCGGCACGGGCGAGTGCGAGCGGGTCCGGATCGGAGCCGATCACCGCTGCGGCAGGTTGGGTACGTTTGACTCTCAGCGTGAGATTGCCAGTGCCACAACCGATTTCCAATACACGATGCTCGGGTGTGAGTTCAGCCTGCGCGACCAGGGTTTCGTGGAGTTTGTACATGCCGAGCAGGCGGGTGAGTAGATCGTAGGTGGGCAGCAGTGCGTCACGGCCCGCCGCGGGCAGGTAGTCGTGCCGGTTTCCCATGGCTTTGATTACGGAATGTGGATGATCTTTGGTCATAATTCTCATGGTGCCCGCAGATCCAGACGTATAATTGGATGATTGTTTGCATAATTTGGACTATTTTCGGTGTCATGATCGAGGCTACCCGGATGGTCCGTCACCGCCATGGTGTTCCGGTGTACGACTACCGGAGCGATCAGGTCACGCCGCCGGTGTCACTGCTGCGGTTCGATCGCCATGCCGAACGCGGCCACCGCCCGCATATTCACAACTTTCCGGTGTTGCTGTATGTCCGGTCCGCCGGCGTGGTGTACGTCATCGCGGCAGGTCAGGTGATCGAGGCGGCGCCGCCGCATCGGTTCGAAAGTGCGGTCGGTGTGTTCTTCGATCCCGCGGCGCTCGGCGATGCCGGGCGGGCGCCCTGGCCCGCGTGGCGGGCGCATCCGTTGTTGTTCCCGTTCTTGCACGAGCATTCGGGTGGGGTGCTGGAGTTGGCGCTCCCGGTGGAACGAAGACCCTTGTGGGACAGCGCGATTGCCGCTATCGAAGCCGAGCTGGCACAGCGGCAGGAGGGATATCGGCAGGCGGCGTCGGCACATCTGACGCTACTGCTCATCGACCTCGCGCGGCTGGCCGCCGATGTGGTGGGTGATCTGCGGCGCAGCGGTGAGCCGTTGCTCGCCGAGGTCTTCGACGTGATAGACCAGCGGCACACCGCACCGCTGTCGCTGCGCGACGTGGCGGATGCGGTCGGCATGACGCCGGGGCATCTGACCACTGTGGTGCGCCGCCGCACCGGACGCACGGTGCAGGCGTGGATTACCGAGCGGCGAATGACCGAGGCGCGCCGTCTCTTGGCCGAGACGGACCTGCCGGTGGGCGAGATTGCCCGACGGGTCGGGATTCCGGACGCGGGCTATTTCACCCGCTTGTTCCGGCGCAACAACGACCTCTCACCGCGACAGTGGCGCGCCCAGCCCGCGTCCCTCGCGCGCTGATTGCGGGGGGCCGCAGCGGGCCGGGGCGAGCGCAGGCACCTGTAGTGGGCTGACGCGAGCGGCGGGCACGTGCAGCAGGCTGACCCGAGCGCCCGCAGCGCGCCGACCCGAGCACCGGCAGCAGCCTGACCTGAGCACTCACAGCCGGCCGCCCCCGGCACTCACAGCGGGCTAACGAGGCGCGTGTAGCCCGTAGCGCGCTGCAGCACCGTCGCCGGTGCCCATACGGATGACCGGGAGCGGCCGAGGTCAGGTGAGGGCGCGGGCGATGATGTCGGTGGTGTTCACGCCGGTGGGGAGGGTGCCGAAGGCGATGCCCCAGTCGTCGCCGAGACGGGTGGCGCAGAAGGCGTCGGCAACCGCTGGATGGCCGTGGCGGACCAGTTGCGCGCCCTGTAGGACCAGGGCCATGAGTTCGACGACGCGACGGGCGCGGTATTCGATCTCGTCGAGGTCGGACAACTCCTTGCCGAGGCGGGCGATGGCATCGTCGAGGCGGGGGTCGGCGCCTGCGGCGAGGGAGACTTCGTTGAAGAAGGCCTCCACGGTTTCGGGCTGACGGCCCATGGCGCGCAAGGCATCCAGCGCCGCGACATTGCCGGAGCCTTCCCAGATGGACATGAGCGGGGCCTCGCGGTAGAGCCGGGGCATACCGGATTCCTCGGCATAACCATTGCCGCCGAAACATTCCAGGGCCTCGGCCGCATGCGCGGGGGCACGCTTGCATACCCAGTACTTGGTGACCGCCAATGCGATTCGGCGCAGAGCAGCCTCGGCGGGATCTGTGCCCGCGCGGTCGGTCGCCCCGGCCAGGCGCATCATGACCGTGGTTGCGGCATCGGATTCGATCACCAGGTCGGCGAGCACATTGCGCATCGCGGGTTGGTCGATCAGCTTGGCCCCGAACGCTTCTCGGTGTCGCGCGTGGTGGGCGGCGTAGACGGCGCCGACGCGCAGGCCGGTGGCGGAGCCGATGACGCAGTCCAGGCGGGTCATATTGACCATTTCGATGATGGTCTTGACACCCGCCCCTTCCGCGCCGACCAGCCAGCCGGTGGCGTTGTCGTATTCGATCTCCGACGAGGCGTTCGACTTGTTGCCGAGCTTGTCCTTGAGGCGTTGAATCCGGATGGGGTTGCGGGTGTCGTCCGGGAGGACGCGTGGCAGCAGGAAGCAGGACAAGCCGCCGGGTGCCTGGGCCAGGGTGAGGAACATATCCGACATGGGGGCCGAGGTGAACCACTTGTGACCGACGATGCGGTAGCTGCCATCGGGTTGCGGTGTGGCGGTGGTGGTATTGGCGCGGACGTCGGAGCCGCCCTGCTTCTCCGTCATCGACATGCCCGCGATCAGACCCGCCTTGGTCGACGGTTCACGCAGGCCGAAATCATAAGTGCGGGAACCGAGTAGCGGTTCGTACTTGGCCGCGAGTTCCGGATTGTGGCGCAGCGCGGGCACGACGGCATAGGTCATCGAGATCGGACACATATGCCCGGCGTCGGCCACACCCCAGGTGTAGAACTTGGCCGCGCGAGCGGCATGTGTGCCCGGCCGGTCGTCGAGCCAGGGCGAGCCGTGGAGTCCATGCGCGACAGCGACTTTCATCAGCTCGTGCCAGTACGGATGGAATTCGACCTCGTCGATGCGATTGCCGTAGCGGTCGTGCGTGTGCAGGACGGGCGGGTATTCGTTGGCGAGGCGGCCCCACTGCTGCGCTTCGAATCCGCCTGCGAGCGTGCCGAGTTCGCGCACTTCCGGTTCGGCCCAGCCCGCACCTTCGCGGTGCAGTCCCTCGAGCAGGGCCGGGTTGCGTGCGACATCGAAGGGCACGATATCGGGAACCTGGTTGAAGACTTCATGCGTCGACATCGGACACTCCTGAGTCGGATTCATCGCGCACACCGAGTGCGCGTAACGCGAAACTGATGAGTTCGGGCACAACGGATTCGCTGTGCGGTGCGTCGGCCAGCGGGCCGACCAGGACCTCACCGATCGCGCCGACGAGCGCGGCCGCGCTGGTCTTGGCATCCTGCGCGGGCAGTTCACCACGCGAAACACCTTCGGCGACAGCGGATTCGAAAGCTTCGGCGAAGGCGCGACGGAAACGCAGACGCTCGGTGTCGACCACGGTATCGACGGGTTCGACGAGCAGGACGTAGGCGAGCTTCGGATTCTTCAGCGCCCGGCCCGCGAAGGTCTCCACCGCCGCGGTGACCCGCTCCACGGCGGTTCCGGCGGCGCTTGCGGAGACCACCGCTGCCACCTCGTGTGCGACCACCTTCCGGAATACCGCGCTCACCAGGTCTGCCTTGCCGCTGAAGTTCTTGTAGACCGTCCCGGTGGCCACGCCGGCCTCGGCGGCGACGGCTGCCATGGACAGTCCGGCATAGCCCGCGCGAGACAGCACCTTGGTCGCAGCCTGCACGATCAGGCCCGCCTGGGCATCGAGGCGGGCCTGCACAGCAGGGGTTCTGCGGTAGGCCATACAAGAAGTGAACCACAAATTCATTTCTTTACACAAGGGTACTTCTGACGGCGTATGGTCGTGCTCGTGACTGTGCGAATCGAACGCAATGGGCCCGTGACCACTGTGATCCTGCACCGCCCCGAGGCACGCAATGCCGTCGACGGTCCGACCGCCGCCGCCCTGGTCGACGCATTCCGCGAATTCGACACCGATCCGGATGCGGCGGTCGCTGTGCTGTGGGGCGAGGGCGGCACCTTCTGCGCCGGCGCGGACCTGAAGGCGCTCGGCACCGAGCGCTCCAATCGGGTCACCGAGGACGGTGACGGCCCGATGGGGCCAACCCGAATGCGGCTGTCCAAACCGGTGATCGCCGCAGTCTCGGGATATGCGGTCGCGGGTGGACTGGAGCTGGCCCTGTGGTGCGATATGCGAGTTGCCGAGCAGGACAGCACGTTCGGCGTGTTCTGTCGCCGCTGGGGTGTGCCGCTGATCGACGGCGGCACGATTCGGTTGCCGCGCATTGTCGGCACCGGACGTGCGATGGATATGGTGCTCACCGGTCGCGCCGTCGCCGCCACTGAGGCATTGCAGATCGGGCTGATCAATCGGGTGGTGCCGAATGGCGAATCCCGCAGCGCCGCCGAACAACTCGCCGCCGAACTGGCCGCACTGCCGCAAACCTGTCTGCGCTCGGACCGCATGTCACTGCTGGAGCAGGACGGTATGGACGAGGAGGCTGCGCTGCTCAATGAATACCGACACGGTCTGAAGGCTCTGGCCGACGGAGCGCTGGACGGAGCGCAACGGTTCGCCGCCGGTGCGGGCCGTCACGGTACGCGTACCTGACAATGGTGCCTGCCCGACGCTCGAGCGTCGTCGACGAGATCTTCCTGCGCACGCATCGCGGGCTGGGCACCCCGATCGCGCTCCAGGGTCTGTGGCGCACCGCCGATCGCGTCGATCCGGAGTTACTGCGGCAGGTACACGCGGCACTGCGGGTCGGACCGTTGGGGCGCAGGGTGATTCGTCCTCGGGTGCCGGGTGCACGTCGTAGTTGGCGAGCGAACATTCGGGCGCATCCGCTCGAGTTCACCGACGGCACGATCGCCGCTGCCGACCTGCTCGATTGGGCCGACGAGCAGGGCGCGGACCTCGATCCCGAATACGGTCCGGGCTGGCGGTTGTCGACCGCAGCCCTGGACGACGGCGGATCGATTGTGTCGCTGACCTGCTCACACGCGCTCGCTGACGGGAGAGCCCTTGTGCTGGCGGTCGATGATGCGCTGGGCGGCTCGGGCTCGACCACATCGCCGGTGCGGGCAATGCGTCCCCCGGATGCCTGGTCACGTATGAATTCGGTGGAATCGACGGTCAGCGAATCGTCCACGGAATCTTCTGCGCCGGAATCAAAACGCTCCGGCGAGAACGACCAGGCGACACCGCCCACACCAGAATCGAACCACCCCCACGAGAACGAACGGTTGACCGGCACCACGCACGACACGGCCAGATCTGTCCCAACAACCGGCAACACGCCGACGGATAGCGATCCGGCCACCGACGAGTCGGCTTATCCGGAGCTGCCCGACCGATCGAATGCGGGCGA
This sequence comes from Nocardia sp. NPDC050412, assembly GCF_044458825.1. Lineage (NCBI taxonomy): Bacteria > Bacillati > Actinomycetota > Actinomycetes > Mycobacteriales > Nocardiaceae > Nocardia > Nocardia sp. NPDC050412. The sequence goes on from NZ_JBITIJ010000006.1 coordinate 544,761, forward strand.
TTCGATGATGCTGTCGAGAGCCTCGTCGACACCCACCGCGCGGGGAGCAGACCGATCCGATGTAGGCGTGAATGCCTGGCTGGGCCGGGCAGCCCGAGATCCAGTATCGGATTGGTCCGACGCTTGGCGACAGTGGTCGATTGTTGTGCGCGGCACGTTCCGCGCGCTTCGTCACGGGATCCCCGAACGTCCCGCCCGGACGGCATCGACTCGCGAAACTGGGTTGTCGACCCGTGAACGCAGGTCGATCGCCGGACGCGCAAGTGTGGATAGCGCGTCGACCTTCGGCTTCGTACTGCACTGTCCCGCTACGGACTGGGAGTCGGCAGCTGCGGCGCAGGGCGGTACTGCCAACAGTCTCTTCATCACGCTGATCGCGAAGATGTTGTGGGCCAGTGGATTTTCCGGTGCGACGATCGATGCCAGCCTTCCGGTCGACACCCGCGACGAGCCGCGCGTCGACAATGACCTCGCGATGACCGAGATCACCATCGAGCGCGGCGATACTCCGGCCACCATTCGCGAGAAGGCGCGAATCGCCTACGAGCGGCGCATGTCCAGCCCCGGCGGGATGCCGGAGGAACTGCTGCAGGTGATTCCGGACCGCTGGGCCTACGCCTTGTCCAAGGGTGCCGGTGAACGAGACATCCTGTGCTCCAATATCGGAACACTCCCCGACTCCCTGCGCACCCTCGGCCCACACCGCTGCATCGGCGTCGCCGCCCGCGCCATCCACCCAGGCCTCACCGCGGACCGCCTCCCCCGCACCCGACTATCCGGCTATCTCTGCCGCATCGCGGACACCTACACCCTCGCCATCGTCAGCCTCGACCCCGCCCATATCGACACCCCCGAAACCCTGCACACCCTGGCACACGAAACCGCAACCGCCCTCGGCCTCCCGATCACCCGCTGGTGACCGCCGACCCCGTAGTGCCGATCGGTGCGCGCAGGTCCGCAAGCCGGGCTGGCGGTGAGGGCTCCTTACTCCAATCCGAGCCCGCTGCCGAGGCCGACCTGGTCTCCTGATGCGGCGGGCGACGGCGGGTAGTCATCCAGGGTCATCGAGTTGTAGAGGCGTGCGCTCTTGGTGGTGAGGCGGACGAAGGCGCGGCTGGGTCCCGCGGGCAGGGCGGAAATCAGGCGGGCACCTTGGACCAGTCCTGACACGCCGAGTCGGGAGGTGGGGATCAGGGTCTTCGCCGCGTTCAGCGCGACCGCATGGCTGCCGCGCACGTGCTCGGCCATCGCGCGTTCGTAGGCGGGAAAGGCGCGCTCGTGGTCGCCGCCCGCCCGCGCCAGTTCCCCGGCGAGGATGTACGCGCCGACGACGGCCAGGCTGGTGCTGCCGCCTACGGCCGGGCCGGGGCAGTAGCCCGCGTCGCCGACGAGTGTCACCCGCCCCCGCGACCAGGTGTCCATGCGGAGCTGGGTGATCGAGTCGAAGTAGAACGCCGGGGTGCGGTCGAGCTCGTCCAGCCAGCGGTCCACCTCGGCGTGCATGCCATCGAACGCCTTGCGCAGCAAGTCCTTCTGCCGGGGCACGTCACGGTGGTGGTAGTCGAGCTCGCCGCGGAACAGGAACAACGCCCGCGCGTCGCCGAGGTGCCGCGCGGCGTACATGCCGGCAGTACGGCCGACGCCGACGTGGATGCGGAGCTCGCCGTCGACACCGAAGCCGTTGGGCAGGGTCACCACCGCGAGGTAGGCCCCGGTGAAGGTGCTGAAGCGGGACTCGTCGCCGAAGACGAGGCGACGCACGTTGGAGTGCAGCCCGTCGGCGCCGACGACGAGGTCGAAGTGGCGCGGTGTGGCGTTCTCGAATCGCACCTCGCCCTCGGGTGAGATCGCGGTGATCGAGTCGCCGAAGACATACTCGACGTCCTCGCTCGCGGCGTCGTAGTAGATCTCGCTCAACTCGTCACGCATTATCTCGACGTGTCGGTCGGAGGTGGCGCCGAAGATCTTGGACAGGTCCACCCCGACGGGACGCCGTGCGCCCTCCCGGTAGAGGTTCATTCGCTTCGTGCCGGTGGCCCGCTCCTCGACGCGTGGGAGCACGCCCATCTTCTCCGAGATGTCCATCGCGGGCCGGAATAGGTCGACCGCGTGGCCGCCGGTCTTGCGTAGAGCCGGCGCGCGCTCGACAACGGTGACCGAGAAGCCGTGCCTGGTGAGCCAGTACGCCAACACCGGACCGGCGACGCTGGCACCGGAAATGAGAATCCGCATGAGCAAATCTCCTTACTTAACGATAAGTAAGCGTAGCACCGTAACTTACCTATCGTTAAGTAAGATAGGCTCGCGGCATGCCTCGTCCTTCCGACACCAAGCAGCGGATCCAAGAGGTCGCCCGCGAGCTCTTCGCGCAGCAGGGTGTGCATCGGACCGGCCTGCAGGAGATCGCCGACCGGCTGGGCATCACCAAACCGGCGCTCTACTACCACTTCTCCTCACGCGAGGAACTGGTCCGCAGTATCGTGCAGCCGATCATCGACGAGGAAGAGGCGTTCCTGGAGGGGCAGGAGGCGCTGAGCGAGGTCGAACCCCGCGCACTACTCGAGGGCTACTTCGACTTTCACTACCGCCACCGCAAAGACATCGTGCTCATGCTCGCCGAGCTGACCACCCTCGCCGACCTGGGCCTGATCGACCTGGTGCTGGCCTGGCGCGGCCGGCTGGTGAAGCTGTTGTGCGGCCCCGAACCCACACTGGAGCAGGCCACCCGGGCCGTGATCGCCTTCGGCGGCCTCCAGGACTGCACGATCCAGTTCGCCGACGTGCCGAAGGACGAACTCCGTCGGGCAGCCGTGGACGGCGCCTGCGCCACGCTGGGCATCGAGGTGCGGCCCGAAGCCTGACGATGCCCGGCCTCGAGGGTGATCCATGTCACTGGATAGTGCTGTCAGGAGTTCGGGGGCTGTCTCGTTCAGGAAGCACGCGAACCAGACAGGAGCGAACCATGAAGCACCGCATCGTCGTCCTCGGGGCCGGATACGCCGGAGCCTTCTGCGCCGGATACCTGGCCCGCCAACTCCACTGCGACGACTTCGACATCACCGTGGTCAACGCCGAACCCGATTTCGTCGAGCGGCTGCGCCTGCATCAGCTCGCCGCCGGGCGGGATCTGCGCCACCGGCCGTTGGCGGAGGTGTTCGCGGGCACCGGCATCCGGTTACGACTGGCGCGGGTAACCAACGTCGACGTCGAGCACCGGACTGTCACAGTCGCCGACGGCGAGGGCATCGACCGGCTCGAATACGACACCCTCCTCTACGCGCTCGGCAGCACCGCCGCCGACCACGGCGTTGCGGGCGTCGACGAGCACGCCTTCCCCGTGGCCGCGCGGCCGTCCGCGCTGCGCCTGCGCGCACGCCTGGATGAGCTGGGCGAGGACGGAAACGTGCTGGTAGTCGGGGGCAACCTGACCGCGATCGAGGCCGCCACCGAGATCGCCGAATCCCGTCCAGGACTTCGGGTCAGCCTCGCCACCAGCGGCGAACTAGGCGGCTGGCTGGGCACGAAGGCCCGCCGTCACCTGCTGCGTGCCTTCGACCGGTTCGGTATCACGGTCCATGAGCACACCACCATCGAGCGCGTCGAGGAGGCGGCGGCGCTCGCCGTCGACGGCACCGCTTTCGCCTCCGACGCGACCGTGTGGGCCGCCGGTTTCGCCATCCACCCGATTGCCGCCGCCAGCGGCCTCGCGGTGGCACCCAACGGCCAGATCACGGTCGACCGTCAGATGCGGTCGGTCTCGCACCCGGATGTCTACGTTGCCGGTGACAGCGCCTTCGTCATCGGCGACAACGGTCGGCCGCTGCCGATGTCCTGCGCTTCCGCGGGGTACACCGGCATGCAGGCGACGGCCGCGATCGTCGGGGACCGGACCGGACGCAAGATCAAGGCGACCGCGCTGACATACTTCGGCAACCACATCAGCCTCGGACGCGAGGACGGGATCTTCCAGCTGGTCGACGGTGGCGGTCGGTCGAAGTCCGGGGCGCTGTGCGGACGGTCGGCGGCGCACGTCAAGGCGGCAATCGTGGCAGCCAGCGGCTGGGCCATCAGCCACCCGACCTTCGGAAGGCCGACTCACAAGTACCGCTTGGCCACCACCCGACAGCAATCGGCCGACGTGGTCGCCGCATAAAGTCGCGCTCATGGACACTGCCACCGTGGCGCGTTTCGAGGCCAGCCGGAATCGGCTGGCCTCGCTCGCCTACCGTCTGCTCGGCTCGGCCGCCGACGCCGAGGACACGGTGCAGGACGCGTTCCTGCGGTGGCAGGCCGCCGACCGGGAGTACGTCGAGGTGCCCGAGGCATGGCTGACCAAGATCGTCACCAACCTGGCGCTCGACCGGCTCCGTTCGGCGAAGGTGCGGCGCGAACGCGCGGTCGGCGCCTGGATGCCCGAACCGCTCCTCGACGGCGACCCGATGCTCGGCCCGGCCGATACCGTCGAGCAGCGCGAATCGGTGACCCTGGCGGTGCTGACGCTCATGGAGCGTCTGTCACCGGTGGAACGGGCTGTTTACGTGCTGCGCGAGGCCTTTGCGTACAGCCACGCCGAGATAGCCGAGATTCTCGGCATCACCGAGTCCGGGAGTCAGCAACACGCCCACCGAGCCCGGCGTCGAATCGCCGCCGCCGGCAACGGCACTGACATCGACCATGCCTCCGCGCGTCGAATTGTCGAGGCATTCGTCGATGCCGCCTCCTCGGGCCGGACCGAACGGCTGGTCGCGCTGCTGACCGACGATGCGACCGGTATTTCCGACAGCGCCGGGCTGGGGCTGGCCGGGAAGCTGATCCGGTACGCGACCCCGGAACGGATCGCCAGCGCCGTGCGGGCCGGTTTCAAACCGTCTGCGGCCAAGCGGCGACTCGCCGGTGGCTCGCCCTCGATCCATGCCGTCGTGGTCAACGGCTGCCCGGCCATGCTCGCCACGCTCGACGACCGGGTCGCGGGCGTCGTGGTCCTGGAGATCCGTGACGACAAGATCGCAGGTGTGCGCGGCATCGCCGCCCCGGACCGTCTCGGTCGCCTCACCGCGGAATGGCAGCGGCGCGAGCATGATGCACCACTGATCGAATCGTGGTAACTGGCCGTCCGACAGTCGATCTCGGTTCGACTGTCAATTCTCGTCGAACTATTCGGCGAGCACCACGGCTTGGCCGTGGGTGGCGGTGAGCAGGGTGACGTGGTCCTCGCGCCAGTTCGCGGAGGTGACCAATCGAGGCCAGGGCTGTGTGGCGTTTGCCTCGGTTGTCGAGTCCGTACATCTGCCGGTCGAGCCATATGCCGAGTACGGGCGTCGGCATGCCGAATCGACTGAGTGCGTGCCGATTTCAGTGGACAGGTTGGGTCAACGGGCGGGGACCGAGGCCATATCGGTTCGATCGAGTACTTCCTGTGGTACCTCGATGCCCGGCTCTAGATCGTCCGAGGGGATCGGGGCGTCCCAGACCTGACGCAAGGGCAGCACGCCTGCCCAGACGCCGCCGGTTTCGATATCGGCGGCGTCGTCCTTGGGGCCACCGGTTCGGACCTTCACCGATGCCTCGGTCAGGTCGAGGGCGAGGACCATGGTGGCAGCCATTTCCTTTTTGTTCGGCTGCCGTACGCGATCCCACGCACCTGGTGCGGAGTGTTCGACGACGACCCGCAGCGCGCGCATGCGCTCATCGGGGTCGGTGAGTTCGACGGCGCGGCCGCGCACCACTGCCGAGCGGAAGTTGGCGGAGAAGTGCATGGCCGAGCGGGCGTAGACGATGCCATCGACCAGGGTGACGGCGATGGAGATATCGCCGGTCAGCGCCGCACGCAGGTTTCCGGCACCGGTCGAGCCGTGCAGGTACAGCGTGTCGCCGTCGCGGCCGTAGACGGTCGGGAGCACCACCGGACTGCCGTCGAGCAGCACGCCGAGGTGGCACACGAGTCCGGCGTCGAGGACCGCATCCAATTCGGCTCGGTCGGTCCGGCCACGCTCCTTGGAACGTGTCAGGGTGGTACGTGAGGTAGGCGAAAGCGGCGGCCGAGAGTTCGTCATACCTCTAGCCTGGAGGCAAAAGTGGCATTCTGAAATAGCCAATTCATGGAAATTCGAAGAGTCCAATTCGGGAGGTGCGCGATGCTGGATGAACTTCCGCTCGTCCTCGACCGCGATGCTGAACAGCCATTATCGGTTCAGGTCGCGGAAGGCCTGCGCGCCGCGGCGAGCAACGGACTCCTTCGTGCCGACGATCGACTCCCCTCGTCGCGAGCGCTGGCCCAGCGCCTCGGCGTGAGTCGCACGGTGGTCGCCGCGGCCTACGACCAACTGCACGCCGAGGGCTGGATCGCGGGCCGCCGCGGCTCGGGCACCTACCTGACGACCTCCCCTGCCGAACCGCCCGCACGACCGAGTACACACAGCACCGCCGAGCACGCGCCGGATCTGCTCGATCTCGGCCCCGGCGCGCCCTGCATCGAGGCCCTCGACCAGGCAGCCTGGCGACGTGCCTGGCGCGCGGCCGCAGACGAACCGCCCATCATCCGCAAGGACCGCGGCGGCGAACCGGAATACCGCGCGGCAGTCGCCGAACACCTGCTGCGCCACCGCGGGCTGGGTGCGGGCAGCAAGTCCGTGGTGCTCGCTACGGCCGGAACCAGTTCGGCCGTTGGCGAACTCGCGGCCGCCTTGCTCCGCCCCGGCGACGCCATTGCCATGGAAGACCCGGGCTACCAGCGGGCCGCAGGCGCGTTCGTAGCGGCCGGTGTCCGGGTACTACCGGTGCCGATCGATGCCGACGGCCTGCGCGTCGACCGACTGCCGCACGGCATCAAGGCGGTGTATTGCACTCCTGCACATCAATTTCCACTCGGCACCCGTATGCAAGCGGCACGTCGCGTGCAACTCGTCGAATTCGCCAGGCGCGCGGGCTTACTCATCATCGAGGACGACTACGACGGCGAATTACGCTACGACACTGCCCCTTTGCCGCTGCTGGCCGCGATGGCTCCGGACGTCGTCATCCATCTCGGCACAACGAGCAAGATCCTCTCGCCGACGTTGGGCATCGGCTGGCTCGTAGCGGCCCCGGATATCACCGAAGCCGTTGTCGCGCACCGTGAACGAACCGGCACCAGCCCGAGTCCGGCGGGCCAGCGCGTACTCGCCGAATTCGCCCGCCACGGCGATCTCGCCCGCCACCTGCGCCGACTACGCCGCGCGGTCCCCCCACGTCGAGCCCTGGTCGTGGACGAGCTGCGCCGCCGTGGACTCGAAGTACTCGGCGACGACGCGGGTTCACACGTGGTGGTGCCACTGGATTCAGGCGAAGCCGAACAGCTTGCCGTGGCAGCGGGCCGAACGCGCGGTGTGGCGATGGATGGACTGTCCCGTCATCACCTTGTGGCACAACAACATCCACTCGCAGCAGCAGTTGGTCCCCACACCTTCGGCATCGCGCTGGGCTACACAGCACTGAACTGGGCTGAGCTACGTACCGCGATTCCGATTGCCGGAGAATGCCTTACACAGCCATAGCGCCCTGCCCGCGGGGGCATACCCGGCCATCCGGTCTGCCCGTCCTCGGCACGAACCCCAGCAGTCACCGCCGGGTGTCTCCACCCCGAACCCGGGACCGTTGACCGTGCGAGCCGTCCACCGCAGGGCTGCGCGACGGCCTGATTGCGTTCGCGACCGTGCGAGCCGAGTCGACGGCCGCACTCGAGCAGGCACGGCGCGAAGCCGCCGAACGCCTGGCCGCACTGGACGACGCCCGCGGCCAAACCCTGCGCCTGCTAACGCCGCGCACCGATTCGCGCGCCGCGCACGGTATTCCCAGCCAATTCGTGCGTGGCGTGCGAAAAGGTGCGCGGCGCCGAGACGATCGCCGCCACCGACGGCGCGGTGCTGGTGTACGGCGCGGAGGGTTGGCTCCGCGCACCGATTCGCGCGCCGCGCACGGTATCTCCCGCGAATTCGTGCGTGGCGTGCGAAAAGGTGCGCGGCGCCGAGACGATCGCCGCCATGGACGGCGCGGTGCTGGTGTACGGCGCGGAGGGTTGGGACCATGCCAGCTGGGCGATCTGCGCGTGGTTACGTTTCCCCATGGTCGTCGGGCCATCCGTCTGCGGCGACCGCGAGAACCTTGCCGTCTGATGTGTGGAGTTTCGGTGCGCTGTCCGTCGGGGCCAGTTCGAGCTTTCGCGGCGTGTCATTGTGGAATACCGCGAGGAGATCCCTAACCGAGGGCGCTATCTCGCCACGCCACGGTCGAAGTTCGAACACGGCGATCACATCCCCGACCGCGAGGCCGGACCGTTCGCCATGTTCAGCAGGACGGCCCAGTACTCCTCGCGGACCGCGTCCCACAAATCGCCGTGCTGGGGCAGCAACTCCCGGGCGTCGACCAGATCGGGATCCGCGTCGAAGATGATTGTTCCGGGCTGCACACCCGGCAGCGGCGTTCGCGACGGCATGCGATACGCGGTGAACGCCTCGCCGGTGAGCTGAACACGCAGTATGCGGGCAGCACGGTTGACCAGTTGCCACACCGCAACCTTCCCCGCCGGTATCTGCGTGGTACGCAACAGATTCGGGTTCATCGCCACCTCACACCCGATGTCGCTGCGCCACTGGGCCGTTCGGGAGGAGCCCACATCAGGAGGGCTTCGAGGTAGCGCTCGAGCACCTCGGTCGGCACATCGCAGTAGACCGTGGGCTGGGGCCCTTGAAACTTGGCTCGCTTCGGAAGATCTCGGCTCGGCATGTACCGACCTCCGTGCATTCGATGGTTTGAGGTGCGCCCGGCCCCTGAGAAAACCGTCCTCGACGAGGGAAGTTAGGAGAGGCATTCTCTCCGGGCGCTCGCACAGTTCAGCACCGAGCGCGCCCCGCGTGGAACTTCCAATGGAAGTTCCATACAGATTGTGACGTTTTCCTGCAAACGTTCCATACGCCCAGCACAATGAGTTCCATTCGTTGTGTAACAGGCCTTCCATGGGCCCGGATGGGCATCTTCCAAATGGAGAGCGCACGCCTTCCATGGACAGGGGGACACGCCTTCCACGAACAGGAGTGGTGCAGATGGGGAAGCCCAATGCGGGCAAGGAGAACCGGCAGCCGACGGGGCAGCTCGCGCAGGATGCGGACGCAACGTCCGGTGTGCCATATCGGAGCCTCGGGAGGTGTCTGCGCGGGATGCGCCAGGAGTCAGGGCTATCGATCGAGATATCCGCGAAGGCGATCGGGCGGGGTGCAGGGACCTTGCATCGGATGGAGACCGGAGCTCCGAACGTCGTTGTGAGAGACGAAGACCTGCGGGGATTGTGCAAGCTCTACCAGCGTCCTGAGATGTTGCCGATACTGAGATCGCTTGCTGAGCAAGGCAAGACGCCTTCCTGGCTGGACGAGTATCCCGACCAGGTGAATCCGACCTTCAACGTCTATCTACAGATGGAGGCGGCATCAGCACATCTGATCGTGTACCGACCGGACATGGTTTCGGGTCTGTTCCAAATCCCGGACTACGCCAGGGCGCTGGATCGGCTGTACTTCGCAACGGACTCCGCGGATGACATCGAGCGCCGCGTCCGTGTGCGCCGGAACAGGCAGTCGCTTATCATGCGCGACCTCGCCCCGCTGACGGTCGATCTGGTGCTCGATGAAGCGGTCCTACGGCGCGTTGTCGGCGGCCCGAAGGTGATGTCCGGACAGCTGCGCCACCTGGCGGACCTGCCACCTAACGTGCGGGTGCAAGTGCTCCCTTCCGTGCGTGGCTTTCCGCTCGGCATATCGACAGGGCCGTTTACGATCGTGGACTTCGCAGCCGATGATCGGGGGCATCCGCTAGAACCTCCGGTCGTCTTCGTCGAGAGCTACACCGGGGACATCTATCTCGAGCGCCCCAAAACTGTGCGGAGGTATCGGTCTGCATTCGACGTGATCCAGCGGGTAGCGTTGGACGTGCCAGACAGCAAGCGCCTGTTGCGGCAGGCAGCGAAGGAGTACGCACCGTGAGTAATGACCTGTCCGGAGCGCTCTGGTTCAAGAGCACCTATAGCGCGGGAGGAAGCGACTGCGTCGAAGTCGCGCATCTCGACGGCGACCAGGTCGGCGTCCGCGACTCCAAGAATCCGACCGGCCCGGCGCTAGTCTTCAGCCCTTCCGAATGGGACGCGTTCACCGCTGGCGTGCACGATGGCGAATTCGACCGGTGAGTGTCGACCTGTCCGGAGCGCTCTGGTTCAAGAGCACCCGCAGTGCCGGGAACTCGGAGTGCGTCGAGGTCGCATTTCTCGATGAAGGCACGGTCGGGCTTCGGGATTCGAAGAACCCAGCTGGCCCCGTACTTGTCTTCACTCCCGGCGAATGGGACGCCTTCACAGCAGGCGTCTCCGACGGAGAGTTCGACCGCGCATAGTCCCGCGAGAACTAGAGCATCAGGCCCGGTCCGCAGCATTCGGATCGGGCCTTTTTCGTGCCCGCAGAACCAGCCGTTCCGGAGCCGATCGGGCCCGGGTCGATTCCCGAAGGACCGTGACCGCGCCGACGCGGTCGTAGCATGGTCCCCATGACCGAACAGGACATCCTGGCGCGTATCAAGAATCTGGTCGATCGTGAGCACGAGTTGCGGTCCAAGGCGACGGCCGGTGCTGTCGATCCGGTAAAGGAGCGGCAGCAACTCGCCGAACTCGAGGTAATGCTCGATCAAGCCTGGGATCTGCTGCGCCAGCGCCGGGCGCGCATCGACGCCGGTGCCACGCCCGAGGAGGCGCAGGAGAACCCGGCCCGTCAGGTCGAGGGTTATCTGCAGTGACCGCGGATTCCGCCGCCGAATACGACGTCATCGTGATCGGTGGTGGGCCGGCGGGCGAGAACGCCGCCGCCTACGCCATCGCGGACAGCGAGCGCACGGCCGTGATCGTAGAGCGGGAACTGATCGGCGGTGAATGTTCGTATTGGGCGTGCATGCCGAGCAAGGCGCTGCTGCGACCGGCCCATGTGCTCTCCGGGGCCAAGGCCATGGCCGGAATCACCGCGAGCGGGCTCGATGTCGACGCGGTGTTGAAGCGGCGCGATGCCTTCACGCACAAGCACGACGACAGCTCGCAGGTCGACTGGGCCACCGATAATCGCATCGAGGTGGTCCGCGGAACGGGACGGCTCGCGGGCGAGCGACTGGTCGAGGTCGACGGCCGCCGGCTGCGCGCCCGCCACGCGGTGGTGCTGGCCACCGGCACCAAGGCCGCGGTTCCCGATGTGCCCGGATTGCGCGATGCGCTGCCATGGATTTCCCGAGATGTGACCAATCTGCACGAGGTTCCGCGCCGCGTGGTGATCATCGGCGGCGGTGTGGTCGCGTGTGAGGCGGCCACCTGGCTCGCCGCGCTGGGCGCGAGTGAGATCACGATGCTGGTTCGCGGCAATGCGTTGCTGGGCAATGCCGAACCGTTCGCGGGGGAACGTGTGGCCGCGGCGCTGTCCGATGCCGGTGTGCGGGTTCGATTCGGCACCCAACCCACACGGGTGACGCGCGCCGACGCGAAGGACTCCGGCGAGGGCTGGATTCACGGCGGTGTGGTGACCGTCGAGATCGGCGATAGCGAGATCGAGGCCGACGAGATCGTGGTCGCTGCCGGACGCGGACCGGCGACGGCGGAACTCGGTGTGGGCTCGGTCGGGCTCGCGGACGGCTATGTCGAGGTGGACGACCGATTGACGGTGCGCGGTGTCGACGGTGACTGGCTGTATGCGGTCGGCGATGTGAATCACCGTGCCGCGCTTACGCATATGGGTAAATACCAGGCCAGAGTGTGTGGTGATGTCATTGCCGCGCGGGCCGAGGGGCGTCCGCTTGCGGATGGGCGATATGCGGCGACGGCCGATCACGGGCAGGTGCCGCAGGTGGTATTCACCGCACCGGAAGTCGCGTCCGTCGGACAGACCGAGGCGGCGGCGCGTAAAGCGGGCTATGCGGTCGAAACCGTGGAATTCGATATCGCGGTCGCCGGATCGTCGCTGGCACGTGACGATTACGCGGGACGCGCGAAAATCGTCATCGATACCGCGACCGACACGCTGCTCGGGGCCACTTTCGTCGGACCGGAGGTGGGCGAGCTGATCCACGCGGCGACCGTTGCCGTGGTCGGCAAGGTCCCGCTGGCGACGCTGTGGCATGCAGTGCCGGCCTATCCGACGGTGAGCGAGCTCTGGTTGCGTCTGTTGGAGGCCCGCCGCTCGTAGTTACCATCGGAAAGATGTCCGAAATCACCACCGCCGACGGAGTTGTCCGCGGTTACCGCGGCCGTCATGTACTGCGCTGGCGCTCCCTGCCCTATGCCGCGCCACCGGTCGGCGACCTGCGATTTCGAGCGCCGCAGCCGGTGGCGCCGTGGGCTGGCGTGCGCGAGGCCACCGCATTCGGGTTCGCCGCGATGCAGCATCGCTCCGGTGCCAGGATCGGTCCGCGCCGGTATCAACCGACCAGCGAAGACGCCCTGACACTCAATGTCGTCGCACCGATCGAACCATCCTCGACACCCCGGCCGGTGCTGGTCTTCATCCACGGCGGCGGATATCTGATCGGCACCTCGGCGCTCGGTCTGTATTCCGGTGCCCGACTGGCGGTCGGCGGCGATGTGATCGTGGTGTCGCTGAACTACCGGCTCGGCGCCTTCGGCTACGTCGATTTCGGTGAATTCAGCACGCCCGAACGACCTTTCGACAGCAACCTGGGCCTGCGCGATCAGGTCGCGGCGCTGGAGTGGGTGCAGCGCAATATCGCCGCATTCGGCGGAGATCCCGGCAATGTCACCATTTTCGGCGAATCCGCCGGTGCCCATGCGGTGCTCGCGCTGCTGGCCACGCCCGCGGCCAAGGGACTGTTCCATCGCGGCATCGCACAGAGTCCGCCCGCCGATTGGGGTATGAGTGCCGAGGATGGTCGCGCGTTCGCCCGGCGATGTATAGACGCCCTCGGCGCTACACCCGATACCGCCGCGAAGACGCTGATCACGGTCGGTGCCAACGACATTCGGCGCGCGGTCGACAAGACCAGCGATAAAGTGCTGCGGGAGCGCCCGGGACTGTTCCCGATCGCGCCCGTCGTGGACGGCGAATATCTGCGGCAGTCCCCGATCGATGCGATTACCAGCGGTGCCGCACACCAGGTTCCGCTCATCATCGGCACCAACCGCGACGAGGGCACATTGTTCGCGAAGTTCGCCGATGAACTGCCGACCACCCCGGATCGCCTACATGCCCTGCTCACCCGAGACGGCGGCGCGGAACTCGAATCCCGGGTCATCGCGGCCTATCCCGGCTATCCGGATGCGAAGGTCGCCGTTCGTGCCGGTGGTGATTACGTGTTCTGGCGGCCATCGGTAACCGTCGCGGCGGGGCACAGTCGCTACGCACCCACCTATTCCTACCGTTACGACTTCGCCCCGCGCGCACTGCGTCTCGCGGGGGTCGGCGCGACCCATGCCACGGAGCTGATCCCGGTCTTCGGTGCGGCCAATTCGCCGATCGGCCGGACCTTCACCGCGGCGGGCGGGCGCCGTGGGATGCTGTCGGTCACCCGGCAGTTCCAGGACAATTGGCTCGCATTCGCGCGGACCGGGCGACCACTCCCCTCGTGGCCCGCCTATACCGAGGACCGGCGCACCACGCTGATCATCGACGAGATCACCCGGTTGGAGAACGATCCGGACCAGGCCAAACGTATTGCCTGGCAGGGAATCCGGGTACCGACTTTGATCTGACCTACTTCAGCAGGCGTGACATGCGGCGGTCGGCGAGTACCTTCCCGCCGGTCTGGCAGGTCGGGCAGTACTGGAACGAGCGCTCGGCGTAGGAGACCTCGCGGACGGTGTCGCCACAGACCGGGCACGGTAGTCCGGTGCGGGCGTGTACCCGCATGCCGGAACGTTTTTCGCCCTTCAGGCGAGCGGCGTCCTGGCCGACAGAGCGCTGTACCGCATCGGCCAGCACCGAGCGCATGGCGTCGTACAGCACCGAAATGGTCTCAGCCGACATGGTTTTGGTACTGGCGAAGGGTGAGATCTTGGCGGTGTGCAGGATCTCGTCGGAGTAGGCATTCCCGATTCCGGCCAGCAGCGACTGGTCGACGATCGCGGTCTTGACGCGCTGTGATGCGCCGTGCAGGATCTCGGCGAATTGCTCCTCGGTCACCTCGAGTGCATCCGGACCGAGGCGCCCGATGCCGGGCACGAGTTTCGGATCGTCGACGATGTACGCCGCGAGCCGTTTCTTGGTGCCCGCCTCGGTCAGGTCGAATGCGGGCGTCATGCCTTCGGGGGTGAAGAAGTGCACCCGCAGCGCGAGCGGGCTCTTGCCGCCCGGTTTGGGTGGTGTCTGGCTGGGCTCATCGATCCACCGCAACCACCCGCCGCGCGACAGATGGGTGATCAACCAGAGCCCGTCGCACTCCATCCCCAGAAATTTCCCCCACCGCCCCGCCCCGGTCACATCTCGACCGGACAGCGCCGTAACCGGCGGATCGAACGTCTTGACCGCACTCAAGGCCGCCACATCGACACGCCCCACCACGGCGCCGACCGCGTGCTCCCGCAGGAACTGCGCCAACGCCTCCACTTCCGGTAGCTCAGGCACGACCCTCAGGCTACCCGGCCCCACTGACATCGGCGCAGTTCAGGATCAAGATCAGGTGGATATGGCGGCGCGGGCGACTCGGGCGATGGCACGCCATCTGATCTTGATCGCCGGGCACTCGACGCCGAGCGGCGAGCAGTCCGGCACCCCTGGGCTGGCACACCGGGGCGACGCGCGTGGGCCGACGCGCGACAGCAGGCGGCCCGCAGCAGGGCAGCTCGCCCGGGCAGGAGTGGAGGCGCTTGTGCCGCGTCCAGATAGCTTGTGAGGTATCGAGATCCGTTGAGCGCAGTCACATGGCGGTGCCGCGGGGCGCATGATGCGGCGTTTCGACTGCGCTCGGCGAGCTGGCCGGACCTGACAGCGCGGCAACCTATCTGGGCGGGGCGGGCTAGGCGGCGGGGGCGAAGTCGGTGCGGTGGTTTTCGGCCCAGGTACGGAAGGAGCGGGGCTGGGGGATGCCGCGCTACTGAATGCCCTGCAACAAGACGGCCGCGCGACCTTGGCCCAACTCGCCACGGCCACCGGCTGGTCGCAAGCCACCGTCACCCGACGGCTCGCGGAACTACGAGCAGCAGAAGCGATCTTCTTCGATGTCGAACTCGACGACGCTCGCTTCGGCGCGACCACCCAAGCGCTGCTGTGGATGTCGGTGGCACCAGCACAGCTCGACCACGTCGCGACCGCGCTCGCCGAGCACGACGAACTGGCTTTCGCCGCCACCACCACCGGCCCGACAAACCTTGTCGCCCAAGCCATGTGCTCGGATCCCACGGCCCTGCACCGCTACCTCAACCAGCGCCTCGGCGCTTTCGAGGCTATCCATACATTGGAAACCACACCCGTCCTCGCCACCGTGAAGGCGGTCGCGCTTCAGGAGCCCGGACGCAGAAGATAAACGTCCATAATCCAACCCTTTTCGGCGCGCAGTCGAGTGCGCCGCTCGACGATCTCCTGCTCGACCGCACGCAGCGGCCCCTCGATCAACGTCTCATCGGGCATTCCCAGATAAGCGCCCCACCAGATGTGCACGTCGTCGCCGGGCACCGCCGAGAACGAACAGTCACCATCCAGCATCACCAGGGTCGAACCGCTGAGCCCATCCTCGCGCAACCGACGCCCGGTGGTGATGTGCACCGGCTCGCCGATGCGATGCAGCACCATCCGATGCCGAGCGGCCAAGGCCTGCACACTGGTGACGCCCGGGATCACCTCGTAATCGAAGCTCTGGGCAGCACGAGCCAGCACCCGTTCGATCATCCGCAGCGTGCTGTCGTAGAGCGACGGGTCACCCCAGACGAGAATGCCGCCGACCCCGTCGACCTGCGCGAACGCATCCTCCAGCAGCGCCGAACGGCGATCGTGCCAGTCCTCGACAACGCCCCGGTAATCGGCCGGATCCCGGTCGCGCGGCGGATCGGCGATCTCCACGATGCGGTACGGGTGATCGAGGTGTTCGGTGAGAATCGACGTGCGCACATCGACCAGTTCCTGCTTCTCGGCACCCTTGCCGATCACGAAAAACACCTCGACCTGCCGCATTGCCTTGATCGCCTGGACCGTCACCTGGTCCGGATCCCCGGCACCGATGCCGATCACGTAGAGCTTGCGCATGGCTCGAGCTTGCCAGGCACGACATGGGTAAGCTCGCCAGGCGTGGCCAACAATGCTGATACCCAGTACGAAGACCTGCTGCGACTGGTCCTGGAGTCCGGTACCGCGAAGGCGGATCGCACCGGCACCGGCACCCGCAGCATCTTCGGCCACCAGCTGCGCTACGACCTCGGCGCGGGCTTTCCGCTGATCACCACCAAAAAGGTGCACCTGAAGTCGATCGTCTACGAATTGCTATGGTTCCTGCGCGGCGATTCGAATGTCGCCTGGCTGCACGAACACGGTGTCACCATCTGGGACGAATGGGCGGATCGGCACGGCGAACTCGGACCGGTCTACGGCGTGCAGTGGCGATCATGGCCCACCCCCAACGGCACCCATATCGACCAGATCGCCGAAGTACTGCACACCCTGCGCACCAATCCGGATTCCCGACGCATCATCGTCTCGGCCTGGAATGTGGCCGACCTCGACAAGATGGCGCTGGCACCGTGCCACGCGTTCTTCCAGTTCTATGTGGCCGACGGCAAGCTGTCGTGCCAGCTATACCAGCGCAGTGCGGATCTGTTCCTCGGCGTGCCGTTCAATATCGCCAGTTATGCCCTGCTCACGCACATGATCGCGCAGCAGACCGAGTTGGAACCCGGTGATTTCATCTGGACCGGCGGCGACTGCCATATCTACGACAACCATGTCGCGCAGGTCACCGAGCAGTTGAGCAGGCAGCCCTACCCGTTCCCGATGCTGAACCTGCGGCCCGCGCCGACGCTGTTCGATTACGCCTACGAAGATGTGGAAGTGGTTGGCTATCAACACCATCCAGCGATCAAGGCGCGGGTTGCGGTATGAACGCGGCATCGCGTAGTGATTCGTTGCGGCGTGCTGGTCGGGCGACGGGCGGGCATGTGCGCACCATCGGTCTGATCTGGGCACAGACTCCCGATGGAGTCATCGGCTTCGAGAACACCATCCCCTGGCGCGTGCCCGAGGATATGGCGAATTTCAAGGCCGTCACCATGGGTCATCCGGTCATCATGGGCCGTCGCACCTGGGATTCTCTGCCGCCCAGATTCCGCCCGCTCGATGGCCGCCGCAATATCGTGGTCACCCGGCAGCCCGACTGGTCGGGTGCGGGTGCCGAACGCGCCGCATCGCTGTCGGACGCACTCGCCGCGACCGCACCGCAGGACGTCTGGATCATCGGTGGTGGCGAAATCTACCGAGCTGCCATGGAATTCGCGACCGACCTGCTGGTCACCGAGGTGGACACCGCCGTCGACGGCGATGCCTACGCACCCGCCATCGGCTCCGAATGGCACGCCGAGGACACCGAGCCGTGGGACGAGTCGAAGTCGGGCCTGCGCTTTCGGATTCGTCGCTACATCCGTAAGTAAGCCAGCCAGTCGGCAAACCTTCAGCATCAGGCATTCGGGACCGCGCAACCTCCTTCGAGCACCGACCAGCGGCGAACACGCCGCATACCGTCGCGGCGACCAAACCGGACACAAGTCGCCCGCCGGTCGGGCATACTCCTGGATATCAGCCCGTGTCACCAGCCCTGATCTGGCTGATTGCATCTGCGGAAGGTGGTCCATGGACAAAAAATCGCTGACTGCGGTCGCGCGCCAACAGCTCAAGTTGGCCAGCACCGCCACGAGCGGGCGCAGTTCGCAAACCATCTACGGCGGTCATGCCAATGCGCTGCGACAGACCGTGGTCGGTCTGTCGGCGGGCCAGAGCCTGGCCGAACACGACAATGCGGGAGAGTCCACTCTGCTGGTACTCAGCGGCACACTGACCTTGATCAGCGGTGCCAACGAATGGAAGGGATCGGCCGGAGACCTGCTGGTCATCCCCAAGGCGCGGCACAGCGTCAAGGCCGTCGACGACGTCGCATTCCTGCTGACAGTTGCCAAGTCGTAGCCGATGTAACGCACCGCTCGGCCGGTTTGTCGCTGCCGCCCTTTAGGGTGGAGCGCATGGGTGAGCCGCAGCCGATCCTCGAACCGCTCACGCCGGCCGCGATCTTCCTCGTCGCCACGATCGACGAGGGTGGCGAGGCGGCGGTGCGTGACCTGCTCGCCGATCTCTCCGGAATACGTCGTTCGGTCGGTTTTCGGCTGCCCGGCGCCGGGCTCACCTGCGTCGCATCAATCGGCTCCGAGGCGTGGGATCGCCTTTTCACGGGCCCACGACCCGCCGAACTGCATGTGCTGCCCGAATTCGTCGGCACGCACCACAGCGCTCCGACCACGCCGGGCGATCTGCTGTTCCACATCAAATCCGAATTCCAGGACGCCTGCTTCGAATTGGCGATGACGATCAACGACCGGCTCGCCGGCGCGGTCACCATCGTCGATCAGACCGTCGGATTCCGGTATTTCGAGCAGCGCGATCTGCTCGGCTTCGTGGACGGCACGGAGAACCCGGAGGGCTCCACGGCCTTCAGCGCGGCGTTCGTCGGCGATGCGGATCCGGAGTTCACCGGCGGCAGTTATGTCATCGTGCAGAAGTA
The DNA here is from genome assembly GCF_044458825.1 of Nocardia sp. NPDC050412. Taxonomy (NCBI): domain Bacteria; kingdom Bacillati; phylum Actinomycetota; class Actinomycetes; order Mycobacteriales; family Nocardiaceae; genus Nocardia; species Nocardia sp. NPDC050412. The sequence continues at coordinate 563,517 of NZ_JBITIJ010000006.1, forward strand.
TCTGCACACCATGGCGCAGTGGCGGGCGCTCTCGGTCGAGGAGCAGGAGCGGGTGATCGGGCGCACCAAACTCGACGATTTCGAGCTCTCCGATGCGGATAAGCCCGCGAATTCGCATGTCGCGGTGAACACCGTCACCGATGACGAAGGCAACGAACGAAAGATCCTGCGCGCCAATATGCCCTTCGGCAGCATCAAGGACGGCGAATTCGGCACCTATTACGTCGCCTACGCGGCCACGCCGAGCGTCACCGAAACCATGCTGTCCCGGATGTTCATCGGGACGGAGGAGGCCGCCTATGACCGGATCCTGGACTTCTCCGTCGCGGTGACCGGCACGCTGTTCTTCGCACCGCCACTCGACTTCTTCGACGACCTCCCCGACGCACCGGGGGTGGCGGCGACAGCGCTCGAGGAATCTTTATCGCCGAATAGTGTTGGCAGTAACGGTTCTCTGGGTATCGGCACGTTGAAAAGGAGCATGCAATCATGAACAACCTCCATCGCGAACTCGCGCCGATCACCGCCGAGGCATGGACCGCCATCGAGCAAGAGGCGACGCGCACCTTCAAGCGTCATATCGCCGGTCGCCGGGTGGTCGATCTGTCCGGACCGCACGGCACCGACTACTCCGCGGTCGGCCTCGGCCGCACCACCGTCATCACCGCACCGGATGAGGGTGTGCAGGCCCGGCAACGGGTGGTCGCGCCGCTGGTCGAGTTGCGGGTGCCGTTCACGTTGTCGCGCGAGGAACTCGACGATGTCGAGCGCGGCGCGCAGGACACCGATCTGGATGCGGTCAAGGAAGCCGCGCGCAAGATCGCCTTCGCCGAGGACCGGGCCATCTTCGAGGGCTATCAGGCCGCGAATATCACCGGCATTCGGGCGAGTTCGCCCAATTCCCCGATCACACTGCCCAGCGACCCACGGCTGGTGCCGGAGTCCGTCGCGCAGGCACTGAGCGCGCTGCGGCTGGCGGGCGTCGACGGCCCGTATTCGGTGCTGTTGAGCGCGGACCTGTACACGGCGGTCAGCGAGACCTCCGATCACGGCCACCCGATCCGCACCCATATCGAACGCCTCATCCCGGAAGGCGAGATCATCTGGGCCCCGGCCATCGACGGCGCGTTCGTACTGACCACGCGCGGCGGCGACTTCGATCTGCAGCTCGGCCAAGATCTGTCCATCGGCTACCTGACCCACGATGCGCAATCGGTGCAGCTGTATTTCCAGCAGAGTCTGCAGTTCCTCGTCTACACCGGCGAGGCGGCAGTCGCGCTGGCGTCCTGATAGTCGACCCGCCCGCATCGGGAAGCCGGCAGTAAACCGACCGACTAGGTTGGGGTGCGGTATGCAGGAGGTCGAGATGACGATGGTGCGTGCGGGTGTGGTGCCGACCCGGCGAGCAATGCTGTACGGGATGGTCGGAATCGCGGTCACCGTGCTGGTCTGCGGTGCGATCGTGGAGGGATTCGGGCTCAACCGGATCTTCACCGGGCTGCTGGCCGGTGCGGTGGCCGGAATCGCATTGCTTGTCGCGCTGTTCGGACGCGATGTCGTCGTACTCACCGACGGGGCGATCTACCAGCGCACCCCGTGGCGGGAATCCAGTATCGACTGGGAGCGGGTGGTGGCCGGACGGTTCGCACTCGACGAGCGGGCCCGCTGGTCACTCGCACTGGATCTGATCGGTGGCGACGAGCGGCACGGCGAACTCGTGCTGCTGTCCATCCCGCCGGTGCGGCGGCCGGTCGCCGGGGCGTACGACATGCGCAAACGCGAGCAGGTCAACGAGATTCGGGCCATGTTGCGGCGCAAGCGCGTGCCGGTCACGGTGCTGCCGGAAATTGCCGGTGCGCTGCAACAACATTGGCAGATCGCGCCGCCCACCCGCTGATAGCCGGGGCGCGCGATGACCGAGACAGGGTGCGCTCAGGTCGTATACCTTGGCAGATGTGTCGATGATGAAGGGCGCCAATGTCGCGGTGCCGATGTCTTCAGTCCGCGTCGAGCTGGGGTGGCAGTCAGGTCCAGGGGTTCCGGATGCGGATGCCTCCGCGCTGCTGCTCGTCTCCGGGAAAGTGCGGGCGGATAACGACTTCGTCTTCTATAACCAGCCGAATCATCCGTCCGGTGCGGTCCGGCACGAAGGGAAGCGGCCGGGACCGACGGTTATCGACACGTTGTCGGTGAATCTGGCGCAAGTCGAAGCGCAGGTCGACACGATTGTTATTGCGGCATCCGCGGACGGTGGCACATTCGGGCAATTCCATGGGCTGTATGTGCGGGTGCTCGATGCGGTGAGTGGCGCGGAGGCGGCGCGGTTCGACAGCACGGGGGCCAGTACCGAGACCGCATTCGTGCTCGGGGAGTTGTATCGACGGCAGGGGGCGTGGAAGTTCCGGGCGGTCGGTCAAGGGTATGCGACCGGGTTGGCCGGGCTGGCTACCGATTTCGGGATTTCGGTTGATGATCCGGGGCCGGGGCACACGCCCGCAGCGCAGCCGCAGCAGAACGCGCAACCGGCTTACCCACCGCCGCCCGCGCAGCCGTATACGCCACAGCAGTTCGGCGCACCGCCGCCACAGCAGCACACGCCGCCGCCCACGCCACCACAGTTCGGGGCACCGCCCGCACCGCAGCAGCACACGCCGCAGTTCGGGGCACCGCCCGAGCCGCAGCAGTTCGGCGCACCGTCCGCACCGCAGCAACAGACGCCACCGCAGTTCGGGGCACCTCCGCCGTATCCGCCTGCGGCACCGCCCGGATATCCGCCGAATCCGGCGCAGCCGTATCCGCCGAGCCCGACGTCGCAGAACCCTTATCCACCGGACCGAACGCCGCAGCCCTATGCGCCGCCGAATCAACCACCGCAGCCTTATGCGCCGCCGACCGGGTCCAGCCAATTCGCCGCAGCTGCTGCGGCTCCCGGCGCGCCGGTCAACCTCAGCAAGGTTTCGCTGACGAAGGAAGCGCCCACGGTTTCGCTGACCAAGCACGGCGCCACCTCGGGAACCATGCGGGTCAACCTGAATTGGACCACCGCGCAGACCGGGGGCGGTGGCCTGTTCGGCCGCAAGCGCGCCAATGCGCTCGATCTCGATCTGTGCTGCTTCTTCGAACTGGCCGACGGGCGGATCGGATCCGTTCGCGCCCTGGACCGTTCGTTCGGCGCGCTGGATCGCCCGCCGTTCATCCGGCTCGACCAAGATGACCGCACCGGTAGCAGCACAACCGGTGAGAATCTCGATATCAATCTCGACTACACCGCGCAGTTCCGCCGGATTCTGGTCTTCGCCTCGATCTACGAGGGTGCGAACAACTTCCAGGGCGTGCAGTCCACCGCCACGCTGTATCCGGTGAACTCGCCGCCGATCGAAATGATCATCAGCGGCTGCCAGGACAATTCGCGCGACGTGATCCTCGCGCATATCGAGAATGTCAACGGCGAGTTCATCGTTCGTCGCGACGGCACCTTCGTCCGGCCGCCCTCAGGGCATCCCGGTGGCGGAATCCGCGAAATCGCACGCATGTACAACTGGGGCTTCGAGTTCAAAGCCACACGCGGCAAAGGCTAGATGCTTGATTTCAAGGGGTGGGTGATCCGCGGAGCCGGCCACCCGCACCAGATCTGCTGCGTCGAGGATCGACTCCACCGCATCATCGGCGACCGGCCCTGGTCACCCACTGCACTACCCGCGGGCAGGCGGCCTCAGGTCGGATGGACGGTCCGGGTGGCAATGGCGTGCAGCTTGTCGGGATTGGCGACATTGTGGATCGCGGTGATCCGGCCAGTGGCGTCGACATCGAGGGTAACGGTGGCGATGACGCGCCCACCGCCGCTGAACACGACGCCGAGCCCGCCGTTGATCTCGACCATCTCTGCGGTCATGTCGGCTGGCTCGACACCCTGGTAGGTGCGCGTGCCCATGGACGCGAACCAGGATGCGACCGTGTCCGCGCCGCTGACGGGGAGCAGCACCTGGCGCACCTTGCCGCCGCCGTCGGTCCACAACGTCACGTCCGGCGCGAGCAACTGCATCAAGGTGTTGATGTCACCGCCCATCGCGGCGGCGAAGAACCGCTCACTGACCTCGCGTTGGCGGTCGCGGTCGGCCTGGAACCGCGGCCGCCGCGCCTGCACATGGCTCCGGGCTCGCTGCGCGGCCTGGCGCACCGTTGCTTCGGAACGCTCTACGGCGTCGGCGATTTCGACATAGCTGAACCCGAACGCCTCCTTCAAGACGAATACGGCCCGTTCGAGCGGGGTCAACGTCTCCAGCACCACCAGCAGGGCCATCGAAACCGATTCGGCGGCGGTCGCGTCGTCGACGGTACCGGTGAGGATCGGTTCGGGAAGCCAAGGGCCGACGTAGGTCTCGCGGCGGCTGGTGGCCGACCGCAGCCGATCCATCGCCAGGTTCGACACGATTCGTACCAGGTAGGCCTTCGGGTCGCTCACCTGGGAACGATCGGCAGCGGACCATTTGATCCAGGCGTCCTGCACCGCATCCTCGGCGTCGGCTGCGGTGCCGAGGATGCGGTACGCGACGGAGAACAGCAGGTTGCGATGCTCGGTGAACACCGCAACCGTGGCGGATGCGGCGGTCACCGGGTGTACCGCCCGCCCTGCGGCCACACCGCACCGGAAGTGGGGAACTCGAGAATCCGACCGAAGGTCGGCCAGGGCGCTGCACTCACCGTCTCCTTGTACCAGACGGCGCGCCGGCCGGTCAGCCGCAGCCTGCGGGGGCTGTTGTCCGGCTTGGTGAACTGGACCACCGCGTCGTGGCGGCCCAGGCTCACCGGGGTGTGGTAGTAGCCGAACCGGAACGGTTTGGGCTGCTTGCCTTTCAGCTCCCGCACGATCGATACCGCCGCGTGCACGCCGGTCGGCATACCGCTCTGGCAGGTGCCGTGCATCACGCCGTAGCCCTGTCCGATCGCGGCCGCGTCGCCGATGGCGTAGACGTTCGGATGCGACACCGACCGCAGCGCGGCGTCGGTGACGATCCGGCCGTGCTCGTCGACGGCCAGCCCCGCCGCAGCCGCCATCGGGGAAACCCGCACTCCGCTCGTCCACAGCACGGCGTCGACCGCGATGCTCTCTCCGCCGGCGAGTTCCACGGTGTCCGGCAACACCTTGACGATCTCCACACCGCAGCGCACCTGTACCCCCAGTCGCGCCAGAGCGTCGTTCACATAGGCCTTGGCCTGCGCGCCCAGCGTCGATCCTGGCTCGTGGCGACCCAGCAATACAACGTCCAGGTCCGGGTATCGCTCGGCGAGCTCGGCGGCGGTCTCGACGCCGGTCAACCCGCTGCCGCAGACCGCCACGGTCCCGGCGCCGAGCCCGGCCAGTCGCTGCGCCAGCAACTCGGCGTCGTGCACGCTGTTCAGTGTGTAGGCGTTGTCGTCGACGCCAGGTACCGCGGTCGTGTCGGCGACCCCGCCCAACCCGCAGACCAGCGTGTCGTATTCGAGCACCCGCTCGTCGTCGATGCGGACGGTGCGTGCGGCCGCGTCGATGCCGGTGACCCAGCCACCTACGAACTCCACGCCGGTGCCCTCGAGCAATGCCGGAATATCGAACTCGGCCAGGTTCTGTCCGGACGCCGTCTGGTGCAACCGCAGCCGCTCGGTGAAGCGTGCGGTCGCATTGACGAGGACGATCTGCACATCGTCGCGTCGCTTGGTGCGTGCCGCCAAGCTCGTGGCCGCCGACATGCCCGCGTAGCCCGCGCCCAGAATCACCATCTTGTGCATTTGCCTATCCCTTCTCGCAATCACTGTCGACCACAAGACGAGACAGCCCCGGCGCACCGTAAAGCGAGGTGATGCAGGTCACAATCAACACTTGGCACCTGCCATGGCCGGCCGCCCATCAACCCCGCCGTTCCAGCAGGGCACGGGTCCGCGGCGTGCGGGCCACCGCAACGCTGTATCCGGTGGATGCTCCGCCGATCGAGATGAGTGTCGACGGTTGCACTAATGATTCGCGGCGCATGGTGCTGGCGCTCTTCGAGAACATCAATGGTGAGCTGGTGGTGCGCCGTATTCCTGCCGTCGTCCGACCGATCCGTCGATCTTCCTCAACCAGGGCGTCGATCTGGCGTACGGCTGGGGGTATGGAATGGTGGCCGTCGACGGAAAGTCCTGACGCGCAGGCGATTCAGAACGTCAGACGCTGGAGGAGAGCAGTCGCGTCCGCGTGAAGGCCGTCCAGATCACCGCGCCAGCCGAGCATACGCATAATCGCGTCCGGAATGGCGCGTTCGGCGTGGGCGGGTGCGCTGCCCTCATCCGAGCGGATATTGATCACCGTCTCTACGAGCCGGAACGGCAGGCCCTCCGCCCCCGGCACCCCCGCATCGGCAGCGACTATCGCGGCCAAAATTTCGTAGTGCCCGCGTAATTCGTCGCGGCGTAATCGGAAGGCGGCGAAGCGTTCGGTGCGCAGTTCCGGAAGTAGATACAGCGCACCGAGATTCCGCCGCGATGCGCACAGCTGGCGCACGTCGAACCAGGCCAGCGCGTATAGCCGGATGTGTGCCGGCTCCGGCACCTCGCGGAGGCGTTCGGCGAGATCCAAGGGGCCTGCGATGGTTTCGGCGAGCAGAGCGTCGAGGATGTCGTCCTTGGACGCGAAGTGGTGGTAGAGCGACGCTTGGCGGATACCGACCGCATCCGCTACCGCACGCGTCGAGGTATTGGCATAGCCATTGGTGGTGAACAGTTCTCCGGCGGCGTCGAGGATCTCGGCGCGTGGCGTCCGACCGCGCCGGGGGCGCTGGTCGAGTCGGGGACGGCCGGGACCGAGATTTGCCACGACGTCATTCTGACACCGCGTTCGATGCGGCCGACCGCCGCCACAGCGATCGGACCGGTCTGATGTTCGCGGCACGATTGCACACGTGTGAGGTTTCTGTCACTCGATAGAAATCCAGGCAACGCAGAAGTTACCGGCGATCGCGGAAGCGATACACCAGGGACACCGAAAGCGCGATCGCGAACGCAAAACTGTCATGCGATAGGTATTGGCCGCTCGCGAAGGACTCTCAATGACCGTGTCAAGCCGCAGCAGCCGTCGGGGCAGGTGTGTCGAAGCTGAATTCACGTCCGTCTCGCAGCAGTGCCCACAA
>NZ_JBITIJ010000007.1:0-19403 GCF_044458825.1 Nocardia sp. NPDC050412
CCCCGGGGACGCCGTCTCATGTCAGTCCTCGAAGGACAAGCGACGAAAGCGTTCCCCGGAGGTCCCGGCCATGAAAGAAGGTAGTGCTATCAGCGATGTGCGGATCGACATCGCCGACGGCGTCGCGGTGGTGACATTGGACCGGCCCGAGCGCCGCAATGCCTTCACCGCCGCGATGGGGCGCGCGCTCGGCCGGGCGTACCGCGATCTGAATGCCGACGACGATGTCCGGGTCATCGTGCTGACCGGCGCCGCCCCGGCCTTCTGCGCCGGAGCGGATCTGGGCGGCGGTGCGACGACGTTCGAAAAGCCCGACAGCGCGGCATTTTCCGCGTCACCGGTCGACCCGCCCGCCTTCGCCCTCCGAAAACCGGTGATCGCCGCGGTGAACGGGCACGCGATCGGCATCGGGCTGACCCTGGCGATGCAGGCCGACATCCGCCTGGTCGCCGACGCCGCCCGCTACGCCATTCCCCAGGTGCGCCTCGGCGTCGTGCCCGACGCGATGGCGCACTGGACCGTGGCCAAGGTCGCGGGATTGTCGGTCGCGGCCGACATCCTGTTGTCGGGACGGACTTTCGACGGCCCGGAAGCAGTGCGACTCGGCCTCGCCACCCGCTGCCTACCCGCCGCCGACGTGCTGCCCGCCGCTCTCGCGATGGCCGCCGACATGGCTGCAAATGTCGCACCGATGTCCGCGGCTTTGAGCAAACGACTGCTGTGGGACACCGCGATCCACGGCTACGACCCCACCCGCGTCGCCGAGCTCGAAACCGAACTGCACCTGCGGGTCATGGGCACCCCCGACGCCGCGGAAGGAATGCGCGCCCGGCTCGGCCGCCGCAAACCGGCGTGGTCTGCCCGGCTGTCGAGCGAGTGGGAGGACCTACCACAGTTCTGACCGTCCGAAGGCTGTGCCGGCAGGGCGCACAAAACATGGGCAACCGGAAAACGCCTGGTCGTCGTGGAGGTGTATTCGGTCTGAGCGCTGCCGATCGCGCAGTGTCCGTTGGCAACCACGGGGCCGCCGACAAATCGGGCGGTAGACGAGGTAGCGGCCATTCTGCGGTAGTATGCATTTCGTTGGGTAATAGCCAACAATATGCATAGCTCCGGAGGTGGTGCTGGTGGCCGAGCGTCGCAGTACACCGCTGCCCAGTAAGCTCTGGCGGGCACCGCTTCGAACTGTGCGGCCCCAGGACTTGGCCGACATCTACGCCCAACCGCGGCCCGAGATCGCGCGGCTCGTCGATCGAGGAGTGCTGCACCGCATCGCTCACGGCTACTACATCATCGTCCCACCGGACTACATCGGCCGGCCCTGGCTGCCCGGTCTCGAGGCGGCGGCCGCGGGTATCGCGTCATCGATTTACGGGGCGGATCAGATCGTCGTCATGGGCATCAGCGCGGCCCGCCTGCTGGGAGCCATACCTCGTGCATTGGCGACTGCGGTTGTCGCGGTTCCGAGTCAGCATCGGCCGATCGCACTGACCGACCGTTCGGCACAGGTTCGGTTCGTCCGCCGAGATACCGACGCTCTCGACGCCGAGCGTATCGAAACTTCACTGGGTCCAGCGCTGGTCACAACTCCGGAACAGACGGTGCTCGATCTTGCCCGACGCCCGGAGCTGGGCAATGCCGAGGCCGAGGTTCGTTCGGCGATCGAGACGCTCTACCGCCGGTGTGATTCGGCGAGACTCACACAGCTCGCTACGGATCAGCGTCTGGGTGTGGCGCTTCGACATGCGGAAAGTTGGGGCGGAGTATGAGCATCGACGAACGTGACAGTGTCGCAATTCAATTCGGAGTTTCTTCGGAGCAGGTCGAGCGCGACTATCTGATCTCCCATCTGCTGGCGGCAGTCAGCCGAGGATTCGGTGACCGGTTGCACTTCATCGGCGGAACTGCTCTTGCCCGTACGCATCTGGTGAGTGGCAGGCTCAGTGAAGACATCGATCTGGTTGCGTTGGACAACCGAACGGTACTGGCAGCCGAACTCGACGCAGCTTTGCCGCGATCCGTCGCGCGGAGCTACGGTCGGCTGGAATGGGCGCCGTCGCTGAGCGATGTCTCGGACGCGGGGCTGGCCAACCTTCGCTCCGCGTCCGGTGTGTCCGTCAAGATCCAGTTGCTGTCGGCACGCGGGCGAACGGTGTGGCCTGCCGAACTCCGCGGTCTAGAGCAGCGTTACAGCGACGTGCCGCCGGCCGAGCTGTTCGTTCCCACTTTGTCGGCCTTTGCTGCAGGGAAGACGGTGACATGGCACGACCGGCGCGCATCACGCGACCTCTGGGACCTTTGGGCACTGAGCCGCATCGGCGCGATCGACAGTGCTGCGGGAGCGTTGTACAGGAGATACGGTCCGACAAACCGGTTCCCCAGCCCGCAATTGTTCGATCATGCACCGGGCGAAGACGACTGGAACACCCAATTGGCCGGGCAGACCCGGCTGGTGATTACGGCTGAGACTGCGCTGGCCACGGTTCGAGACGCCTGGGCGCGAGTTGTGGAATGACCGGTGCGTTCGACCAGCATCGGGAATAAGACTCGTGCGTCGGGGAGATGGATCCACAGCCTGCAGTCATGGGGACAAGGCGGGTTCGAACGCCTGACGGTCTGTCGCTCCGATCGCCATGGCGGCACTGGCCGACGGAGGAGGGCCCTCCCTCATGGATTGACGATGTCGGGAGCACTGTAACCCCCGACTTGGACGGGACCACGAACGATCCGCCGAGACTGTTTGATCCGAGGCGGCAGGGCCTGACAGTGCCCGGTGGCGTGCCGCAATGTGTCTGTGTCTCGTATCAGCTGGTTTGCTGGGAAGGACACGCTCGAACACTCGGTAATGCCGCGACCCGCGCGTTCGGGAACGTCCGCATCTGCCGCTGGGCGCGCGGTTGGCGAATGTCCGCTTCTGCCGAATGCCGTGCGAATGCGCCGCGCCGCCAGGCCGCCAACAGCGCACCGACAGTGACGCCAGGGTCGGGCATAATCCAGCAAGCCGAATTGTCGAACATATGTTCGACAATGGAGTAGACTGGTTCAGGTGAACATACATTCGATCGCGGCGGCGCCCGATGCTCCAGCACCGGGATGGTCGGAACTGGCCGATGTCGATTTGCTGCGCACCCTCGTTGAAACCGAACGCCGTCGGAGGCGACTGGATGCTGCCATGCGCGCGGCCGTCGCCGAAGCCGAGCGTCGTAGCCTCGCCGCAGACACAGGCTATCGGGACACCGTGGACCTATTGACTGATCTGCTGCGTATCAGTGCCCACGAAGCGCGCCAGCGAATCGAATACGCGGCTCCGCAGGCCCGCTCGCGTTCCAGAAAGGTATGGAGGGTGCTGGCGGCAGCAAGCTGAGGCCGAGCCCGCTGCCTCGACCTCTGTTCGGAGGGCCGCGAGGACCGACTGCACGTCTACCGTGTTGTAAGCGCCAGCGCGGGCCGCGTCCACTGTGGCTCGTTCCGAAAGGCGCTGTATCACCGGAGGCGGGCGGTTCGAAGCGGCCATGCGGCAGGACTGAAAGATCAACGGGCCGAGTTCATCTCGACCGGACGAACGCACTGATCTGCCGAATTCCGGATGTGTTCTGTCATGCTCGCGTGAATGGCCTCACGCGGATGGCCATGTCGGTGAGGATGCTTGATGATCGTCGAAACCATCCCTATGTGGACCGACCAGCAAATGCCGCATGGTTGTAGACATCTGTGCGCGCTCATGTCGGCAACCGCGCTGATCGAACCGGTCGGAGCGGGGCAGGCGACCTGCAAGTGGCTGTATCGATCCGAGGCCGACCGAACGCACCGCGCCATGACGATGACCGTGCAGCGACCCTTGCTCGAAGACTGACTCGGCTACTCTGCGGATCTTTCGGTGCTCGATTGTGTAATGAGCCATCACCCAGGCGTTTCGAGGTCGCCGGCAGTCGTCTCGTCGAGAGAACCACGTCCGGGATCCCGGTCGCCGGCTGGCCTGCGACCTGTGGGCTCGGGCTGAAACCTGGGATCGGTAGGTGGCGCGCGCGGCATCTACTTGCCCCATGACATCTTCTCAATCTCCCATGAACCAACCGCGGTCCGCCGGTTTGGACAAAAAGACCAGCGCGATCCTGGCGTACGCACTGGGGTGGCTCACCGGAATCATCTTCCTGTTCGTGGGAAAGAACGATCCCGATGTGAAATTCCATGCCTCTCAATCGATCGTTTTCTTCGGGGCGGTCTCGGTGGTCAATATTGTTCTGAGCATCGTCGGCTCGCTCCTCGGAGTCCTGGGGATCATCTTCAGCCTCGCCGGACTCGCAGTCGCGGTCTTCGCGGTCGTCGTCTGGATCATGGCCATGGTCCAGGCGAACAACACCGGCGGTGTCCGCGCGCAGCTTCCCATCGTCGGAAAATTCACTGCCCCCTATGCCGATCGGTTGGCCAACTCGGTCAAGTAGCGGCATATTCGAAGTCCCCAGCTGGATTTCGTCATCGAGGATGCTGTCGGCACCCCTGCCTGCGGGCCAGATGCGACAGTACGAAGATCAACGGCCCGAGGCTATCTCGGGCCGTTGGCGTCCGCGTGGAACGTCCGAGAATGCCGAATTGAGTGTGTTCAGCCAGCCGGTGACGACGCGTTTGGATCCGGCGAGTATGGCCGCAAGCTCACGACTGATGTTGGGTATCTACCGCTATATCCACTTACAGTTGCTACCTCGGCCGGACGCCGCTTCCCAGCGCCCCACAACACAAACCACTACTGAGACACGGCCTAGGCACGTCATGGACTACAACGCACGCAAGCAGGAGACCGTACGTGCGATTTATGACCGGCTCTTCCGCGCGGCGGGAATACTATAGGCACCCAGACAACAACGGCACTCGGCACACCCTCATGCCGCTGCGTGGGCGTTCCAGCGAGTCGCTGTGCAGCCGGGCGGCGATCGCGCGTCTGACTCAATGTTCATCTATAGACCGCGGTCCTACCGGCGTGTTCACCGGTCGGCCGGTTGCACACCCACTGCCTATGCGACCACGTGGTGCTACCCGATGCGAAGACCGGCCGGCGAGTCGTCACTGTCGACGGCGGCAAGCCTTTGGAATAACGGCGTTGTGGTTGAGAGCCGGGAATCGGGATTCGTGGCGTGGCGCGGTCGGGATCAGCGGAGAATTCCGCTGGTGGCCGACCGGTCACGGTGCCGACGATGTCGCGATCGGATTCGAGTGGATGGGGCAGGCCATGGAGATCAGTGAGTTCTTGACGCGCAAGCTGGAGCGGCGGTTCGAGACGTTCGACTTCGACGGAGACGGCCGGATCGAGCGCAGCGATTTCGACAGTTCGGCGCGCGCGGTAGCCGCGGAGTTCGGCCACGAGCCGGATTCGCCTGCCGCGCAACAGTTGCTGCAACTGAGCCTGCAGTTGTGGGGGCGCCTGGCATCGGCGGGCGATGTAGACATCGACGGATCGGTCGATCTATCCGAGTACAAGCAGGCTTTCGCGGAGGGTCTGCTGGTGACCGAGGAATCATTCGAACAGGGCTATCGGCCGTTCCTCGCAGCGATCATGGCGATCGCCGACTTCGACGGCGACGGCAAACTGAGCGCCGAGGAGCACGTCCGCTGGACGGGGGCGCTCATGCACCTGCCTGCCGACGATGCCCGCGAAATCCACCGCAGGCTCGACACCGACGGCGACGGCTTAGTCACCACTGACGATCTGCTACAAGCCATCCACGACTATTACTTCGACGAGAATCCGGAAGGTGTCGGCAGCTGGCTGCTCGGCAAACTACCCGGCTGACGCCAATTGTCGCCAATCGCGGTTGGCCTCCATATCGTTGACCAGACTTGCACACTGAGGACGTGTCTGGCTCTCGGATCCGTTCTGCGGCAGACACACAGCGACCAGCCTGCACAGTCCTTGCTGGTGACGTTCCTGTCGCAGAACAGGTAGTACCGGCTCGGACTCGACTACCGTGACAACGATTGGCTCTGTCCGCGAACTGTGATGTCAGTTGTTCGCGAATCCTGGTGGCGTGTCGCCACTTACACCCACTTCGACGATGTTCACGAATGACGACGGCAGGGGTGGGGTCAGACCCAGCCGAGCATCCACTCCTTCTGTCGAACGCGCGGTAAGGCCGATTAGCGGATCATTCGCCTAATCGACCCGAGCGACGGCCGCTAGGTGCGCCGTCTCGTCTTCGACCCGCTGACGGCCACGTAACGCCGCCACACACCGTGGGAATCTTCGTGGCTATCGCCGGGATCGACCTGAGGGTCATGCGTGGTCCTCAGGTTTTGGGGCGGCGTCGATCTCGGCCATGTGCTCCTCCGCCCACGCTCGCAGCGCGGCCAGCGGATTTTCCAGGGAGAGCCCGAGATCGGTAAGGCGATAGTGAACGCGCGGGGGAACGGTGGGTTCGACGCGGCGGGCGACCAACCCGTCGCGGGACAGGCTTTGCAGAGTCACCGACAGCATCTTCTGCGATACGCCGGGCATCCGACGCTGCAGTTCGGCGAAGCGCACCTCGCCGGGCGCGGCCTCGGCGAGCAGTTTCACCACCATGGACACCCATTTGGTGCCGAGCCGATCCAGAAGCCGACGGGTCGGGCAGCCCGGAGCGAACAGATCCCCGCGCTGGCCTGTGCTGGTTCGGGTAGTCACCTGGAGCTCACCACCTGTATCGAAAGTGCCGTCTTGGCAGGCTACCTCAGGTTACCTACGGTCAGCTAGTAACTATCAGTAACCGGCTAGCGGAGGCCGAATGTCTCACGAACTGCCAGATCTCACAGTGCGGATGGTGGCAACCAACGGGATCAAAGCGAACGTGGCGATCGCCGGCACCGGACCGGCAGTCCTGCTGCTGCACGGCTTTCCACACACCTGGCAGCTATGGCGCGAGGTGATGGGCCCACTCGTCCGACGACACCGGGTGATCGCGCCGGACCTGCGCGGCCTCGGCGCCAGCACACGAGCACAGGACGGCTACGACGCGGGCACGCTTGCCACCGACGCCGAGGGGCTGCTCGACGCCCTGGGTGAAACCAGCGCCTCCGTCGTCGCGATCGATGCCGGTGCTCCGCCGGCATTCCTACTGGCGATGCGGCGGCCCGAACGAGTCAACCGGCTGATGCTCATGGAATCGCTGCTGGGCACGCTGCCCGGTGCCGAAACCTTTCTAGCCGGTGGGCCGCCCTGGTGGTTCGGTTTTCACGCGGTGCCGGGTCTTGCCGAAAAAGTCCTTGCCGGAAACGAATCCGATTACCTCGACTGGTTTCTGACGACCGGAACCCAGGGCCGCGGCATCCCCGCACAAACCCGCGATGCCTTCGTCGCCGCCTACACCGGCACTGATTCCCTGCGGTGCGCTTTCTCCTACTATCGGGCGATGCCTACCAGCGCTGAGCAGATCCGGCGGGCTGTCGACACCGCCCGGCTCACCGTGCCGACGATGGCCATCGGATCCCACCCGGTCGCAACCACACTCGAAAACCAACTCCGTCCGGTCGCCGACACCTTGACCGGGCACTTGATCGAGGACTGTGGTCACATCATCCCCCTCGACCGCCCGGCGACGCTGGTGCCGCTACTCGTCGACTTTCTCGATTCCTGAAGGGCCAGAACCTGATCCGGCCGTAAGCGAAGTCCCGATATTACGTCCCTACAGCAACGCACGATAGTGCCGCTGAGCGGGTGATCGGTAGCGGTCGAGAGCGCAGGGGTGTAGAAGCGTGCGCGACTCAATGTTGTTGTTTTGCAACAAGTTCAGTGAAGCGGGGCATCGTTGATCGAAAGGGGGCGGGGTGTGACGCGCTCGTGTCGGTCGGCCCGGCTGTCCGGCGCGGACGGTCGCATTTGCTCGGTGTGCGTTCCCATGTTCGATGTGCCCTACAAGAACCGCGTCTGACCTGGCATTTCTCAATGCGGCTATTCCGGTATTGTCCGGAAAATCCTGTTGACCTGCGGAAACGCTGTCGCAGGTTTGTGCCCTCGGCAGGGCACGCAAAACATGGGCAACCGGAAAACGCCTGGTCATCGTGGGTGTTTATCCGATTTGACGTTCGGACGGATATGCTGTGTTGCAACTCCTGGACGCTATCCGGAGTTGCTGAACCCGCAGATCGCTGGAACGGTGATAGCGCTTGAGAAGAATCCTCAGACTTGCTCGCCGAAATTCCCCAGGCGGAGCAGGGTTTGAGGTTATCAGGTTGGGCGGTGTAGCGGGACGATTATGTTGTCTGTAGGGATGCTGGGCCGGGCTGCTTCTAGGGTGGTGAGTAGCGCGACGATGGTGATCGCTTCGCCGCAGTGGGGGCAGTGAACCGCCCTGGGTTTGGTAGCGATGCTGATGTTCCCCGGGTTTCGTGGAGTCGGAATACTGGACTTTAGGCCACGGGTTGGATGGATGACTGCATCATCTCGTACTCGATCGGGGATCGCATTCCGAGGGCCGAATGACGGCGTCGACGGTTGTGGAAGATCTCCAGGTATTCGAAGATCGCGTTGGCCAGCTCGATTCTGGTTCTCCATCGTTGCCGGTTCAGTAGCTCGATTTGCATTCTGCCCCAAAAGGATTCGATGACTGCGTTGTCGTAGCAGTCGCCGATCGAGCCCATCGACGGGACCAGCCCCGACTGGCGGGCCATGTCGGTGAAGGCCCAGGGCGTGAATTGCACCCCGTGGTCGGAATGAATGATCGTCCCGGCCCGCGGTGAACGGTTGGCGATGGCCATTCCCAGCGCGTTGGTCACCAGCGCGGCGGTCTGGGTCGAGTCGATCGACCAGCCGACGACCCGGCGGGAGAACGTGTCGAGCACGACCGCGCAGTACACCTTGCCTTCCCGGGTGTGATGCTCGGTAATGTCGGTGACCCACAACTGATTTGGCCGCGATCGCGTGAACGACCGGCTGACCAGATCGCCAGGCAACAGTCGCCGCCGCCTCTCGGTCCGCCCGGTCGCCACCAGCACCTCATCGACCGGATCCGGACCCACAACCCTCGTCAGCACACCCAGACCGATCCGATCAGTCAGCCGACCGGCCGCCTCCAACTCCGCCACGAACCGGCACCATAGTCCGAAACCAACTGCTGCACAGCCGATCTCACATGCGGACCGAATCAGCACCAGTCCACGGCGTTGACCTGAGCAAACCTCCAAAGTTAACGGCATTGCTACCAAACCCAGGGCGGTTCACCGACACCGAATGGGATCGGCTCGAATCGCCTGCAACACACTGGCGATCTTGCTGAGATCAGGTCATTGTGACACCGTCTGTCCCGTCTATATCTGTCTATTGTGAATGGTGGTGAGTCGTGCCAGAGTTCAACGGGCACAACGGCGCCGGGCAGCTCAGTCTGAGCACAGCGGCCGCGCGCAAGCTGTCGTCGACGACCAAGTCCGTACCGCAGATGCAGGGCATCACCCCGCGCTGGCTGCTTGACCAGTTGCCTTGGGTGGAGGCCAGGGGTGGTGCGTACCGGGTCAACCGGCGGCTGAACTACACGCTGGGCGACGGGCGACTGAACTTCCACGCCACCGGCAATGCGGTACAGGTCATTCCGGCCGAGCTGACCGAACTCCCATGGCTGCGGAATTTCGCCGATACCGACGCGTTGCAAGCCCTTGCCGACAGATTCACCCAACATGAATACGAACCGGGGGAAGTGTTGGTAGCGGCAGGCACTCGAGCCGACCAGCTCCATCTGCTCGTACACGGACGGCTCACCAAACTCAGCGAAGGCGAGTTCGGGGAAGAGTCGATCCTGGAAATCATCGCCGACGGTGACTATTTCGGCAACGAAGCATTGATCGGCCCCGAGAGTGCCTGGAATTACTCGATCAAGGCCACCACAGCCTGCACGGTGATGTCACTGCCAAAGTCGGCCTTCCAGGAGCTGCTCGAACAGTCCGAGGCACTGCGCGACCAGCTGGAGCGCTATCAAGCGACCAGAGGAAAATCGCAGAACGCTCATGGCGAGGCCGGTGTGGACGTCATGTCCGGTCATCGCGGTGAGGTTCCCATCGCAGGCACATTCGTCGACTATGAACTCGAGCCACGCGAATACGAGCTGAACATCGCGCAGACCATCCTTCGAGTGCACACCCGGGTCTCCGACCTCTACAACGAACCGATCGACCAGCTCGAGCAGCAACTGCGACTGACCATCGAAGCGGTGCGGGAGCGTCAGGAGTACGAGCTGGTCAACAACAAGGAATTCGGCCTGCTGCACAATGCGGACTTCAGCCAACGGATCTACACCCGTAGCGGCCCGCCCACTCCGCACGACATGGATCAGTTGCTTAACACCGTCTGGAAGAACCCCAGTTTCATTCTCGCCCATCCGGATGCCATTGCCGCCTTCCGCGACGAGTGCACCCGACAGGGCGTTTCCCCGGAAACCATCCACGTCCCCGGCGGTCGACTGTCCGCATGGCGCGGTGTGCCCATCTATCCCTGCTGGAAAATCCCGATCAGCGATCGGCGCACCACGTCGATCATGGTGGTGCGCACCGGCGAAGCGGAACGGGGCGTCATCGGTCTGCGCAAGACCGGCCTGGTCGACGAGTACGAGCCCGGCCTGAGCGTGCGGTTCATGAGCATCGACGAGAAGGCGATCGTCAACTACCTGATCACCTGCTACTACTCGGTGGCCGTGCTGGTGCCGGACGCCCTGGGCGTGCTGGAGAACGTTCAGCTCGGGAGCGCCCATGGCCCCCACCGCTGATGCGGACCCCTTCGCGCGCGCCCGTGAGCTGATCACCCCCGGCCTACAGGCAGCGGTGGACCAGATGAACCCAGCGACGCGCCAGGTCATCGGCTACCACTTCGGCTGGTGGGACGAACAGGGCCGTCCCCAGGCAGAAGGTGCGGGCAAGGCGGTGCGGCCCACTTTGGCGATGCTCGCGGCGCGGGCCGTCGGCGGCACCGCCGAACGCGCGACCAACGCGGCCATCGCGGTCGAGCTGGCGCACAACTCCTCATTGCTGCATGACGACGTCATAGACTCCGACCGCACCCGGCGCCACCGCCCCACCGCGTGGACGGTCTACGGCATACCTGCAGCCATCCTCGCCGGTGACGCCCTGGTAACACTGGCTACTGAGGCTCTCATCGCCGACAGGCCGCCGCTGGCCACCGAGGGGGTGCCTCGACTCAATGCGGCACTGCTGCGGGTGGTTGACGGCCAAGTCGCCGACATGGCGTTCGAAGGCCGGTCTGACGTGCGGCTCGACGAGTGCATCGAGATGGCCGGCAACAAGACCAGCTCATTGTTCGCCGCCGCGTGCGAGCTTGGCGCGATTGCCGCCGGAGCCACGCCACAACGAGTCCGGCAGCTACGCCAGTTCGGCGAGCACCTCGGCCTCGCATTCCAACTCGTCGACGATCTCCTCGGCATCTGGGGCGATCCGGCCACCACCGGCAAGCCCGTACTGTCCGACCTACGTACCCGCAAGAAGTCACTGCCAGTGGTGGCCGCCCTGGTCACTGGCAACAGCGCCGCCAGGCGGTTGGCCCAGCTGTACTATCGCGCCGATCCGCTGGACGATGCCGATCTGCGGACCTGCGCCGAGCTCATCGAGCAGGCTGGGGGACACTCTTGGGCACGTGCGGAAGCGCAGCGCCAACGCGATGCGGCTCTGAAGTGTCTACGGGCGGCGAATCCGGAGTCGAAAGCCGCAGCGGAACTAATGTCCATCGCGCAACGGCTCAGCGCTGTGCCCAACACGACTGGGCCCAACACGACGGCACTGGATATCACCGACATCACTGGGGCGATCCCCGTGCGCCCCAACGGTTTCGGCACCGCCACCGCGCGGCAAGCTGTTGGCAGGCGCGCGACGGTGACTACCTCTGCTCTGTAGTTCGGCGTGGGTTTCGTTGATCGGGCCGATATCCGCTCACGCGCGACCCCCATCGCGCTCGACGATATGGAAGGAATACAGATGGCTCCGAGTGTTGCGGTCATCGGCTCCGGTGTGTCCGGTATGACTGCGGCCTACTTGCTGCGCAACAAGTTCGAGGTCACCGTGTTCGAGGCAGACTCCCGCCTGGGCGGTCACGTCGACACCCGGCATCCCGAACCCGGCTGGCCTGCGGAGATGGCGTTCGCGATTGCCAGCACCATCCACTACCCGAACTTCACCCGGCTAGTGAAGGACCTCGGAGTGGCGACTAAGCCAGTGGACGTGTCCACGGAGGTGTCGTGCTCCGACTGTGGATTCGCCCACCGCAGCGACGATCCCATGGAGCTGGCCAGCCTCCCGTGCCGCCCACCTGGCGTCAGCGAACACGTCTGGCACCGATGCGTCGAGGACTCCAAGCGATTCGTGTCGCACCTGCGAGAGTCCATTCACGCCGAGCCGGACACCACCCTCGAGCAGTTTCTGCTCAAGGAAGAGTTTTCCACTTACTTCGCTGAGCACTTCGTCTACCCCCGGTTGCGGGTATGGCTCCTGACGGACCTCAGGTACACCCCCATCGGGTATCTGACCAACGTGCTGGACCGCTACGGGCTCCTCGGCGGTGCCGAGGCATTCCGATCCTGGTACGTGCTGTCCGAAGGTAGTGCGGCCTACATCAAGCGCATCGCCGCTACCGTGACCTCGATCAAAACCTCGACACCGGTACGCGCGGTCAGCCGTACCGGCGACGGAGTCGCCATCCGGGACGCCGCCGGGAACATCCACCACTTCGACAAGGCCGTGCTGGCCTTGCACGCCCCGCAGGCGCTCGCCTTGCTCACCGAACCCACCGCCGAGCAACGGTCCGTACTCAACGCGTTCGACTACACGCCGCTCGAGGCGGTGCTGCACACGGACGAGAGCATGCTGCCCACCGGATCAGGCAGCGCCGGTGTCGCGATCCAACTGTCCTGTACTAACCCACATCTGCCGCCGCTCACTGCCCACGCAAACATGAATCGAATGCGCGGTGAGACATCGTCCACGACGTACTGGGTGACCTACGACCCCTTCACTCCGGTGAATCCGGCCAGTGTGCTGGCCCGTGAGGTCTTCCGCCACCCGACCATGACCCTGCGGTCCGCCGCGGCCCAACGCCGCCTGCCCGCGCTGTCCGATCACGTCCTCGCCTTCGCGGGCTCTTACCATGGCGACGGCTTCCACGAATCCGGCTGCGCCTCGGGGGTCGCGGCGGCGGAGGCACTCACCGGCAAGGATGCCGAGACCCTGTTCACGGAAGCAGCGTTCAAGGAAGCAGCATCCCCGAGTGTGCACACCGCGAATCGAACCCCGGACCGGTCCCGGCCCAAGCCACGGGGCCGCGCGGTACGCCTCCCGTCGACAGGCCGCCCTCCGATCAGGCACCTTCGACCGCCCGGCCTTGACGTCCTTCACTTCTCCGGGCGCCGCGCCCTTGCCGCCGTCCCCGACGCCGGCCACCGCGCGATGGTCGCCAGCGTCCTGGCCTCCGGCCTGGTCGACGAAATGATCGCCCGCACTGCGGACTTCGACCCGCCCATCAACCTCGCGCAGGTCCGCGCCAACGTCAACACGCTCACCACCGAGTTCGAGGCCTTTGGCGTCACCGTTCCCGCTGCCACCACCAGGGACCTCACGCAGATGCGCGCCCTGCTGGTGCCCGTCGCCGACGACGCGCTCGCCCTTGCCCTCGACCGCCTCTGGGTATTCACCCTCAACGTCGACGATGTGTGCTGCCACGATCCCGTGGAAGCCGAAGCCATCATGCGGGACGGCATGCTGGCTGGGCAGTCCGCATCATCGTCGTACACCGGATACATCCAGCACATGTTCACCGAAGTCGCGCGGTTCTGTGATCCGACATTCCTAGCCGTCTACAAGACCTTCTTCTACAACGCGATTACCGGCGTCCTCATGGAGGCAGAGTTCACGCCGGAAGCGTCCGACGAGATCGACAGTGACTTCGTCCGCACTTTCAACGGCTACGGCCAGTTCTGGTTCACCTCACTTCAGTTCATCGACCCCTGCTTGAGCGCCCACCGCAATCGGGCATTCTGGTCGGCGGCGCTGAGCTCCGGTGAGGCGTTTCTCAGCGACATGAATGACGTCCTGTCCTTCTACAAGGAGGCGGTGCATGGTGAGGACTTCCTCGTCAGCAGGATCTATCGCCGCTCGGTACAGGAGAACATTCCTTACCTCGCCGCCTACCGCAGGAGCCTCGACGGCGGCCGGGCCGCCTACCGCCGAATCCTGGATCTCGCCACTGACGAGCAACGTCCGCACCTAGACCGCTTCTTGACCGGCTACGTGTACTGGCACTTCCACTGCCGTCGCTGCCGCTGGCAGGACATCTACCCTGGCCTGCCCCCGATCGACATCTAACATGTCGGCGGTGTGGAAGGAGAACGCATTGCCACCGCCCAGGCGAAGGCGCTTGCCGCACTGTTGAAATGGCAAGCGGATCATTGCGACGTCGACCGGTGCTGAATTTAGCGCGCTGACGACTTGGTTCCTGGTCTCGTGCTGCTAGAGGTTTGTACCAGGGTAGCCGTTTGACCTGTGCGTCTTCAGTGTGCGCGAAATCGCGTATGAACGACGAATAGTGCCTTTGAGGGATCGAACCTGCGACGCCAAAAGTCGCCTTAGCCTGCGGAAACACTGCCGCAGGTAAGTGCCCTCGGCAGGATTCGAACCTGCGACACCCGCTTTAGGAGAGCGGTGCTCTATCCCCTGAGCTACGAGGGCTGAACTGGTGGCGCCGGGGCACCGGTTTGGGACGACCGGGAGTCTACCGGTTCGGGGGCGGGTGGGCCGCATCGATTTGGTCGGGGGTGTGATGCGGGCGAGATCGGCTGCCGGGTAGTGGGTGGACATAGGCCTAGTTGCCAATACGGGAAACTGGGCGGGACGACGCAACTGTCTCAGACAATGAAGCGGCAAAAGTGCGCTCGGAACTATCCCCAGCCGCAACAACGTGTGGTCGAGATCTGGTCGCTCCCGTCGCATCGCCCGTGCGCAGGCGGTCACCTCCACCCGCATCGGCCGCGCTCAGGCGGTCAACTCCACTCGTATCGGCCGCGCTCAGGCAGTCAACTCCACTCATAACGGCCGTGCTCAGGCGGCTAACTCCACCCGTATCGGCCGTGCTCAGCCAGGCCGTCAGAACCCGCCGTTGAAGCCGCCTCCATCAAACCCGCCGCCGTCGAAACCCCCACCATCGAACCCGCCACCGGAGTCGTACCCGCCACCGGAGTCGTACCCGCCACCGGAGTCGTACCCGCCCTGATCGCCGGAGTACCCGCCCTGATCACCCGAGTCATGCCCTTGATCGCCACCCGCCGCGTCGAGCGCGTCCTGATACCCCTCGCCGTAACCACTTTCGAACCCCTGCACGTCATACCCCACCCCGGACATCCCGGAGAACAGCGATGAGAACAGTAGGGCGGACCCCAAACCCCAAGCGCCGCCGATCAATGCGGGTCGCCACCATGGCTCGGAGTACCAGCCTGCGGGCACCGGCCGCCCGGCGACGCGGCCGCCCGGATGGTAGTTCGGCGTCTCCGCGGAGGGATTCGGCGAAGCGGCGACCTCGCGGCCCTCGTATTCGACGAAGCGCTTCTCGGTGACCCGCCCTGCGGTGTCCTGACCGTCCAGCGCCGGAATCACCGGGCCCGGATCCAGCAACATCGCAGTACGCGCCGCGCGGATGTAGTACATGCCCTCGACCGCGGTCTGCTTCGCCAACCGCGCCTGGGCCGGCGTGTGCGCCTGCTCGATCTGCGAGCCGGCCGCGATATGCCGCTCGGAGGCGTCGGCGAGTGCCTGCTTCGCTGCCTCGTCGCTGCTGTTGAGGTTGTAGACCTGGCCCCCGAGCCGCTCGATCATCTGCCTGGCGTCGGCGGCCGCATCATCGAACTCGCGTGCCGCACGCTGTTTGGTCTGCTGCGTCTGATAGATGACGTAGGCCGCCGCGAGCAGGATCACAACGCCGATCAGTACCCACAGCATCGCTCGCGCCCTTTCGTCATCGGTCCAGGTCGCCCCGAGTTTACTGGGGGATTGCTGAGACTCGGCTGAGCTTCGGCGGGCGGTGTCCCGCCGTGTCCATTGTCCGGCGAGCCGGCGGGCGATGACCAGACGTTGGATCTGATTGGTGCCCTCGAAGATCAGCATCACCTTGGCCTCGCGCATAGCGCTCCGCCGGGAAGTCCTGCGTGTAGCCGTAGCCGCCGAACACCTGCACGGCATCTGTGGTGACATTCATCGCGGCATCGGTGGCGATTAGTTTGGCGACACTTGCCTGACGCGAGTGGGGGAGTCCGGCATCGCCGCGCCGCGCGGTAGGTCGCGCGCGCCGAATCCACGGCCGCGGCCATATCGGCGAGTACGAAACCGGGGCTCTGATGGTCGATGATGTGGCGGCCGAAATCGAGGGTGCGCTGCGCGAGTCCCGTCGCGATCGCCGCAATGCCGAGGCGACCCGAGTCCAGAGCGCTGAATGCGATCGAAAGCCCTTGTCCCTCAACATCTATCAGTCTTTCCGCAGGTAAAAGGCATTGTCGTAGGCGGCGGTGGTCGGAATTCCACGCAGCCCATCTTCTCTTCGGACTTACCGGAACTCAGACCTTCGGTGTCGCTGGGCGCCAGGAAACAGGAGATGCCGCGCGAACCCTCGCCGGTCCTGGCGAAGTTCGCCGCCACCGAACTCCTCCGGATACGGCAGGCTCAGCAATCCCGCCGCGCCGAGTGCGGGGAAGACGCCGTCCGGAAAGGTTCCGGTCCTCTCGGATTCGACCACGCGTGGCTCGAGCACCTTGTCGGCGATATCGCGGGTGAGCTCGATCAGGCTGCGAGCCTCGGGCGTCGGCGGCATCCGGTCAACAGGCATATCACCTGCCTACCCGGTCGGTGCGAGGGCGCGACAGTGTGGCGAAGGTGTGTCCAATTGGACACACCTTCGCCGCCCAAATCGGGCCCAACGCACGCGCGCGTAAATGGCGTGTCCGCAATCAGCGGTAATTCATCTTCGCTATGCGAAACTTGGCCCCGCCACACTTCTGCACTCCTCACCCTGGGAGGACTGTCCATGAAGAATTCTGTTGCGCCACTGGAGCTACCCGAGCCGTTGGTCATAACGCTCGGAAATCTCAAAGGCGGCGTCGGCAAGACGACATCAGCGTTTTTCTTGGCCGCATATTTCGCACAGGTCCACGAATTGCGTGTGCTCGTCATCGACGCCGACCCGCTCAGTCAGACCGGATATTCCTGGTACCGGCGCCTGCTCAAGGGCGGGATCGAGGTGCCGTTCAAGTTGATCGCCTTCCCGTCGCGACATGTCGACGATTGCATTACCGACAATGCCGGGAAATTCGACGTGATCATCATCGATGCCGGTGGTGAGTCGGCCGAGATATTCAAGGCGGCGATACCGCAGAGCGATGAGCTGATTCTGTTGACCAGTGTCAGCCCATCGGAGGTCAAGCGGGTGCCGAGTACGTATAAGGCCGCCGAGGAGGCCGCGGCCGATAGCGGCCGCGAGATCCGGGTGCGGGTACTGATGACCAAGGTGCCGGTGACGATTAAGAACGGCGTGAACGTCTCGACCGAATACCGCACGCAGCGCAGAAATCTGGAGGATGCGGGCTATGACGTATTCGGATCCTATTTGAGCGCGTGGAAGTGGTATCGGGAGGCGGCCGACGGGGAGGTCGGTGACGGCGCCGAGAATCCGATCGTGGATCTCGGCGAATATCGGCAGGTCGGCGAGGAGTTGGTGAGGCCGTACCGGGTCGCGGTGGAGGTGCCCGCCTGATGCCTCCGCAGCGTAGGAAGGGTTCCATCGGTAAGGGCTCGATCGGCGGCGCGAATCCGCTGGCCGATAGCGCCGAGCACACGCCCCCGGTATCCCCGCTGCGGGATGCCGAGTGGCGAACGGTCCCGCTGAGCGCGGCGTCGCTGGAGGTAATCGCGCCGCCGGCCGAGGCGAATGTATTGACGATGCCGCTGCCCGCGCCGAACGAAACCGCGCCGGACGAACCGCTCGACGAGCGCGAGCAGGCCCAGTTGACGGCTTGCGAATCCTCGATCGATGGCCTGCGCGTCGCCTTCTGGTCGGCCGGACGCGCGCTGCAAATAGTGCGCGACGGTCGGCTCTACCGGGATCGGCACGCGAGCTTCGACGAGTATGTGGAGCAGCGCTGGGATATGCAGCGGTCATACGCACACAAGCTGATTCGGGCCTGGCCGCTCGCCGCCAAATTGCATCCTGTTGCGCCCGCTATCAATGAGGGGCAGGTTCGGGAACTGCTACCAGTGGCCGCGCAGCACGGCGAAGACGCGGCGGTAACCGTGTACACCACGATTGCCGGTGCCGATGATGTGAAGGTCACTGCGGGCAAGCTTCGCGAGGCCGTCGCGCTGCTGCCCGAGCGGTTCGACAAGGATGAGGTGGTCGAATTGCTACAGGCGTGGCTGCGCGGGGATTTGCGCCACCGGTCGAATGAGCGGGCCGTCGATCTGTTCGCGGCGGTGGAATCGCGGTTCGCCGCGCTGACGCGACGAGTTGTCAAGGGCTCGAACAATGATCCGGCGGCGGCGCGCGAATTCGCCGCGAAACTGCGCACTCTCGCCGAACAGATCGAGGAGCAGATCATCGCCTGAGTCGTTTTGGAGTGCCGAATGCCCCGTCGCGGAAGCGGTTCCCCGGCGGGGCATTTCGTTTTAGTTACACTTTTGTTATCGTTAATGCGCGTGTCGTGTCGTCTAATTGGTGATTATTGCGCGAAATATGGCGATCGGATCCGCTGGACTACAGATCACCGTGATGGTTTTCGAATTCATTCGAGGTCTTGGTGAAGTCCCACACGCCAATGCAGTTCGGCGTCGCACGGCGAGCCAGGAACTTCGATACGAGCATCGGAGGACCGGATCATGGCATCAACTACGGAGGGTCGATATTCTCGGTTCCTGCGGCGCGCGCTCCCATGGGCCGTCGGCGCGGGAGTCATCGCGGGCGCGGCAATCGTCGCGACTCTGCTCGCAGGAGGTCAAGCGTCAGCGAAACCGCTGACAGTTCCAGGTATCGGGGCATTCGAAGTCCCGGAACAGTTTTCGATTCCCGACATCGCGGTTCCGACGGATGGGCAATCGTTGCCCGCTCCGATTCCCGCGGTAGCGGATTCCGTCGCGTCTTCGGAAATCGCGCCCGCTGAAGTTCCGGGGAAGGAGCTTTCGGCGCCACTCGCGGATCCCGCGCAACTCGATGTGCCGCTCGGGGTTCCGAGTAATGAACTTTCTATTCCACCAATGATTCCGGGCGCGACGTTCTCGACGCCCCTGGCGATTTTGAATATCGAGCGTTCTGCACTTCCATTGTTTTCCGCTATTGAGGTTTCTCCTTCGAGTGACGCGCCTGTCGCGATAAAGGGCAAGGAGCTCGCTGCGCCGCTTCCGGGTTCCGAACTTGCGGTGCC
>NZ_JBITIJ010000007.1:19501-550321 GCF_044458825.1 Nocardia sp. NPDC050412
CCGTTGCGGGCTTTGGGTATCGAGCGGGCGATGCTTCCGCTGGTTCCTGCGGTTGAGAACTCTATTGCTCCTTCGGGGGCCGCATCTGTTGCGGTGCGGGGCAAGGAGCTCGCTGCGCCGCTTTCGGGTCTTGAACTTGCGGTGCCGTTGCGGGCTTTGGGTATCGAGCGGGCGATGCTTCCGCTGGTTCCTGCGGTTGAGAACTCTATTGCTCCTTCGGGGGCCGCATCTGTTGCGGTGCCGGGCAAGGAGCTTTCTGAGCCGCTGACAGTTTCAGGTCCTGAGTTCGCGGTTCCGCTGCGGGCCATGGGTGTCGAGTGGTCGGCGCTCCCAGTGATCCCCGCGGTCGAGAATCTCATCGGTGTCTCCGGGGTCGCGCCTGTCGAGATCCGCGGGCAGGAACTTTCGATCCCGCTGGCGCTTCCGGGTGCGGAAATCTCGATACCCATCGGGGTGCTCGGGTTGGAGCGGCCGGCTCCGCTCGCGATACCCGGTGCGGAACGGGACGGGCCGCATGCGGCTCCAGGAGTGAAACGCTCACTGCCCTTCGCTATTCCGTGGGGCGAACGTTCCGCCCCGCCGGTGCCCACCGAGGTGCCCGGCGCTGAGCTTCCGGCGACGATTCCGGGAACCGGGATTACGGTCCCCGCAGACATGTTCCGCAGCGAACTCGCATTCCTCAGCGGTGTTCTCGGCATCAAGCCACCTCCCACGACAACCGCGCCCGCGGTGTCGCCGGAACGCACGCACGGCGCGATCGCCGTCGAGGCAGCACGCGGCAAGGTCGGCACCGACTACAGCATGGGCGCGACGGGGCCGGATGCCTTCGACTGCTCCGGGTTGGTGCAGTGGTCGTACCGGCAGGCCGGGGTGAAGGTGCCGCGCACCAGCTATGAGCAGCTTTCCTCGGGCACCCCGGTTTCCCGGGACGAGTTGGAGCCCGGTGACGTGGTGTCCTTCTACGACGGCAGCCACTCGGCCCTCTATGCCGGTGACGGCAAGGTCATCCACGCATCCACCTATGGGACCGGTGTGATCATGTCGCCGATGTCCTCGATGCCCTACGCAGGTGCCCGTCGGTACTGACGCTGAACCAATGAGCTGAGGTTGACCGGTCTGTCGGCGGCCGAGCAGAGGGTGTCGCCGTCGGGCCGATCCGAAGGGGCCGGTTCCATCGAAGGCAGCATAGTTCTATTATCTGCGTATGAATGCAGATAGTGAGCCGCTGCGACCATCGATCGCGGAGGACCAGGTCCGTCTTGTCGTCGAGGTCTTCCGCATGCTGGCCGATTCGACCCGCGTACAGATCCTGTGGGCGTTGGTCGACCGGGAACTCTCGGTCAACGATCTGGCCGATCACATCGGCAAACCCGGCCCCTCGGTATCGCAACACCTGGCCAAGCTGCGCATGGCTCGGCTGGTTCGGACCCGCCGTGCCGGAACCACCATCTTCTACAGCCTGGAGAACGAACACGTCCGCCAGTTGGTCGTGGATGCGGTGTACAACGCCGAACACGCGGGCCCCGGCGTACCCGCGCATCACCGCGGCGCTGGTTCCGTACGCGAACTGCCTGCTCGCGATCAGGCGGTGGCGGAATGAGTCACGAACGCAATCCCGAACGCTGGCAAAGCATTTCGCGCCGTTACCACCACGGGCAAGCGCAGGGCGCGGACGGCGACCACGGGAATGTGCACGGTACCGGTGATGACCACGACCATGCGCAGGGTGCGGACCGTGGACACACGCAGGACGCGGACCGCGACCACGGGAATGCGCAGGGTGCGGGCGGTGATCGCGGACAGCCGCAGAGTGTGGACCGTGGGCACGCGCGGGGTGCGGACAGTGATCACGGGGATGCGCACGGTATCGGTGATGACCGAGGGCGTGCGCAGGGTTCGGGCGATGATCGCGGGAATGTGGAGAGTGTGGACCGTGGGCGCGGGCACGGTGCGGGCGGTGATCACGGGAATGCGCGCGGTACCGGTGATGACCACGACCATGCCGACGGTGCGGACCGCGACCACGGGAATGCGCAGGGTGCGGGCCATGGTCATGACCACACCCACGGGGCGCATCGTGACCACGACCATCCGGGTGGATTGCGGGGTGCGCTGCGCGAGATCTTCGTGCCGCACAGTCACGATGCCGCCGACAGTGTCGACGATGCGTTGGAGTCCAGTGCTGTCGGAATTCGGGCGGTGAAGATCAGCCTGGCGGTGCTCGGGCTGACCGCGGTGCTGCAGGTGTTGATCGTGGTGGTTTCCGGTTCGGTTGCGTTGGCGGCGGACACTATTCACAACTTCTCCGATGCGCTGACTGCCGTGCCGCTGTGGATCGCGTTCGCGCTCGGTCGGCGGGCGGCGACGCGGCGGTATACCTATGGGTTCGGGCGGGCCGAGGATCTGGCCGGGTTGTTCGTGGTCGGGATGATCACGTTGTCCGCGATCATCGCCGGGTACGAGGCGGTGCGCAGGCTGATCGAGCCGGTGCAGATCCAGCATCTGAGTTGGGTTGCGGCGGCGGGGCTCATCGGGTTTGTCGGCAACGAGACCGTTGCGCTGTATCGGATCAGAGTGGGGCGTCGGATCGGCTCGGCGGCGCTGGTGGCCGATGGATTGCATGCGCGGACAGATGGATTCACCTCTTTGGCGGTGTTGGTCGGTGCGGGCGGTGTCGCGCTCGGCTTTCCGCTCGCCGATCCGCTTGTCGGACTACTGATTACGGTCGCGATCCTGGCGGTATTGCGCACAGCCGCGCGAGATGTGTTCCGCCGCTTGATGGATGGCGTCGAGCCCGCCCTGGTGAGTACCGCGGAGCGGGCGTTGGTCGCCGAACCCGGTGTGCTCGGCGTGCGCAGCCTTCGGATGCGCTGGATCGGCCACCGCCTGCACGCGGATGTCGAACTGGATGTCGCTCCGACCATCACCTTGGCCGACGCCCACCGCCTGGCGCACGGTGCCGAGCACACCCTCACCCATGCCGTGCCCAAACTCGACACCGTCCTCGTTCACGCCTACCCCGCTCACTCCGCGGTCTGACAGGCCGTCGAGCGTAAGTCGGATGGCGGCTCTCAGTGAATCCGCCGTGCTTGAACCCAAACCCCTGGGGACCGCCTTTCGACTCGCCTCGCGAGATCGCGGCCGGGTGGACAAACTGAGGGCGCCTGCCTGCTGATGTATCGGCGATGGGGGCCGCTGGGGCGTCCTACTCTTGGGTAGCATCCCCGGTGTGATGTGGCTCATGGTCGGCAGGCCGCCGTAGCCACCGAAGAAAAGGAGTACCGATGTTGAGCACCATGCAGGACGAGCCGTTGTCGCTGGCGACGTTGCTGCGCTACGCATCGACGTTCATGGGCGATTCCACCGTCTCGACCTGGACCGGCACCGGCGTACGCACCATGACCTACCGCGAGCTCGGAACCGAATCGGCTCGCCTGGCAAATGCGTTGCGCGGCTTGGGGATTGGTGACGGCGATCGGGTCGGCACCTTCATGTGGAACAACAACGAGCATATGGTCGCCTATATCGCGGTACCCGCGATGGGCGCGGTGCTGCACGCGCTCAATATCCGGCTCTTCCCGGAGCAACTCGTCTTCGTTGCCAATCACGCCGAGGATCAGGTGGTGATCGTCGACGGCACGCTGGTGCCGATGTTCGCCCAGTACCTGCCCAATCTGAAGACCGTCCGCCACGTCATCGTGGCCAATGGCGATGCCGCCGCGCTGCAGGCCCCCGAGGGCGTCCAGGTGCACTCCTACACCGAATTGCTGGCCGCGCAGCCGGATACCTTCGACTACCCGGTGATCGATGAGCGATCCGCCGCCGCAATGTGCTACACCTCCGGCACCACCGGCGACCCCAAGGGTGTGGTGTATTCGCACCGCTCCAACTGGTTGCACGCCATGCAGGTGTGCCAGCCGACCAGCATGGGCTTCTCCAACCGCGACTATGTGCTCGCCATCGTCCCACTGTTCCATGCCAATGCCTGGGGTCTGCCCTATGCGGCGCTGATGTCGGGTGCGAATGTCCTCATGCCCGACCGCTTCCTGCAGCCCGGTCCGCTGCTGGAGCTGATGGCTGTCGAGAAGCCGACCTTCGCCGCCGCGGTTCCGACCATCTGGGGCGGCGTACTCGCCGGACTGGCCGCCAAGCCGCAGGACATCTCGCATCTGCGTTCGGTGGTCGTCGGCGGTTCGGCGGTGCCGCCGTCGATGATGCGCGCCTTCGAGGAAAAGCATGGCGTTCGCATCCTGCACGCCTGGGGAATGACCGAGACCTCCCCCCTCGGCAGTGTCGCGCATCCGCCCGCCGGGGTGACCGGCGAGGACGAATGGGAGTACCGCTTCACCCAGGGCCGTTTCCCGGCGAGCGTGCAGGCCCGCTTGGTCGGCGATGACGGCCGCGTGGTCCCCAATGACGGTGAGTCGCTGGGCGAGTTGGAAGTTCGCGGTCCCTGGATTACCGGGTCGTACTACTCGCCGGATGGTGCGGTGATCGATCCCGATAAGTTCGACAATGGCTGGCTGCGCACCGGCGATGTCGGCAAGATCAGCCCGGACGGCTATCTCACCCTGGTCGATCGCTCGAAGGATGTCATCAAGTCCGGCGGCGAATGGATCTCCTCGGTCGATCTGGAGAACGCGGTCATGGGGCACCCGGCCGTCGCCGAGGCCGCGGTTATCGGTGTGCCGGACGAGAAGTGGGACGAGCGCCCGCTCGTCGCGATCGTGCTCGCCGAGGGGGCCGAGACCAAACCGGAGGAACTGCGCGACTTCCTCGCCGACAAATTCGCCAAATGGCAACTGCCGGAACGGTGGACCTTCATTGCTGAGGTCCCCAAGACCAGCGTCGGCAAATTCGACAAGAAGCGCCTGCGCGCCCAGTACGCCGACGGTGACCTGACCGTCACCACACTGTCCTAGAACGCCGAACCCGCGTCACCACTTCAGCATCGGCAGTGGTGACGTGGGGTGCGTCCGGATTCGTTCAGCGGCCAGTCGGACCAACCGGCGGTGGAAGCCCTTGTCGGGGTACCGCTTCGCCAGTTCGCGGTAGGCGGAGCGAGGTATCCCGAAGCGGCCGAGCAGGCCGTATTCGACGTCGATCGCATCGGCTCGGCGGAAGATCTCGATCGGGTCGGTGGCTGGACCCGCGGATCGAATTTTGTGGTGCTCGTCGATCATCGCGACGACCAGATCGGCCAAGTCGGGGCGGTCGATCTGGTCGAGCCATTGCAGTGCCAGGTCGGCGGAGGGAGCCAGGTAGTCGAAGGTGCCCGCGGTCCAGATCCCCAGATCGTGAAACGCCGCGGCAGTACGGAACTCCTCGCGAGTGCTCGGCAAGCTGCCCGCGCCACTGTCCAACAGATCGCATAGCTCCAGCACCCGCAGCACATGGTTGGTGTACGCACCGCGATCGGAGCCGAGTTGCGGCAGCCAGGGATGCAGCCGCCGATCGATCTCGTCGCGAAGATCGTTGCCGCTCATGCCAGTTCACACTACGCGTGATATCAGGTACGACGCTCTCCCGCTTCGGGGATTGAGAAGTCGATCTCGCCCGGTGTGACCATCTCGCGCATTCGCGCGACAGCAGCCGCTCGCCGAGGCGATCGATGATTTCGTGTAGGGCTGCGTTGACGGTGTTCCAACTGGTAGAGGCGCCCACGTACCGATCTGCCCGGTTAGGGGGCATTGTCGAGATCGATCACTTGTTCGCGCCATCGTGAACCTCCCGATCGGTGATATCTATTCTCAAAACTAGATATCACCAGCCCGTGATCACGCCCGCTACGCTGCGCGCAAACGCAAAGCCGACGCGGCCGATATCTCGACCGCGCCGACTTTGGCGGCCTCGGGACTAGTGCCCGTCCAGATAGCTTGCCGCCCACCCGCTCCGCTGCTCGCCGAGCATGGTGATGTGGCAGTCGATGCTGCGTTCGATGGCCCCTCCGAGCCAAGGCTCGATACGGCAGAAGCTATCTGGACTGGGGGACTAGCAGTTGCGGAGTTCCGGGCTCTGATTGAGCAGTTGGGCGCGAGTCCCAATGAAGGTGGAGTAGGTTTCGCCGCCGACGGCGGCGATTGGGAAGGCCGCTACGCGGTGGCAGTTCTGGAAGGCGAGCTTCACCTTGAAATGGCGTTCCAGGCCGCCGCGGATGGCATCGGAGGCCATGGCGCGCAGGAGTTGTCCGCGGGCCGCCTCGTCGGGTGGTGGAACGACATTGTCGGCGAATTCGGCTGTGCCGGAATGCAGCTCACGTGCCACCCGGCTGACGACCTCCCAGGCGTAGGGGAGGGAGACCCGCACGACCTCGACGAAGTCGGCGTCGTCGACCTCGCCGCGTTCGGCGCGTTCGAGTAGGGCGGTTGGAACATCGAGGGACATAGCGCTCTCCTGACCTGGATGGCTGTTGCGATGCCCCTCGATTCTAAACGGAAACTGTTGTCAACAAGACTGGATTCGTCCCGAAAGTGCTGTGGTCAGCGCGGTTTTCGCATCTGCGGCCAAGGTGCGGACCAGTTCACCAGCCGGTAGCTCGGGTGCCAGCGTGTAGGTCTGGCCAGCCCACATGTTCACATCGTCCGGATTGCTCGCTGTTCGTGCGGCGGCCCGCAATGGCGCTGTGGCGTAATGGATTTCCGGATATGCGACCGGTGCCGTCGCGGAATGTTCGTCCATGAACCGATTGCGCAGCCCACGCGCCCGGCGACCGGTGAAGGCGCGGGTCAGCATGGTGGGAGTGTCGGCGCCGAGCGCCGCGCGGTGCACGGGATTGGTGCCCGCCTCCGGCGAGCGCAGGAAGACGGTGCCTAGCTGCACGCCCGCCGCACCGGCCGTGAGCGCCGCCGCGATCCCGGCACCGGTGGTGATGCCGCCGGTGGCCACGATCGGCAGGTCGACGGTCGCGCGCAGAATCTGCAGCAGCGCGAGCAAGGTGAGCGGATCGGTGGCGTCATCGGCGACGCGATCGATGAAGGTGGCGCGATGCCCGCCCGCCTCCGCGCCCTGGGCGACCAGCACATCGGCCCCCGCCGCGACCGCGATGCGGCCCTCGGCGGCCGAGGTGACCGTCACCCACACTTCCGAACCGACCTCGTGCAACCGCGCGACCTCGTCGGCGCTCGGGCAGCCGAAGGTGAAGGTGACCACCGCGACCGGCGCCTTGATGAGCAGCTCCAGCTTGGCGTCCCAATCGTCGGTGTCGTACTTCGGCGTGCCGACCTCGTGGGTGTGGCCCAATTCGGCGAGGTAATCGGCGAAATCCGCGGGCGTGGTGGCGGAGCCCGGGGTGAAGAGGTTCACGCCGAACGGCGCGGTGGTCAGTTCTCGGGTGGCCGCGAGTCGCGCCGCGGTATCGGTCGCGGTCAGGTATCCGGCGGCCAGCAGGCCGAGCCCGCCCGCCGCGGAGACCGCCGCCGTCAACTCCGGCGTTGATGGCCCGCCCGCCATCGGCGCAAGCACGATCGGAACGCTCAACTCGTTGAGGATCACCGGTCCATTGTGGCGTATCGGTCACGGCATCGTGATACCGGCCCAGGCGTCTGACCAGGCCCTAAACGGCGACTTTTGCCGAGAAGGTTGCGAAATGGTCACGGCGGGGTAGAGTTCCCGTCACAACGGATGCCGAAACGTTACAAACTTTCCGAAGCCGTTGAGCAACTGTAGGTCGAGCGCTAGGACCAGCTTTGTCGCAGCATCGGGTAGGCCCCAGTTCCATAACCGTCATGAGCCTCATCGGCGACGGCGTTGCGGGTCGGCCGACGCGGCATCGCGCCGGGCCGTCGACCAGCGACAGGGTGAAGGTCGCGGCCGGTGTCGCCGTCGCAGCCGGCGCCCTCATCGGCACCGCAGCCCAGGTCGCGCCTGCAATTGCCGCCCCACTCCTGCCGGGTGCGCACGACGGGGACGAGGAAGCCGCCGCGCCCATCACGTTCAAGGGCACGGCCGAGTTACCCGTCGAAGAGGTCAAGGCCGCTGCCCCGGTCGCTGAAGCCGCGCAGGCCCTCGCCACTCCGGTGGCCGCGCCGATCGCGGACCCCGTCCCCACTCCGTTCGGTATCAGCAATCTGCCGCCGGAGATCGCGGGCCCGCTCGCCCAGGTCGAACAGGTCCTCAAGGGCGCGCAGCAGCAGTTCACCCCGGCACCCGCGGTGCGTCCGGTGGCCGGTGAGATCAGCTCCGGATTCGGTTCCCGCTGGGGCGAATTCCACTACGGCCTCGACTTCGCCGATCAGCTCGGCGCGCCGATCCACTCGGTGAGCAGCGGCACCGTCATCGAGGCGGGCCCGGCTTCCGGCTTCGGCCTGTGGGTGCGGGTCCAGCAGGACGACGGCACCATCGCGGTCTACGGCCACGTCAATGAGATGTTCGTGCATGCCGGGCAGCGGGTGAATGCGGGCGATGTCATCGCCACCGTCGGCAACCGCGGCAATTCGACCGGACCGCATCTGCACCTGGAGATCTGGGATCAGGGCGGCAACAAGGTCGACCCGATGCCGTACTTGGCGGCCAAGGGTGTGCCGCTGCAGTGGGGCCCGTCGGCGCACTGATTTTCTTGTCCGGCTTGATATTCCGACGATCACAACGGCCCCGTGGGGACCGTACGGTCGTTAGGCTCGCTTTGTGACTGCGCTGGGCGATATCTTCGAGCCTGGATCACCGCATGGGCGAACCTACGCCGTGCTGGTGCATCATCCGCGATCCAGCCTGGGCGAGGTCGCCGAATATCTGGGCGTCTCGAAGGAGACCGCCGCCGCATCGCTGGAGGTATTGACCGACCTGCAGGCCGCGGTCAGTCAACTCTCCGCCGACGGCGAGGCCATCTGGGACGCGCACGCCCCCGAATCGCTATCGGAGGCCGAGGCGCGGCGCAGGCAGCACGAGATCAACCAGATGCACGCCGCGGCTGCGCGACTGAGCGAGACGTTCCGCTCGGTGCGCCGCTCACCGCGCACCAATGGCGCGATCGTGCCGGTTTTCGAACGCCTGGAAATGCTCGCGGATTTCGAGCAGGTCCAGACCTCGGCCCGCCACACGGTCAAGGTGATCGAACGCGGTCCCTATCTCAGCGATCCGGAACGCGAGCGACAACTGTTCCTGCTCAAGCGCTCTCGGATCGGTGACGGCATCCGCTACCAGACGCTATATCAGGATACTATTTACCAGGATGCCGAAAGGTTGCGGCACGCGTTGTCCACCAATGCCAGTGGGGCGCAGGCGCGCACCCTGCCCGAGCCGCCGTTCAAGCTGATCATCAGCGATGACGAGCGGGCGAGCCTGGTGTTGCACGCGGATGAGCGCCGCCCGGATCCGATGGGTTTGCGCATTACCGGATCGCCCGGATTGCGGTTGCTGGTGAAGACTTTCGATGTGCTGTGGTCGCTGGCGGCGCCGATTTCGGTGAATCCGGCCGCCGACGAACTCGACGAGCGGGATAAAGCGATTCTGACCCTGATGGGCCTGGGTGCGACCGATGACACCATCGCGCGCCGACTCGGCATGTCCCGTCGAACCGTGGTCCGGCGCACCGCGCGGCTGCTGGAGCGGCTCGGTGCGAGCACCCGGTTCCAGGCGGGCGTGCAGGCGACCAGGCGCGGATGGCTGTAGCGCTGGCAAGTGAACGCTCGAGTGGACAACATGGGACGAATGCTGAACGATCAATGTCCCGGGAAGTTTGAGGGCTTGTGTCACAACGGATTCGGAGCTAGCGCCATGCACTTCGTGTTCGCGGACAGTTAGCTCTCATCGCTACGGTTACCCGATTGCATTGCGCAGGAAGCGAATGCGGCGGCGGAATTCCGCGTGCGGCAGATCGCCTCTGGCGTATGTTAGATGTGAAAGGTTAATGGTTGAGAATGGATAGAGCGAGTCGATCTGTTCGGACCAACCGTCGGCGCCGTGCCAGCGCCCCACTCTTCGGACAGCTGCTCACCGCGGCCGTCGAATCCGCCGCCGATGCGGTGGCGGTTCGCTTCAACCCGACCGGCGATCCAGCCGACCAGCGTGAGTTGACCTATCGCGAATTCGACGAGGCGTCTTCGCGGCTGGCCTGGGAACTGATTGCGCGGGGCATCGGACCCGGTGACATTGTCGCTACCGCGCTGGCCCGCTCGGTCGAGTCCGTGCTCGCGGTATGGGCGATCGCGAAGACGGGTGCGGCCTATGTCCCGGTCGATCCGGCCTATCCCCCGGAGCGAATCGCGCACATGGTCGCGGACTCCGGCGCTGCGCTCGGTCTGACCACTGCGGCGCATCGCGCGGCGCTGGGCACATCAGTTGATTGGGTCGAGCTCGATGATCCCGTTGTGGCCGAGCGGGTTGCCGCACAGCCGCAGCGGCCGGTTTCCTATGCCGATCGGGTGCGGCGTTTGGACGAGCGGCATCCGGCCTATGTCATCTACACCTCCGGTTCCACCGGGCGACCGAAGGGCGTCGTGGTGACGCACGCCGGGTTGGCCGGGTTGGCCGCGATCGGTCAGCGGTATGCGCTGAACGACGATTCGCGGGTGACGCATCTGAGTTCGCCGAGCTTCGACTTCTCGCTGATGGAGCTACTTTTCACGTTCTCGGCGGGTGCGACGCTGGTGATCGCGCCGCCGACGGTATTCGGCGGTGCCGAACTCGCGGATCTGCTGCGCCGGGAACGGGTCACCCATCTGCTGATCACTCCGGGTGCGCTGGGATCGGTCGATCCGGCCGGACTGGACGAACTGCGGGTCGTGGTCACCGGTGGCGACA
This sequence comes from Nocardia sp. NPDC050412, assembly GCF_044458825.1. Taxonomy (NCBI): domain Bacteria; kingdom Bacillati; phylum Actinomycetota; class Actinomycetes; order Mycobacteriales; family Nocardiaceae; genus Nocardia; species Nocardia sp. NPDC050412. Next base: position 30,239 of record NZ_JBITIJ010000007.1, read on the forward strand.
AGCTCGGCGCCGAACTCGTCGAGCGCTGGGCGCGGGACGGGCGGGCCGTTTTCAATGCCTATGGCCCGACCGAGGTCACTGTCATGGTCACGACCGGTCAGATGGAACCCGGCACACCGGTCACGCTCGGCGGCACCGTCGCCGGGGTCGGGGCCTTTGTGCTCGATTCGCGCTTGCGGCCGGTGCCATCGGGAGTCGTCGGCGAGCTGTATCTGGGCGGACCCGCGCTCGCACAGGGCTATCTCGGACGTCCCGAGCTGACCGCGCAACGGTTCGTGGCCAGTCCGTTCGGCGCGGAAGCCGGTGCGCCGGGTGCGCGACTGTACCGGACTGGAGATCTGGTGCGGCGCAATGAAACCGGTGTGCTCGAGTACCTGGGCCGGTCCGATTTCCAGGTGAAGATTCGCGGTCTGCGCATCGAACTCGGGGAGATCGATAACGCGCTCACCACGCATCCGGATGTGGATTTCGCGGCCACGCTCGGCAAGACATTGCCTTCTGGGACGACCGCGCTCGTCTCCTATGTGCTGCCCCGCACCGATGCCATCGTGGATACCGCCGAGCTCGTGGCCACGCTGGAGCGAAAGCTGCCGAAGTACATGGTGCCCACGGCCATTGTGGTACTCGACGAACTACCGCTTACGCCGGTGGGCAAGCTGGACCGCGCCGCGCTGCCCGATCCGGTTTTCGAGGCGCGGGAGTTCCGTGCGCCGTCCACACGAGAAGAGCAGGTTGTTGCCGAGGTGTACGCGGAGCTATTGCGTGCCGACGGTGTGGAAGTCGGTGTTGATAACAACTTCTTCGAAGTCGGTGTTGATGACGACTTCTTCGAACTCGGCGGCAACTCGCTGCTGGCCGCGCAGGCCGCCGCGCGCATCGGTACCGCGCTGGGCACCCGGGTGCCGGTGCAGTTGGTATTCGAGGCACCCGGAGTCGCCGAACTCGCGCAGCGCGTGACAGTACTTGCGGCGGCCGGACATACTTTGCGCGCGCAACCGCGCCCGGATCGGATTCCGCTCTCCTACGCACAGCAGCGCATGTGGTTCCTGAACCGCTTCGATCCGACCAGCGGTGTCAACAACATTCCGCTGGCGGTGCGCTTGTCCGGGGTGCTCGATGTCGAGGCGCTGCGTGCGGCGGCGCGCGATCTGGTGGCGCGCCACGAGGTACTGCGTACGGTGTATCCGGAGATCGATGGCGCGGGGATGCAGGTCGTCTTGCCGATCGATGATGCTCGCGCGGTGCCGGAGCTCGAGGTGGTGTCCGCGAGCGCGGCCGAGTTGCCCGAGCTGGTCATCAGCGCCGCCGTCGCGGGTTTCGATGTCGCCGTCGCGCCGCCGATCCGGCTGCGCGTGGTAAAGCTGGGTGAGACCGAGCAGGTGCTGGTGTGCGTGGTGCACCACATCGCGGCCGACGGTTTCTCCATGGGGCCGCTGGCGCGGGATCTGATGTCCGCCTATTCGACTCGGGTGCGCGGTGCCGGGCCGCAGTGGCAGCAGCTCGACGTGCAGTACGCCGATTATGCGATCTGGCAGCGTGCGATGCTCGGCGCGGAGGACGACGCGGAATCGCTGCTGGCGCAGCAGATCGCCTTCTGGCGCACCGAATTGGCCGGACTGCCCGAGCAATTGGCGCTACCCACCGATCGGCCGCGTCCGGCGGTGCTGTCCAGTAGCGGCGCCGTCTTCGCTTTCGAGATCGACGCCGAGGTGCATACCGCGCTCGAACGGATTGCCCGCGAGCATCATTCGACGCTATTCATGGTGGTGCACGCGGTGCTCGCGGTGCTGCTGTCCCGACTGGCGGCAACCACCGATGTCGCCATCGGAACCCCTGTTGCCGGTCGTGGGGATGCCGCACTCGACAATGTCATCGGAATGTTCGTCAATACGCTGGTGCTACGCGGCGAGGTCGACCCCGAACTATCGTTCGACGATTTGCTGCGTAACTTCCGGCGCGCCGATGTGGCGGCCTTCGGACATGCGGATGTGCCGTTCGAGCGATTGGTCGAGCTGCTCGACCCGGTGCGTTCGATGGCCCGGCATCCGCTGTTCCAGGTGATGCTGACGTTCCAGAACATGGAGCGGCCCGAGCTGGAGTTGCCCGGCCTCACCGTTTCCGGCATCGATCTGGGTGTGGTGCAGGCGAAGTTCGATCTCGAGCTGACCGTCGTGCCGCGCGAGGACCATGGTGCGGCGAACGGTCTTGCGGCATCGTTCACCTATGCCACCGACCTTTTCGACGAAGCTACGGTGGCCGGGTTCGCTCAGCGCCTGAATCGGGTGCTGGCGGCGGTGGCCGAGGATCCGCACCGGGTGGTTGGGGAAATCGAACTGCTCGCGCCCGCCGAGCGGCAGCGGATGCTGCGGGACTGGAACGACACCGCGCACCCGGTCGTCCCGGAACTGCTGCTCGACGGATATCGCCGTGCCGTGCAGGCACATCCGGATGCGATCGCGGTGGCCTACGAGGGGATCGAGCTCACCTATCGCGAATTCGATGAGCGGGTCAATCGGCTCGCACGGCTGTTGATCCAGCGGGGCGTAGGTGCGGAAGCACTAGTGGGACTGGCGGTTCGGCGTTCGATCGACCTGGTGGTCGGCATGTATGCGATCGTCACGGCCGGTGGTGCGTATGTGCCGTTGGATCCGGACCATCCGGCGGAGCGGATAGCGCATATTCTCGATACCGCCGCACCCGTCTGTGTGCTGACCACGACCGCGGATGTCGTCGAGGTATCGGATACGCCGCTCGTTTACCTGGATACCGGTGAGCTGACAGCATTCTCGGGCGATCCGGTGCTGCCGACGGAACTGCTGCGTCCGGTTTCGCTGGAAAATCCCGCGTACGTCATCTTCACCTCGGGTTCCACCGGCCGCCCGAAAGGTGTTGCGGTCACCCACGCGGCCATCAATAACCAGATCGAGTGGATGCTCGCGCACTACCCGCTCGGTTCCGACGATGTGTATCTGCAGAAGACCGCCACCACATTCGACGTGTCCCTGTGGGGGTACTTCGTGCCGTTGCGGGCCGGTGCGAAGTTGGTAGTGGCCACTGCCGACGGTCACCGCGATCCGGTGTATCTCGCGGAAACGATTGCCGCGCAACGTGTCACTGTCACCGACTTCGTGCCGTCCATGCTGACGGTATTCGCCGCACATCTACCTCCCGGGTCCTGCCCGACACTGCGCGATATCTTCGTGATCGGTGAGGCATTGCCGCCGGAGACGGTGACCGCGCTGGGTGCGGTATCGGATGCGGCTGTGCACAACCTGTACGGGCCGACCGAGGCGACGGTGTCGATTACCGCATGGCGCGCGTCCGCGAGCGAGCAGACCACCGTGCCGATCGGCCTGCCGCAGTGGAATTCGCAGGTCTACGTGCTGGATTCGCGATTGCGACCGGTGCCGGCGGGAGCGGTCGGTGAGCTGTATTTGGCCGGGGTGCAGCTGGCGCGCGGGTACGTCGCAAGACCGGATCTCACGGCGGATCGTTTCGTCGCCGACCCGTTCACCGCTGGGGCTCGGATGTATCGCACCGGTGACCTCGTGGTGTGGCGGGAAGATCCGCGCCGGTTGGAGTACTTGGGCCGCAGCGACTTCCAGGTGAAGTTCCGTGGTCAGCGCATCGAACTCGGCGAGATCGAGACCGCGCTACTCGCCCAACCTTCGGTCAGCCAAGCTGCGGCGCTGGTGGCGACCGGTGATCAGCTGGTCGGATATGTGGTGCCGCGGCCGGGGCAACAGGTCGAACCGCAGGAGTTTCGGGCCGCGGTGGCCGAAGTGCTTCCGGCGTATATGGTTCCGGCCGCCATTGTGGTGCTGGATGCCTTCCCGCTCAACACCAGCGGCAAACTGGATCGCAAGGCACTACCCGCGCCGACCTTCGCCGCACGCGAGTTCCGCGCCCCGATCACTGCGACAGAGGAGATCGTCGCCGCCGTCTTCGCCGAGGTGCTGGGCATCGAGCGGGTCGGCCTCGATGACGACTATTTCGCACTCGGCGGTAATTCCCTGCTGGCCACCCGGGTCGTCGCGCGTATCAACGATGCGCTCGATGCTGTATTTACCAACCCCACCGGCGGCCATTCCCCTGGTGTCGCCGTGCGCGACCTGTTCGAGACCCCGACTGTCGCCGCACTCGCCGCCGGAATCATCCCCGGTGCGGGCCGTTCCACCGCCGAGCGGGTACCGCTCACCCGAACCGAGCGCCCGGAGCTGGTGCCGCTTTCCCTTGCCCAGCAACGGATGTGGGTGCTCAATCGGATCGATCCGGAATCTCCGGCATACAATCTGCCGTTCGCGATCCGGTTGACCGGCGAGCTCGATGTCGCGGCGTTGCGACAGGCCGTCGAGGACGTGTTGGTGCGACACGAGGCGCTGCGCACCCGGTTCCCGACGGCGGGTACCGGCGGACAGGCGTATCAGGAGATTCTGCCTGCCGCCGAGGTGCTGCCCGATGGACTGGAGGTCGAGACCGTCACCGATGTGCTCGGTCGGGTCGTCGAGCTGGTGTCGGCCGGATTCGATGTGACCGAAGAGGTTCCGGTGCGGGCTCGGCTATTGGCCGACGGGGACCAGTATGTGCTCGTCGTTGTGGTGCACCACATTTCGGCCGACGGTGCCTCGCTTGCCCCATTGGCCCGTGATCTCGTGACCGCATATCTCGCCCGCGTCGGTGGTGCGGCACCCGGCTGGTCGCCACTGCCGGTGCAGTACGCGGATTTCGCGCTCTGGCAGCGCAAGGTCATCGGCACCGATGACGACGAGAACTCGGTGGCCGCAGGACAATTGGCGTACTGGCGTCAGCAGCTCGCCGGACTCTCGAACGCACCGGTGCTGCCGCTGGATCGGCAACGTCCGGTAGCGTCGTCGGGCCGCGGCGCGGCGATCGGCTGGACCATGCCGGCCGAGGTGCACGAGGGTCTGATCCGGATTGCACGCGAGCATCGATCCTCGGTGTTCATGGTGGTGCACGCGGCGCTGGCCGTGCTGCTCGCCCGGCTGTCGGGTGGTTCGGATATCGCCATCGGCACGCCGGTTGCCGGGCGTGGTCAGCGGGCGCTGGACGAGTTGGTCGGCATGTTCGTCAATACGCTGACGCTGCGCACATCGGTCGAGCGCGGCATGGCATTCGACGAGTTGGTCGAGCAGACGCGTGCGACGGATCTGGCCGCATTCGCGCATGCGGATCTGCCGTTCGAGCGGGTGGTCGAGGTGGTCTCCCCGGGGCGGCCGTTGTTCCAGGTAATGCTCGTCTTCCAGAATCTCGAACAACCGAGTCTGGAACTGCCGGGACTGACCGTCGCGGCATTGGATGCGGGCGATGTCGTCGCGAAGTTCGATTTGCAGGTGGTCGTCGAACCGCGCCTGCGGGCGGATGGGACGCCGGACGAGCTTGTCACGGTATTCACTTACGCCACAGACCTTTTCGAAGAATCGACGGTGCGCGGACTCGGACGCATGCTGGAGCGCATTCTGACCGCGGTAGTCGCCGATCCGGGCGTGCGTATCGGCGGCATCGATATTGTCGACGAGCAGGATCTGGTGCCCACCGCGACCGATGCCACGGCGACCACCGATGGCACCGAGCTGACCCACCTGCTGACCGCCGCCGTGGAGGACGATCCGGACGCACCCGCGCTGGTGTGGGGCGAGCAGGAAATGCCCTACCGAAAACTCGACGCCAAGTCGTCTCAGCTGGCCAGGGTGCTGATCGGGCGTGGATGCGGTCCGGGGGCGGGGGTGGCGATCCGGCTGGATCGCGGTGCCGACTGGGCGGTGGCCGCGTGGGCGGTACTCAAGGCGGGTGCGGCGCTGGTACTGCTGCCCGCGGAAGCTTCGATACCGGATGAGCCTTCGGTGCGGGTCGGGTTGACCATTGGTGCGGGTCCGGTTGGTGACGGCATCGAATGGCTGCGTCTCGACGATGCCGCGACCAGTGCCGAAATCTCCGCGCAGTCGCTGCGACCGGTCAACCACGCCAATCGGACCGGGGTGCTCAGCGGATCCGATCCGGCCCTCGTCATTGCCGCGACCGGGGTGCGGATGAGCTACGACGAGCTGGCCACCGCGGCCGATCGCCTGCGCCTGCGCACCGGCCTGACCTTCGAATCGCGCACCTTCCAGCACGGCAGGTCCGATTCGGCGGCGATGCTGCTCGAGCTGGTGAGCGCCGGTGCGACCGGTGCCGGACTGATCGTGGTGCCCAGGATCGTGCTACGCAGCGTCGAAGACTTGGGTGCCTCGCTCGCCGAGGGGTGGGTGACGCATCTGATCGCCGATCGGGCCACGCTGGCCGCCATCGATACCGCCCAGCTGGCGGATCTGCGGGCGGTGGTGCTCGAACAGGTCACCTCCGCCGAGGTCGTGGTGCCCGAATCGGCCGAGATAGTGCCGTTGGATGAACTGCTGCCGGTGGTGTCGAGCTGAGTACATGACGGTGCCTGGGGGGTTGAGATGTAACGACAAACGCTAGGAAGTAGTCCCGGAGATGCTCGGCTTGTTCGAAGGTGTGTTGGCGTTCGCGCGCGGTGCGCGACAGGGGTTGGGCGCATGACGCGGCCGAATCGCGAGCGGCCCAACCGGGCTCGACGCCCACGGATCAAGACCTTGCCGCAATTGCTCACCACCGCTGTGGAGGGTAATCCGACCGGACCCGCGGTCGTGTTCGCGGATGCCACAGCGACATTGGCGCAGTTGAGTTATGCCGAACTCGATGATCGGTCGAACCGCTTGGCGCGCTTGCTGATCGAGCGCGGTATCGGCCCGGAGGATTTGGTCGCGGTCGGCATTGCGCGGTCGGTGGAATCGATTGTCGCGGTGTGGGCGATCGCTAAGGCCGGTGCCGGATTCGTACCCGTTGACCCGAACTATCCCACCGATCGCGTCGCGCACATGCTGTCGGATTCCGGTGCGGCGCTGGGGCTTACGGTTGCGGCACTGGACCGTACCGTCGCGGCGGTGGATCTGCCGGACGGCCCGGAATGGGTCGCCATCGATACCTCCGACATCGCGGCATATTCGGCGGAACCGATCACCTACGCGGATCGGATCCGGCAACTGCGGGCCGAGCATCCGGCTTATGTCATCTACACCTCAGGATCGACCGGAACGCCCAAGGGGGTGGTCCTCACCCAGGCGGGGTTGTCGAATTTCTGTGATGAGCAGCGCGAGCGCTATACGCTGACCGCCGATTCGCGCACACTGCATTTCGCCTCGCCCTCCTTCGACGCATCGGTATTGGAGTTGCTGCTTGCGCTGAGTCGGGGCGCGACCATGGTCGTGGCGGCACCGACGGTGTACGGCGGCGCGGAATTGGCCGCACTGTTGCGCCGGGAGCGGGTGACGCATGCCTTCATCACCCCGGCCGCGCTCGCCTCGCTGCCCGCAGATGGACTGGACGAGCTGCGCGTAGTGGTCGCGGGCGGTGAGGCCTGTCCACCGGAGTTGGTGCGGCGCTGGGTGTTACCGATCGCGGATGGCCGCACCCGGGAATTCTTCAATGGATACGGCCCGACCGAGACCACGATCATGACGAATATCAGCGCGCCGCTGGTGCCGGGCGAACCGGTGACCATCGGTGCGCCGATCCGCGGGATCACCGAATATGTGCTGGACGAGGAGCTCGCGCCGGTGCCGGGTCGGGTTGTCGGCGAGCTCTATATTTCCGGTGCGCAGGTGGCCCGTGGCTATCACGACCGGCCGGGTCTGACCGCCGCTCGGTTCGTGGCCGACCCGTTCGGTGCGCCGGGTTCGCGGCTCTACCGCACCGGCGATCTGGTGCGGTGGACGGCCGAGCGGGAGTTGGAATACCTGGGGCGCAATGATTTCCAGGTGAAGATCCGTGGTTTCCGCATCGAACTCGGCGAGATCGATGCGGTGCTCGCCGCGCACGACGGCGTCGATTTCGTGGTCACCATCGGTCACGAACAGGACAGTGGCGCAACGATTCTGGTGTCGTATGTGCGTGCCGTCGCCGGTGCCGCGATCGATACGGCGGAACTGACCGGGTTGGCCGCAAGCAAACTGCCCGCCCATATGGTGCCGAGCGCCATTATGGTGCTCGACGAGATCCCGCTGACCCCGGTCGGCAAATTGGATCGACAGGCGCTGCCCGCACCACAGTTACGCACCAAGACTTTCCGCGCGCCGTCGGGTTCTATCGAGCCGATAGTTGCCGAACTCTTTGCCGACGTACTTGCGCTCGAGGTGCGGGTCGGTGCCGATGACGACTTCTTCGAACTCGGTGGCAACTCACTGATCGGCACCCAGCTGATGGCGCGACTCGGCGCTGCGCTGGATGCCAGGATCCCGGTGCGTCTGCTCTTCGAGACACCGACCGTCGCCGGACTGGCCGCCGCCGTGACCGAACATGCCGGTGCCGGTGACCGCAAGGCATTGGTTGCCGGTCCCCGTCCGGAGGCGATTCCGCTGTCGCTGGCTCAGCAGCGGATGTGGTTCCTGAACCGGTTCGACACCGCGTCGGCGGCCTACAACATTCCGATCGCGGTGCGGTTGAGCGGTGCGCTCGATGTGGCCGCGCTGCGGGCGGCGGTCGCAGATCTGGTTGCGCGACACGAGGTTCTGCGGACGGTGTATCCCCACACCGATGCCGGTCCGGAACAGCTGATTTTGCCCGCGGACGAATCGGTGCCGGAGCTGACGGTTCAGACCGTTGCCGCTCAGCAGCTCGAATCCGCTGTGCGCGAACTGCTTTCCACGACATTCGATGTGACCGCAGAAGTGCCGCTGCGGGTCGGCTTGTTCGAGGTCGAGGATTCGCCCGCCGAATTCGTGTTGGCGCTGGTGGTGCACCATATCGCCGGTGACGGCACCTCGATGGGGCCGTTGACGCGTGATCTGATGACCGCCTACGCCGCACGGACGGCTGGTTCCGTGCCCGGCTGGACACCGCTGCCGGTGCAATACGCGGACTACAGCATCTGGCAGCGCGAGTTGCTGGGTAGTGAGGACGATCCGGAGTCGTTGGCAGCCGGACAGATTGCCTACTGGCGTGATGCACTCGCGGCGCTGCCCGATCAACTGGAGCTGCCGACGGATCGGCCGCGGCCCCCGGTGCAGTCGTTCGCCGGTGGCAAGGTTCCGGTGCATATCGATGCCGAAACCCATCGGGCGCTGGTCGAATTGGCGCGCGCCGAGGGCGCGACACTGTTCATGGTCGTGCACGCGGCCTTGGCGGTATTGCTGGCCCGATTGTCGGGCACCGATGACATTGCCGTCGGCACGCCTATGGCCGGTCGCGGTGAGGCGGCGCTGGACGAGCTGATCGGCATGTTCGTCAATACCCTGGTGTTCCGGACCCGGGTGGATGAATCCGGACCGTTCACCGAACTGCTCGCGCGGCAGCGTGAGACGGATCTCGGGGCCTTCGCGAATGCCGATGTGCCGTTCGAACGACTCGTCGAGGTGCTGAATCCGGTCCGCTCGACCGCGCGGCATCCGCTGTTCCAGGTGGGATTGTCGTTCCAGAATCTGGCTGCGACGAGTCTGGAGCTGCCTGGATTGACCGTCTCGGCGGTGGACTTCGATGCCGCGGTATCGCAGTTCGATCTGCACTGGATCATCGGCGATCACTACAACGAGACAGGGCAGCCCGCGGGAATCAGCGGTGCCGTCACCTATGCGCACGATCTGTTCGACGAGCCGACGGTGCGGGGCTTCGTGGCTCGGTTCGCGCGGTTGCTCGGTGAGATCGCCGCGGCGCCGCACACGGTCGTCGGTGAGCTGGAACTGCTCGACGCCGCGGAACGGACCGAGCTGGTATCCGGTCGCAATGCGACCGACCATGCGGTGGATGCGGCGGCGACGCTGGTGTCGCTCTTGGATGCGACTGTGGCCGCCACACCGGGCGGGGTGGCGCTGATGGGCGCGGACGGCGAACCGGTGACCTATGCGGAACTGGATGCGCGGGTGAACCGCCTCGCACGACACCTGATTTCGCGGGGCGTCGGTCCGGAGTCGCGGGTCGTGCTCGCCTTGCGCCGGTCGGTGGATCTGGTCGTCGCGATGTACGCGGTGGCCAAGGCCGGTGCCGCGTATGTGCCGGTGGATCCGGACCAGACCGCGGCGCGAACCGATTACATTCTGGGTACCGCGGCGCCGGTCTGCGTATTGACCAATGCCGCAGCGGGTTTCGATACCGAGCTGGCCCCGGTGGTGCGACTGGACCGGCTCGACCTCGATTGGCTGCCCGCGACACCGATAGCGGATGATGAGCGGGTCAGGCCGTTGCGCGCGGCGAATACCGCGTACGTGATCTTCACCTCGGGTTCGACCGGGCGGCCGAAGGGCGTCGCGGTTTCGCATGCCGCGATCATCAACCAATTGCTCTGGAAGACCGCTGAATTCGGGGTCGGACCAGGTGATGCCGTGTTGCTGAAGACGGCCGCCACCTTCGATCTGTCGGTGTGGGAGTTCTGGTCGGCGGCGGTATTCGGCGGGCGATTGGTGCTTGCCCACCCGGACGGGCACCGCGATCCGGACTATCTGAACGATCTGATGGCGCGGGAGTCGGTGACCACGCTGCATGTGGTGCCGTCGATGCTGGACGCGCTGTTGACCGGTCGGCTGCCGTTCACCTTGCGGCGGGTGCTGGTGATCGGTGAGGCACTGCCCGCAGAGCTGGCGCAGCGGTTCCGGGACACCTATCCGCAGAAGGAACTGTTCAATCTGTACGGGCCGACCGAGGCTGCGGTGTCGGTCACCAATCATCGGGTGACCGACAAAGATGCGGTATCGGTGTCGATCGGTACGCCGGAATGGAACAGCCGGGTCTATGTCTTGGATTCGCGGTTGCGTCCCGTGCCGGTCGGTGTTTCGGGTGAGTTGTATTTGGCCGGTGCGCAGTTGGCGCGCGGCTACTTCGGGCGGGTCGATCTGACGGCGGAGCGGTTCGTGGCGAATCCGTTCGAGTCGGGTGCGCGCATGTACCGCACGGGTGATCTGGTGGCCTGGAATGCTCACGGTGAGCTGGCGTATCGCGGGCGCACCGACTTCCAGGTGAAGATCCGTGGCTTCCGGATCGAATTGGGTGAGATCGAGGCGGCCCTGGTCGCGCTGCCGGAGATCGCGCAGGCGGCGGTTATCGCGGACGCGGATCAGCGGACCGGTGATCGGCTCGTCGCCTATCTGGTGGGCGTCGATGTCGATGTGGCACAGGTGAAGTCGGCGCTGGCCCGCGTGCTGCCGTCCTATATGTTGCCCGCCGCCTACGTGGTTCTGCCCGCGCTGCCGCGCAACGCCAACGGCAAGCTGGATCGAAAGGCTCTGCCCGCGCCCGAGTTCGAGGCCCAGGTGTTCCGTGCGCCGTCGACACCGATCGAGGAGATTGTCGCCGGGGTGTTCGCCGATGTACTCGGGGTGGATCGGGTCGGGATCGATGACGACTTCTTCGCACTCGGCGGCAATTCACTGATCGCCACCCAGGTGGTGGCGCGGCTGGGTGCCGCGCTGGATACGCAGGTGCCGGTGCGGGTGTTGTTCGAGGCGCCCACCGTCGCGACATTGGCGGTCCGGGTCGAGAATCGGGTCGGCTCCGGTCGGCGGCCGCGATTGGCCGCGGGCAGGCGACCGGACCGGGTGCCATTGTCGCTGGCACAGCAGCGGATGTGGTTCCTGAACCAGTTCGATACCGAATCGGCCGCCTACAACGTGCCGGTCGCGGTGCGATTGTCCGGTGCACTCGATATTGATGCACTGCGATTGGCGGTCGCCGACGTGGTGGCCCGGCATGAGGTGCTGCGCACCGTGTATCCGTCGCGCGACGGTGTCGCGTATCAGGTAATTCTGCCTGTGGGACAGGCGGTTCCGGATCTTACGGTCGTCGACATCACTGCGGGTGAGCTGCGCGATCGGATCGTCGAGCTGGTCGGCACCGGGTTCGATGTCACCGCCGACGTGCCCGTGCGTGCCGAATTGCTGCGCTGCGACAGCGACTACGTGCTGGTGCTCGTGGCCCATCACATCAGCGCGGATGGCTGGTCCATGGGGCCGCTGACTCGTGACCTGATGCTGGCGTATATCGCGCGCACCGGCGGATCCGCTCCGAACTGGACGCCATTGCCGGTGCAGTACGCCGACTTCGCGCTGTGGCAGCGGGCCGTACTCGGCGCGGAATCCGATCCGGATTCACTTGCCGGACAACAGGTGTCGTATTGGCGACAGGCCCTGGCCGAGCTGCCGGATGAGCTGAACCTGCCATCGGATCGGACTCGGCCTGCCGTCCCGTCGTTCGTCGGCGGCCGGTGCGATATCCCGATCGATGCGCAGTTGCACGTGGCGCTACTGCGATTGGCCCGCGATCACAATGCGACCCTGTTCATGGTGGTCCACGCCGCGCTCGCGGTACTGCTGGCGCGCCTGTCGGGCACCGACGATATCGCCATCGGTACGCCGGTCGCCGGGCGTGGTGAGGCCGAACTCGACGATGTCATCGGCATGTTCGTGAATACTCTCGTACTGCGCACCGAGGTCCCGGGTGGCCGCACCTTCGCCGAACTGCTTGCCCACGCCAAGGATGTGGATCTACAGGCTTTCGCGCACGCGGATATTCCGTTCGAGCGGTTGGTGGACCTGCTCGAACCGGCACGATCGACGGCACGGCATCCGCTGTTCCAGGTGGCGCTCTCGTTCGAGAACCTGCCGGACAACTCGTTCGAGCTGCCCGGGTTGCAGGTCGCTCCAGTGGATTTCGATCTCATTACCGAGAAATTCGATCTGTCGTTGGCGATTCGCGAGTCGAGTGCGGGCATGTTCGCCGCGTTCACCTATGCGCGCGACCTTTTCGACGACGCGACGGTTCGCGTCTTCGCGGATCGGTTCGCGCGGCTGCTCACCGCCATCGTCGCGGATGCGGAGACGCCGGTGGGTGATCTGCCGCTGCTGGCCGAATCCGAAGTCGAATTCCTGACTCGCGTGCACCCGGATCATCTGATGGCGGGTGGGCTGCTGCCCGATCTGCTGTTGCGCGGACTGCGCCACGGTGCGGACCGTACCGCGGTCAGGTATGCGGGCCGATCGATCAGCTACCGCGAACTCGACCGGTACTCGTCGCGGTTGGCCAGGGTGCTGATCGAACGTGGCGTCGGCCCGGAAAGTCTTGTCGCGCTGGCATTGCCGCGTTCCTACGAGATGGTCGCGGCGGTGCTGGCCGTCGCGAAGGCCGGTGGCGCACATGTGCCGATCGATCCGAACCATCCGCTGGAACGGATTCGGCATCTGCTGACCGACTCGGCGGCGGTCGTCGGACTGACCTCGACTGAGTACATAGCAGAGCTCCCCGATGACCTGCAGTGGCTCGGGCTCGACGACCACGCAATGGAAGCGTTGTGCGCCAACCGATCCGCCGCGCCGATCACCGACGCCGATCGGATCACCCCGCTGCGTCCGCACAACCCGGCCTACGTCATCTATACGTCGGGTTCGACCGGTGTGCCCAAGGGTGTCACGGTGACCCACGCCGGACTCGGCGGTCTGCTCGACCATGCGATCGAGCTGTACCGGCTCGAGCCCACACGCCGTTTCCTGCATATCTGCGCGCCGAGCTTCGACCCGTCGGTATTGGAATGGCTGTGCGCCTTCTCGGTCGGTGCGACGCTGGTGATCGTGCCGTCCACCGTGCCGGGTGGGGACGAGCTCGGTGACCTGCTGCGCACCGAACAGGTGACGCACGCGATCATCACCCCGGCGGTCCTCGGCACGGTGGATCCGACCGGTCTGGACCACCTCGAAATGCTCTCCGTCGGTGGCGATGTCACCACACCGGAACTGCTGGCCAAGTGGCAGCCCGGTCGCAGGTACTACAACGGCTACGGCCCGACCGAGACGACCATTATCTCGTCGTATGCGGAATTGACTGCGGGACAGCATATTACGATCGGCTCTCCGGTGCGCGGTATGTCCGCGCTGGTGCTGGACGCGCGGTTGAACCCGGTACCGCCCGGCGTGACGGGTGAGCTGTATCTGGCGGGCGGCGCGCTGGCGCGCGGTTATCGCAATCGAGCCGGGCTGTCCGCGGAGCGTTTCGTCGCCAACCTGTGGGGTGAGCCGGGTGCCCGGATGTATCGCACCGGCGATCTGGTCCGCTGGTACGCGACTCCGGCGGGAACGTGGGAGCTGGATTATGTGGGGCGCAGCGACTTCCAGGTGAAGGTCCGCGGCTTCCGTGTCGAACTCGGTGAGATCGACGCGGTGCTCGGCAGCCACGAGGATGTCGAATTCGCGGTCACCCTCGGCCGTGAGACGGCCGCTGGAGCAACGGTATTGGTCTCGTACGTGCTCCCGGTGGCCGACCGGGTCGTCGAGCCCGACCGACTCACCGAATTCGCGGCGCGGGTACTGCCCTCGCATATGGTGCCCTCGGCCATCGTCGTCCTCGACGAGTTGCCGCTGACCACCAACGGCAAACTCGACCGCAACGCACTACCCGAACCGAAGTTCGCAGTCACGGTGTCGCGGGCACCTTCCAGCCCGCTGGAATCGCGGATCGCCGAGTTGTTCGCGCAGGTGCTCGGCGTGCGCCAGGTCGGAGCCGATGACTCCTTCTTCGCCATCGGCGGTGACAGCATCGTCTCGATCCAGTTGGTTTCGCGGGCCAAGTCGGTCGGAATCGGTTTCACGCCGCGCGATGTCTTCGAGCAGAAGACCGTCGCCGGATTAGCGCGGGTCGCGGTGCTCGGCACGGATCCCGCGCCCGTCGTGCTGGCGGAGTTGCCCGGTGGCGGGGTTGGTGATATCCCGCTCACCCCGGTGCTCGCGGGCTTCCTCGAGAACGGTTCATTCGGCCGCTTCGCGCAGACCCTCGTGCTCGCGCTGCCGGAAGGCATCGACAGCACCGGACTGACCACCACGCTCACCGCCGTACTCGACCACCACGACATGTTGCGCGCGCGAGTATGGCAGGTCGACGGCCGATGGTGGCAGCAGGTGGCCGCGCCCGGAACGCTCGACGCGTCGGTGCTCTTGTCCGAGGTGGACGTGCCGGACGAGGCCGAGCTCAACCGAATCGGTAATGCCGCCGTGGCTTCCGCGCTGGCGGCACTGGATCCGGCCGCGGGTCGGATGGTCGCGTTCAGCTGGCTGCGCAGGTCGAATGCACGCGATCTACTGGTCTTCGCGGCGCACCACTATGTGATCGATGGCGTGTCGTGGCGGATTCTGATCCCGGACCTCATCACCGCATGGGCACAGCGCAGCGCCGGGATGGCCATCGCGTTGCCGCCGGTCGGAACGTCATTCCGGCGTTGGGCGCACGGTCTCGTCGAAGCAGCGGGCTCGCCGTCGCGGATGGCCGAGCTCGACTACTGGCGTACCGTGCTGGCCACACCGGATCCCTTGCTCGGTACACGTGCGCTCGATCCCACTGTGGATACCCACGCGTCGGTGCGGCAGTTGACGGTCGAGGTGCCTGTCGATGTGGCCGATGCGGTGCTGACCACGGTGCCCGCGCTGTACCGGGGCGGCGTCAATGACGGTCTGCTCGCGGCGCTGGCCATGGCGGTGCGTACTTGGCGGGCGCGACGCGGTATCGCCCTCCCGGTCACCAGGATTCGACTGGAGGGTCACGGCCGCGAGGAAGCGACTGTGCCCGGCGCCGATCTGACTCGTACGATCGGTTGGTTCACCAGCGTGTATCCGGTGGCGCTCGATCTCACCGGCGTTGCCGACGAGACCGCGGCGGTGCTGCGGTCGGTGAAGGAGCAATTGCTCGCGGTTCCGGATCGGGGTATCGGCTTCGGGCTACTGCGCCAGTCGAATTCGAGTCTGGCCGGTGATATCGGGCAGATCGGCTTCAACTATCTGGGCCGGGTATCCACCGGCGGCGCACCGGAGTTGACCGATCCGGCCTGGCTCCCGTCCGGTGACCTCGGTGACCTCGACGACGGCCAGGATCCGGCGCTGCCCGCATCGGCTGTGGTCGATATCAATGCGATCGTCGTCGACACCGATGCCGGACCGCGGATGGATGTGGCCTTCAAGTACGCCGGTGAAATCCTCGACGCGGCGGCAGTACAGGAACTGGCCGACGACTGGCTCACCGCCCTGACGGCGGTGGCCCGGCATGTAGCCGACCCGAATGCCGGTGGTCTCACACCATCAGATGTGCCGCTCATATCGACCACCCAACACGAACTCGACACCTGGCGGGCGAACTACCCGGGCCTGGTCGAGGTACTGCCCCTATCGCCGCTGCAAACCGGCCTGCTGTTCCTGATGGAAATGCTGGCCGAGTCGGTGGACCCCTACGTCATTCAGGTGGCGGTCGAACTCTCGGGCGAATTCGAACTCGACCGCCTGCGCCGCGCCGCACAGGCGGCGCTGGACCGGCACGCGAATCTGCGCAGCGCCTTTGCCTTCGGCGCGAACGGCAAACCCGTGCAGCTCATTGCCGAAGGGGTTCGGGTGCCGTGGCGAGTGGTCGCCGAGGTGCCCGACGCTGACCTGCCAGATCTGCTCGCCGCCGACCAGCGCACCGGATTCGATTCCGCGCTGGCGCCGCTGCTGCGATTCACGGTGTACCGCACCGCATCCGGGCGCACGCACCTGGTGCTGACGGCGCATCACATCCTGCTCGACGGCTGGTCCATGCCGCTGCTGATGAAGGATCTGCTGATCCTCTATGCGACCAGGAGCGATACCGCGCTGCTGCCCGCCGCGCGGCCGTACCGCGATTATCTGGCGTGGCTGTCGCGCCAGGACCGTGAAGTCACACTGCGTGCGTGGGAAACCGCGCTGACCAAGCTCGCGCCGACGCTGCTCGCGCCCGTGTTGGTGCGGCCCACAGCGCCGGCCGATGGATTCGGCAGGTCCGCATTCGAACTGTCGGCGACCGAGACGGCCGCGCTGACGTCCTTCGCCGCGGCGACCGAGGTCACCGTCAATACGGTGCTGCAAGCGGCGTGGGGTGTGGTCCTCGCCGGTATCACCGACCGCGATGATGTGGTCTTCGGCGTCACCGTTTCGGGACGTCCACCGCAGCTCGACGGTGTCGACGCGATGGTCGGTTTGTTCGTGAACACCATCCCGGTGCGCGTCCGATTCGATTCGGCCACAACGGTTTCGCAGCTGCTCACCGAGCTGCAAGCCGGGCAGGCTGCACTGCTGGAGCATCATTATCTCGGGCTGGCCGATGTCCAGGCGATCGCGGGCGGCACCGAGTTGTTCGACACGCTGGTTGCCTACGAGTCGTATCCGATCGATGCCGATGGCCTGCGGCAGGCGGGTAGCGCGGTCGACGGACTGGTGGTCGGTGGCGTGAGTTCGGTCGACTACACCCACTATCCGGTTACCGTCCGAGCAGAACTGGGTGCCGAGCTGCGGGTAGAGGTGCTGTATCGCGGCGATGCCGTCGCGGATTCGGCGGCGCAGGCGTTGACCCGGCGGTTGCGCACTGTGCTGGGTGAATTCGTCACCGCGGATTCGGTTGCAACCGTGCGTGACGGTGTGGGGTCCGACGTACTCGGGCAGGTTCGATACTGGCGCAGCACGCTGGCAGGACTGCCGGATGAGTTGACGTTGCCCATGGATCGTCCGCGCTCGACCGTGCCCTCCTATGACGGCGGGCAGGTCGTGCTGCAGATCGGTGTACACCTGCACCACGAACTGCGTCGGCTTGCCGAGACCAGGAATACCTCGGTATTCGTGGTGTCGCATGCGGCTTTCGTGGTGCTGTTGGCGCGGTTGTCCGGCACGACCGATATCGCGATCGGTACACCGGCCTCGTGGGCAACCCTCGACAACGCCGTGATGCTGCGCACCGATAGCAATCCCAGTGCGACCTTCGGTGAACTGAACGCCGCGGTCGGTCCGACCGACGCGGCCGGGGTCCCTGGGACAACCTTCGACAACACCGTGGTGCTGCGTACCGAATACCACCCGGGTGCGACTTTCGACGAACTGCTCGCCGCGGTCGGCCCGGTCGACGCCGCCGCATTCGCGCACGTCGATGTGCCATTCGCGCAACTCGTCGAGATATTCGATCCGGTCCAGGTGACCGGCAGGCATCCGCTGTTCCAGGTCGCGATGGGGCAGCGCAGCGCCGTAACGGATCCGCTCACGGTGGACCTGCGGCTTTCGCTGAACGAGCGAATCGGTCCGCGCGGTGAAACCCAGGGCGTGCTGGCCGAATTCACCTATGCGACAGACTTGTTCGACACGGTCACTGTGCAGGGCTTCGCTGATCGGTTTGCCCGGATCCTCACCGCGGTCGTCGCCGACGCCGCGGTGACGGTCGGCGATATCGAGCTGCTCGGACCGAACGAACGCACCCGGGTGCTGCACGAATGGAATTCGCGCGGTGCGTGGGTGCCCGCCGCGACACTCCCCGAGCTGATCGCCGATCAGGCCAGGCGTAGGCCCGATGCGGTGGCGGTTCGCTTCGGCGATACCGCACTCAGCTTCGCGGAGCTGCGGCGGCGGGCGAACCGGGTGGCGAGGGCGCTCATTGCCGCCGGTGCCGGTCCGGAATCGCTGGTGGCCGTTGCGGTTCCGCGTACCGAGGAGCTGCCGGTCGCGCTGCTCGGCGTGCTCACTGCGGGTGCGGCGTATCTGCCGATCGATATCACCTATCCGGCGCAGCGGTTGGCCTTCGTGCTTTCCGATGCGGTTCCGGTCTGTGTGCTCACCACCGCGCAGCAGCGTGCCGATGTGCCGGTCGGCGAGCTGCCGGTGATATTGCTCGAAGAGACAACGGAATTCGATGATCGTCCAGTTAGCGACGCCGACCGTATCGCGCCGCTGCTGCCGGATCACCTCGCCTACGTCATCTACACCTCGGGTTCGACGGGCGTGCCGAAGGGTGTTGGTGTGGCGCACCGCAATGTGGTCGAGCTGTGCGCGAATACCCAGCCGCTGTTCTGTTTCGACGAGGCCGATGTGTGGACGCTGTTCCACTCCTTCGCCTTCGACTTCTCGGTGTGGGAGCTGTGGTGCGCCTTGGCCACCGGCGGTGCCGTGGTCGTGGTGGACTACGCGACCTCACGGGCACCGGAACTGTTCCGCGAGTTGCTGATTCGCGAGAAGGTGACGGTGCTGAACCAGACACCGTCGGCCTTCTATCAGCTCATCGAGGCCGATCGGGCCGCCTCCGATGTCGATGGCGAATTCGCGCTGCGACATGTCGTATTCGGTGGCGAGGCATTGGATCTGCGTCAGTTGCGGCGCTGGTATGAGCGCCATGACGTGGATGCGCCGCGGCTGGTGAATATGTATGGGATCACCGAAACCACGGTGCACGTGTCGTTCCTTGCGCTGGACAAGCAGATCGCGGATAGTCCGGACAGCCTGATCGGACGGGCGCTGCCGGGTTTGGATGGCTATGTGCTCGACGAGCGCTTGCATCCGGTGCCGGTCGGAACACCGGGGGAGATCTATGTGGCCGGAGCTCAGCTGTCCAGGGGATACCTCGGCAGGCCGGGGCTGGCGGCGACACGTTTCGTCGCGAATCCCTTCGGCGCACCCGGATCTCGTATGTACCGCACCGGTGACCTTGGTCGTTGGGGCCAGGCCGGACTCGCCTACGCCGGGCGCAGTGATCAGCAAGTTCAGTTGCGCGGCTTCCGAATCGAACTCGGCGAGATCGAATCCGCGCTGCTGCGCTGTCCGGGCGTGAGCCAAGCGGTGGTGCTGGTCCGCTCGACCGAACGTCTCGGGGATCAGCTCGTCGGGTATGTGGTGCCCGCAGCCGGTGCCGGCATCGATACGGATGAATTGCGGGTGCAGGTGGCCGAATTCCTCACCGGCTATATGGTTCCCGCCGCCATCGTGGTGCTCGATGTCATGCCGCTGACCCCGAACGGCAAGCTGGACCGGCGCGCGTTACCGGAGCCCGCGTTCGAGGCACGGCAGTACCGCGCACCGGCAACGCCGATCGAGGAAACCGTCGCCGCCGCCTTCGCGGAGGTGCTCGACCTCGACCGATTCGGTATGGACGACAACTTCTTCGAGCGCGGCGGCAATTCGCTGATCGCCACGAAGCTGACGGCACGGCTGAGCTCGCTTCTCGGTGAAAAGATCCCGGTTATGCGGGTATTCACCGCACCGACCCCGTCGGACTTCTTGGCCGAGCTGGCCCGCCGGGCGGGTGGGCAGGTCGAGGGCGAGGTGGCCTTCGATGTGGTGCTGCCGCTGCGCGCGACGGGTACCGCCGATCCGTTGTTCTGCATCCATCCGGTCTCCGGCATCGCATGGTCGTTCGCGGGACTGGCGGCCTACCTCGATTCCGACCGGCCGATCTACGGCATCCAAGCACCCACCCTGGCCGCACCGGCAGAGCTGCCGGACACGATCGAGGAGTGGGCCGCGATCTATGTCGATGCGATCCGCTCGGTCCAGCCGATTGGGCCGTATCACCTGATCGGCTGGTCGATGGGCGGTGTCTTCGCGCACGAGATCGCGGTGCAATTGCAGCGGGCCGGACAGCGGGTGGCCACGCTCGCGGTGATGGACAGCTATATGGCCGATCCGCCAGACGAACGCGCGCAGGGCGCGGGCTCACCCGTGCCGGTGGCCGAGCTGATCGGTGGCCTGCTCGGCGAACAGGCCGGTGACCTCGGCTTCGCCGCCGATATTGACTTGGCACAACTCGCCGAGCGGCTGGTCGAACTGCCGGAGCCGTTCGCCTCCTTCGGCTCCGAGCGGTTCACCCGGGTGCTGGATACGGCTGTGCATTCGGTTGTGTTGCGCAATGCCTATCAGCCTGTTCGATTCCACGGCGACGTCATCTACTTCACTGCGGCGCTCGACGACCCCACCGGTTCGATCGGCGCGGGAATCTGGGTTGATGTGGTCGACG
This sequence comes from Nocardia sp. NPDC050412, assembly GCF_044458825.1. Lineage (NCBI taxonomy): Bacteria > Bacillati > Actinomycetota > Actinomycetes > Mycobacteriales > Nocardiaceae > Nocardia > Nocardia sp. NPDC050412. Next base: position 51,050 of record NZ_JBITIJ010000007.1, read on the forward strand.
GAACCGTGGATAACCGCGCGGTGCCGACCACCCACTGGCGTATGACGGCCGCCGACGGACTCGCCGAAATCGGCCGGGTGCTGACCGACATTTGGCGGGAAGTCGCAGCGCGGACTCGTGACTGAAACTCGCAGCCACGTCAGCGATTGGAGGTGAGGAGGGGTTTGAGGTCGAGGATCGGTGTGCCGTGCACGGCTTCGAGGTTGCGGACATGCGCTGACGGTGCGGATATGGATGTGGTGCAGACCGATCGGGTTGGGGCGGTGCGGTGCGCGGGTGGCGAAAACTCCGGCGCTGGCCTCTCGGGGGATGCCGCCCTGGTTTCCACGGGGATTCTGTATCGACCTGGTTGAGTACCCACATCCGACGCTGCGTCAATGACAGCGGGATGCGCTGCGGGCGCACGGCCCGCGTCAACGGCGGCCGATCCGCATGCTCGGAATCCGGCACGTGATCATTTGTTCAGTTGTGCACCTTGGGTGGTGAGGGCGGTGCGGTTGAGGATGACGGGGGCGGTGGGTTTTCGGGGTTTGCCGCCCCCGGTTTCTACGTGATCATTTGTTCAGTTGTGCACCTTGGGTGGTGAGGGCGGTGCGGACGCGGTCGAGGACTACGTGGGGGCGGTCGTAGAGGAGGGTTGCGTTGATGCGGATTACGCGCCAGCCCAGGGCTTCGATGCGGGCTATGCGGTCGATGTCCTTGGTGCGCTGGGTGGGGTCGGTCCAGTGTTGGGCGCCGTCGTATTCGACGGCTACCTGCCATTTGCGCCAACCGAGGTCGACGCGCGCGACGAATTCGCCGTAGTGATTACGGATCACTAATTGTGTTGCGGGACGGGGTAAGTCGTCGTCGATCAGGAGCAAGCGTGTGTGGGTCTCGGGTGGGGATTCGGCGCCTGGATCCACGACGGCGAGCGTTGTGCGCAAACGGTTGAGGAAACGTGCGCCCGGATGTTTCGATGCCAAGACCGCGACTTCACCTGGTTCGAGTCCGGTAGCCGCACACAGTGCGTCCAGGATCGGTACGGCCCGCTCGCGTGGCAGCCGCCGACCGAGGTCGAATGCAGTGCGCGCCGGTGTTGTGACCGTGAACCCGTCGACCTCACAGCATTCGCTCGGCTCGATAACCGAGCGGACGGCACGAATCCCGCAGGGCGGACGACAGTGTCCGCGCCTGGCGATCTCTGCTGCTTGATCTGCATCGAGCCAGCGAGTGCCGTGCATGGCGGCCGCCGAGCACCCGATCAGCACACCATCACCCTTCGCCCAGTGCGCAGCGGCACGGGCGCGCCCTCTCGCATCGAGCGAGCACCCTTTGCGCACATAGACATCCGGAAACACCCGCACAAAGTTGTGCCGCAGCTCCCACCGCGTAACCAACCCCGCCGCCACCGCCCAAGACCCCACAAACGGCTCATCCAATACCCCCATCCCCCCACTATCCCCACCCCCACCGACAACCCCCCAACCCGCCCGCTCGAACCTCTGGCGACCCTCCGCACCTCGCCCAACGATCAAGATCAGGTGGCGCTGGTGGCGGTGGCTTCTCGGGCGATGCCGCCCCAGTTTCCACGTGATCATGTGTCCAACCGGGGCCGTCCATGAGGGTGGTGGGGGTCGAGGGGGCGGTGGTCAGCCGTGGAGTATCGGCCAGTCACTGGCAGATGACGGCCGCTGCTGGACTCGCCGAAATCGGCAATTGCTGACCGAGCTGTGGTGGAAATCCGCATCCGACTCATGACCGGAAGTCCCTGATGCGCTGAACCCTCTGCCGCGCAGGTGTTTTCACGCCACGCACGAAATCGTGGGCAAAAACGTGCGTGGCGTGCGAACTGATGCGCGCGAGACGGAAGGAGGCGAAGCAATTGCGGCCCGTACTCGTCGCCGTGCCACCGGTGTGCGATGCGGCGGATGTGATGCTGGCGCATGGGCTGTGGCAACGGCATCGCGCGTGCCGAATCAACCGGTGCGTGTGGAAATCGGCGGCGTAGCAGACGCTCGTTCTCGCCGGACGGCTGGTTCCGCAGTCGATGAGCCCGCGTGAACGCGCCGCCGCCAGAGGGATCGATTTCCCGAGAGCGTCCTAGGTCGACGCGCTACCGTCCGGCGGCCAGTCGGTGCGGACATTGCGTGAGGTGCTGGAGAGGCTCGAGTCCCTGGCAGGCGATCCGCACGGGCAGGGGGAGGCGTGGGCGCGCGTCGCACCGAGGTAGACGGCTGGCTGGCCGAGTGGCGGATAGACCACCACGACATTCGAATGATGCTGGGACGCAATGGGGCCGAGGAACCGTTGGTTTCGTGCACGGCGGCTGCGGCACCGGACTTGGCGCAGATGCGAGAGCAATTTCCGGAGCTGTCTCGGTTGTGGGATGCGATTCGGCATGAGTACTGGGCGGAATTCACTCCGCCTCCGAGAAATTCACGAGGACGGTTCGCCTAGTGGACGATGACAGGCGGCTTCGGTTGGTGCCGACCGAACCCACGGCGGTGCGGATTCGGCAACTCACGGCCCGAGCGGGACGGGCGGGGTATCGGCTCGAACGCGCTTCCACGGTGCCCTACGACTGGATGCTTCTCGACGCCGAAGACGGCGCGACTACCTATTCGGCCGCGCGGACCTCGACCAGATCGAGCGGTGGCTCGACGAATGAGGTGCGGGTGGGTTTCTTCAATGGGGAATCCGCGCTGGCGATGCACATCTGCTATGTGACGTAGTTCACTGGGTCGTGGGGCGTCGCAACATCTACCGTCTGAGACCGATACATAGCTGTCACGTCTGCGCCGTCTGAGGCGCAGGCGTATCAGTGCATGTTGCAAGACTTATATGATGACTCGGACTGGTTTGGCCCCCGGTGCACGACGCCTTTGACGGGGTCGGGGGCAGGTCTTAGCTCGACCCGAGAGGTGATTACACCCGAATGGAAACTGCTCGTCGTTCCGCCCGAGGTAGTCGCCGACGTAGGTCGGGCAGCCCGCTGTTCGCTCAGCTGCTCACGGCCGCGGTGGAGTCCGCGGCCACCTCGATCGCACTGCGTTTCAATCCGACCGGTGATCCCGCGGACCAGCGTGAACTCACTTATCGCGAACTCGATGCCCGCTCGTCCAGGGTCGCGCGCGAGCTGATCGACCGCGGCATCGGCGCGGGCGATTACGTGGCGATGGGCATTACCCGTTCGGTCGAATCGATGGTCGCGCTGTGGGCAATCGCGAAGACGGGTGCGGCCTATGTGCCGGTCGATCCGAACTATCCGGCGGAGCGGATCCAGCACATCGTCACCGATTCGGGTGCCGCACACGGTTTGACCACCTCGGCGCATCGCGCCAAGCTCGGCACCTCGGCCTATTGGATCGAATTGGATGACCCGGTGGTTTCCGAGCGCATCGCCGCCCGGCCCGATCACCCGGTCTCCTATGCCGATCGGGTGCGGGCTGTCAACGAAAACCATCCGGCCTACGTCATCTACACCTCCGGTTCCAGTGGTAAGCCGAAGGGGGTGGCGGTCACCCACACGGGTCTGGCGGGATTGGCGGCAATCGGCGAGCACTATCTGATCGACGCGGATTCCTGCGTCTCACATCTCAGCTCGCCCAGTTTCGACTTCTCGATGATGGAGACGCTGTTCACCTTCTCGGTGGGCGCGACGCTGGTCATCGCGCCGCCGACGGTATTCGGCGGTGTCGAACTCGCGGATCTGCTGCGCCGGGAGCAGGTCACCCATCTGCTGATCACCCCGGGTGCGCTGGAATCGCTGGATCCGGCCGATCTCGATGACGTGCAGGTCGTGGTCGCGGGCGGGGACCGACTGCCCGCGGAGTTGGTGGCGCGCTGGGCGGATAACGGCCGCTCGGTATTCAATGCGTACGGGCCGAGCGAGGCGACCGTCATGGTCACCACCACCGAGGCCATCGCGGCCGGAGAGCCCGTCACCATTGGCTCGGCCATCGCGGGCGTGGGCGCCTTCATTCTCGATGCGCGGTTGCGGCCGGTGCCCGCGGGTGTCGTCGGTGAGCTCTACGTCTCGGGTGCGGTACTCGCACAGGGCTACCTCGGTCGACCGGCGCTGACCGCAGAACGCTTCGTGGCCAGCCCGTTCGGCGCGGAGGTCGATAATCCGGGTGCGCGCCTCTATCGCACCGGAGATCTGGTGCGGCGCAACGAAACCGGCCTGATGGAGTACTTCGGCCGATCTGATTTCCAGGTCAAGATCCGTGGTCTGCGCATCGAACTCGGCGAGATCGATAGCGCGCTCACTACACATCCGGATGTCGACTTCGCGGCCACGCTCGGCAAGACGCTGCCCTCGGGTACGACCGCCCTCGTCGCGTATGTAATGCCGCGCCAGGGTGCCACCCTCGATACCGGTCAGCTTGCCGCGCATATCGGGGAATCGTTGCCGGACTACATGATTCCGGCCGCCATCATGGTGTTGGGCGAGATTCCGCTGACCCCGGTCGGCAAGCTGGACCGGGCGGCCCTGCCCGATCCGGTCTTCGCGGCACGTCAGTTCCGCGCTCCGGCAACGCCGGTCGAGGAGATCATCGCCGATGTATTCGCGGCATTGCTGCTCGGTCCCGATACGGACGCACGCGTCGGTGTCGATGACGACTTCTTCGAACTCGGCGGCAATTCGTTGCTGGCCACCCAAGCCGCCGCGCGCATCGGTTTCGCACTCGGTCTCCGGGTGCCGGTGCAGCTGATCTTCGAGGCCTCGAAGGTTTCGCTACTGGCCCAACGTGTCGAGCAGCACGCGGGTTCGGCCGTCGGACGGGCGCTGACCGCTCAGACCCGGCCCGACCGGATTCCGCTATCGTATGCGCAGCAGCGGATGTGGTTCCTGAACCGTTTCGATACGGCCAGCGCGGTCAATAACATTCCGCTGGCGGTGCGACTTTCCGGGCGACTGGATGTCGACGCATTGCGCGCGGCGGCCCGCGATCTGATCGAGCGGCACGAGGTGCTGCGCACTATCTATCCGGACATCGATGGTGAGGGCTTCCAGGTCGTCCTGCCGATCACCGATGCGCGCGCGGTACCCGACCTTCCGGTGACCACCGCTGTGACACAAGAACTTTCGGATCTGATCAGTGTCGAGGTGCTGGGCGGATTCGATGTGACGGCCGCGCCGCCGGTGCGCCTGCGGCTGTTCCAGCTCGGCGAATCCGAGTATGTGCTGGTGTGCGTGGTGCACCACATCGCAGGGGACGGTTTCTCGCTCGGCCCGCTGGCCCGCGATCTGATGGCGGCGTACTCCGATCACGTGCGCGGCGGGCGGCCCGAATGGCCGCCGCTGGCGGTGCAATACGCCGACTACGCCCTCTGGCAGCGCGAAACCCTCGGCAGCGAATACGATCCGGAATCGGTCTTCGCGCAGCAGATCGAGTTCTGGCGCAACGAATTGGCCGCGCTGCCGGAACAATTGGATCTGCCCGCGGATCGGCCGCGCCCCGCCACGTCATCCAACAATGGTGCCGTCGTCGCCTTCGACATCGATGCCGACATTCACGCCCGACTCGATCGACTCGCGCACGAACATAATTCAACGCTGTTCATGGTCGTGCACGCCGCGCTCGCGGTACTGCTCGCCCGGCTGTCGGGCACCCGCGATATCGCGATCGGCACCCCGGCCGCCGGTCGCGGTGAGGCGGCACTGGACGATCTGATCGGCATGTTCGTCAACACCCTGGTGTTGCGCACCGAGATCGATCCCGCCATGACCTTCGACGATCTGCTGCGTGCGGTGCGCAAGGTCGATGTCGCGGCCTTCGGACACGCCGACGTGCCGTTCGAGCGGTTGGTCGAACTGCTCGATCCGGTGCGCTCGACCGCGCGGCATCCGCTGTTCCAGGTGATGCTGGTCTTCCAGAACCTGGCGCGCACCGAACTGGAGTTGCCCGGCCTGACGGTCGCGGGTGTGGAACACGGGGTGGCGCTGGCCAAGTTCGATCTGCAGCTCGAGATCGCGGAGAACCCTGCGGCGCGAGCGTCGGGCCCGGAGGCGGTAGCGGAGCGTATCCACGGAGGGCACCGGGAGCGCCGCGAATTAGACACTGCGGCGCGAGCGTCGGGCCCGGAGGCGGTAGCGGAGCGTATCCACGGAGGGCACCGGGAGGGCCGCGAATTAGACCCTGCGGCGCGAGCGTCGGGCCCGGAGGCGGTAGCGGAGCGTATCCACGGAGGGCACCGGGAGCGCCGCGAATTAGACACTGCGGCGCAAGGCATGTCGGCGACATTCACCTACGCCACCGACTTGTTCGACGCCGCCACCGTGCAGGACTTCGCCGATCGCTTCCTGCGGGTGCTGTCCGCGGTGGCCGCCGATTCCGATGCGGTGCTCGGCGACATCGATCTGCTCGCGCCCGGCGAGCGCGATCTGGTTCTGCACGAATGGAATTCGGCTGGCGCGATGGTGCCGGATGTGACGCTGGTCGACCTCATCCTGGCACAGGCGCACCGCCGCCCGGATGCGATCGCGGTCCGATTCGGTGATACCGCACTGAGTTTCGGTGAACTGCAGCGGCGCGCGAACCGGGTGGCGCGGGCGCTGATGGCGCGTGGCGCGGGACCGGAAGCGCTGGTCGCCGTTGCTGTCGAGCGGTCCGAGCAGCTGCCCGTCGCGCTGCTCGGTGTGCTCACCGCCGGTGCCGGATATCTTCCGATCGACATCACGTATCCGGCGCAGCGACTCGAGTTCATGCTCACCGACGCGCAGCCGACCTGTGTGCTGACCACATCGGATCTGCTGGGCGACATTCCGGCGACAGACGTTCCGGTGGTGCTGCTCGACGAAACCGCGGGCTTCGGCGAATCGTCGATCACCGATATCGAGCGCACGTCCCGGCTGCGTCCGGACAACCTGGCCTACGTCATTTACACGTCGGGCTCCACGGGTGTTCCGAAGGGCGTCGGCGTTTCACATCGCAATGTGGTCGAGCTGTTCGCCAACACCCAGTTGATGTTCGAGTTCGACGACACCGATGTGTGGACGCTGTTCCACTCCTTCGCCTTCGACTTCTCGGTGTGGGAACTGTGGTGCGCGCTCGCCAATGGCGGCACCGTGGTAGTGGTCGACTACCTGACCTCCCGTTCCCCGGAACAGTTCCGCGACTTGCTGATTCGCGAACAGGTCACCGTGCTGAACCAGACGCCGTCCGCGTTCTACCAGCTCGCCGAGGCCGACCGGGCCTCGCATGCCGGAGACCAGGGCAAATTCGCGCTGCGCTATGTCGTATTCGGTGGTGAGGCACTGGACCTGCGTCAGCTGCGGCGCTGGTACGAGCGGCACCCCTTCGATGCGCCGTGGCTGGTCAATATGTACGGCATCACCGAAACCACGGTGCACGTGTCGTTCCTGGCGCTGGATGAGCAGCTCGCCGAGAATCCGGCCAGTGCCATCGGTCGTGCACTGCCCGGGCTGGAGAGCTATGTGCTCGATGATCGGCTGCATCCGGCTCCGGTCGGGGTGGCGGGCGAAATCCATGTCAGCGGTGCGCAGTTATCTCGTGGCTACCTCGGTCGGCCCGGTCTGGCCGCGACCCGTTTCGTGGCGAATCCGTTCGGGGCGGCGGGATCTCGCATGTACCGCACCGGCGACCTCGGTCGCTGGGCTGGTTTCGCGGGCCACGCGAATCTCGAATACGCCGGGCGCACGGACCAGCAGGTGCAGCTGCGCGGCTTCCGCATCGAACTCGGTGAGATCGAATCGGCGCTGCTTGCCCAGCCCTCGGTCAGCCAGGCTGTGGTGCTTGTGCGTTCCGACGAACACGCGGGTGATCGCCTGGTCGGATATGTTGTGGCCGAGGTGGATTCGCAGGTGCAGGGCGCGGAGTTGCGCAGCACGATCGCCGAATTCCTCACCAGCTATATGGTTCCGGACGCGATCGTCGTACTGGACACATTGCCGTTGACCCTGAACGGCAAGCTCGACCGAAAGGCGCTGCCCGCACCGGAATTCGTCAGCAGCGCCATCTACCGCGCCCCGCAGACCCCGATCGAGCAGGCCGTCGCCGGGGTATTCGCCGGACTGCTCGGTGTGCGCGATGTCGGCCTGGACGACGATTTCTTCGTCCTCGGCGGTAACTCACTGCTGGCTACCAGGGCGGTCAGCAGAATCAACGAAGCGTTGGACGCGAATGTCTCGGTGCGCGAACTGTTCGAGGCATCGACCGTTTCGGCACTGGCCGCACGAATCGTGCCCGGCTCCTCGACCGGAACCCGTACCCCGCTGGTTGTGACGGCGCGTCCGGAACGAGTGCCGCTATCGCTGGCGCAGCAGCGCATGTGGGTGCTCAATCAGTTCGATACCCGCTCGGCGGCCTACAACATCCCGCTCGGCATCGGCCTGACCGGTGCACTCGATGTGCAAGCGTTGCGCGATGCCATCGCTGATGTGCTCGAACGGCACGAGGCGCTGCGCACCCGCTACCCGTCGACGGGACCGGGCGGGCTGCCGTACCAGGAGATCCTGCCGGTCGCCGAGGCCTGGCCGGGCGGGCTCGCGGTCGAGTCGAGCCGCGATCCGATCGTCCGCATCACCGAGCTGATGTCGACCGGATTCGATGTGACCCGAGAGGTTCCGGTGCGCGGCGTGCTGCTGCGTGGGACCCCGGAGCGTCATCTGCTCGCTATGGTGGTGCACCACATTTCGGCCGACGGCGCCTCGATGGCACCGCTGGCCCGTGACCTGATGCTCGCCTATGCCGCGCGCTGTGCCGGTGATGTCCCGACCTGGACACCGCTCGAGGTGCAGTACGCCGACTTCGCGATCTGGCAGCGCGAGGTCATCGGCACCGATGACAACGAGAACTCCGTAGCCGCACAGCAATTGGCCTACTGGCGCGAGCAATTGGCCGGACTGTCCGGTGCGCTCGAGCTGCCGCTGGATCGGCCGCGGCCGGCCGTGCCGTCCATGCGCGGTGCGTCGACGGCCTTCACGCTTTCGCCCGAGGTGCACGCTGGACTGATTCGCATTGCCCGGGAGCACAATTCGTCGCTGTTCATGGTGGTGCACGCTGTGCTCGCGGTGCTGCTGGCGCGGCTGTCGGGCAGTTCCGATATCACGATCGGCACTCCCATCGCGGGCCGCGGTGAGCGCGCGCTCGACGATCTGGTCGGCATGTTCGTCAACACCTTGGCGCTGCGCACCACGACCGAATCGGCAACCACCTTCGACGCGCTCGTCGAACATGTTCGCGAGACCGACCTCTCGGCCTTCGGCAATGCCGATATTCCGTTCGAGCGGGTGGTCGAGGCGGTGTTGCCGAACCGCGCGACCTCGCACAACCCACTGTTCCAGGTGGTGCTGTCCTTCGACAATCTCGAGCCGCCGAAGCTGGAGTTGCCAGGTCTGACGGTCGCGGCACTGGATACCGGTGCGGTCGCGGCGAAGTTCGATCTGCAGCTGACCGTCGAGCCACGGCACGGCGCGGACGGCGCACCCGGCGAGCTGGTCACGGTATTCAATTACGCCACAGACCTTTTCGACGCATCGACGGTGCAGGCATTCGGTCGCAGGCTGACCCGGATCTGCGCCGCCGTCGTCGCGGACCCGCAGGTCAGCGTGGGCGATATCGATATCCTCGATGCCGCCGAACGCGATCGCGCGTTGGCCGCGCCGGAAACCGTGCTGGAGCCCGCCGCCGACGGCGTACCGCTCACCAGCGGTGCGGCCCTGACTCAGGCGCTGGCCGCCGCGGTGGAGGAGGATCCGGACGGGCCCGCGGTGGTCTTCGGCGAGGACGCGGTGTCCTTCCAGGATCTCGACGCGCGGTCCTCGCGACTGGCGCGGGTGTTGATCGGCCGCGGCTGCGGTCCGCGCACCGGGGTCGTGATCCGGCTGGATCGCGGGGTGGACGCGGTGGTCGCCACCTGGGCGGTGCTCAAGGCCGGTGCCGCATTGACCCCGGTGACCGGCCTGAACGGTCCGCTACCGGTTGGTCTCGAGGTCAAGGTCGGACTTACCGCCGGTGCATGGCCCGCCGATAGCAGTATCGACTGGCTGGTTCTGGACGATCCGGACGTGCTCGCCGAGATAGCCGCCGAATCGCCGCGACCGGTGACCTACGCTAACCGGACCCAGGCGCTGCGCGGTGAGGATCCGGCCTTCGTCGCCGGAGTTACCTTGTCCTACAACGACATTTCCGTCGCGACCAAACGGCTGCGAGCCCGCACTGAGCTGACCTTCGAGTCCCGGCTGTTCCGGCACGGCCGCGCGGATTCGGCGGCGGCGCTGCTGGAAGTGGTCGCGGCCGGTGAGAACGGCGCGTCGGTTGTGGTGACCGCCGGTAACCTGGACAACGTAACGCTTTCGGCATTATTGGCCGACGAATGGGTGACGCATCTGTTCATCGATCGGGCCGGACTCGGGCCGGTCGAGGTGACGGGGCTGGAGGATCTGCACGCGGTGGTGCTCGATGATGGCGCGCCCGCGCCGGAATTCGGGGCCGTCCCGGTTGTAGTCGACCTCGGTGCGCTATTGGGCGTCCCGGACCCGGGTTGATCTTCCACCCGGAAGATTCGGCGGCAGGTGCTCGCACGGGTCGTTGCCGGTAGCAACCGGTCCGGGTAGTGGCGATGAGCGAGGGGAGGAAAGTTCCTATGCCGGGATACCGGTCGGTGGGACAGGATCGGGTGCGCACGGTTGAGCTGCAGTCGCAATACCGGCCAGGGGTATTCGAGGGGACACTCGAGTTCTTCAGCGCCACGGTAGATGCCCAGGCCAGAGGCGATCGCACCCCCGCCGACTGGCACCCTTTCGTCTCCGATGAGATCATCGATCGCCCGATCGGGTCGACGCACGAGTTGATGACCTCTGCTGAAGCGTTGACCGAGATCGGTCCCCGGCTCGCTGAGCTGCTCGAAACCCCTGAGCGGTAGCGATCGGCCGGGGAACGCAGGTGGATCGGCGGCGGGAACAAGCGGCCATTGCGGTTACGATCGGGGTCTGACCATGCGATGCTTCTGAGCAAGCGCTGGGAGGGGAGCACTTTTTAGGGATTACAGGGTAGGTGAGCTCCTTCATGTTTCGGGTGGTTGCACAACGTCGGCATGAGGAAGCTGCGTTGTTTCGAGCGACCTGCGAGCAGTCGCAAGCGGTGAGCCAGTGACGCGCCAGGCTCGGGTGCGGCCGGCTCGGACACGGACACAGCGGACGCGCGTCATCACCCTGCCGCAGTTGATGGCGGCCGCCGTCGAGGCGAATCCCGGCGGCCTCGCCGTCGTATTCGCAGATGTCGATGCCACTTCCGGTGGGCTCAGCTATGCCGAGTTGGATGAGCGTTCGACCCGGCTGGCCCGGCTGCTCATCGATCGTGGTGTGGGGCCGGAGGATCTGGTCGCGGTGGCCGTTCCGCGATCGGTGGATTCGGTACTCGCGGTGTGGGCGGTGGCCAAGACCGGCGCCGGATTCGTGCCGGTAGACCCGCACTATCCGGCGGATCGGGTCGCGCACATGCTGACCGACTCGGCTGTGAGCTTCGGCCTGACCGTCGGCGCGGTTCGCCGCGGCCTGCCCGATTTCGCCGAATGGCTGGTCCTCGACGGCCCCATCACCGCGCAACTGCTGCAGCGGTATCCGGTGGACCGGGTGACCAATCAAGATCGGGTGCGACCACTGCACGGGGCACATCCGGCCTACGTCATCTATACCTCCGGCTCGACCGGCGTCCCCAAGGGCGTCGTGGTCACCCACCAGGGATTATCCGGCTTCTGCGATGAGCAGCGGACCCGATACCGGGTGACGAGTTCGGCCCGGACACTGCATTTCGCCTCCCCGTCCTTCGACGCGTCGGTGCTGGAACTGCTGCTGGCGTTGGGCGGCGCGGCCACCATGGTGGTCGTCTCGCCGACTGTCTACGGCGGCGCGGAACTGGCCGCGGTGCTGCGGCGCGAGCGGGTGACCCACGCCTTCGTGACGCCTGCGGCTCTGGCCTCGGTGGAGCCCGACGGACTCGACGAACTGCGGGTCGTGGTGACCGGTGGTGAGGCCTGTCCGCCGCAGTTGGTGCGGCGCTGGGTACTACCGATCGCGGGCGGGCTGCTGCGCGAATTCTTCGATGCCTACGGTCCCACCGAGGCCACCATCGCCACCAATATCACCGCGCCGATGGTGCCGTGGGAGCCGGTGACCCTCGGTCCGCCGATCCACGGCATCGCCGCCTATGTGCTCAATGATCGGCTGGTGCCGGTGCCGAACCGGGTGGTCGGCGAACTATATGTCGCCGGTGCGCAACTGGCGCGCGGTTACCTGGGCCAACAGGCGCTCACCGCGACCCGATTCGTGGCCAACCCGTTCGAACCGGGCACCCGCCTCTACCGCACCGGCGATCTGGTGCGCTGGACCGCGACCGGTGAACTGGAGTACCTCGGCCGCAACGACTCCCAGGTGAAGATCCGCGGCTTCCGCATCGAGCTCACCGAAATCGACGCGGTACTGGGTGCATACGATCGCGTGGATTTCGCGGTGACCGTCGGGCACGAACTCGATAGCGGTACCACCGTATTGGCCTCGTATGTGCACCCCGTCGACGGGCGGAACGTCGATATGGCGGAGCTGAAGGCCCTGGTAGAGCGAAAATTGCCCGCACATATGGTGCCCGCGTCCATCACGGTGCTCGACCAGGTGCCGCTGACGCCCATGGGCAAACTGGACCGCAGGGCGCTGCCCGCGCCGGTATTCGAGGCGAAGGTATTCCGCGCACCCACGACACCGGTCGAGGAGATCGTCGCGGGCACCTTCGGCGATGTGCTCGGTGTCGCGCGCGTCGGCCTGGACGACGACTTCTTCGAGCTCGGCGGCAATTCGCTGCTGGCCACCCAGGTCACCGCCCGACTGGATGCCGCGCTGGACACGCAGTTGGCGGTCCGCGATCTGTTCCATGCCTCGACGGTCGGCGCCTTCACCGCCGTCGTCGAGCGGACCGCCGGATCCGGCCGGAGTCGACCGCGGCTGGTCGCGGGGGAGCGGCCCGAGTTGATTCCGCTGTCGCTGGCGCAGCAGCGGTATTGGTTCCTCAACCAGTTCGATACCGAGACCTCGGCGGTGGACAATATTCCGCTCGCCGTGCGGCTCACCGGTGAGCTGGATGCGGCGGCGCTCGGGCTGGCCATCGGCGATGTGCTGTCCCGGCACGAAGTACTGCGGACCACCTATCCGAGCATCGGTGGGCGGCCGCATCAGGTGATCCATCCGGTGCCGGATACGCGGTTCGCCATGGTGCCGGTCGATGTGGCCGAGGACGAACTGGTGCGCCGGCTCATCGACTTCGCCGTGCTGACCTTCGATGTGACCGTCGAGGTTCCGATCGCGGTCGCACTGTTCCGCCTGGCGCCGCGCGAGCATGTGATCGCCTTGACCGTGCATCATGTCGCGGCCGACGGCGCATCGATGGGTCCGCTCGCCCGCGATCTGATGGTCGCCTATGCCGCGCGGATGCACGGGCAGGCGCCGCTGTGGCAGCCGCTGCCGGTGCAGTACGCCGACTACGCGCTGTGGGAGCGCGAGGCGCTAGGTGACGAGGACGATCCGCAATCGCCCGCCGCCCAGCAGATCGCCTACTGGCGGCGGACCTTGGCGCAGTTGCCGGACCAGTTGGAGCTGCCGACCGACCGCCCGCGCCCGCCGGCCCAGTCGTTCCAGGGCAGGTCGGTGCGGTTCGCGATCTCGGCGGACCGGCACGCGCGACTGCATGCGCTGGCGCGGGCCAACCACGCCTCGCTGTTCATGGTCGTGCATGCGGCGCTCGCGGTGCTGCTGGCACGACTGTCGGGCACCGACGACATCGCGGTCGGCACGCCAATCGCGGGTCGTGGTGAGCGCGAACTCGATGACCTGATCGGCATGTTCGTCAACACGCTGGTGTTCCGGACGCGGGTGCGTCCCGGTGATAGCTTCGCCGCTCTGCTCGCCGATGTGCGCGAGCGCGATCTCGAGGCCTTCGCCAATGCCGATGTGCCCTTCGAGCGAATCGTCGAGGCGCTGAATCCGGTTCGCTCGATCGCCCGCAATCCGCTGTTCCAGGTGGGTCTTTCCTTCCAGAACCTGGCCGAAACTACCCTGGAGCTGCCCGGACTTTCCGTCGCGCCGGTCGATTTCGATTTGCAGCTGGCCAAGACGGATCTGCACATCTCACTGGCCGACCGCTACACCGACGACGGCGCGCCCGCCGGGATGGTGGCCGACTTCGGTTATGCCAGCGACCTGTTCGACGAGACGACAGTGCGCGGCTTCGCCGACCGGTTCGTCCGGGTACTCGATGCCGTACTCGCCGATGTGTCGGTGCGGGTCGGCGAGATCGAACTGCTCGCCGGCGACGAGAGTGCGCGGATTCTCGCGAGTTGGAATGCCACCGCACACCCGATCGATACGACGGCGACCCTGGTGTCACTTCTGGATGCGACCGTGGCCGCCGACCCGGATGCGGTGGCGGTGGTATCCGATCAGCCGGGACGCAAGCTCAGCTACGGCGAACTCGATGCCCGGGTGAACCGGTTGGCGCGGTATCTGATCGAACGCGGCGTGCGCCCGGAGGACCGGGTGGCATTGGGCATCCGCCGTTGCGTCGATCTGATCGTCGCGATGTACGCCGTGGCGAAGTCCGGTGCGGCGTATGTGCCCATCGATCCGGATCAACCCGCCGAACGCATCGAGTACATCCTGCGGACCGCGGGACCGGTCTGCCTGTTGAGCTCCGTACACGACGGCTTCCATACCGATGTCGTCGATTCCGTCACGATCGATGAGCTCGACCTGTTGCACTACTCGGACGCGCCGCTCGCCGCGCATGAACGCCGCGGTGCGCTGCTGCCGAGCAATACCGCGTACGTGGTCTATACGTCGGGTTCGACCGGGCAGCCGAAGGGCGTGGCGGTGGCGCACGGCGCGATCGTCAACCAACTGCTCTGGGAGACAGCCGAATTCGGTCTCGGAGCCGACGAGGTGGTGCTGCTCAAGACGGTGGCCACCTTCGACCTTTCGGTCTGGGAGTTCTGGACGGCGGCGGTATGCGGTGGCACGGTGGTCATCGCCGCTCCGGATGGTCATCGGGATCCGGCCTATCTGAACGAATTGATGGCTCGCGAGTCGGTGACGACCCTGCATGTCGTGCCCTCGATGCTGGACGCGCTGTCGACGGGTCACCTGTCCCGATCACTGCGCCGGGTGCTGGCCATCGGTGAGACGCTACCGGCCGCCACCGCACAGCGATTCCGTCAGGACAATGGCGCGGACCTGTTCAACCTGTACGGCCCGACCGAGGCCGCGGTCTCCATCACCAACCATCGGGTGACCGACGCCGACACGGTTACCGTGCCGATCGGTAGGCCGCAGTGGAACAGCCATGTCTACGTGCTGGATTCGCGTCTGCGGCCGGTGCCGGTCGGCGTATCCGGCGAGTTGTATCTGGCCGGTGCCCAATTGGCGCGCGGCTACTTCGGACGGACCGATCTGACCGCGGAACGGTTCGTGGCCAACCCGTTCGAATCCGGTGCCCGGATGTACCGGACCGGCGACCTGGTGTCCTGGAATGAGCAGGGCGAACTGGAGTACCACGGCCGCACCGACTTCCAGGTGAAGATCCGCGGTTTCCGCATCGAACTCGGCGAGATCGAGAGCGCGCTGCTCGCCCGGCCCGAGATCGCGCAGGCCGCGGTGCTCGTCAAATCCGATGCACGGATCGGTGATTGGCTGGTGGCCTATGTCGTACCGGCCGACGAGGCGAGCTCGGTCGAGGCCGCCGAACTGAAGGCCGCGCTGGCCGCGGTGCTGCCGTCGTACATGATGCCCAATGCGTTCGTAACGCTGACGTCCTTGCCGCGCAATGCGAATGGCAAGCTGGATCGTGCCGCGCTGCCCGATCCGGAGTTCGAGACCCAAGTCTTCCGCGCCCCTGCCACCCCGGTCGAGGAGATCGTGGCCGGTGTCTACGGCGAGGTGCTCGGTGTCGAGCGTGTGGGGCGCGATGACGATTTCTTCGCCATGGGCGGCAATTCGCTGCTGGCCACGCAGGTGGCGGCCCGGGTGGGCGACGCGCTGGATACCAAGGTGCTGGTGCGCGCGATCTTCGAGACACCCATCGTGGCCGGACTCGCCGCCAAGGTCGAGACCCATGCCGGTTCCGGTCGGCGACAGCCGCTACTGGCCGGGCTGCGGCCGGAGCAGGTCCCGCTGTCGCTGGCGCAGTTGCGGATGTGGTTCATCAACCAGTTCGATACCGGCTCGGCGGCCTATCACATCCCGGTGGCGGTCCGGCTGTCCGGCGAACTCGATATCGCCGCACTGGGTTCGGCGGTCGAGGATATGGTTGCGCGGCACGAGGTGCTGCGCACCGTCTACCCGCTGACCGCGGATGGGCCGGTGCAAGAGGTGCTCGCACCCAACGAGGTGCCGATCGATCTGGTCCCTATTCCGATCGCGGAATCGGATGCGGTGCGGCAGGTGCAGGAGATCGTCGCGGCGGGCTTCGATGTCACGGTCGAGGTGCCCTTCCGCGCGACCCTGTTCCGGCTCGATACCGGTGATCACATCCTGGTATTCGTCGCCCATCACATCGGCGCCGACGGCTGGTCGATGTCGCCGCTGGTCCGCGATGTCATGCTGGCCTACTCCGCCCGCAGCGCGGGTGAACCTCCCTCATGGTCGCCGCTGCCGG
This sequence comes from Nocardia sp. NPDC050412, assembly GCF_044458825.1. NCBI lineage: Bacteria > Bacillati > Actinomycetota > Actinomycetes > Mycobacteriales > Nocardiaceae > Nocardia > Nocardia sp. NPDC050412. The sequence continues at coordinate 67,693 of NZ_JBITIJ010000007.1, forward strand.
TACAGTACGCGGATTTCAGTGTCTGGCAACGTATGGTGCTCGGCTCAGAGGATGATCCGGAGAGCTTGATCTCGGCACAGGCCCAATACTGGCGGACCGCACTGGCGGATCTGCCCGATGAACTGAATCTACCTGCGGATCGCCCGCGCCCGGCGCTGCGGACCTTCACCGGCGGGCGCCACGAATTCGAGATCGATCCGCTGGTGCACGCCGGTCTCGTGCGGTTGGCTCGCCGACACAACGCCACCATGTTCATGGTGGTGCACGCCGCGCTGTCGGTATTCCTGGCGCGCATGTCCGGCACCGACGATATCGCCATCGGCACCCCGGTGGCCGGTCGTGGCGCGGCCGAACTCGACGACATGATCGGCATGTTCGTCAATACGCTGGTGCTGCGACTGCGGGTGCCCGACGACCGCACCTTCGGTGACCTGCTCGCCAACGCCAAAGACGCTGACCTGCAAGCCTTTTCACATGCCGACCTGCCGTTCGAGCGATTGGTCGAACTGCTGACCCCGCCGCGTTCCACGGCTCGGCACCCGCTGTTCCAGGTGTCGATGTCGTATCTGAACCTGCCGACCAGCACCTTCGAATTGCCCGGATTGCGCGCGCAGACCTTCGATTTCGCCGTCGACACCGCGAAATTCGATCTCTCGCTGACCATGTGGGCACCCGGTACCGCCGCGGAAAGCCTGCGCGGTGAGTTCAACTTCGCGCGTGATCTGTTCGACGACAAGACGATCGAGATGTTCGCCGCCCGGTTCACCCGGCTGCTCACCGAGATCGTCGCACGCCCGGACGCCCCGATCGGTGACCTGCGGCTGCTCGGCGCGGCCGAAGAGCAGGCTCTGACACCGGTGCGGAGGGGTGAGCCGCCCGCCGTCCGGCTGCTGCCGGACCTATTGACCAGCGCGGTCAGCGTCGATCCCGAACATGTCGCGGTGCGCACGGCCGGTCGCTCGATCTCCTACCGCGAACTGGACGAATACTCCTCGCGACTGGCTCGGGTGCTGATCGATCGCGGTGTCGGCCCGGAATGCCTTGTCGCACTAGCCTTCCCGCGTTCGCTGGAGATGGTCGCGGCCTTCTGGGCGGTCGCCAAGGCCGGTGGCGCGCATGTGCCGATCGACCCGACGTATCCGACGGACCGGATCCGGCAAATGGTGACCGATTCCGGTGTCGTCCTCGGCATCACCACCTCCACCTACAGCGAGCGGCTGCCCGACGAGTCGACCGAAACCAGCTGGCTACAGCTCGACGATCCCGCGATCCACGCCGCCGTCGCCAGTAAGTCGCCAGCGCCGATCACCGATGCCGAGCGGCTGGCGACACTGCTGCCGCAGCATCCGGCGTACGTCATCTACACCTCCGGCTCGACGGGCACACCGAAGGGCGTCACCGTCACCCATGTCGGCGTCGGCGGCGCCGTCGAGAACGCCAGCGCCGTATTCCAGCTCGGCCCGCAGCATCGGTTCGCGCATCTGTGCTCGCCGAGCTTCGATCCGTCGATTCTGGAGTGGCTCTGCACCTTCCACAACGGCGCGACGCTGGTCATCGTGCCGTCCACCATCCTCGGCGGACCGGATCTGGCCGCGCTGCTGCGCACCGAGCGGGTCACGCACGCGATCTTCACTCCCGCTGTCCTCGGCACGGTCGATCCGGCCGGTCTGGACGAATTTCGATACCTGTGCTGCGGTGGCGATTCCACCTCGCCCGAGCTGGTCGCCAGATGGCAACCGGGACGGCACTTCATCAACGGCTACGGGCCGACCGAGGCGACGGTGGCCGCGTCGTGGAGCGAGATGATCGCCGGAGGGCGCATCACGATCGGCGGCCCGGTGCCGGGAACGCCGATGGTGGTGCTGGATTCGCGGCTGCGCCCGGTGCCGCCCGGTGCCGTCGGCGAGCTGTATCTCGGTGGCACCGCACTGGCACGCGGCTATCACGACCGTCCGACGCTGACCGCGGAACGCTTCGTCGCCGATCCGTGGGGTCCGCCCGGTGCGCGGATGTATCGCACCGGTGATCTGGTGCGCTGGGTCGGCGAACCGGGGGAGTGGGAGCTCGAATACATCGGTCGTACGGACTTCCAGCTCAAGATCCGCGGTATGCGCATCGAACTCGGTGAGATCGACGCGGTGCTCGGCGGCCACGACGATGTCGAATTCGCAGTCACGATCGGTCGGGAAACCCCAACGGGCGAGAAGATTCTCGTCGCCTATGTGCTTGCGGTAGCGGGGCGGACCATCGACACCGGTGCGCTCACCGAATACGCCGCGCGCAGCCTGCCTCGGCATATGGTGCCCTCGGCGGTGGTGGTACTCGATATGGTGCCGCTGACCCCGGTCGGCAAGCTCGATCGCGCCGCGCTGCCCGCACCCGAGCTCGCCCCGCGCCCCTACCGCGCGCCCTCGACCGCGCAGGAACAGGCCGTCGCCGACGTATACGCCGAGGTACTGGATCTCCGGAGATCGGGCATCGATCGGGTCGGCTCCGATGACGATTTCTTCGCACTCGGCGGCAGTTCGCTGGCCGCCATGCGCGCGGTGCACAGGCTGCGCGAGCTGACCGGTATCGCGGTCCAGGTGCAGTGGTTCTTCACCGATCCGACCGTCACCGCGCTCACCCAGCGCATCATGGCGGCCGATGACACCGAGGCCCACGAATACGGGTTGAACGCCGAGGCCGCACTCGATGTGCTGCTGCCGATCCGGTACGGCACCGGCGAAGCCCTGTTCTGTATCCATCCGATGGCCGGATTGTCCTGGTGCTACACCGGTCTCGCCCAGTATCTGCCCGCCGACCGCCCGATCTTCGGTGTGCAATCGCCCGCGCTGTCCGAATCCGACTTCCGGCCGGATTCGCTGGATGCGATGGCTCGGCGCTATGTCGAGGAGATCCGCGCGGTGCAGCCCGAGGGGCCGTATCGGCTGCTCGGCTGGTCGCTCGGTGGTGCGCTGGCCCATGCGGTCGCGGTTGAATTGCAGTCCGCGGGTGCCGAAGTCGCGCTACTCGCCATGCTGGACAGTCGCACCGGCGGCAATATCGCCGACTTCTGGGCGGAGCTGCGCTCGGCCTTCGCCGAACTCGGCATCGGCCCGGACATGCTGGGCGACAGCAATATCCGCAACCTCACCGAAGAGGCGCTCGCGGTGCTGTACGCCAACATCCCGCCGGAACTGGCGCTGCTGACCCCGGACCGACTGCGTCAGAGCTACCGCGGTGCGGTGCGCTCGGTAGAGCTCGGAATCAACCATCAGCACAAGGTTTTCCACGGCACGCTCGAGTTCTTCAGCGCCGCCGGCCACACCGCCGAATCCCGGGCCTGGCGGCCGTACGTCGACGGCACGATCAACGAGCATCCGGTCGAGGCGACCCACGAGCTGATGACGTCTCCGGCGGCCTTCGCCGAAATCGGACCGGTCCTGGCCGCCTTGCTCGCAGCGCCGGAGCCGGTCGAGGATGCCGCGGAGCCAACCGAAGCCGAGGCATTCGCGCCGGTCGAACCCGCCGCCGTACCGGAGGGATACGAGTACGCGGCACCGCTCGCCGATCCGGCCGCGTTCGACCACGACTACCCGACATCGGTCCTGGTCCCGATACCTATCGATGTCCCGGAACCGACGGAGGACACGGCCGCGCCCGATGAGCTGCCCCCGACGGTCGAGGCCCCGGCACTGGATCTCGACGACGACGAACCCGAGATTGCCGAGAAACCCGAGCGCGTCCCGTTCGCGGTCATCCACGACGACGACCCGATCGAATTCGCCGTCCCGCACCGCCCGGACGAACCCGACGACGCGCCCATCCCGCTATCGCTGACCCCGAATGCCGTGCGGCTGTTGGATATCGGCGTCGAACTGCGCGTCGTCACCCTCGAGATCCCGCCCAACTACTCACCGGAGGCGGTGCAATTCGCCGTCGATACGGTGCTCGAACAGCATCCGATGCTGTGGGTCCGCCTGCACCGCGACGGTGCGGGTACTGATCCGGTCTTCGAGATCCCGGCCGAGGCACAGCGGCTCGACGAGGCCTTCCTCGGCCTGGAGTACGGCATCGATCAGACCCCGCCGCCGGTCGACGATGTGGTGCGCGCGGTCGCCAGCGAACTCGATCCGGCACATGGCCGCAATATCCGCTTCGTACTGGTCGGCGGCCGCGAGGTGCCCACGAGCATGGTCATCGTCGCCAATGGCCTCGTCGTGGACGACACCTCCTGGCGCACCATCATCGACAAGCTGTCACTGGCCTGGTCGCGCGGCAGACACCGCACGCCCGCCGTTCCCGAGTCCGGACTATCCGACTTGCTGAGAGTCCTGTCCGAGGGTGCGAGCGGCCCGGCGGCAATCGAGGAAATGGCGTGGTGGCACCACACCCTGAGCGTGGTTCCCGCCGCCAAGGCAGGTGCCACGAACAAGAACCTGCGCTCGCGGCGCCGGGTCTCGCTGACGATCACCACCGAGGGCACCGCCGCCGTCGTCGCCGCGGCCGCCGCACACGGTGTCAGCGTCGACGAAGTCCTGCTCACCGCCCTCGCGCTCGCCCAGATCACCTCCGCGGGCGAAACCGTCACCGAAGCCATCGGCCCGGTGGTCCGGCTGCACGCCGATAGCCGGGCGATGGCCGAGACCGATACCCTCGTCGGCGCCTTCACCACCGATTACCCGCTCCCGCTGCAGTTGGCGGGGGTGAACATCCAGGAGGCGTTGGTCGGTGGTCACGCGGCGGGTGTCGCGATCGAGCAGGTCAAACGGCTCACCGGTGCCGTGCCGTCCTATGGCGTCGGGTACGGCCTGCTGCGTTATCTCAATCCGGATACCGCCGCCGCCCTGAGCGCACTCCCCACCGGCCGGTGCGGATTGCGTTATCGAGATCTGCGCCCGGCGCGCGTGCACACCGACGCACCGGCCGGGGATCTGCTGCTCGATATCACCGCTGACGCCACCGCCGAGGGCCTGCTCGTTCGCTTCGACTACGCGGCCGAGGTATTCGGCGGTGACGAGGTCAAGACCTTCGCCGAACATTGGATCCGAGCCCTCGGCGGGCTGGCCGAATACGGTCAGCGATATCCGGGGCGACCATAATCACATTCCGGCCGTTCAGGCATGATGGAGCAACATTGCGGTAACGATGTCCACTATCGTCACGACTAAATAGGCCGTATGGTCGGCCGCGGTGCATGCCCGCGGCAAGGGGAAGCCCTACCGTAATCACAATACGAAGTGAAGGTGTGAAATTGATGCGTAGTCTGATCCGGCGTCGCGGCACACGTGCGGCGGCGGTGATCGCGGCAACCGCGGTATTCGCGGGGGTCATGTCCGGCTTCGGCGCATCTACCGCGACGGCTGATCCGATCATGGATTCCAAGACGCTGCTGGCGAACCCGGTCGCGCCGGACGGCTCGAAGATCACCAAGGCGGAGTACAAGGGCGACCGCAGCATCCGCCTGTATGTCTACTCCGCCGCCATGGACCGGACCTTCCCGGTCGACGTGCAGCGCCCCGCCGACGCCTCGGCGCCGCGCCCGGTGCTCTACCTGCTCAACGGTGCCGGCGGCGGTGAGGACAGCGCGTCCTGGGTGGCCAAGACCGATGCGCTGAAGTTCCTCGGCGACAAGAACGTCAATGTGGTGCAGCCCATCGGCGGCAAGTGGAGCTACTACACCGACTGGATCAAGGACGATCCGGTTCTCGGCCGCAACAAGTGGAAGACCTTCTTCACCGAGGAGCTGCCGCCGCTGATCGACGGCGCGCTCGGTACCAACGGCACCAACGCGATCGCGGGGCTGTCCACCTCGGGCACCACCGTGCTCGCGCTGCCGATCGCCAAGCCGGGCCTCTACAAGGCCGCCGCGGCCTACAGCGGCTGCGCCCAGACCAGTGATCCGGTCGGCTCGGAGTTCGTCAGGCTGACCGTCGAGACCTGGGGCGGCGGCAATGTCGAGAACATGTGGGGCCCGATCGGTGGGCCGGAGTGGACGGCGAACGATCCCTACGTGAACGCCGAGGGTCTGCGCGGCACCGACCTCTACATCTCGACCGGCAACGGTCTGCCCGGCCCGTACGACACCCTGGACGGTCAGTACGCACTGCCCGGCTCGGGCGGTCTGGCCAACCAGATCCTGATCGGCGGTGTCATCGAGGCGGGCACCAACTACTGCACCAACAACATGAAGGCCAAGCTGGATTCGCTGGGCATCCCCGCCACCTTCAACTTCCGTCCCAATGGCACCCACTCCTGGGGCTACTGGAATGACGAGTTGCACGCCTCCTGGCCCACCCTCGCCAAGGGCCTCGGTCTCTGAGTCGATCCCCGCGCTTCCCAACCGACCGCCCCGATTGTGACCTTGTACACAACCGGGGCGGTCTGTTTTATATAGATAGTGCTAAACAAAAAGTTCGGGAACCCGTAAAATTCTGTTCTATGAGTACAACCCTGGTCGAGTCGGCGCGGAACGTGACGACCCGGGCGAGATCCGTCACCGTCTTGCTCGGTCCAGCCTTCGTAGCGGCCATCGCCTATGTCGATCCCGGCAATGTGGCGTCGAATATCAGCGCGGGCGCTCAGTTCGGCTACCTACTCGTGTGGGTCATCGTGATGGCCAATGTGATGGCTGGACTGGTGCAGTTCCTATCGGCGAAGCTGGGGTTGGTCACCGGGATGTCGCTACCGGAGGCGGTGCGGTACAAGTCGAGTCGTCCGGTACGCCTTGCCTATTGGGTGCAGGCCGAGACCGTAGCGGTGGCCACCGACCTGGCCGAGGTGGTCGGCGGCGCGATCGCGCTGAAGCTACTGTTCGATCTGCCGCTGCTGCTCGGCGGACTGATCACCGGTGTGGTTTCGATGGCACTGCTGCTGGTGCAGAACCAGCGCGGGCAGAAGCCGTTCGAGCGGGTCATCACCGGTCTGCTCGCCGTCATCGCCATCGGCTTCCTGGCCAGCGTTGTGATTTCGCCGCCGTCGGTCTCCGGCACCGTCGGTGGTCTGCTGCCGCGGTTCCAGGGCGCGGAAAGTGTGCTGCTCGCGGCGGCCATGATCGGCGCGACCGTCATGCCGCACGCGGTGTACCTGCACTCCGGATTGGCCCGTGATCGGCACGGTCAGCCCGAAGTGGGTCCGCTGCGGGCACGGCTGCTGCGGGTCACCAGATACGACGTCGGACTGGCCATGGTGCTCGCGGGCACGGTCAATATGGCCATGCTGCTGATGGCCGCGAATACCCTGCGCGGCCGCGAGAATGTCGACACCCTCGAGGGTGCGCACGCCGCTGTCGGCGATGCGCTCGGTCCCGTCGCCGCGCTACTGCTCGCGATCGGCCTGCTGGCCTCCGGGCTGGCATCGACGTCGGTCGGCGCATATGCCGGGGCAATGATCATGGAAGGCCTGCTGAACCGTAAGATTCCGCTCTTGGTTCGGCGGCTGGTCACCCTGATCCCGGCCATCCTGATCCTGGCGATCGGCATCGATCCCACTCGCGCACTGATCATTTCGCAGGTAGTGCTGTCCTTCGGCATCCCCTTCGCCCTGATCCCCCTGGTCCGCTTCACCAGCGACCGCATCCTGATGGGCGCCGACGTCAACCATCGCGTAACCACCGGCCTGGCCTGGCTCGTCGCCATCATCATCAGCCTGCTGAACGTGGCCCTTATCTACCTGACCGTCACGGGCAACTAGGCGAACAGCGTGCGCTGGGCATAGCCCGTATCGAAATACTCACGGGCTTCGGCGATCTTGCCGTCCTCGACCCGGAAGACGATCGCCACATTATTGGCATACGGTTCGCCCGCCTTGGTGGTCGCGCGGGTGGTCCATTCGGCGACCGCCTGCGCACCGTCGGCCAGCACGGTCCGCACCTCCTGTCCGATCGGCTGCGACACGTCCATCCGCTCGATCATCTGCGCGACGAATTGCCCGAAGATCTCCTCGGGGCCGGTCCAGGTGCGCGCGGTCGGCAGCTCGCCGAACAGGGTCCAGGTCGAATCCGGGGTGAAGAACCCGGCGGCGCGTGCGGCGTCACCGGATCCGAGTGCCTCGATATAGGCCAGGATGGTGGCGCGGGTCTGCTCGGTGGTCGACATGATCGCTCCTTCAGGCGATGGTGAGGATCGCGTTGCCGCGGATCCGGCGGTTGTTCAGATCGGTGAGCACGCTCGCCGTTTCGGCCCAGTCGGCGACCCTACCGAGTTCCGGATGCAGGCGACCGGTAGCCGTCAGGTCGACCAGCACGCGCAGATCCTCGGCATCGGTGGTGTCGGCGACCCAGTGCGGAAAATGCCGCAGCGTGAACGGTGTGACCGCAAGGTATTCGAAGAAGCTGAGCCGGATCGGTTGCAGGCTGGCCTGACCGAACCACAGCACGGTACCGCCGGGTGCGATCCGGGCGAGCGCGGCGGCGAAGACATCGCCGCCGACCGATTCGAAGATGACATCGAAGCGACCGTCGGCGTCCGCGACATCATGGACGACGGCCGCGCCGAGTTCGGCCAGCCGGGCGCCGCGTTCGGGCGATGCTGCCACCGCCGTCACCGAAATGCCTGCGGCCGTTGCCAATTCCACCAGGTAATGACCGACGCCGCCGGATGCGCCGGTGATCAGCGCCTGCTTGCCCGCCGGGGCCTCGACGTGCCGAAGCAGACGCAATGCGGTCAAACCCGCGAGCGGCAAGGCGGCCGCACTGGTGGCGGCAAGGGTGTCGGGCAGTTCGGCCAGTGCGGAGGTCGGGACGGCTACCCGCTCGGCCCACCCGCCGCCCTCGGCATGGCCGACCACCCTGGTTCCGACGGCGGGCCCCGATCCGTCGGCGGCGGCCGCGACGACCCGGCCGACAACGTCCTGTCCCATGACGGTGCCCGGTACGGTCGGCGTGCCGTAGGCACCGGTCATGGCGAGAATCTCGCCGCGGTTCACCGAGAACGCCTCGACCCGGATGACCGCCGCATCGGGGGCGGCCGTGGGTTCGGTGACCTCGACGAACCGCACCAAGGTCGGATCACCGGTTGCTGCAAGGGCCTTCATCTGACTTCCTCCTGGTCATTGCTACGAAAACGACACTAAGAGGGCTGGTTTCCAGATGAAAGAAGGCAGTAATTAGTGGTATAGGTACCTGGTGGATACCAACGATCTCATGGCATACGACATCTTCAACCTGAACTGTCCGTCCCGCGCGGTGTTCGATCGGCTCGGTGAACGCTGGACCGGGCTCGTGCTGCTGGCCCTGAAGCCGGGAACGCTGCGCTTCTCGCAGCTGCGTAGGCAGGTGCAGGGCATTACGCAGAAGATGCTCACCCAGACGTTGCGCGGTCTGGAACGCGACGGCATGGTGTCGCGCACGGTGTATCCGACCGTGCCGGTCACCGTCGAATACACGCTGACACCGCTCGGCCATAGCTTGAGTGCCGCCGTCGATGTGCTGCGGGCCTGGGCCATCGAGCACATCGACGAAATCGACGCGGCCAGAGCCGAATACGAGCAGGCGGGCTGATCACACCCAGTTTTCGATCCAGTACTTCCAGATCACCGGAGCATATGCGGCCAGGGGCGGCACCTTGATGTCGGTGCCCGCCAGTGCGGCGGTGGCGTTGCGGCAGTCGAACCAGCAGCTGAATTCGCTGTGCTCCAACACATCCTGGGGGACGCCGACGCGGGGTAGTAGCCAGCTCGTGCCGGGAACGCGCAGCATCATCTCCAGGGTGCGCTTGGGCATCACCTCCACCAGATGCGGCGCACCGGCCTCGTCGGCGAACAGATTCAGCGCCTCGGCCGCGCTCTGTCGGCGCGGATCGGCCAGGTGGTAGGTGGTGTGGTTCGAGTCGGGCTGGTGTGCGATGTGGGCCAGTGCGCGAGCCACGAAATCGACCGGGACCATATTGGTTTCACCCAGCTTCGGCACCAGCACCGGCAGGATCCTCGGCAGCTGCGCGGCCATCCGCAGCAGCCGGAAGAAGTAGTAGGGCCCTTCGATTCGATCGATCTCACCGGTGCGCGAATGTCCGATCACGATCGAGGGCCGATAGATCCGCCAGCCCAACCCGGATTCGCGCACGATCTTCTCGGCTTCGAATTTCGCCCGCTGCATGGGCGAACTCAGCACCTGACCCTCGTCGAACATATCCTCGGTGAACAGGCCGTCGAACCCGCCCGCCACATCCACCGTCGAGACATGGTGCAGCAGAGTGGCTTTCAACTCTTGCACGACATCGACGACATGTCTGGTGCCGTCGCCGCGTTCGGCGAGGTCATAGCTCGACGCCAGATGGAAGACATGCTCGATCGAGCCCCGATGCTCGGCGATCCAGGCCGGATCGATGCCGAGCCTGGGCGCTCCCATATCCCCGTGTACCGCCCGCACCCGCTCCCCGCCCATCCATTCCCGAGCACAGCAGGTATACCGGTCCGCCGAATCATCCCCCGGCCGGACCAGCACATGAATATCCCGCTCCCGTTTCAGCAGCTCGGGAATAAGAAATCGACCGATGAACCCAGTTGCTCCGGTAACCAGGTAAGCCATAGCCGATCAACATAGTCGCTCGTGCGGGCACGCTTGTGTCCGGGATCACGCTCCGCCCTCGGGACGGTCGCCGCACCTGTGGTCGGCGCGGCCCCCGCGCATCACTCGCTAGGCAGCGGTAAGCCGTGGGACGCTGACGATCCCCGCACCGAGCTCGGTTCGATGCTCGCTCGCCGACCCGATCAGTCGGCGAAGACCGGCTTGCGCTTGGTGAGCATGGCGGTCGCGCCCTCGAAGAAGTCGGGGGACTGGAGCAGTTCGCTCTGGCCGGACTTTTCGGCGGCGAGCGCGGCGTCCAAGGCGGGCAGTGTCGCGGCGTTCAATGCCTTCTTGGTGAGTTCGAGGGCGCGGCGCGGGCCCGCGGCGATCTTGGCGGCCGCGGCCTCGACCTTGGCGTCGAGTTCGTCCTGCGGGACCACGGCGGTGAACAGTCCGGCCGCCTTGGCCGCCGGCGCGGGGAGTCGCTCGCCGAGCAGAGCCATTTCCGCGGCCAGCGGTCGGCCGGCCGCGGCGGCGACCATGGCTGCCGCACCGCCGTCGGGCATCAGACCGATATTGATGAAGGCGAGCAGCAGATAGGAATCCTCGGCGGCGTAGACCAGGTCGGCGGCCAGCGCGATGCCGACACCAACACCCGCGGCCGCGCCCTTGACCCGCGCGATGACCGGAATCGGCGCGTCCACAATCGCTTTCACGAGCCGGTTGGCCGCATCCATCACCATGTCCGAAGTGATCCCGCGCTGCGCCTCGGCGGCCGATGCGGCAAGATCGGCGCCGGTGCAGAAGTCGCCGCCCTCGCCGGTCAGTACGATCACCCGCACCGAACGGTCCTCGGCGGCGGCGAGGAAGGTGTCACCGAGGGCGACCATGGTGTCGTAGTCGATGGCGTTCTTGCGCTTGGGCTTGGTGAGCGTGACCCGGAGCACCTTGCCGTCATTGACGGCACTGAAACCCGCGGATGTGGTCGCGGAATCGGGGTTGCTCATTTGGTGCTCCTGGTCTGGAATCCGGCGGGGCATTCCCATGAATGGTGGTTAACTTTGCGAATTGTGGTTAACTTAGGATGATTTGTCCGGCGCTGTCAACCAACGGCGCCGCACCGGAACGGAGAGCTACATGGTCGCGGATCGCAGCGAGGTCGGTCTCGCTTCCGCGCGGCCCGACGCGGGTGGGAACAGGACGGGGGCGGAGCCGGCCCAGACGGTGCGGCGTCGCCCGAAGGATCGCAAGGTCCAGATCATCCGGGCCGCCGCGCGTGCATTCAGCGAACGCGGGTATTACCCGGTCGGCGTCGACGAGATCGCCGCGGAGGTCGGCATCTCCGGGCCCGCGCTGTATCGCCACTTCGCGAACAAGTACGCGCTGCTGGTCGCGGCCGCCGAAGAAGGTGCCTTGCATCTGCTGAAGGTCGCGCGCGCCGCGGACGATCCGAATCTGGAGCCGCAATCCCGGCTCGACGCGCTGATCAAGGCGATCAGCGAACACACCATCGATATTCGTCGCGAGGCCGGACTGTACCGCTGGGAGCGGCGCTACCTGGAGGCCGACGACCGCGCCCGGATCAGGAAGGTCTACGACGCGCTCAACGCGACGCTCGCCGAACCGATCCGACAGCTGCGTCCCAGCGCACCGCCCGCCGACGTGGCAATGCTCGCCGCCGGCGTGCTGAGCGCCATCGCCAGCATCTCCTCGCATCGCACCACGCTCGCCACCGCCCGGCTGATGCCACTGCTGCGCGAGATGAGCTGGTCGATCCTGCGCGCTGAACTGCCGCCCGCACCGACCGAGCCCACGCCCGGACCGGCCACCCGCGGCCTGCCGGTCACCTCGAAACGCGAACAGCTGCTCACCGAGGCGATCCGGATCTTCGGTCGCCAGGGCTATCACGAGGCCAGCATCGAGGAAATCGGCGCGGCCGTCGGCATCAACGCCTCCAGCGTCTACCGGTACTTCAGCAGCAAGGCCGATCTACTCGCCGCCGCCTTCCACCGCACCGGCGACCGGGTGGCCATCGCGATCACCGAGGCGCTGGCCGAGGCCACCAGCCGTCCGGACGCGGTGCGGCGCATTGCCTACCGCCAGGCCCGGCTCACCTTCGCGATGCCGGAGATCATGCCGGTCTACTACGCCGAATTCAGCAACCTGCCGCAGGCCGAACAGCACAAGCTGCGCGCCATCCAGCGCCAGAACGTGCTGGAGTGGGCCAACCTGCTCGACGGCGACTCGGTGGAGGCGCGCTTTCGCGTGCATGCCGCCATCGCTCAGGTGATCGACGTGGGCCGGTTGACCAAATTCGACCCACGCCCCGAACAACTGGCCCGAGTCTGCGCCCTGATGGAGGCCGTCCTTCTGGGCTGACGCTCGCACGATCGTCGCCCCCAACGGAGCGTGTCTTACGAGCGGCGTTCGCGGCCGGTCTCGCTTCTGAGTTGTCGAAGCGTATGCGCTGCAGGCGCGGGACTCGCCCTTGCAGCACGCGCGTGCATCAGGTGCTGTAGGGCCCGCCATTACGACCCCGATGGAGCGAGTCTCGACGGCACGGACGCGAGACACCATGGGCCGCGAACGGGTCGCGCCGCAGGCGCGGCAAATCAAACACCTCCGTGACGCATCCGGAAGATCGCTTTGGCCGTGCGCAGATGCCGTGAGTGCCGGTCGAAGGTGGACAGATTGACCGGGGCCCGATACCGCTTGCGTGCGATCGCCAACGTCCGGCTGAACTCGCGCAGTCCCTGATCGCCGTGATGGTGTCCCTGTCCGTATTCACCGACCCCACCGAAGGGTAGCGCCGGAATCCCGGCATACGTGGTCGAAGAATTGATGGTCACAACGCCAACCCGCAGTTGCTCGGCGAAGGATTCGATACCGTGCACATCCCGGGTGAACACCGACACCGCGACACCATTGCCGACCGCGTTGATCCGCTGCGCCGCCTCGTCCATATTCGCGACCCTGTTGACGATCAGCAATGGCCCGATGCCTTCGCCGGTGATCGCGAGGCTCTCCTCCGGCACCTCGGCCAAGACGATCGGTTCGATATAGGGGTCGCGAATCGAATCCAGTCCGCCGACCACCGCGCGCCCGCCCTTGGCCACTGCGTCGCGCACCTGCTTGCGCACCACCTCGACCTGCGATTCCAGAATCATCGGACCGTAGGACGCGCGCTTATCCGCACCGGGCCGCAGCCGCCGCGCCTGTTCGATCACCAGTTCCAGGAATCGGTCGTAGACGGAGTTGGCGACATAAGCCCGCTGGATGCCGGTGGAGTTCTGGCCCGCATTGGCCATCGCGCCGAATACCGCGGCCTCGGCGGCCTCGTCGAGTTTGGCGTCGACGTGAACCACCATGGTGCCCTTGCCGTTCCGTTCGACCACCACCGGCGTCAAGGTCTGCGCGCACAGCGTGATCACCTCGCGTGAGCCCGCATCCGAACCGGCATAGGCGATTTTGTCCACCTTTGCCCGACATAGAGCCGCGGTGGTGGCGTGATCCCCGGTAACGACCTGCAGCACAGGCTGATTCGGCGCCAGTTTGTTCCAGCTGTCGGCCAGCCAGACCCCGACGCCGGTGGTGAGTTCATCGGGTTTGAACACCACGGCATTGCCCGCGGCCATCGCGTAGGCGATCGAGCCCATCGGGGTGAAGACCGGGTTGTTCCACGGCCCGAGCACGCCGACCACGCCGAGCGGCAGATAGCCGACGGAGGCGTGCTGATTGCGGGTCAGCCAGGTGGCGCCGAGCTTGCGTCGATCCAGCACGCGTGCGGCATTGCGGGCCGCCCAATCCAGATTCTCGACGGCGAGCATCACCTCGATTGCCGCGTCCGCCTCCGGTTTTCCGGTTTCCTCGCACAGGATTTCCACCAATTCGCCTGCGCGCCTGGCGATACTGCGCTTCCAATCCAGTAGCCAGCGTTTGCGGGCGCTGAATCCCAGCTCCGCCCACCACTTTTCAGCGGAGCGTGCGGCGCGTACGGTGCGGTTGATTTCGCCCGCGCCCATCACGGCGTAGTTGCCGACGATTTCGCCGGTGCGCGGGTCATAGGACGTCAGCACGTTCGGTCGGCCCGATCCTCCCGTATGCGCTGCCAGCCTCGGCTGCGCGGTCTCGGCCATGGTCACCTCTCGCAGGGTCGATCCGCCGCAGGTCGCTGAACGCTTGGCGAAGCAGCGCTGCCGCAAACGAGTGAGTGCGTTTCCCCCGTCTAGCAGACTATGGGCGCCGCGACGGCCGGACAAGGTGTCGCTACCGCCCCTATGCTGCCCCTCGAGGGCCGTCACCAGCGGCGTTCTCCGGTCGGGTGGGTCGGCGGAAAGAAATGTGAGTAAGCACACACTTAGGCTGCAGTCCGCTGGGTATGGCGCGGTCTGCCCTGCAGGGATGGCTCTGCCGGTAACATCACGCGTGGCGACAGGGATCACCAACCGGGACGTATTCATGCCCACGCTTTTGGCGACCCGCGGTCGCCGCCCCGGCCCCGCGAACGCCGCCGATCAGACACAGTGGAGAGTTGATGCCGAGTTTGAACCAAGCGGATTCGCATACCAGCGAGCCACCACCCGTCGATGGTGGTGACGCGGCGGTCGCGGTTGCGGATGTCCGGAAGTCATTCGGCGATGTGCACGCGCTGCAGGGCATCAGCTTCACCGCCGCGCGGGCGAGTGTGCTCGGCATCCTCGGGCCCAACGGTGCGGGCAAGACCACCATGGTGAAAGTGCTGTCGACCCTGCTGCGCCCGGACTCCGGCACCGCCGTGGTCGCGGGCCACGATGTGCTGAAGGATCCGGCGGGTGTGCGCCGCTCGATCATGATGACCGGCCAGTACGCCGCGCTCGACGAGAACCTCTCCGGCCGGGAGAACCTGGAATTGTTCGGCCGACTCATGGGACTTGGCAAATCGGCCGCCCGCAAGCGCGCCGACACCCTGCTCGAGGAATTCGACCTGGTGCACGCGGGCCGTCGCGCGGTGCGCCACTATTCCGGCGGTATGCGTCGTCGGGTCGATATCGCCTGCGGATTGGTGGTGCGGCCGGAGGTGGTCTTCCTCGACGAGCCGACCACCGGTCTGGATCCGCGCAGCCGGCAGGGCGTGTGGGATCTGGTGACCGCGCTGAAGAATCAGGGCATCACGGTGCTGCTCACCACGCAGTACCTCGAGGAAGCCGATGTGCTCAGCGACAACATCATCGTCATCGATAAGGGCACGGTGATCGCCGAGGGCACCGCCGACGAACTCAAGGAGAAGACCGGCGGCAGCTACTGCGAGGTGGTCCCACTGGTTCCGGGTCAGCTCGGCAAGGCCGCCAACGCACTCGGTGATCTGGTGCCCGCCGCCGTACTCGCCGATATCGATGGCGGCGACCGGATTTCGATTCCCGCCCCCGACGGCGCGGCCACGCTGTCGGAGGCATTGCGTAGGCTCGATGCCGCCGGGATCCAATTGGCCGATATCGCACTGCGCAGGCCGTCGCTCGACGATGTCTTCCTTTCCATCACCGGCCATTCGGGCGGCCACTAGTGAGTTCCGGAACCGTCGAGCGGGCCGATTCGGCGCTGCTCTTCGCCGAGCTGCCCGTGGCCAGGCTCTCTTACTTCGCGCAGTGGCGCGCGCTGGCCGGACGCATTGTGCGGACCATGGCCGTCAAGGGCGAACTGATCGTCGCGATGGTCACCCCGCTGGTGTTCACCCTGGGCTTCTATCTGCCGCTGCGGTTCGTCATGAAGTTCCAGGGTATCGACTACGCCCAGTTCGTCATGCCGATCATCGTGCTGCAGACCATGGCGTTCACGATGATGTCGAATGCGCAGCTGTCCGCATACGAGGCGCTGACCGGTCTGAGCACCCGACTACAGACGATGCCGATCGGCGCACTGGTGCCATTGAGCGCTCGCATCGGCGCGGGCCTGGTGCGTTCGCTGACCGCGCTGACCGCGGCGATCATCTTCGGCTACATGATCGGCTTCCATTTCATCGCCGGACTCGGTCAGGCCGTGCTGTTCTGTGTGTTCTCGATCGCGGTCGGTACCGTCCTCGCACTCGGTGCGGACGCGCTCGGCAGCCTGACCAAGAGTCCGGAATCGCTGAGTCAGGCATTGACGCTGCCCACCTTGATCTTCGGCATGCTGTCCTGCGGATTCGTCCCGGAACGCAGTTTTCCGATGTGGATCCGGCCGTTCGTGCGCAATCAGCCGATCTCCCAGTTCTCCTTCGCGCTGCGCGATATGGCGCATGACGGGGTGAGTTGGGATGTGCTGTGGGTGCCGCTGACCTGGCTGGGCGGTATGGCGATCGTCTTCACCCCGTTGGCGATCTGGGCGAGTGTGAGGCGGTCATGAGTTCGGTCGAGACCTTGGAGCGCATCGAGGTGGACGGATTCGACCCGCTGCCGCGGGTGGCCACGCCATCCGAACGCGCGCTGTCGACCTGGATCGCGCACAGCCTGATCCAGTGCAGGCGGTTGCTGCTGGTGTGGGCGCGCGATCCCGCGACCACCATCCAGACGCTGATCTATCCGGCGCTGACACTGTTCATGTTCCGTGTCGTGCTCGGCAATTCGATTACCGCGGCCACCGGTAAACCGAGCATCTACGGACAGGTCGCGCTGATCACGCTGGTCGCGGCGATGTCCGGTGCGGTGGTCAGCGCGCTCGGCTTCAAGGGCGAGAAGTACACCGGACTGCTCGGTCGGTTCTGGACCATGCCGGTGCACCGGGCGGCTGGACTGACGGGCAGGCTCTGCGCCGAAGCGGTCCGCGTGCTGGTCACCACGCTGTTCGTGATCGTGGTCGGCTTCTGCCTCGGTTTCCGCTTCGGGCAGGGTCCGCTGGCGGCCATCGCGTTGATCGGCATTCCGGTGCTGTTCGGAGTCGGCTTCGCGGTGCTGGTCACGGCGCTGGCAACCATTACCGAGGGCGTCATGCTGGTCAGCATTATCGGCATCGTCAATACCCTGCTGATGTTCTTCAATTCCGGGTTCGTGCCGGTGATCGCCTACCCGACCTGGTTGCAGGACGTGGTCGCGAATCAGCCGATGAGCTGCGCCATCGATGCGATGAAGGGACTGTCCTACGGCGGTGCCGTCGCCGACCCACTGTTGAAGACCATCGCCTGGGTGTTCGGGCTCATCGTCGTGTTCGCGTACCCCGCGATCCGCGGCTACCAGCGCGCCGCCGAAACCGGCGCCTGACGTATCGGGTCCCCGCGGGTTCGGATGGCTCGCGGGTCCGGGTCAGCCGATCCGGCCTTCCTCGCGTTCGGCTGCGGCGAATTCGAAATCGGCCCAGCGGTTCCGGTTCGTCCAGCCGACCAGGTCGTAGCGCCAGCGAAACGGCCAGGTGCGGGCGACGGTGTTGAAGAGGACGGCGCCGAGCGCGGTGTAGTCGTCGTGGGCGGAGAGCAGGGCGCGCTGGCCGCGGGGGGAGGCGCGGAAGAAGGTGTCGAACATGGCGATGGACTGTTCGGTCGTCAGGCGGCCCATGCCCCAGAGGCCGCGCATGCGCATCCAGTACACCAGTCGGGCCTGCAGTGGCCAGAGTTCGGCGATGGGGTCACGGCCTTGTCGCAGGGCTTCGACGGCGGTGTCGACCAAAGCCAGCGAATCAGCGACGCTGTAGCCGGTGCAGGGATGCATCATGCCGCCGCGGGAGCCGAAAGGAATCGCCTGGGCGGTACCCTTTTTCGGCGGTGGCTGGTCGAGTGGGTAGTGCGCAGCCTCGGTCGGTTCGTCGCCTTTGAGTCGGATGCCGTGTGCGGCGAGACGATTCAGGGTGCGCCTGCGTAACTCGTGCTGCGGCATGCCGCCGCGCAGGCCGAGGCTGGTCTCCTCGAAGATCACTGTGCCGTCACCGAGCGGGACGGAATAGAGGAACGACGGCGGCTCATTCGGTCCCGCGCCGTTCTCCGCACGCCAATCCAGCAGCAGTCCCTCGCCTTCGGTCACCATGGGCGCGGCGGTTTCGGCGTCGACGAAGATGCCGTGCGCGCTGGCGGCTCGACGCCGTCCGAGTGTCGGCAGCCCGCGGGTATCGAAAACTGTTGTGGCCCTGAAAGCCGTGCCGTCCGCGAGCTCCAGCTCATTGGCCTCGACGCGAGTGGCCCGCCCGGCGATGACGGTGGCGTCGTCGAGCGGCAGGGCATCGCGCAGTCCGGTCTTCGAGAGCACGCAGTAGGGGCGGTCGATCCGATGCTCGGACTTCGTCCAGACCGTCGGCTTCGGAATGCGCGCGGCAATGGCGCTCGACGGCAACCACTCCGGCAGCTCATCGATCCAGCAGGAGAATGTGGGCATCCAGAGCCGGTCCGGCCGCGGATCGACGGCGGCGACGCGGAACCCGGCCAGCATCGCCCGATGCGCCAGCGCCCGACCGGTCGGTCCGAGCCCGACCACGCAGAGGTCGAATTCCCGGACCGCCCTGTCGCTCATATTCCGCATTCAATCCGCTCCCCCCGTTCGCCCGCAACAATGCTCCCCGTAGGTGCGGCCAACCGCACACCCCCGTGTGACCTGCACACCCGCTGAAAATAGTGTGTAGGTCGCGCAGTGGGTGTGTACCTCGCTGGCGCAGGGCACCGGCCGCGTCGGCGTTGGGACTTCGCCGCGTTCACGGTGTTGCCTACTTGGGTGTAATCCAAGTGGTGATGTCGGCGTGCACCACCTCGCGGCCGTGCTTGTCGTAGATGGAGACCGGGACGGTCAGCTCCTGCCCCTCGGTGATCTGGGTGAAGTCGGGTACCTCGGCCAGCTCGGCCACTGCGCGCAGACCGGTCTCGGCCTTGGCCAGGTACTCCACATTCATGGCCTTGGGAATCCAGCGGTGGGTATCGGGCACCGTGGCCTCGCTGAGCATTCCCATCGCCACCTCGGCCAGATTGCAGGCCGCGATCGCATGGAAGGTGCCCAGGTGGTTGTGGATGCCGAACCACTTCGGCGAGGTCACCTCGCATAGTCCGGGCTCCAACCGCACGACGCTCGGCAGCACCGTGCCGAAGTAGGGCACCCGGGCCACCATGCCGAGCGAGAACAGGGTGTGCCCGAGCCGGTTGTCCGGCAGTTTGTTCCAGATCCGATGGGTCGCGGTCGGTTTCGTCATGCCCTTATCTTACTCGGAAGTAAGTTCGTGCGGGTAGCGACCGGGGCGCGCCCGGGATTCACAACCTGACCTGCTGAGGAGTCATTGGCGGGGGGCGGATTTGAAGTCGCCAACGCGGTCGGGCATACTGTTCGGGTTGCCTTGCACCGGGTCATGCCGTTCGACGGTTGTGGCGGGTGGTGAGGCGAGCAACACCCAATCGTGTACCTCGCTGGACATCCAGCGTGGGTGCGTCCGGGACAAACGTTCCAGGCCAGGTGAAGTTTCGAACCGGGGCCGAGGAATGAGCGGAGGGGCGACACGCCCGACCGCGTGGACCGGAGAACCATGACAGATGAACAGCGGCGAGGATCGGGCGGTGCCCGGTCGCGGTCTCACTGTGTTGGATCTGCCCGAGCGGGGGACCTGCGTGGTTGCGCAGGCTGCCTCCTCCGGGCCTGATCCACTCGGGCTGGGACGTCTTCGTGTGTTCGGGCTGTGCAATTGAAGGTGGTACGGAAGCCGGCTTCCGGACCACGAACGATAAGCGGAGAAAAGGACACTTAGCGTGGCGGGACAGAAGATCCGCATCAGGCTCAAGGCCTATGACCACGAAGCGATCGACGCGTCCGCGCGCAAGATCGTGGAGACGGTGACCCGCACCGGGGCCCGTGTGGTCGGGCCGGTGCCGTTGCCGACCGAAAAGAACGTGTACTGCGTCATCCGTTCGCCGCACAAGTACAAGGACTCGCGCGAGCACTTCGAGATGCGGACGCACAAGCGGCTGATCGACATCCTCGACCCGACGCCGAAGACGGTTGATGCCCTCATGCGCATCGACCTGCCGGCCAGCGTCGACGTCAACATTCAGTGACGGGGACTCGAGATATGACTGACAACAAGAACAGGCCAGCGGCCGGCATCCTGGGCACCAAGCTCGGCATGACCCAGGTGTTCGACGACAAGAACCGCGTCGTCCCCGTGACCGTCATCAAGGCCGGACCGAACGTCGTTACCCAGATCCGCACCGTGGAGCGCGACGGCTACAGCGCCGTCCAGGTCGCTTTCGGCGCCATCGACCCGCGCAAGGTGAACAAGCCGGTCTCCGGTCAGTTCGCCAAGGCCGGTGTCACTCCGCGCCGCCACGTCGCCGAGATCCGGGTCGCGGACGCCTCCACCTTCGAGGTCGGCCAGGAGATCAACGCCGATGTCTTCGAAGAGGGCGCCTACGTCGACGTCACCGGCACCAGCAAGGGCAAGGGCTTCGCAGGCACCATGAAGCGCCACGGCTTCCGTGGTCAGGGCGCCTCGCACGGTGCCCAGGCGGTGCACCGTCGCCCGGGTTCCATCGGTGGTTGCGCCACCCCCGGCCGCGTGTTCAAGGGCATGCGCATGTCGGGTCGCATGGGTAACGACCGCGTCACCACGCAGAACCTCTCGGTTCACAAGGTGGACGCCGAGAACGGCCTGCTGCTCATCAAGGGAGCGATCCCCGGTCGCAAGGGCAGCGTCGTGACCGTCAAGAGCGCAGTGAAGGGTGGTGCGCACGCATGACCAGCGTCGAGAAGAAGACCAATCTGACCCTCCCGGTCAAGGAACTCGGCGGCAAGACCAACGGCACCGTCGAGCTCCCCGCCGAGATCTTCGATGTCACCGCGAACATCTCGCTGATGCACCAGGTCGTCATCGCGCAGCTCGCTGCCGCACGCCAGGGCACGCACTCGACGAAGACGCGCGGCGAGGTCTCCGGTGGTGGCAAGAAGCCGTATCGCCAGAAGGGCACCGGTCGCGCCCGTCAGGGTTCGACCCGCGCGCCGCAGTTCGCCGGTGGTGGCACCGTGCACGGTCCGCAGCCGCGCGACTACAGCCAGCGCACCCCCAAGAAGATGATCCGCGCCGCGCTGCGTGGAGCTCTCTCGGATCGTGCGCGCAACGAGCGCATCCACGTGATCACCGAACTGGTCTCGGGTCAGAACCCGTCGACCAAGACCGCTAAGTCGTTCCTGTCCGAGCTCTCGGACCGGAAGAAGTTCCTGCTCGTCCTCGGACGTGAGGACGTCGCGGGCTGGAAGAGCGTGCAGAACCTGGAGTTCGTGCACCCGATCGCGCCGGATCAGCTCAACACCTACGACGTGCTCGAGAGCGACGAAGTGGTGTTCAGCGTCGAGGCCTTGAACGCCTTCGTGCACGGCCCCGCCGAATCCGCACAGGAGGAGAGCAAGTGACCACGATCGCCGACCCCCGCGACATTCTGCTGGCGCCGGTCATCTCGGAGAAGTCCTATGGACTGATCGAGGAAGGTACCTACACCTTCATCGTGCACCCGGATTCCAACAAGACGCAGATCAAGATCGCCGTCGAGAAGGTCTTCGGCGTGAAGGTGACCAGCGTCAACACCGCCAACCGTCAGGGCAAGCGCAAGCGGACCCGCTTCGGTTACGGCAAGCGCAAGGACACCAAGCGCGCGCTCGTGACCATCTCGGCCGACAGCAAGCCCATCGAGATCTTCGGAGGCCCGGTCGCGTAAGCGCCTGGGAATCCAGAAAGCAGAGAAGAACTCATGGCAATCCGTAAGTACAAGCCGACTACGCCGGGCCGTCGTGGCTCCAGCGTCTCGGACTTCGCTGAGATCACTCGGTCGACCCCCGAGAAGTCGCTGATCCGCCCGCTGCACAGCAAGGGTGGCCGCAACGCGCACGGTCGCATCACCACTCGTCACCGCGGTGGCGGCCACAAGCGTGCCTACCGTCTGATCGACTTCCGTCGCCTGGACAAGGACGGCATCCCGGCCAAGGTCGCGCACATCGAGTACGACCCGAACCGCACCGCCAATATCGCGCTGCTGCACTACGTGGACGGCGAGAAGCGCTACATCATCGCCCCCAAGGGCGTGGTGCAGGGCACCCCGATCGAGTCCGGCCCCACCGCCGACATCAAGCCGGGTAACAACCTGCCGCTGCGCAACATCCCGACCGGTACCACGATCCACAACGTGGAGCTGCGTCCGGGCGGTGGCGCCAAGATGGCCCGCGCCGCCGGCATGAGTGTCCAGCTGCTCGGTAAGGAAGGCCCCTACGCCACGCTGCGTATGCCCTCCGGTGAAATCCGTCGCGTCGACGTGCGCTGCCGCGCCACCGTCGGCGAGGTCGGCAACGCCGAACAGTCGAACATCAACTGGGGTAAGGCCGGCCGCATGCGCTGGAAGGGTCGCCGCCCCACGGTCCGTGGTGTCGTCATGAACCCGGTCGACCACCCGCATGGTGGTGGTGAAGGCAAGACCTCCGGTGGTCGCCACCCGGTCTCGCCGTGGGGTCAGCCGGAAGGCCGTACCCGCAAGCCCAACCGTCCGAGCGACAAGCTCATCGTCCGCCGTCGCAAGACCGGCAAGAAGCGCTGAAGGAGGAGGTAAGAAATGCCACGTAGCCTCAAGAAAGGCCCGTTCGTCGACGACCACCTCCTCGCGAAGGTGGACGTTCAGAACGAAAAGGGCAGCAAGCAGGTCATCAAGACCTGGTCCCGTCGTTCGACCATCATCCCCGATTTCATCGGACACACCTTCGCCGTCCACGACGGCCGCAAGCATGTGCCGGTGTTCGTCTCGGAGTCCATGGTCGGCCACAAGCTGGGTGAGTTCGCGCCCACCAGGACGTTCAAGAGCCACGTCAAGGAAGACCGGAAGAGCAAGCGGCGATGACCACTGAGACTCAGAACCCGACTGCGCGCGCGACCGCCAAGCACGTTCGCGTGACCCCGATGAAGGCTCGCCGTGTCGTGGACCTGGTCCGCGGCAAGCGGGTCGAGGACGCCCTCGCGATCCTGAAGTTCGCGCCGCAAGCCGCGAGCGAACCGGTCGCCAAGGTCGTGGCCAGCGCCGCGGCGAACGCCGAGAACAACCTCGGCCTGAACCCGTCGACCCTGGTGATCTCGACTGCCTACGTCGACGAGGGCGCGACCATGAAGCGTTTCCAGCCGCGGGCCCAGGGCCGCGCGTTCCGGATCCGCAAGCGCACCAGCCACATCACCATCGAGGTCGAGAGCGTGCCCACCGCCGGTGGATCCACTCGTAACCGCCGGAAGGGAGGGGCAAAGTAAATGGGACAGAAAATCAACCCCCATGGCTTCCGCCTCGGTATCACCACCGACTGGAAGTCGCGTTGGTACGCGGACAAGCAGTACGCGGACTACGTGAAGGAAGACGTCGCCATCCGCAAGCTCCTGGCCACTGGCATGGAGCGGGCGGGCATCTCCAAGGTGGAGATCGAGCGCACCCGTGACCGGGTTCGCGTCGACATCCACACCGCGCGTCCCGGCATCGTCATCGGTCGCCGTGGCGCCGAGGCCGATCGCATTCGCGCCGAACTGGAGAAGCTCACCAAGAAGCAGGTGCAGCTGAACATCCTCGAGGTCAAGAACCCCGAGTCGGATGCGCAGCTCGTTGCCCAGGGTGTCGCCGAGCAGCTGTCCAACCGTGTGGCGTTCCGTCGCGCGATGCGCAAGGCCATCCAGTCGGCCATGCGTTCGCCGAACGTCAAGGGCATCCGGGTGCAGTGCTCGGGCCGCCTCGGCGGCGCCGAAATGTCGCGCTCGGAGTTCTACCGCGAGGGTCGCGTCCCGCTGCACACGCTGCGCGCGGACATCGACTACGGCCTCTACGAGGCCAAGACCACCTTCGGTCGCATCGGCGTGAAGGTCTGGATCTACAAGGGCGACATCGTCGGTGGCAAGCGTGAGGTCACGGCTGCGGCCGCGCCCGCCGCTGGTGACCGCCGCGAGCGTCGGGAGCGGCCGAGCCGCCCGCGTCGGTCCGGTTCCGCAGGCACCACCGCGACCAGCACCGAGGCCGGGCGTGCCGGCGCTGCTACCGCGGTTGCCGACGCCCCGGCAGAAACACAGGAGGGCTGACGCATGTTGATGCCACGGAAGGTCAAGCACCGGAAGCAGCATCACCCGAGCCGCAGCGGCATGGCCAAGGGCGGCACTTCGGTCGCGTTCGGTGAATTCGGCATCCAGGCTCTCGAGCCCGCCTACGTCACCAACCGGCAGATCGAGTCCGCGCGTATCGCGATGACCCGCCACATCAAGCGTGGCGGCAAGATCTGGATCAACATCTACCCGGATCGCCCGCTCACCAAGAAGCCGGCCGAAACCCGCATGGGTTCCGGTAAGGGCTCGCCGGAGTGGTGGATCGCGAACGTCAAGCCCGGACGCGTGATGTTCGAAATGAGTTACCCCAACGAGGAGATCGCTCGTGAGGCCCTGCGCCGCGCGATGCACAAGCTCCCCATGAAGTGCAGGATCGTGACCAGGGAGGAGCAGTTCTGATGGCTACCGGTACACCGGCCGCAGAGCTCCGCGAGCTCAACGAAGAGGAGCTCGTCGCCCGCCTGCGCGAGTCGAAGGAAGAGCTGTTCAATCTGCGCTTCCAGATGGCGACGGGTCAGTTGGACAACAACCGTCGCCTGCGCGTCGTGCGTCACGAGATCGCGCGCATCTACACGGTCATGCGTGAGCGCGAGCTCGGCCTGGCCTCGGCACCCGCTGGCAAGGGAGATGCGGCATGAGTGAAGAGAAAGTGACCCCCGAGGTCAAGCGCGGCACCCGCAAGGTCCGCATCGGCTACGTGGTCTCGGACAAGATGAACAAGACCATCGTGGTCGAGCTGGAAGACCGCACGCGGCACAAGCTCTACGGCAAGATCATTCGCTCCACCACCAAGGTGAAGGCGCATGACGAGAACGAGATCGCCGGTGTCGGCGACCGCGTCCAGCTGATGGAGACCCGCCCGCTGTCGGCCACCAAGCACTGGCGGTTGGTCGAGGTCCTGGAGAAGGCCAAGTAACCGTAGCGACTGCTTGCAGGTCGCTCGAAACGGTCAGCCTTTTCCGGCGGTAAAGCAAAGGCCCGCTTCCCATTTGGGAAGCGGGCCTTTTTCATATTTGCTCAGCGGTTCGGATCATTCAGAGTCAACACCGCGATGGAACTCGGCGATGTGCAGATCGCGCTTCGGTTGGGTCCCGGGCTGGATACCTCCGCCCTGCCGGTGGAGCGCCGGATTCGGCACCAGCTCGAGCTTGCGCGTGCATTCAATTTGGCAGGTCGCCAACAGGATTCGGTATCGGCCCTACTCGATGCCGAGCAGGCGGCACCGGAACAAGTTCGCCACCATTACCTCAGCCGACAACTCGTACTCACCTGGATGCGCAATGCGCACGGCGGTCCTTCGTTCGTCTTGCAATCCTTGGCCCAACGGATGCATGTCGTGAGGTGAACCAATGACCGACGAGGACAATCATTTTGCGCGCGCACGGCTGGCGGCGGGAGCGCTTTTCGTGCGCGGCGACGAGGTGCTGTTGGTACACAAGACCTATGGCAATGGTTGGGATATACCCGGTGGCTATGTAGAGCCGGGTGAAGCACCCGCATCGGCGTGCCGCCGCGAGGTTCGTGAAGAGCTCGGAATCGACCGCCTGCCAAAGCGATTGCTCGTCCACGACTGGGCACCGAGCGAGGGCGAAGGTGATAAGACTCTCTCGCCCGACGTCTGCGGCAAGCCGGTGTCGCACGTGCCGAAGCTGTGACCCGGTACCTAGAGCACGGCGAGTCTGCGCCGTGAGGTGTCCAGCTCGTTGATTCTAGTCCGCACCGCGAATCGGCTAGCTGCGCTGCATTTGTGCCACTGCCCTCGCGCTCGCCTATGGGCGGTGCGGGTTGAGGAGTTCGCGGGTCAGGACTTGGGTCCACCAATGTTCGATGCGTTGCGGTGGCCATCGGCGTTCGGTGGTGAGGGTGGTGTAGACGTCGATATTGCACAGGGCGGCGTAGATGTCGACAGCGGTGGGGAGGTCGAGGTCTACGCGCAGGGTGTTGTCGGGCCAGGTAGAGAACACTTGGATGCGAGTTCGATCAGCCAGGAGCCTGCCTTGCTGATACACAGCGGCCAGATCGGATTCGACGCGGCCCGCCTCGCGTAACAATGCGATGAGATCTCCGGCGCGCTCGAACAGCCTGCGGTCATAGCCGACCATTCCCGCGAGCTGGCTTTCGGGGGCGGGGGTGGCTTCCAACTCCGCGACCATCCGTGCCGGGTCGGCCGCGAGGTCGGCCGCATCGACCAGGGCTTGGACCAATCCCTTTTTGCTCCCGTATGCCGCATATACCGTCGGCACCGAAACCCCCGCTTCGCGCGCCACCTCGCGCACCGTGGTGGCCGTCCAGCCTTGGGAGACGAACAATCGGCGCGCGGCCTCGGCGATCTCGGCGTGCGTCTGTTTGGCCTGCGTCAGTCGGCGCAGCGAGTCGTAGCGGCGTCGGTCTGGCTGCGCTTCCATTGTCCTCCTGGGTTGTTGCTAACTATATTCAATATAGTCTCGTTAAAGCTAATTGTAGAAGGATGTGGCTTCATGGAGTTCACCGCATTGGCAGGCCTGGGCGGTTTCGGATTCGTGCTGCTGGCGGTCGTGATCAACGCCGTCTATGTGCGCGGCCGACTACCGCTTCCAGTGTCGAGGGATGGCTTCGACACCGTCGTCGCATCCTTCGCCTCCGTCGGCGGCGCACTGCGCAAACCGTCGGTCGCGGCTCCGGCCGGGTGGGTGTGCCTCACCGTCTTCGCCGCCGGGTTGTTATCGGTGCTCTGGCAGGGCGGGTCCGGACCGCAGGCGTGGGCCCTGGTCGGTTTCGCCGGAGTGCTCATGCAGAACGTCACGTTCACCTGCGTCGAGGCACTCCGATTCGGCATGGCCGCGGCCGCTTCGCGTGACCGTGATTCGGTGGCAGGCCTGTGGGCGCTGAGCAACGTGCTCTTCGGGTTCAACCAGGTCTTCCTCGCCATGGCGATGCTTGGCTTCACCGCCGCCGGAGTGAGTACCGGACTTATCGCCGTTTGGCACGCGTCGCTCGGATACGTCAGCGCCGCACTACTGTTCATCTCCGCGTCGACCAGCCCCTACAACGCGAATGGAACCAGCCGCGGCGCACTCATCGGCCTCATCGGATGGCTCGGCTGGGTCAGCTGGATTCTCGTGTACTGCGTCGAGCTACTGCGCTATTAGGCCGCGATCACGCCTGAGCGATTCGGCCGGATCCGAAAGGCTTGGGTACGTGCGAATCTGAACTCGCGACGTTGGTGCGCTGTGGATCGAATCATGGGATTAATTGGTGGCGTGGGGTGGGTGGGCGTGGGACGCTCGGTCGGGTGCGGGCCTATCGGGAGGTGTTGGCGGATTCGGCGGTGCGCAGTGTGCTGCTACTGGGGGTGATGGTTCGCATTCCGTTTTTCGCCGGGGCGGTGTTGCTCGCGTTGCATGTGGTGCAGACGTTGCACGGGTCGTATGGGCAGGCGGGAGCGCTGAGTTCAGTTGTGACGCTGTGTGTTGCGGCGAGTGGGCCCTGGCGGGGGCGGATGCTGGATCGGTTCGGATTGCGGCGGACGATTCTGCCGTCGATTGTGGTCGGGGCGGTGTGTTGGTCGATCGCGCCGTTTGTGGGGTATGCGGCGCTGTTGGTGCTCGCGGCGGTCGCCGGGCTTTTCGATATTCCGATCTTCACGGTAGTGCGGCAGGCCGTGATCGCGGCGACGACCGAGCAGAGCCGTCAACCGGCGCTGGCACTGGAATCGGTTTCGGTGGAGATGGCGTTCATGGTCGGGCCGGTGCTCGGTGTCGCCGCCGCGACGGCTTGGTCGACGACGCTCACCCTCTTCGGGATGCAGATGGCGCTGGTGTTGTCGGGAGTCTTTGTGTGGGTCCGCAATCCGCCGCTGCGCTGCGATGTCAAGGGCGGGGATGACAAGGCCGAGGCCGCGACGGTGCCGCGGCGCGAATGGTTCCAGGTCGAGTTCGTCGCGCTGTGCATCGGCGCGTGTGTGGCGATCGCGGTGCTCGCGGGGTCGGAATTGACATTCGTATCCGCGATTCGCGAGTTCGGCGCGCAGCGGTGGCTCGGCGTGGTCATGGCGGTCTGGGGTTTCGGTTCGCTGGTCGGTGGGCTCGTCTACGGCGCGTTGCATCGATCCATATCGACGTATGTGCTGCTCGCCGGGCTCGGCGTCGTCACCATTCCGATGTGCTTCGCCGTCGGTCCGCTATCGCTGGGCGTGACCGGACTCATCGCCGGAGCGCTTTGTGCACCAACACTTGTCGCATCCGTCGATCAGTTGAGTCGAATTGTTCCGGAGGGCGGGCGCGGCGAGGCGATCGGCTGGCACGGCGCCGCGATGACGCTCGGCAACGGCATCGGCAGTTCGCTCTGCGGGGTTGCGATCGACGCGGGCGGTTTCCCGGCGGGATTCGCGGCGGCCGCGGTACTCGGGCTCGGACTCGGAATCGGACTGTTGCTGCTGGTCAAGGTGGTGCGTCGGGTCGA
Organism: Nocardia sp. NPDC050412; assembly: GCF_044458825.1. NCBI lineage: Bacteria > Bacillati > Actinomycetota > Actinomycetes > Mycobacteriales > Nocardiaceae > Nocardia > Nocardia sp. NPDC050412. The sequence goes on from NZ_JBITIJ010000007.1 coordinate 96,632, forward strand.
CCGGGAGCGGCGGCCGGTCGGCGCGATCTGAAGCCGCTCGATGCAGGCCTTGCGTTATACGTATACATCTACTTATAGTGATTCCCGACGGAAGCTGACGAGCCTGCTCGAGGGGACCGGAAAACAGCAGATCAACTCATCGCAGCGGACCGAATCGGGGTCCGCTGGCGTAGATCTCATGCTTTATTGCATATCTATTAATGGGACGGGGAATCATGAACGCGGATCCGCACACACCGGCCGACACTGTCACGGTCAATATTGATAAGAGCGCATCGGATATGCGCGATGTGCTGCTCAAAACCGGTCCCGGCGGCCTGCACAGGCAGCGTTTCGTCGGGCGAAAGCTCGGTGAGGCACGGGAATTCACCAAGTCGGGCCTCGCGGTGATCCGGGTCTACCTGAGCCGCAAGGGCAAATACGTGGTGCACCGGCAGCAGGCCGACTGGATGGACTTCGCATTCACGAATTGGACCAGGGATCTGAAGAACTGGCGCGAGATCTTCGACGTCGACGACCAGACCTGGGGCGACTACACGGTGGACATCGTCGACTCGGTCGAGGAACTCGCCGGGCGGGTTCCGGCCCGCATCTACCGCGAACTCGTCGACACCGCGACGAGTCCGAAGATCGACGAACTCGACATCTGAGACCGGTCCGCTCGTTCGGACCTCGAAAGGACTTCTCCCACATGTTCGCTCGACTGGGCGCGATCGTTGTGCACAACCCGTGGAAGGTGATCGGTCTCTGGCTGTTCATCGTGATCGCGGTGGTGGCCTCGGCGCCGCAACTGAAATCGACCACCGACCAATCCGAATTCCTGCCATCGCATTACGAGTCGATTCAGGCAATGCAATTGCAGCAGCAGGCATTTCCACAGCAGCAGGCCCCCGCAGCGCTACTGGTCTTCGTCCGCGCGGACGGCGCACCGCTAACCGAGGCCGATTCGGCGAGCGTGACGGCAATCGCGTCGAAGCTCAATGGCGACAGAATCAAGGATGTCATCGGCATCCAGGCCGTTCCGGCCTCGGAGAACCGCTTGGTGCAGATCGCCGCCGTGCAGATGACGAAGGTGACCAATGCGGGCGATACGACGCAGAGCGATGCGGTCGAGAAACTGCGAGACGCATTGCGGGATCAGGTGCAGGGCACGGATCTGAAGGCGGGCGTCACCGGTCAAGCGGCGCAGATGCTGGATCAGACCGAGTCCGGTGAAAAGGGTATGGCCATTATCGGTATCGCGACAGTGGTGCTGATTCTGGTGCTGTTGCTGATCATTTTCCGCAGTCCGGTGATCGCGCTACTGCCGATCGTCGTGATCGGCGCGATCTCCAGCACTGTCGGCGGCCTGATCGCGATGGTCAGCAAGGCCTTCGATCTGAAGGTCGACAGTTCGGTGAATTCCATTCTGCTGGTGGTGCTTTTCGGTGTCGGCACCGACTACATCCTGTTCCTGATGTTCCGGTACCGGGAGCGACTGCGGGCCGGCGAGGATCCGAAGACCGCGATGGTCAGTGCGGTCACCAAGGTCGGCGAGGCGATCACCTCGGCGGCGGGTGCGGTGATCATCGCATTCATGGCGCTGACCCTGTCGACGCTCGGCATGTTCCGTGCGCTCGGTCCCGCGCTGGCCATCGCCGTCGCGGTGGCGCTGCTGGCCGGGCTGACGCTGGTGCCCGCCGTGGTTTCGCTGTTGGGCACCAAGGTGTTCTGGCCGTCCAAGGCGTGGCAGCAGGAGCCGAAAGGTGCGCGCTTCAGCGCGGCCGGCGCGGCGATGGGGCGGCGGCCCGGTGCGTTCGCGGCGGTATCCGGTGGGCTACTGGTGGCCCTCGGGGTGTTGGCGTTCGGCTTCCATCCGACGTTCGATCTGAGCTCGGGCTCGACCTCGGATTCCTCCGAATCGACGGTCTACAACAAGGAATTGCTCAAGGGGATGCCCGCCGGGGCGACCCAACCGTCCGAAGTGCTGTTGCGTTCGGACACCGGCGCACCGCTCGACGATGACCAGCTCACCGCCTACCGTGCCGTGCTCGCGGCGGTGCCGGGTGTGAGTCAGGTCGGCGCGCCGACGGTATCGAGTGACCGACTGGCCGCCGACTTCCAGGTGACCCTCATTGGTGCGCCCGAATCGGATGCCGCGCTCGATACGGTGCGTGATCCGCTGCGTGCGGCCGCGCATTCGTCGGCACCCACGGGCACTACCGCTGTGGTGGGTGGCATCTCGTCGGTGTACGTCGACTTCCAGGACGCGATGGTCCACGACTACAAGATCGTGTTCCCGGTGGCGGCGATTCTGATCATGATCGTGCTCGCGCTGCTGCTGCGCAGTCTGGTGGCACCGTGGTACCTGATGGTCTCGGTCTTCCTCGGCTTCGCCGCGACGCTCGGTGCCGCGGTACTGGTTTTCCAGCACCTCCAGGGCAATTCCGGACTGATCTTCACCCTGCCGGTGATCATGTACCTGTTCGTGGTCGCCCTCGGTACCGACTACAACATTCTGATGGTCGCTCGCTTGCGTGAGGAGGCGCGGGCCGGAAACGAGCCGAAACAGGCTGCGGCCCTCGCGGTTCGGCATACCGGTCCGACGGTCGCCGCGGCCGGTGTGATCCTGGCGGGCACCTTCGCCTCGATGATGCTGGCCGGCAATAATGTGCTGTCGCAGATGGGCTTTGCGATCTCGGTGGGCATCGCGATCGCCGCATTCGTCATGGCGATGTTCTTCACCCCGGCGGTGACGGCGCTGATCGGGCACCGGGCCTGGTGGCCGGGGCATGGAGACCGGGATTCGAAGGGTGCGTCCGAGGGGCAATCGCAGGATGCGCGCTCGGATCAGTACGCGTACTCGGATACGTACAACAACTAGGGGCAGCGTCTACCGGGGAACGCCGGTAGTTCAGCCGTTGAGTGAACAGGGCCGTCCGACTTGGGATATCCAAGTCGGACGGCCTTTCGTCTCATGCATTGCTGATGATTACCAGCTCGGAACGGGTCAGTTCCAGGAGTCGACCGGTCCAGTCGCGGCCCCGCTCGTCCCAGTGCGGTGACGTCGAGTCGGAGTATCGGATCGGTGCGGTGCCGAGAAGGACGGCGGCGATCTCGGGGTGCTGGTCGAATTTCGCGCGTATCAGTCGAGCCATGACCGCGACACGGATCTGCGGCCAGTCGGTGCGGCGAGGCATCGGCCGGTCGAGTTCGGTCGCTCGTTCAGCCGGTCGATTTCGTCGCGTATCTCACCGATCAGTTCGTTTGCGGTGAGGTGGGGTCGGACGTCGGTGAAAGTCCAGTCGGCCAGATGGTGGGTCAGCTAATTAGTTGAGGTCCGACCTCTCGCGGGTCCCGAGCACCTGCATTTCGGTCAATGTGACAGCCAGGCCAAGTCCCCCGGACCACCCGCTGCTCGCTCGCCGTCGCGGAATGTGCGCTGCCGCAATGCGCTCACACGAGCAGATCCTTGCGCTCGGCGGCGACGGTATCGAGTCTGCCGCAGTGCTTAATCGGCCGCTATCGGTGATTTCGTTGACACGCAATATCCCGCAGTGTCGACAGGCGACATGTCGCGAACGGTCGCTACCGACGGGGGCACTGTTCACGCATACGTGCTCGAACCCGCCGCCGAGGTCGCGGCGGCGGGGGCTCGCTAGCTGCTGATCGCGTAGGGGCGGCGGACTCGTCGGGCGAATTCCAAGACTTGGGCGATGGCGGTGCGGGAGAGGCCGACTTCTGCGCCGATGCTGGTCGGGGTCCATGATTGGTCGGCGAGCATGAGGATTTCGGCGAGTTGTTCCACCGGGATGACCGAGAGGCCGCGGCCCGCGATCGCGCGGGCGACCGACCATACCTCGACATCATCGCTCTCGGAGCCGAGGTTCTCGGTCAGCAGGTCCTCCGCCGAAAGTGATTGCACGACTTCGCTGATCACCTCGCTGGTGGTGCGGCGCGGTGCTTCATCCGGAACGAGTTTCCTGACCTCGGCCTCGTCCTCTGCGGTCTGCGCCTGGGGATCTGTTGCGGTGTTGCCCGCGCTCGAAGGGAGGGGAACCTCCATTGCTCGCGTGATTCGTTCGGCCGGGGTGGGTGCCACGGAACTACGGGCGGCACCCTGGGGATCGGCGGGTGAACTTGTGCGCGTGGGGGTTTCGGTGCGAATGCTGGACTTCGTGGGGCGGGGAGTGTCAGCTACCGTGCCCGTGCCCGTGCCCGTGCCCGTGCCTGCTGTCGCCGCGGTGCGTGAAACCGTGGCGCGACTCTTGTCGGCCTGTGCGCGGCCCCGTGGTGTGTGGGCGGTGTCATCACTGGATTGCAGTGCTGGCTCGACAGTCGCCGTATCGAAGATGCTCAGCTGCGATTGCGCTGCGGGGCGTGTTGCGGCCTTCTGCGATTCGACCTCTGCGCCAATAGCTGTCGTGCTCGCGTCGCGAGTGGAACGCTCATCGCGAACGGAAGCTGTGGTTGTTGTATCGCGCTCGAAGCCTGTGGCACCGGGGGGCGTGCGCTCCCGCTCAGTACTGGAGTCAGCCGCCGTCGCGGTCCGGACGTCGATGCCTGAGGCAGAAAAAGCCGCGTGATCGGCGGTCACAGGTGCCGTCCGGGCATCGCCGCCGCTTTTCTCGGAGGCCGTGACCTCGTCGCCAGCGGAAGCATTAGCCGCGGACGTGGTAGCGATATCGGCGGCAGCCGCGCGCTCATCGATAGCAGTCACCGCAGCTTGGGAATCGAATCCGGTTGCGGCAACAGTCGTGTGCTCGTCGCGCATGCTGACAGCATTCGGTGCAGCCGTCTGGGGGGCGAAACCTGCGGCAGCGAAAGCTGTGCGCTCATCGGCAGCGGTCTGGGAGGCGAATGCGGTGTCGGCAACGGCCGTGTGCTCGTTGCGTGTGCTGACAGCATTCGGTGCAGCCGTCTGGGGGGCGAAACCTGTGGCGGCGGAAGTCGTGTGCTCATCGGCAGTGGTAGCAGGTGCGGTATCGGACTCGAATCTGGTGGCACCAGGGGCAATACGCGCGTCGGCAGCCGTCGCCGCGGTCGCTGAATCGAATCCGGCTGGGGTAACGCTCGTGTGCGCGTCGCGAGCGGGTACCTGTGCCGTCGCTGACTGGACACGCACGGTGCCATGAGGCGAGCGCTGGCTGGCGCTCGCGGCGGCACCGGGTGCAATGTGCTGATCGACTTCGGCGGCGTGCAATGGGTTTTCGTCGAAGGTGTTCGCGGCAGCGGCCGATGCATGCGCAGGCCGTGTGCCGTTGGCGTCGGTAAAGGTGCGCGCGGTGTCATGGATCGAATCCGACCCATGCGCTGAGTGCCTGGACCGGTAGTCCTCGCTCGGGATCGGTTGGGTGAGACGGCCGTTGGTCGAGCGCGTGCTTTGCGCGTGGTACACCAGGGTTTCCGTGCAATCGAGGCGTGAGACGGGAACCGTGTCGGGTTGGGCGGCGCGCATCGCCGCCTCGGCGACGTGGGGATCGATATCGACCGGGAAGCGGACGCCGGCTTGGTCGAGCAGGGGATCGAAACCCTTGGCGGCGAGCAGTTCTCGACGGTCGGTGGGTTCGTCGCGGAAGGTGTCGACAGGTGCGCCGCGTTCGGTGGTGACCCGATGCCGGGGCGGCAGGTCGGGTTCGTCCTCGACCATCGGAACGCTGTCGATGAGCAGGGCGTATCGCGCGGAAACCCAGGCGTGCAACCAGATAACGACGCCGACCATGACCGGGGCGATCGCGTATTCGGCGGCCTGGCCGAAGGATCCAGCGGCCAGATGCGGGCCCGCGTTGAGCGCGATGGTCGTGCCGAGCAGCGCGGTTTCGAAGAAGACGACCTTGCCGCGGTCGAGTTCGCGGCCCCAGCGGGCGGCCGTGGTCGCGGCCACCATGATGGTGATGATCGGGATCGAGATCATCGCCTCGATGCCATAGCTCAACCAGTACAGGGGATCTGCCATATTCCCGCTGGGCACCAGGTTGTGCTGCACATTCACCCCGGCCCACACCATGCCGAGCACCACGACGGCGATCAATGCGCGCGAGGACCATTCGGCCCGGCGGTACAACTGGGCGAGGCGCGCATCCTGATTCGAGACCCGCCGTCGAGCCGCGAGCGCCCGCCGATGCCAGCGCGCGTCCGCGTCATCGGCGCGCTGGATGGCGGACGTGGTCCGCCGGTTACGCTTCTCCGCCGCGAGTTCGTCCTGGACCGCCCGTTTCCGCTGTCCCCGTCGTTGCGCCCGAACCCATTGCGCGAGTTCACGTTCCGCATCGATCTCGGCATCCGATAACGCCTGCACCAGCGCCGCGTCATCCTGCAGCGGCAACCGACCCCGCGCATTCGCGACCCGCTCGGCCAATGCGGCAATCTCGGACCTACCGGTCGACTGTTTGTCGCGCATCGCGAGCCTTCCCAGGAGCAGGTGTCATAGCAGGTGTCATACCGACGCAGACCTACATGCTCGAACATATGTGTGATCGCACCGAGATTAAACCGCTACCCGTCCGAGGTCAATGCTGCGCACTCCGAAAACTCGAACAAATGCGCGAATCGGACGCCCTGTCGTCCTACGGCGTCATGCGTTCGTGTGGCAGACCGCCTCGAGCACGAGGCCATCGGGGCCGGTCCAGGAGCGGGCGTAGTACGGGGGCCGGTACGGGGGGAATTCTTGTGGGGCGTGGATGATTTCGTCGCCTCGGGTGGTGGCCCACGCGTGTACGCGGTCGACAGCAGCTCGGGTATGGACCATGAAGGCGATGTATTGCAGGCCGGGAGCGGTGCGCACGTAGCTGGGGACGTCGGGGGTAGAAGAAGATATACGTGCCGGGCCTGTTGTCGGCGGGCAAGTAGGCGAATTGGTCGGCCGCACTGAGCAGCGGCGCGTAGTCGAGCAGCGGCGTCAGCTCGTCGTAATAGGATCGGGCCGCAGTGAGACGGTGACGTTGATGCCGAGGTGTCCGAGGGGCATGCTCGGAATTTACGCTCGACCCGGGTTCAGGTGAGGGTGGTGTGCCAAACGATGGCGGCGGCCAATGCGCCTGCGCCATTGACCGACCAATGCAGCGCGATGGGGGCCAGGAGGCTACCGCTGCGGCGGCGCAGCCAGGTGAAGACGACGCCCGCGGCGGCGGTGGCGAAAACGGCGAGCAGGACGCCGATGATCTGACCGGCCGTGCCACCGCCGATGAAGCCGGTCAGGCCGCGGTTGCTGGCAGTCAGTCCGAGCGAGGAGGCGATATGCCAGAGGCCGAACAGCAGCGAGCCCGCCGCGAAGACGCCGCGGACGCCGTAGACGCGGTCGAGCGTGCCGTGCAGGACGCCGCGGAAGGCAAGTTCTTCCGGAATCGCGGTCTGCAGCGGGATGACGATCATCGATGCGATGAGTGCGCCGGAGATGGTGGCGTAGCGGTCGGCGAGGAAGAACTGCCGGGTGATCGGCAGCAGCGCCCCGATCGCGACCACGGCGAGCACCAAGCCGGCCGCACCGAGCGCCCAGAGCGTGCTGCGTCGCCAGTGCCGCGGTGAGAGTCCGAGTTCGGCCCAGCCGAGTCCGCGTCGGCGCATGAGCGCGAGCAACGCCACAGCGGCGATCGGAACGGTAAGGATGCTCGCCCATGCGGTGGTGAAGTGGGCGATCAGATTCGTGCCGGCCAGGACGATCACCACAACGGCCACGTCGAGATAGGCGTGCAGTTTGTGGCGGGGCGGTGCCGCTTCGTCGAGGTCCTGTTGAAGCACCCGGCCCAGTTTACGGATGCCCGCAACTGGCGCGACGGGTTCGGCTTCGGGGGTTTGCGTCATCAACATGGTCGTAGCTTGTTTCGCGCTACGCACTGTCGGCGTTAATTCCGACCTCGCCAACCCTGCGGATCCGCCCATGCCTGCAGCGTCCGAGCACTGTCGAACCGGCGCGGTTCGCCGCTGACCGGGTCGGTGAATTCGAGCGATGTGGCCAGCAGTTGCAGGGGCCGAGTGAAGTCGTGCACAGACTTGTCGGTGAGTACCGGGTAGAAGTCGTCGCCGAGGATCGGAATGCCCAGCCCATTCATATGTAGCCGCAGCTGATGGGTGCGCCCGGTCAGTGGCCGTAGCCGGTAGCGACCTAGTCCGTCGCGCTGCTCCAGCAACTCGATCCAGGTCTCCGCATTGGGCTCGCCAGCCACCTCCTGTGCGGCGAGCACCTGCTTCTCCTTGATGATCCGGCTGCGTACCGTGCGCGGCAGCGTCAGCTCCGGATCGAATGGGGCGATGGCCTCGTACTCCTTGCGCACCGTGCGCTTGTGGAACATCGTCTGATAGGCCCCACGCCGTGCCGGATTGATCACGAAGAGCACCAGCCCCGCCGTGACGCGGTCGAGTCGGTGCGCCGGAATCAGATCGGGTAGGTCGAGTTCGCGACGTAGCCGCACCAACGCCGTCTGCAGGATGTGCTGGCCACGCGGAATCGTCGCCAGGAAATGCGGCTTGTCGACGACGAGCAGATCGTCGTCGCGGTAGACGATCGGGATATCGAACGGCACTTCGGTCTCGTCCGGTAGGTCGCGATGGAACCAGACCGCGCCGCCCGGCACATACGGCGCGTCCGGCGCGACCGGACCGGATAGATCGACGATTCCGCCCGCATCCAGCAGTTCATCGATCCGCGTGGCGGGGACGCGAGGCAGCCGGTCCACCAAATGGTCGCGAATGGTCGCCCAATCGCCCTGCTCCGGCAGGCGGAGCCGGGCCGGATCCAGGCCGTGCCGCTTGGGCAACGGCGGCTGCTGCCTGCGTCTCATCACCGATGACCTTAGTTGGCGACGAAGCCCCAGCTCACGGCCGGGTCGGGCTCAGAATCCACGCAGCCGATCCGGCGTGACGCGCACCGCGACCGAGTATTCGGCGTGGAACTGTTCCTCGGTCATCGGAAGCGAGGCGAGTCCCTCGGTGTATTTCTCGGTGAACGCGGCGACTTCCACCGGGGTGGGCCCGGCTTCATCGATGCGCGCGGTGCCGGTGAGAATCACCACGTCGCCGCCCGTCTCGGTGCTGTTGAGATGTAGCGACACCCGTGGATTGCGGGCGATATTGCGCAACTTCGACTTATCGGCCTGGCTGAAGATCAGGAATTCGCCGTCGCGCCATTGGAACCACACCGGATTCGGCTGCGGTGTTCCGCTGCGGCCGACAGTGGTCAGCCAGATGACATTCTCGCGTTCCAGGCGGGCGGCGACCGTGGCACCGAATGCGGTGCCGGTGTCGACGACGGGCGTGGCGGAGCGATCGGGTTCGGTGGTGGTCATGGCTGTCGCAACGCCGACGCGGTGCAGTCGATTCCGCGTCGGCGCAGATGTGCCACGGCGACTACGGCTCGGCACGTTCGTCCAGCACCATTCGCCGGGACTCGACGAGCGTCTGCCTGGCGCGGCGGCGGACCTTGCAGCTGTCCACGCTGCAATACAAGTGCACCTGCATCGCCCGGTGCGCCTGCACTTCGGACAAGGTGCCGGGGTCGCGGTAGCAATCGCCGAAATTCGAAATAATTGTCGTGACAAACATTTTCACAACTCCAACCGCAGTCGCAATCTGTGTAGATGCCAAAGCTAGTAATGCTCGTGCGCGAAAGTTGCTGGGAAAGTCGGCCGTTCACACAGGCTTCCCCGGCACGTCGAAAATGTGTTGCCAAGTGCGCTATGAGAACCGGTCATTCGGTATTGAGTAGTGGGTGGTTTCCCGCAGCATCCGATCCGGTCGCTTCTCACCACCGCTCGTGTCCGTGGAAATCGGCACCGGCGGCGAGATCCCACCGTGCGAGCTTCGCATCGAGCTCGTCGGCAAGTGTCCTGCCCGGTGCGGGATTTCGACCGCTGAGCAGCGGTGGCTGGCGCATCCCTTGTTGGCGGTCTAGTGAAGTCGCCTAGATGGGGTGCATCGTCGTCTGTGTCTCGACAGCCGGGATTCAGTGGTCTCCGCGCCGCCGCCACCGACCGCGCTGCCATCCGTGCCGATGCTCGGCACCGGCGTGTACGTCAATGCGGTGGCCCGCTGGCCCGGCTGCGCGAGTTCTATCGCCCGTGGAACGAGGCGCTGATCGGACGTGACCTCGGCTGGAACCACCACTAGATAACTTAGCCTAACCTATCTTCTCGGCCCATCTTGTGTGAGGATGGGTGCCGATTCCGGCAAGAGGCTCCGCGAAGGGGCGAGAGGGGCAAGGCAGATGACGGTGGAGGAAACCGGAAACCGGCCGCCGAAGACGGTGCTGAAGGCGCGAAAGCGGCAGGAAACCGCGGCGCGCAAGGAGATCCTTGCGCCCGTGCGCGCCACATTGACGCTCGCCAGCATCATCGTGGCCATTGCCTCGGTCGGCACCGTGGTGCCGTTCGTGCTGATTGTCGCGGCCTGCCGGGAACTGCTCGCCGACCAGGTGGATACCGATCGGGTGTGGCGACTGCTGCTGATCGCCGTGCTGGTGCTCCTCGCGCGCGGGCTGCTGCAGGCGGCGGCGCTGACCTGGTCGCATCTGGTCGACGCCGGATACCAGCTGACGCTGCGTCGACTATTGGCGGCCAAGCTGACCAGGGTGCCGCTCGGCTGGTTCGATGAGCGGTCCTCCGGCGAGGTGAAGAAGTATCTGCAGGACGATGTCGAGGCGCTGCACTATCTGGTCGCGCATGCGCGACTGGAGTTCGTCGGCGCGCTCACCGTGCCGCTGGTCACCCTCGGCTACCTCATCACCGTCGACTGGCGACTCACGCTGGCACTGCTGATTCCGCTGATCGCCTACATGGTGTTGTTCAGCCGGATGATGGACCAGGACGGCCGCGATCGCATGGCCGTCTATACCCGCTGGGAACGCCGAACCCAGGACGCCACCATCGAATTCGTCGACGGCATCCAGGTGGTGCGGGCATTCGGGCAAGCGGGTAAGGCGCACACGGTATTCCAGGAGGCGGTGGACGGCCAGGCCGATAGCCTGAATCGGTTGAAGATGCCGATCATTCGCATCCAGTCGGCCTCCGACATCGTGGTCATGCCGGTATTCGTGATGCTTGTGGTGGTGGTCGCGGGGCTCACCGCGGTGGGGCTGGATTGGGTCGCGCCACTGGATGTATTGCCGTTCTTGCTCGTCGGCCTCGGTCTGGGTAGTGCGCTGCTCGGTCTCGGGTACGGATCTCAGGCACTGCGGGCCGCCGGTGCGGCCGCGGTGCGACTGTACGAACTGCAGCAGACGCCCGAATTGACTGTGCCCGAGGCGACTTCGGCTCCCGAACCGGTGACCGCGGGTGTGGTGCGGTTCGAGGGCGTGAGCTTCGGCTATCGCGCGGATCATCAGGTGCTGCGCGAGATCGACCTCGAACTGCGGCCGGGCACGATTACCGCGCTGGTCGGGCCGAGCGGGTCGGGTAAGTCGACGCTCGCGAAGCTGCTGCCGCGCTGCTACGACGTCGGCGCCGGGCGAATCACCATTTCGGGCCGCGATATTCGCGATTTCTCGACCGAGGAGCTCTACCGCACTGTCGGATTCGTCTTCCAGGATGTGCGCATGATCCGCGGCAGCATTCGCGAGAACCTGCGGCTGGCCCGCCCCGATGCCGATAATGCCGCGCTGGAGCAGGCGGCGCGGGCGGCCCAGATCCACGACCGAATTCTGGCGCTGCCGCGTGGTTATGACTCCGAGATCGGCGTCGATGCGACGCTATCTGGCGGTGAGGCACAACGACTTTCGATTGCCCGCGCGCTGCTCGCGGATACCCCGGTGCTGGTCCTCGACGAAGCGACCGCCTTCGCGGATCCGGAATCCGAGGTGGCTGTGCAGGATGCGCTCGCAGCGCTGGTCGCGGGTCGGACGGTGCTCGTGATCGCGCATCGGCTGCACACCATCACCGGTGTCGATCAAATTCTCGTGCTGGCGAACGGATCCCTGGTCGAGCAGGGGGATCATGCCCGTCTGCGCGATGCGGGCGGTACCTATCAGCGGCTCTGGGAAATCAACGAGGCGGCTCTCGGCGCGCTCGCGCTGATCGAAAATGTCGAGGTGACACGATGATTCGCAAGGTGCTCGGGCTGATTCCGGCGGAGTTCACCCACCTGACGCCGAAACTGTTGGCGGCCATCATCGCCCAGGCGTTGAGTCAGGCCGTGGCATATCTGCTGTTGGTGCCGGTGTTGGAGGCATTGTTCGACAACGATCTCGGCCGCGCCTGGTTCTGGGCGCTGTGGATGTTGGTCGCGGTCGCCGGGGTCGTTGTCTTCGGATATCTGCAGGCCGTAATCGGTCTGCGCGTCGGAGTCGGCATGCAGCGCGGACTGCAGACCAGGCTCGGCGATCATCTGAATGCCTTGCCGCTCGGCTGGTTCGAGACGCACAGTGCCGGACCGCTCTCGCGGATCGTGGTCGAGAATGTGCGCGAGATCCAGGGCCTCATCGCGTATCTGCTGACCAAGGTGCTGACCAGCATCGTGGTTCCGCTCGGTGTCGCGGTCGGCATGCTGTTCATCGACTGGCGGATCTCGCTGGCCATGCTGCTCGCCGCACCGGTGTTATTCGTGGTCAATGGACTGGCCAATCGTGCCTACACCCGCTCCGACGCGCGGATGCACGAGACGGCGGCCGAAGCCGATTCGCGGGTGGTGGAATTCGCCCAGGCGCAGCCGGTGTTGCGAGCCTTCGGCGCGGTGGGACCAGGTAACTGTGCACTCGATAGCGCACTGGCACAACAACGTTCGGCGATTACCCGATTGATGTTCGCATCGGTGCCCGGTCTGATCGTATTCGCGCTGTTCGTGCAGGCCGTGTTCCTGGTGCTGGTCTACATCGCGGTGGGCCGGGTTACCGACGGCGCCGTTTCGGCGGCAGCCGCGATCGCGCTCATCGCGGTGAGCTCCCGGTTCATCGAACCGCTGAACCAGGCCGCGCAGCTGGGCAATGCGCTGCGGTCGGCCGCGGCGGCCGCCGACCGGGTCACCGGACTGCTCGCCGAACCCGTACTGCCCGAGGCGAAGTCGTCGGTGACGCCGGGTGCGCCATCCGTTGTTTTCGACAATGTCTCCTTCGGCTACCGGCCGGGTGACCCGGTGTTGTCGCAGCTGAGCTTCGAGGTGCCCGCCGGGACCACCACCGCCATCGTCGGGCCGAGCGGCGCGGGCAAGACAACGCTGCTGCGGCTCGCCGCACGTTTCTACGATGTCGAGGCGGGCCGGGTCGTGGTCGGCGAACACGATGTGCGCGAGCAACCGTCGGAGACACTGCTGGACCAGCTCTCACTCGTCTTCCAGAACGTCTATCTGTTCAATCAGTCGGTGGCGGACAATATTCGGATCGGCCGCCCCGATGCCACCGACGCCGAACTGCAGCGCGCGGCCGAGGCGGCCAGGGTGGACGAGATCGTCGAGCGGCTGCCCGACGGCTACGACACGGCGGTCGGTGAGGGCGGCGCGACGCTATCCGGTGGTGAGCGGCAACGGGTTTCGATCGCCCGCGCGCTGCTGAAGGATGCGCCGATCGTGCTGCTCGACGAGGCGACCAGTGCGCTGGATCCGCACAGCGAGGCGGTCGTGGTGCGCGGGATGCACGAACTCAGCAGGGATAAAACGGTAATCGTCGTCGCGCATCGGCTGGCCACCATCGCGCATGCCGATCAGATTCTGTTCCTGGATGGTGGTCGGATCGTCGAACGTGGCACGCACGCCGAACTTTTGGCGCTCGACGGCCGCTATGCCGACTTCTGGAACGAGCGGTCGCGAGCCACCGGTTGGCGATTGGAGCCCGCGCCGGTCTAGCGAATTCGTAACTGGTTGCTCCGGTGATGGCTGGGTGGGGTCCCGATATGGCAGGCCATTTCGCCGACGACGGCGAACTGGTTCTCAATCGCCGCGCCTCCCAGAGGCGAGAACGATAGGGACGGCGACGAACAGCCGATCGTTGCGTGCCCTGGTGGCTTGGTCTTCGAGCCACGTGCCTTCTCCTGCGATGCCGGCGAGCACCGGCAGGGCCGTGGCATCTGTCCACACGATCGTGTGGACAGCGACGGTAACCTCGACGAACCCGTTGTCCAGCAGGAGGTTCCGGTATCGGCGGGCGACTCGCGGGTTGGGCATACCGTCCGCGCGAGCGTGGACCAGCGTGCGGGTGAGTTCGGGCTCGTCGGAGTCGATCACGAAGGTGTCCCAGTCCTGGCCGATGAGCACCGCGCGACCGTTGCCGGCCAGGACCCGGCGGGCCTCGACGAGGGCTCGCTCGGGCTCGTCGAGGGTGTGCAGGGCCTTGTCGGCGCGGTAGCCGGTGACCGAGCCGTCATCGAGAGGCAACGCGGTGGCGTCGGCGATATGGAACTCACCTGTGGGCCAGCGCTCGCTGGCGATCTCGATCATGGCGGGGTCCAGGTCGACGCCGATGGCCCGCACTCGGCGGGCAGCCAACTCGCCGACGGCGCGTCCGCTCCCGCAGCCGACGTCGACAACGGTGTCGCCAAGCCCTTCGTAGGTGTGTTCTCGCAGGTTACGGACCTGGGGTAGGTCATCGAAGGCGTCGAGCAGAGTGAGCAATGTGGACATGGCCGCCATTGTGCGACTTAATGTCGACATGAAGTCAATCGGCGAGGTGGCGGCTCAGTTCGGCTTGCCGACACACGTGCTGCGATATTGGGAGGCCGAAGGACTGCTGACACCGGCCCGCGCGGGTGTCCGTCGCCGCTACACCGACGCGGATCTGCACCGGGTGGCGGCGATCCTGATCTCGAAGGAGGCGGGCTTCGGACTCGCCGATATCCGCACGATGCTGGCCGCTCGGTCCGCACCGGCCCGTCATGAGGTGACGGTCCGCCACCGCGAGCTGCTGCTGGCACGGATTGCCCGGGCGCAGGCCGCACTCGACATGCTCGAGGGCGAATGCCCGTACGACGACATCATGACCTGCCCGCGATTCCAGGGACTTTTGGCTGATCGACTGCTGCCCTCGGCGAGCAGCCTGCCACCGAACCCCGAGTTCCCAGATGCGCTCTAAGGGATGGGCACGCGGTGGATATTCGGGTGACCGGCGGCCCCTCGCGACGGTGCCATTCGCGAGTTCGGTGACCGCCACCTCGTAGAGATGGTCGATGGCGAGTACGACGAAGCCACGGCTCGCCGGATCGGATACGAGTCCGGTGTCATCCCCGAGGATGACTACTTCCAATAAGCGCGGTATTTGATGGCGGTTTTCGGCAGCCCGTGGGTGGTCTTCAGCGCCTTGACGATCGAACGCGTGGTGTGGCCGTCACACGCGACCCAGGCGAAAGCGTCGTTCGGGCACTGCATTTCGTTGGCCTGCTCGCGCAGCAATCGACCGTTATCGATCCGCTGCACCCATTTCACCTGGTGGTGCGGCTTATTGCGCACCGGGAGCCCGGTATCGGATTCGTATTGCCATTCCAGCCAGACCCGGGCAGGCACATCGCCGATCGCGTCGAGCAGCGAATTGATGGCGGGCAGCGATGCGGTATCGCCGAAGATGACGAACTCGCTCGGGAGTGGCTCGGGCAGTTGGAAATCCGAGCCGAGCACCGAGACGTCGATCTGGTCGCCGACGGCCGCCTGCTGCGCCCACATCGAGGCGGGCCCGTGGTGCACCGCGAATTCGATCGAGAATTTGTTCCCGGCCGGATCGGGATCGACCAGCGTGTAGCCACGCTGGTGCTCGCGCTCATCATTCGGAATCCACAGCCGCACCCATTGCGTCGGGTGCACCGGATGATCGGTGAGCAGTCCGCCGGCATCGAATCCGAGCCGCATGTATTTGTCGCTGATGTACTCGGTCGAAGTCACCGTGAGCCGGTAATCCTCGGCGCGCCACGCCTTCAGCAGCAACCCTTCGAAGCCTCTACCCATGCAGCTAAGGTTAGCCTAAACATACTCTGATGTCCTGGGGTGTCCGATGAAACGACTCCGAATGGCCGTGTGGCCCCGGGGTGGTGAGCTACCTCGGGGCCAACTCGCGCGTGGCGCAGGCGATTACAGGTTGCAGGGCAGCATCGCGACGCTCGCGATGGTGCATTCGGCCTCGCGGGTCAGCTTCCAGGTGCCATCGATCTGCTTCCAGGACAGGTCGAAGTACCAGGGGTCCCAGCCGTCGATGGCGGTGGTCAGCTGGGCGGTGAGCAGATCGCCGGAGACATTGACCGGGCCGAGGACATCCCAGCGGAAGCTCGGCGGGGCCGAGGCCATCGCGCCGCCGACCTGGTCGACCAGGCTCAGACCGGCCTCGCCCGCCTCGAGCTCGGCCGCGCGGGCGGAGCGCGAAGCGCCGGTGTTGAGCACCAGTTGCAGCTTGGCCTTCAACTCGCCCAGGCCGGGGGTGGCGGTCCGCATCGGCGCGCCGATGGGCGCGGCGATGGCCGGGGCCACGGTGGCGACGGTGCCGAATGCGCCGACCATGGCGGCCGCGGTGAGCGAGAAGGCCGCGGTGGCAAGGCGTGCCACCGGCCTATTTCTGGTGCTGAGCATCGGATCATCCAATCGTTCGTTTGCCGGGAGTGTGCCGGTCCGGGACTGGCACTACAGTGCAATATAAGGTAAGCCTATGCAAAGCTGAAAGTTGGAAGTTAGGTGACCCTGGCTCCCGCCCCTGGATCGAACGCAGGAGAACCGTGGACACACTATTGGTGGTCGGAGCAGGGCCGAAAGCCCTTGCGGTGGCGGCAAAAGCGCACGTCCTGCGGAAATTGGGGCTCGCTGCCCCGCGCGTGATCGTCGTCGAGGCGCATGCCGTCGGCGGCAACTGGCTGCCGAGCGGCGGCTGGACCGACGGACAGCACCGGCTCGGAACCAGTCCGGAGAAGGACATCGGGTTCCCGTACCACTCGACCTGGGCGCGCGGGCACAACCGGGCCATCGACGAGGCGATGATGGCCTACAGCTGGACCTCGTTCCTGGTCGAGCACGGCACCTACGCCGAATGGATCGACCGCGGCCGCCCGAGCCCGCACCACCACGTATGGGCCAAATATCTGCAGTGGGTGGCCCGCGCGATCGATCTCGAATTGGTCCTCGGAACAGTGGATTCGGTCGCCGCGGCGGCCGATGGGTGGTTGGTTTCGGTGACCGACGCCGCCGCTAGCGACTGTTCGCAGGTCGCTCGAAACAACACTGCTGTGATCACCCAGATCGATACGGACGCACTGATGATCACAGGTCCGGGCAACAGCGGTCGGGCCCTGGCCGAACACCCCCGGGTGCTCAGCATCGCCGAGTTCTGGAACCTGGCAGGCAAACGCGCGCTGCCGGTCTCCTCGCGGGTCGCGGTGATCGGCGGCGGCGAAACCGCGGGTTCGGCGCTGGACGAGTTGGTCCGGCACGACATGCTGACCATCTCGGTGATCACGCCCAAAGCCACCATCTACACCCGCGGTGAAAGCTATTTCGAGAACGCGCTCTTCAGCGATCCGACCAAGTGGAACGCGCTGAGCATGGACGAGCGCCGCGATGTCATCCGGCGCACCGACCGCGGCGTCTTCTCGGTTCGCGTGCAGGAGAGCGTGATCGGCGACGACCGCGTGCACCATCTGCAGGGGCGGGTCGTGCGGGTGGCCGAACAGGGCGATGGCGTGGCGGTGACGCTGCGCAATGACCGCCGTCCGGATCAAGTGCACAACTTCGACCTGGTGGTCGACGCGACCGGCGGGCAGCCGCTGTGGTTCCTGGAACTCTTCGATTCCGATGCCGCCGACCTACTCGAACTCGCCGTCGGCGGTCCGTTGACCCAAGCCAGGCTGGAGGCCTCGATCGGCTACGACCTGGCGGTTTCCGGTCTGGACGCGAAGCTCTATCTGCCGAATATGGCGGCCATCGCGCAGGGGCCCGGGTTCCCGAATCTCAGCTGCTTAGGCGAACTCTCGGATCGGGTATTGCGTACGGCGCCGGCGCGTCAGGTGGCCGGTGCGCGACGGGGTGCGGCCGCTCGACTGGGCTGACTCGGCCTCGATATCCCCAAATACATCTACGTGAGGTTTTCATGCGCATCGTCTCGTTCGGCTTCCAGACCTGGGGCCGTAAAACCCTGCAGGCACTGATCGATTCGGAACACGAGGTCGTGCTCGCGGTCACCCATCCGGCAAGTGCCGACTCCTACAAGGGGATCTGGTCGGATTCGGTCGAGGACCTCGCCCGTGAGCACCGCATTCCGGTGCATCTGACCGAACGGGCCGATGCCGAGACCATCGATCTGGTGAAGCGGGCCGAACCGGACGTCATCGTGGTGAACAGTTGGTACACCTGGATGCCCGCCGAACTCTACAACCTGCCTCCGCACGGCACCCTTAACCTGCACGATTCGCTGCTGCCCAAGTTCACCGGCTTCTCGCCGGTGCTGTGGGCGTTGATCAGCGGCGAGTCCGAGACGGGCCTGACCGTGCATCGGATGGACGAGGGCTTGGACACCGGCGACATCCTGGTGCAACGCGCATTGCCCATCGGCCCCACCGATACCGGTACCGAATTGGTGCTGCGCGGTATGGAACTCATCCCAGGCGCGCTGCGGGAAGCGCTGCACGCCCTGGAATTCGGTACCGCGCAATGGAAGCCGCAGCGCAAATCCGAGCGCACCTACTTCCACAAGCGTTCCGAGCGGGACAGCCGCATCGACTGGAGCTGGTCCGCCGTCGATCTGGAGCGTTTCGTGCGCGCACTGTCCGAGCCGTACCCGCGCGCGTTCACCTACCTCCGCGGCGAGCGGATCGAGGTGCTCGAGGCGGCGGTTTCCGAGGCGCGCTACGGCGGGACGCCCGGCCGGGTGATCGTGCAGGAGGGTGGCGGCGCGGTGGTTTGTGGTCCGGAGGCCCATCGCGGGCGCAATCGCGGCTTGGTGCTCACCCGGATTCGCGCCGAGGACGGCACCGACCATTCGGCCGCGGAATTCTTCACGCGCGGTGGCTATCTCACCGATCAGTGACGCAGGGGGAGTCGGCCTAGACTTGTTAGGGTAGGCTACGCTAATATCGAGCGACCGTTCAGAAGTAACCAAAGATCAGTGCAGCGAGCCGGGGGGTGTTGTACGCCGCCGATTGAATGACGCCTGGCGCGAGCATTGCGCCGGGACGTCCGGCGGAAGCGCAGGAGTCAAGAAATGCCAGCAAATCTCGGATGGATCCGGCAATTCCACCAGCCCCGCTTCGCCGCTAGCGGCTGCTCGCAGGTCGGCACAGCACGCCCGCCATTGTTGATCTGCCCGCACGCGGGTAGCGGCGCGTCCACCTATCGCGCGTTGTCGAAGGTGCTCAGCGAACACTTCAACGTCCTGATCTTCCAGTACCCGGGTCGCCAGGACCGCGCCCGCGAGGCGGCACTCGCCACGCTGCCCGAACTCGCCGCCGGTGCGTTCGCGGAATTCCATAGCTCCGAACACAATCGCGGTCTGCCGCTGACGGTCTTCGGCCACAGCATGGGCGCGATGGTGGCCTTCGAACTGGTGCGCAATGCCGAGGCGGCCGGACTGGAGGTGCGGTTACTCGCGCCGTCCGCTGCGGTCTCGCCGGGTCGGGCGGTCGACTTGCCGCCGCATCCGACCGAGGACGAGCAGATCCTCGACCACCTCGGCGCGCTGGAGGGCACCGGCGCGGATGTGCTCGGCAGCCGCGAGGTGATGCGGATGGCGCTGCCGGTGGTGAAGGCCGATTACCGGGCCTTCGATGCCTATAGCTGCCCGGTGGATGTCCGAGTGGAGGCCAAGATTCACGTGCTCGGCGGGGCCGAGGATCACCTCATCACGCCGCGTGAGCTGTACGGCTGGTCCAATCACAGCGCACAGGAAATCGGCGTCACCATCTTCGACGGCGGGCATTTCTATCTGAACGACAATGCCGCCGGTATCGCGGAATTGCTTGCGCCCGAGCTGGATCGCGTCGGATGAGTACGGAAACGGATCCGATCGTCATCTCGGGTATGGCCGTCGAGGCGCCGGGCGGTATCGAGACGCTGCCCGACTTCTGGTCGGCGCTTGCCGAATCGCGCGAACTCATCGGACCATTCCCGCGCGATCGGGAATGGCCGATCGAGGAGTTGCTTGCGCTGCACCGCACCGAAGGGTGGAGCCGGGTCGCCGATGCCGGTGGGTTCCTCTCGGAGGCAACCGAATTCGACCCGATGTTCTTCGGTATCACGCCGCGCGAGGCTATTTCGATGGATCCACAGCAGCGGGTCGCGCTGCGGGTGGCCTGGCGGGCGCTGGAGAACGCGGGCATCAATCCGGGGGCGCTGGATGGCGCCGAGGTCGGCTGCTATATGGGCGCGTCCATCAATGAATACGGGCCGCAGTCCGGTGTGGTCACCGAGTACTCCGGATACCGGGCCACCGGGACGGCCCTCGGCGCGGTGGCCGGTCGGATTTCGCACAGTCTCGGACTGATCGGGCCCTCGCTGACCACCGATACCGCCTGCGCGTCATCGCTGACCGCATTGCATCTGGCTGCCAATGCCGTACGTGCCGGTGAATGCGATTGGGCGCTGGCCGGTGGCGTCTGTGTCATGGGCTCGCCCGCGGCATTTTTCGAGTTCGCCAAGAACAACGCGCTCGCCGTGGACGGACACTGTCGCGCCTACGCCGCCGACGCGACCGGCACGCTGTGGGCTGAGGGGGCCGGTGTGGTCGTTGTCGAACACGAGTCGCGCGCACGCGGACTCGGCCACCGCATCTACGGCCGCGTGCTCGCCACCCGGGTCAACCACAACGGCAAGGGGGCACCGCTCGCGGTACCCAGCGCGGCGGCACAGCAGCGGCTGATCGAGAAAACCCTGGCGGCGGCTGAAATTCGGCCGGATGACATCGGGCTGATCGAAGGACACGGCACGGGAACACCGGTCGGCGACCCGCTCGAGTTGACCGCCCTCGCACGGTCCTACGGCGGCGGCGACCGCGGCACCGATGGCCCGCGACTCGGCTCGGTGAAGTCGAATATGGGCCACGCACAGGCCGCCTCGGGCGTGCTCGGCCTGATCAAGATGCTGCTGAGCGGCGCGAACGGTCAGATCGCGCCGAGCCTCTACGCGGACAATCCGACCACCGAGGTCGATTGGGACGCCACCAGCCTGCGGTTGGCCACGAAACTCGAACCCTGGGACCCGGTCGACGGCGTCCGCTACGGCGCCGTCTCCTCGTTCGGCGTCGCGGGCACCAATGCGCACGCGATCTTGGCGATGCCCGTGCTGGAGGAAATCGATGCCTGATTACCGACTTCCGGACGGAACCGTCCCGGTGCTGCTGTCCTCCGATACAGCAGATGGGCTGCGCGGCGAGGCGGCAGCGATCCTGGGATACCTGCAGCGGCATCCCGGCGTGACCCCGGAGCGGGTGGCGGACACGCTGTTTCGCACTCGGATGGCACGTCGGCGGCGGGCGCTCGCGATGGTCGGCAACCGAGACGGCCTCCTCGACGCGTTGCGAGCGATCGTCGCTGGCGCCGAACATCCTGCGGTGACAGCCGGCGTCGCCACCGCGCGCGGCATCGGATTCGTTTTCCCTGGACAGGGCAGTCAGCGGCCGGGCATGGGCAAACTCTTCTACGAGATCTCCCCGAGCTTCCGTCGCGCGGTAGATGAATGCACCGCGATCTTCGAGGAGCGCTTCGGTCACCGGGAGCCGCTGCACTATCTGCTCGGCAACGATGATCGGTTCGAAGACCACGTGCGGGTGCTCCAGCCTGCGTTGATGTTCCAGATGTACGCCTTGGCCGCCATGTGGCGCGCGGCCGGTGTCGAACCCGCCGCGACGATCGGACATAGTCAGGGCGAGCTGGCCGCCGGTGCGGTATCGGGAATCATGACGCTGCGGGATTCGGTGCTCGCGGTGACGCATCGGGCCCTGGCCGTCGATCAGCTTTCGCCGCGCGGCTACTCGATGGCGGTGCTGGGCATGGACCGCGATCAGTGTGAGGCGCTGCTGGCCAGGCACTCCGGCTGGGCCGAGCTGTCGGTGGTCAATTCTGCACATATCCTGGCCATTTCGGGTGATCGCGAGACCATCGTCGATATGGTGGCGACCGCGACCGCGCGGGGGCAGTTCGCCAAGGAAATCCGCGTCGCGTATCCGGCGCACACCTCGGTGGTCAGCGAGTATCGGAAGGGACTGGAAGCGGCGCTCGGCGACGAAATGAGCGGGCCGAACTTCATCGCGACCGAAATCCCTTGCTACGGTGCGACACTCGGCACGACAATTACGCCCGATTTGCGGCACGACCAGTACTGGTATTGGAATCTGCGCAACCGGGTCCGGTTCGATCGGGCGATCACGGCGGCCACCGCCGACGTCGACACCTTCGTCGAGATGTCGGAACATCCCATGCTGCAGTTGGCCATTCAGGAGAACCTGAGCACGGTGCGTCCGGATCCGGCCCGGCCGCAGCGCGAATTCCGGGTGATCGGAACCTCGCTGCGCACGGCGGCGGGACTCGGTGAGTTCACCCGCAACCTGGCAACCGTCGCGGTGCACGACCTGAACTACCGATGGGATGCATTGCGGGTCGAATCCGATTCGGACACGGTGCGTTTGCCGCTGCGCGACTTCCCCAATACCGTGCTGAATCCGCAGCGACTGTGGGCTCCCTACCGGACGACGACGCCGGTCGCCCCCGAGCACACCGCGACCCGGCTGGCGGAGCACTGGGTGCGGCTCGAGCGTCGTTCGCTGATTTCGCCGCGCACAATGCTCGTCGTCGATCACACCGGTCAGTGCGCCGAACTCGCGGCGGCGCTGTGCACCGCGGCTCATAATCACGGCGGCGGCGCGGCGATTTACGATCCCGATCGGCCCGCCGACACCGCCGACTACGACTCGATCGTCGTGCTGCTGCCGGAGTTGCCCGATCTGGACGGGCCCGCCGCGATCGCGGAACTGGCGCGGTTCTATGACGCGCGGTGGCTGCCCGCTCTGGATGCCACGGTCACCGACTGCTGGCTGGTGACCGTCCGCGGTGAGGCCGCGGTCGCCGACGACCCGGCACCACACCTGTTCCACGGCGCGGTCTCCGCCGGATTCCGCTGCATCGGACTGGAGAATATCGGCACCGCCTTCCGACACCTCGACCTCGACGCCGCCGATGCGGGGCAGGCCGCCAAGATGGTGCGCGCGCTGCATGCCAAGGACGAACCGCAGCTGGCATTGCGCGCGGGCGGACTCTATGCCAAGCGGCTCGAGGTGGAACTCGAACCGGCTGGCGGAGTTCCGGATGATGCGGAGCTCGAGCACGTCGTCATCGTCGGCGGGACCGGCACTCTGGGCCTGAAGTTCGCCGAGTACTTCGCCGGTCGTGGTGCGCGGCGGATCACGCTGCTCAGCCGGTCCGGCGAAACCGATTCCGTCGCAGGCCGATTGCGGGTTATCCGACAGGTAGGCACCGCCGCGGTCGCGGTTGTCGCGTGCGATGTCGGCGACGAATCCAGCGTGCGCGAGCTCGCCGCCGCGCTGGCCGACACACCGGCGACCATGCTGGTACACGCCGCAGTCAACTATGTGCGCGCCGAACTCACCGATGTGACCGCCGAAAAGCTGTTCGAGATGGCGGCATCGAAGATCATCGGCACCGACCATCTGCTACGGCTGTTACCGGTGGCCGCTGACGCCCGGATTGTCATCTGCTCGTCCGCGGCGGCTACCTTCGGCGGTCGCGGGCAGATTCTCTACGCCACGGTCAACCGCATGCTCGATGTGCTGGCCATGCGTTTGCGTGCGGCTGGCACGAATGCCGTTGCGATGCAATGGGGTATCTGGGATCTCGAAGGCCCACTGCATGCGGTCGGCGTGGATCGGATCGCCGCCGCGGGCGGCCAGTCCATGGACCCGCGTGACGCGCTCGCCGTCGGTTTCACCGAGTACGCAGAAATCGGATGGCCCAGCAATCGCATTGTGATGGCGGCCGATTGGTCGCAGCTGAACGACATCATTTCGGCGGTCGGCTGGGGTCCGCTGCTCGCCGATGTGCTCGCGCAAGTGGAACCGGCACCGCCGCGGGTCGAGCCCAGAGTCGCTGCCCCTGCCGTCGTGGTCGTGCCGGAGGGGGTCGCGCCATCCGCCGGTTCACTGTCCGATCAGGTGCGCATCGAACTGGGCAAGGTGATGGGCGCCGATGGGCTCGACGCCATCGACAGCTCGGTGCCGCTGGTGGCGCTCGGTCTGGATTCGCTGCAGGCGTTGGACTTCCGCAAGCGGGTGCAGGCCGAACTGAACCGCGATCTTCCGGTGGCGGCCATTCTGGGCGGCGCGTCGTTGGACGACGTCGTGCGCCTGATGGCCGACAGCAACGTCTAGGCGAGGGATTGACGATGTCGAACAACGAGCCGGCCAGCGTGCTGGTCCGCCGGAAGGCGCTGCTGCGCCAGCGTTTGGCCGAAAGTGGGCTGACCGCACCGGTTTCCGAGGCCGCGCCCATTCGGAGATCGAAACCCGGTGAACGTCATCCGCTTTCGGCCGGACAGCGGCGCATGTGGTTTCTGCAGACGCGTGATCCGGAGGACACCACCCTCAATATCTGTGTGGCCTATCGGCTGACGGGTGCGCTCGACGAGGCACGGCTGCGCGATGCGGTCACGGCCGTGGTAAACGCCCACGACATTCTGCGCACCACCTACGGGTTGGACGAGAACGGCGAGCCGTACCAGATCGTCCGCTCGGATCTCGAATTGTCTTGGCAGACACACGATCTGACCGATATGCCGGAGACCGGCCGGTCACGCAGGCTGGAAGTGCTGGCTCGCCGGGAATTCGGCCGACCGTTCGATCTCGCGACCGAGTCGCCGTTGCGCGTCAGCCTGGTGCGCATCGGTGCCGATGAATTCGCTTTGCTGCTGGTAGCGCATCACATCAGCTGGGATGACGACTCGTGGGCGGTCTTCTTCACCGAGCTCAATGCCGCTTACCGTGCCGAGCCCGTCCAGTCCGATCGTGCGCAATTCGTCGACGTCGCGATTTTCGGCGATCTCACTGACAACACCGATATCGACTATTGGCGTACAACCCTGCGCCCGCTACCGGAAGCCCTGGAACTCCCCGGTCCAGCCACGGTCGCCACGGCTGCGGCGAAGCAGTCCGACCGGTGCACCCTGTCGCTGCCCGGGGAGCTCGTCGGCCGCGTGGAGGCCTTCGCGCGTGCGCACGGCGCCACCCCTTTCATGGTGTGGCTGGCCGCCTATGACGCGGTGATCCATCGCTACACCGCGGCCACGGATTTCCTGGTATCGGTCCCGGTTACCGTGCGCCGCGATGCCGCCGCCGGCTCGTTGATCGGCTATTTCGGCAATACGCTGCTGCTGCGCGCCACCATCGGTGCCGAAGACAACTTCGCCCGCTTCACCGAAACCATTCGCGACACCTGCGTCGGTGCCTTCGCGCATCAGAATGTCGGCATCGATCGCGTTGTGCGCGAGGCGAATCCGGATCGCATCGGTGGCCGGGACGGGTTGGAACAGCTGGTCCGACTCGGCTTCGGGGTGCGCAGGAGCGCACAGGGATTCGACCTGGCAGGTGTCGAGGCGACACTGCTCGATCTCGGCAGTGCGGTGGCGCAGGTTCCGCTGGGGCTGACCGTAGTCACAGAAGCCGATGGCGCTTATCTGGAGGCCGAATACCGGATCGCCGATCTGGACCGCGCCCTGGTGGAACAGCTGCTCGACCACTACCTGCAGTTGCTGGACAACGCACTCGCGAATCCCGATCGCAGGCTCGGTGATATCGATATGCTCGGCGCGGCCGATCGCGCCGCGATCCTCGCGCTGTCGCACGGCCCGATTGTCGAGGCGGAACCGACCACCATGGTTGCGCTCTTCGAAAATCAGGTCGCGGCAACGCCCGATGCGCTCGCCATTGTCGCCCCCGCGGAACGCGACACCGAACTCATCTACGCCGAACTGAATCGGCGCGCCAATCGCTTGGCGCACTGGCTGATCGGGCAGGGACTCGGTACCGAAGACATCGTCGGGCTGCGGCTGTCGAATTCGGTGGAGTTCGTGGTCGCGGTGCTGGGCGTGCTAAAAGCCGGTGCGGCCTATCTACCGATCGATCCGGCCTACCCGAACGACCGCATCGACTACCTGACCGAGGACGCCGCACCCCGACTGGTGCTCGGTCGGGTCGAACTGGATACCGCCGAAGCCGCGGCCGGCGGACTCCCGGATACCGATCCTGGCGATGCGGACCGGGTGCGGCCGCTGCTGCCCGGCCATCTCGCGTATGTCATCTACACCTCCGGGTCCACCGGAAAGCCCAAGGGCGTCCCGGTATCCCACGCCGCGATCGCCGAACATCTCGCTGGCTTCGTCGCGGAATGGAGTATGACCGCCGAGGACCGGCTGCTGCAGTCCTCTTCGGTCAGCTTCGATGCCTCCCTGCTCGATATCTTCGTGACGCTGACGCTCGGCGCCCGGCTGGTCATCCCGAAGCCCGATGCCTTCCGCGATATTCCCTACGTCGCCGAGTTGATCACCCGCTGCGGGGTCACGGTGCTGCATATGGTGCCGTCGATGTTGAGCACCTTCCTGCTGCTGCCGGAGGTGAGCGAATGGCGTGCGCTGCGGCATGTTCCGGTGGGTGGTGAGGCGCTGCCCGGTGAGGTGGCCGACAAGTTCGCCGGTGTCTTCGATGCCGAGCTGCGCAACCATTACGGCCCGACCGAGGCAGTTGTGTGCGCGACGCATATGAATGTGGAAGGCCCGCAGGGCACCCGGATCGTGCCGATCGGTGTGCCGAATCAGAACGTCACGGTGTACCTGCTCGATGCGGCGCTGCAGCTGGTGCCACCGGGTGTTGTCGGTGAGATCTATTTGGGCGGAGCGCAATTGGCGCGAGGCTACCTGAATCGGCGTGGGTTGACAGCGGAGCGCTTCGTCGCCGATCCGTTCGCGCCGGGCGCTCGGCTGTATCGGACCGGAGATCTCGCCCGGCGCAATGCCAATGGTGAGATCGAATTCGTCGGCCGGGCCGATGAGCAGGTCAAGGTGCGTGGCTTCCGGATCGAACTCGGCGAGGTGGAGGCGGCCATCGCGTCGTATCCGGGTGTCGGACACTGTGTCGTCATCGCGGTCGAGGATGCGGCGGTCGGTGCGATGTTGGCCGCATATGTGGTTGCGGCCAAAGGACTTTCGGCGTCGACGCTCGATATGGACGAGGTCCGCGGACATGCCGCCGCGACGCTGCCGGACTACATGGTGCCGAGCGCCTTCGCGGCGATCGACGAGATCCCGCTGACCGTACACGGCAAACTCGACCGTCGTGCGCTGCCGGATCCGGAACGCGCCACCAGCCACCGCTACCGGGAGCCGAGCACCGCCACCGAAATCCGTCTGGCCGGCCTGTTCGCGCAGATCTTCGGCCGCGAGCAGATCGGCGCGGACGATTCCTTCTTCGAACTCGGCGGGCATTCGCTGCTTGCCACCCGCCTGGTCGTGCGGATTCGCACCGAATTCGGCGTCGAGATCGATGTGCGCGCACCGTTCGATACCCCGACCGTCGCGGGACTTGCCGCACAGATCGAAGCTACACCGGCGCGGGTCACTGCCGCTGTGCGCCCACTGCTGAAACGCGAACGGCCCGATCATATTCCGCTGTCGTACTCGCAGCTCGCGTTGTGGTTCCAGCGCAAGCTGGAGGGGCCGAGTGCGATCGGCAATATCCCATTCGCGGTTCGGGTCGACGGTCGGCTGGATCTCGATGCGCTGACTGCCGCGCTCGCCGACGTCGTTGCACGGCACGAGGTGCTGCGCACCGTTTTTCCCGAGAACGGCGGCGTGCCATATCAATTGGTGCTGCCCGCAGGGCCGATAGCTGTGCCAGTGACGCAGCTGGACGATCCGGAAAAACTGCGCGCAGAACTCGCCGCAGCCGGTGGCCACTGCTTCGCGGTCGATACCGAGCTGCTGATTCGACCGCGAGTCTTCATGCTGGACAACAGGACTCACGTGCTCTCGCTGCTCGTGCACCATTTGGTGGCCGATCACTGGTCGTTCCGGACGATTCTGGACGATCTCGCCACCGCCTACCGTGCTCGCACCGCGGGCGCTGCTCCGGACTGGACGCCCCTCGACATTCAGTACGCCGACTATGCACTGTGGCAGCGCGATGTGGTCGATTCGCTCGGTGCGCAGGTGGATTACTGGCGCGACACACTCGCCGACCTGCCGGACGAGATCAATGTCGCCCTGGACCGCCCGCGTCCCGCCATACTCGGCAAGAACGGACATGTAGTGCCGTTCGCGGTCCCCGCCGCCCTGCGCGGCAAGCTGAAGGCGCTCGCCGAGGCGAGCGGGGGCAGCGAGTTCATGCTCTACCAGGCCGCTGTCGCGACGCTGCTGCACAAACTCGGTGCGGGTGTGGATATTCCGCTCGGCACGCCGATCGCGGGTCGGGTCGATCCGGCCGCGGCCGAGTTGGTCGGACTGCTCGCCAATATGGTGGTGCTGCGCAATGACCTATCCGGCGAGCCGACGCTGCGGACCGTGCTGAAGCGCTCCCGCGATACCGCACTCGGCGCGTACAGCAACCAGGATATCCCGATGGAACGCCTGGTCGACGCGCTGAATCCGGCTCGGTCCCGGTCCAGGAACCCGCTGTTCCAGGCCATGATGCACTTCCGCGAGGAGAACTGGGACGGCGCGGGTCAGGGTTTGGACGCGCACACCGCACTGACGGTATTGCCTTTGGATTTCGACACCTCGCTGCTGGATCTCAGCATCAATTTCTTCGCGGGATCCGACGGCGGCTTCGATGCCAGTGTCATCGTGAATACCGATCTGTATGAGCCCGCGACCGGAGAGTTGTTCGCGCAGCGCATGCTTCGGGTACTCACAGCCTTCGCCGAAACTCCCGACAGCACCGTCGGCGAACTCGACGTGATGCCCGCCGCCGAGCGGCAACGGGTCCTCGGTGAATGGGCCACCGGTGTGGAGCTGACCTGGGTACCGGGCCTTGCCGAGCTGATCCGGCGTGGTCGCGGTGTTCCGGCCGATCGGATCGCTCTGCGCTCCGGTACCGAGACACTCACCTATGGCGAGCTATTCGAACAGCTCGATCGAGGCGTGACACAGGTGCCCGATGGCGCTTCGGCGGCGGGGGTGGTGCGACGGCTTGCCGCACTGGACGCGGTAGCGAATACCGATGGAACTATCGCGGTTTCGCACGTTGTGCTCGGCCGCGAGGCTGTGGCGGCCGTGGTTGCCGATCGACGGGCCATCGCCGCGGATCGCCGCAGCGAATCGCTGGATCGGGCAACGGGTTCGGCGGATGTTCGACTGGTCGCCGCACCCTGGTCCGGACCCGAGATCGAGGTCGAGTTGCTGGCTGCGCTCGCCGACGGGGCGACGCTGATCCTCGCCACCGAACCGCAACACGAAGATCCGGTCGCGCTGGTCGAGCTGATCGGGGCACATTCGGTAACCCATGTGGTTGCCGATCCCATCACGCTGTCGCGGTTCGTGCAGACCGGCGTCTCCATGTTGCCGTCGGTGCGCAGCTGGGAGGTCATCGGAACCGATTGGCCCCCAGCACTCCCCGATCTACTGCCTGCGCTCGCGGCCGGTTCGGTCGCGACCTTCGACTTCCGGATTCCGGAGTACGCGGGCGCGGTGGCGCGCGGGGCGGTCGACGGAAGCGGACGTGCGCGTCCCATTCCGGGTGCGCGGGTGTTGGTGCTGGATCAAGCCCGGCGACCGGTTGCGCCCGGCGTCGACGGCGACGTGTACGTCGGTGGGGCCGGACTTGCCGAGGGGTACGTCGAGGATTCGGCAAAAGCATTCATCGACGACCCGTACCTGCCGGGAGCTCGATTGTTCCGCACCGAACAGCGGGCGCGTTGGGACACCGCAGGACGACTCGTGTTCGCGACCAGGCCCGGTGGCACTGTTGAAACCGCCACAGGTACAGCATCTTCCGCTGCCGAGCAGACAGAGACCGAGCAGCAGCTCATCGCAATCCTCGAGGAGTTGCTGGAAATCGAGGATGTCGCCGCCGATGACGGCTTCTTCGCACTCGGCGGCGACAGCGTGATCTCCATTCAGTGGTCGGCACGCGCCAATCAGCTCGGCCTCCCACTGTCTCCACAGCTGGTATTCGAGCACCTCACCATCGCCGAACTCGCGGCCGCGGTCGACGAGGCGGTGGCTGCGGGGGTGACAACGACCATCGGCGACACCTTCGGTGTGGCAGCCGACGCGAACGGCGATGACGGCCATCCCGATACGGCCCAACCAGCAGAACCTGATCAGCGCCAACATGCCGCGATGAGCGTATCCGGCCTCAGCTCGGACGCGCTGGCCGCCTTGGGCGCGGCTTGGAAGCAGTCGCAATGAAAGGCGACTACTTCCGAGCGACTGGCCCGACGTGCGGCGATACGATGACCTCGGGCCGAAAGGCGTTGCGATGACTGTGGACCGGAGCGTCCCGGCCGAAATCGAGGATGTGCTCGCGCTCAGCCCACTACAGGAGGGGCTGTTCGCGTTGGCGCGGTTGGCCGCCGACGGGGTCGATCTGTACACCATGCAGTTCGTCATCGATATCGGCGGTCCGATCGACGTGCCGATGTTGCGCCGCAGCAGCGAAGCAATCCTGCAGCGGCACGCCAATCTGCGGGCCGCGTTCTGGGATAAAGATCTGCCCAGGCCGGTGCAGATCGTCCCGACCTGGGTGGATCTGCCCTGGTTCGAAATCTCGGCGCTTCCGGCGGAATTCGATACCATCGCCGCGGCCGACCGGCAACGGCGGTTCGATCTTTCTCGCGGTCCGGCCCTGCGCATCACGCTGGTAACGCTTCCCGACGAGCGGCGCCGGATGATCGTGACCGCGCACCACATCCTGATGGACGGCTGGGCGGTCGCGGTGTTCTTCCGCGAGCTGATGGCGGTGTATGAAGCCGGGGGACAGGCGGATTCGCTGCCACCGGCACGGCCGTACCGCGATTACATCGGCTGGCTCGCCGTGCAGGACACCGCGGCCATTACCCGACGCTGGTCCGAATACCTTGCGCCGCTGAGCGGTCCGCTCATGCTGGCCGGTAGTGCGGCAACCGAAATCGGCGCGGCGATTCCACGCCGCAGCCGATTCAGCCTGGGCAATGCCGAAACCGCGCGGCTGGTGCGATGGGCACGGTCTAACGGCCTGACCATGAGCACGGTCGTCCAATTCGCCTGGGCCGTCGTCCTCGGCAGACTCACCGATCGACATGATGTCGTCTTCGGCACCACCATTTCCGGCCGTCCGGATGCACTGCCCGGCGTCGAAACGATGATCGGACTGTTCATCAATACGGTGCCCGCGCGCGTCCTCATCGACCGAACCCGCACCGTCGCCGAGCAATGCGCGCAGCTACAGCGCGAATCGGCGGCCATGCGGGATGCGGGATGTGTGAGCCTGTCGACCATTCAGCGGGCCGCCGGTCACGGTGCGCTGTTCGACGTGCTGTTCGTCTTCGAGAACGCGCCCATCGGTGCGGCCACCGATCCGATCGTCACCGCGAGCGGCACCCGGTTCCTGCCAGTGGCGATGGAAAGTCTGGTGCACTATCCGCTTTCGGTGGTGTCGCATTTGAACGACGGCACACTCGTCGTCATGCTCGAGGCGATTGCCGAAGCCCTGCCGCACTTCCCGATCGCCGATATCGGCGAGCGGATACTGTCGGTGCTGCGTCAATTGCCCGATCACGGTGATTCGAGCCCTGATTCGCTGGACCTGCTGCTGGCCGATGAGAAGGTTACCGTGGCCGCGAAGCAGGTCGACGCTAATGGGACGGCTTACGAGCTCTTCCTGAACCAGGTCGCCGACACTCCGGATGCGATCGCCCTGAGCGCCGGTTCGGATCGCTACACCTACCGTGAATTGCGTGCAGCCGCCGGGCAACTGGCCAATGAGCTGATCGCCGGCGGTATCGGTCCGGAAACCGTTGTCGCCCTTGCGCTACCGCGATCGGGCAGGTCTATCGTCGCGATCCTCGCCGTACTGGAAGCCGGCGGAGCCTATGTGCCGGTAGATATCTCGGCACCCGCAGCACGCATCGAATCCATCCTGCGCCAGGCGGACCCGAAACTCGTACTGACGGTCGCCGAGTCTGCCTCGCTGCTCGGCGAGACCGCGCGTCCCGTTCTGGTACTCGACGAGCCGGCCGTAGCCGAAAGAATCGCAAACCACCCCATCCCGTCCTACCACCCGGTTCCCCCACAGACCGCCGCGTACTTGATCTTCACCTCCGGCTCAACCGGCGAACCCAAGGGTGTCATCGCCACAAACGCCGCTCTGACCAGCTACTTCACCGACCACCGCGACCGCGTCTACCGCCCGGCAGTGACCCGACTCGGCCGCCGACTGCGCATCGCACATGCCTGGTCGCTGAGCTTCGACGCCTCCTGGCAGCCCATGATCGGCCTGTTCGACGGCCACGCCGTCCACCTGTTCGACGAGACCGAAATGCGCGATGCGCAGGGCCTCGTCGACGGCATCGTCCGGCACGAGATCGATATGATCGACACCTCGCCGTCCATGTTCACCCAGCTCTCGGCCGCCGGCCTAGTGGACGGTGAGCGGCTGACCGTGCTCGCCCTCGGCGGCGAGGCCATCGGTACGCCCATGTGGGAGCAACTGCGCGCGCTGCCGGGCACCGCGGTCTACAACTGCTACGGCCCCACCGAGACCACGGTCGAGGCGGTGGTCGCGACGGTGAATACCGGTCGCAGCGAGTCGGGCAGTGCCCAGCCCACCATCGGCGGACCGGTGGATCGCATGTCCGCCTATGTCTTCGATGCCATGCTGCGGCCGGTGCCGCGCGGTGTCATCGGTGAGCTGTATTTGTCGGGCGCTCAGGTGGCACGCGGCTATATCGGCAAGGCCGCCATCACCGCGGGCCGCTTCGTCGCCGACCCATTCCGACCCGGTGCCCGCATGTATCGCACAGGTGATCTGGTGCGGCAGTTGCCGAATGGCGATCTCGCTTACCGCGGCCGCATCGATGACCAGGTCAAGATTCGCGGCTACCGGATCGAAATCGGCGATATCGAAACAGCTTTGCTGCAGCTTCCGCAGGTCCGCGCGGGCGCCGTACTGGTTGTGCGGCGGCCGAGTGGCCCGAGTCTCCTCGCCTTCGCGGTCGGTGCTGATTCGGCCAACTTGCGCGCCGGACTTGCCGAGCGCCTGCCTGCATATATGGTTCCGGCGCGGGTCATTTCGCTGCCCGAGCTACCGGTCACCCCTAACGGCAAACTCGATGTCCGCGCTCTGCATGCTCTTGGGCTGGAGGCGCTGCAAGGTTCGGCTCAGCGCACCCTGCCGAGCACCGATACCGAGCGAACCCTGTGCCGCGCGCTCGCGGAGACACTGGGCGGGACCACACCCGGCATCGATGACGATTTCATCGAACTCGGCATGGACAGCATTGTCGCCATCTCCCTGGTAAACGCCGTGCGACGCGCGGGACTCTCGATCAGCCCCGCCATGGTCATGACCAACCGCACCGTCCGCGATCTGGCGGCCGCCATCGATTCCTGTGCGGCACAGCAGGAGAACACGCCAACCGCGGTCGGTGCGGTGCTCCCGACACCGATCATGTCCTGGATGTACGAGTACGGCGGCTTCCGCAGGCTCGCACTCTCCACACTGGTATCGCTACCCGCCGAGTTGGATCGAGTCGGGTTGGAAGCGGTGCTGCAGGCACTCCTCGATGGACACGACATGCTGCGCGGCCAACTGTCAACGACCGAAGACAGGTTCGAAACCAGAGCACAGGGCAGCGTGCGCGCCGCTGATATCCTCCACGAGGTTCAGGTCTCCGGTGACTTCGGCCCCGCACTCGAGAAGCATGCGCGAGCGGCGATCGACCGCATCGATCCGAAGACGGGCACCATGATTCAGGCCGTCCGCTTCGCAGGCCCAGATGTGCTGCTGCTGTCGATCCACCACCTCGCGGTGGACCCCGTCTCCTGGCACATCATCTTCGCGGATCTCGCCGACGCGTGGTCGCATCTCCTTGACGGGCAAACCCTCACTGTCGCACCAGAATTCACTGGGTATCGCACTTGGGCGGAACTACTCGACAAGCGCCGCACCGCACCTGAAGTAACAGCACAACGTGACTTCTGGGCCAACCAATTAACCGGCCCCGATCCAGAACTCGGACTGCGGCACCCGGATCCGACCCGAGACACCTGGTCCTCCTGCCGCCTCACGCCATCGTTCACGCCGACAAACATCACCCGCCGCATCCTCGACGGCCTCGGAACCGACCTCAGCATGCACGAATTGCTGCTCACCGCACTGACAATCGCGGTCACGACTTGGCGAGCCCAACGCAACCAGGACGGCTCGACCGGCACACTGGTCGCCCTCGAGGGCCACGGCCGCGAGGATGCCACCGTCGGCAACGCCGACACCTCGCGCACTGTCGGCAACGCCGACACCTCGCGCACCGTCGGCAACGCCGACACCTCGCGCACTGTCGACAACGCCGACACCTCGCGCACTGTCGACACCTCGCGCACCGTCGGCTGGTTCACCACCGTCTATCCACTGCGCGTCGGTGCGGGCTCGACACTCGACATCTCCCGCGCCGAATCCGATCCGGCCGAAGCAGCAGGCCTGCTGAAAGCCGTCTCAGCACAGCTGGACAGCGTCCCGAACAAGGGCTTGGACTACGGCCTGCTTCGCTACGGCGACACCGAACCGCACACGGACCCGCAGGTAATGCTCGACTACCTGGGTCGAATGGACCTCGCCGCAGGCACATCGGGCCCATGGACCCCGATCACCGATCTCACCCTGCACCAACGGCTTCCGGTCGCCCCCGAACCGGAAATGCCGCTGCGCTACGCACTCGACCTCGTCGTCGCCGTCTACCCCGGCGCCGACGGACCCCAGCTGGCCACCCTGTTCCGCTGGAGCGACGCACTTTTCGACACCACCGAGATCGACCGTTTCGCAACGATCTGGCAGCGCTGCGTTACCGCA
The DNA here is from genome assembly GCF_044458825.1 of Nocardia sp. NPDC050412. NCBI lineage: Bacteria > Bacillati > Actinomycetota > Actinomycetes > Mycobacteriales > Nocardiaceae > Nocardia > Nocardia sp. NPDC050412. The sequence continues at coordinate 131,523 of NZ_JBITIJ010000007.1, forward strand.
GTGGCCGCCGCCATACCAAGCGCAACTCCGGGAGAACGATGAACGCGATCGAAAACGCCATCGTGGTCGAGGACGTTCGCAAGTCCTTCGGCGACGTCCATGCCGTGCGCGGCCTGACCTTCTCGGCGCCCGCCGGAAGTGTGCTCGGCGTGCTCGGTCCGAACGGCGCGGGCAAGACCACCACGGTCTCCATCCTGTCGACGCTCACCAAGCCCGATGCGGGCCGCGCCCTGGTTGCGGGCCACGACGTCGTGCGTGAGGCCGCGGCTGTGCGGGCATCTATCATGCTCACGGGCCAGTACGCGGCGCTCGATGAGGTGCTGACCGGTCGGGAGAACCTCGTCCTCTTCGGTCGTCTGATGGGTCTGCGTCCGAAGCAGGCCAAGGTCCGCGCCACCGAACTGCTCGAACAGTTCGATCTCACCGAGGCGGCCGATCGTCGCGTCGGCGGCTATTCCGGCGGTATGCGCAGGCGCATCGATATCGCCTGCGGCCTGGTGCGCCTGCCCAAGGTCGTCTTTCTCGACGAACCCACCACCGGCCTGGATCCGGTGAGTAGACAGAGGGTTTGGTCGCTGGTGCGTTCGCTCGCGGAACAGGGTGTGACAATCCTGCTCACGACGCAGTACCTCGAGGAGGCGGATGCGTTGAGCGACAACATCATCGTCATCGATAAGGGCCGCGTGATCGCCGAGGGCACCGCGGACGAACTCAAGGCACGTTCGGGTTCGAGCTACTGTGAGGTCGTGCCGGTCGATGCCGGTGACTTGCCCGCCGTGGTAACCGCGCTGGGCGGCCTCGGCACGGTGACGGTCGCCGAATCCAAGGACCGGGTTTCGCTTCCGGCTCCCGACGGTGCCGCCACACTGGCCGAAGCGCTGCGCCGCATTACCGAAGCCGGTATCGAACTCATCGATATCGCCCTGCGCAGACCCTCACTCGACGAGGTCTTCATCAAGCTCACCACCGATGAACCGGGGCTGGTGACCGCATGACCGAATCAGTCACCATTCCCGCCGGAATGCAATGGACCGCGCTGAGCGGGCGCACCGTGCGCGCGGCGGTCCGCGAGGGTGATCTGCCCTTCGGCTTCATCGCGCCGATGATCTTCTTCGTCTGTTTCTATGTCCCACTGCGCAAGTCGATGGAGCAGACCGGCGCGGACTACGCTCAGTACCTGCTGCCGGTAATCGTGCTGCAGGGCATGTTCTTCACTGCCATGTCGGCGGGCGACCGCGCCGCCCGAGACACTTTCAGCGGCATGGGAACCCGCATGCGATCCATGCCGGTCAAATCCTGGGTCCCGCTGGCCGCCCGAATGTCCGCGAACCTGGTTCGCGCGCTGGCCGGACTAGCCGGAGCGCTGGTCATCGGCGCGATCTTCGGATTCCGATTCCACAGCGGTACAGCGGCTCTCGTCTTCATCGCACTGTCGCTGGCCTTTGCCGTGGCACTGGTGATCGGCGCCGACACACTCGGCGTCGCCACCGGTAGGCCGGAAATCGGCGCATCCGCGCTGCTGGCACCGCAACTTCTGCTCATCATGATGTCCACGGGTCTCGTTCCGGCCGAGGGGTTTCCGGGTTGGATCCAGCCCTTCGTCCGCAATCAGCCGGTGTCCCAGGCCGCTGCCGCCCTGCGCGATCTGGCCAATGGCGAATCCACCTCGGCCGTCGCGATAGCGGCGGTCTGGATTCTCGGTCTGATCATGGCGTTCACCGCGATCTCGGTCTTGGTGGAAAGGCGGCGGCCGTGAAAACACTGATCGACCAGAGCTTCGTCGAAACGGGCCGACTGCTGCGCCGCTGGCCGCGTGAGCAGGAGGTGCTGACCTCGACGCTGATCCTGCCGGTGCTGCTGCTGTTGATGTACCAACTGGTGCTCCACAAATTCCTCAGCGCATCGTCCGGCGTGGACGCCATCTACGGTTTCGTCCCGATGATCGCGGTCACCGGCGCGATGTACGGTGCCATGGGCACCGGACTGTCGCTGTACGCGGAGCGGGAAAGCGGTCTGCTGCGGCGCATCTGGGTGCTGCCGGTGCACCGCGCGGCCGGACTGATCGGCAGACTGCTCGCCGAATGCGGACGGACGCTGATCGCGACGATCATCGTGGTCGCCCTCGGCGTGGCGCTCGGATTGCGCTTCGAGCAGGGCTGGCCCGGCGTGCTCGGTGCGCTCGCGGTTCCGGTGCTGCTGATTCCCGGCTTCGCCACCATGGTGATCACGGTCGCCGTCAGCAAGGCGGGCGACAAGGTCGTGCAATTGTTTTCGGCACTCGTGCTGCTCGGGTTGTTCTTCAATTCCGGCTTCGTGCCAGTGGAGAACTACCCGGGTTGGCTGCAGCCGGTGGTGCGCGTCCAGCCGATGAGCTGCGCCATCGAGGCAATGCGCGGCTGCACGATCGGCGGTCCCATCGCCACCCCGCTGCTGCAGACCGTCGCCTGGTCCGCAGGGCTTGCGCTGGTCTTCGGCGCCTTCGCGGTTCGCGGCTACCGCAAGGCCGCGGAGAGCTGACCAGTCCATTGAGTGGGGCGGCCAGTTGATAGTTACATCGGCTAACTATATAGTTTCCTGAGGTAACAATCAGCAAGGGACTACCGTGACGATTCCATCCGCCGATCTCGATCTGGATGATGTCCAGACCATTCGCCGCCGCCTGCGCTACGACCGAGACCATCCGAACTACAAATGGATCGCGCTGACCAACACCACCATCGGTGTGCTGCTCAGCGCGGTCAACGCCTCGATCGTGCTGATCTCGCTGCCCGCGATCTTCCGAGGCATCGGACTGAATCCGCTGGAAGCGGGCAATGTCGGCTATCTGCTGTGGATGCTGATGGGCTATCTGCTCGTCACCGCGGTGCTGGTGGTGATGTTCGGGCGGCTCGGCGATATCTTCGGGCGCGTCCGGATCTACAACCTCGGCTTCGCGGTCTTCGCGGTTACTTCGGTCGCGCTGTCGTTCGATCCATCCCACGGTGGGTCGGGCGCGATGTGGATCATCGTCTGGCGCGTGCTGCAGGGCATCGGCGGCGCAATGCTGACGGCCAATTCGACGGCCATCCTCACCGACGCCTTCCCGGCCAAACAGCGCGGTACCGCACTCGGCATCAATATGGTTGCCGCGGTGGCGGGCTCCTTCCTCGGCCTGATCATCGGTGGCGTGCTGTCGGAATGGGATTGGCGCGCGGTGTTCTGGGTCAGCGTGCCGATCGCGGTGATCGGCTCGATCTGGTCCTACCGCTCACTGCACGAGGTAGGCACGCGAACCAAGGGCAAGGTCGACTGGGCGGGCACCATCACTTTCGGCCTCGGCCTGACCGCACTGCTCACCGGCATCACCTACGGCATCCAGCCCTATGGCGGACATCCCACCGGTTGGTCCAACCCCTGGGTGCTCGGCGCGGTGATCGGCGGCACCGCCCTGCTCGCGGCGTTCTGCGTGGTGGAGACCAAGGTCGCCGAGCCGATGTTCCAGCTGTCGCTGTTCGGCAACCGCGCATTCGGTCTGGGCAATTTCGCCAATCTGATGGTCTCGATCGGCCGCGGCGGCCTGCAGTTCATGCTGATCATCTGGTTGCAGGGCATCTGGTTGCCACTGCACGGCTACGACTACGAATCGACGCCGCTGTGGGCCGGTATCTATCTTTTGCCGCTGACCGTGGGATTCCTTGCCGCCGGACCGGTTTCGGGTTGGCTGTCGGACCGCTACGGATCGCGCGCGTTCACCACCGGCGGCGCGGCGCTGGCCGGGCTCACCTTCCTGCTGCTGCTCGTTATCCCGGTCGACTTCAACTACTGGGTATTCGCCGCGATCGTGCTGCTCAACGGCGTCGGCTGCGGGCTGTTCTTCTCGCCGAATACCGCCGCCATCATGTCGAGCGTGCCCGCGTCCCAGCGCGGTGCGGCATCCGGTATGCGCGGCACCCTGTTCAACGGCGGCAATGCGCTGTCGATGGGAATCTTCTTCTCGCTCATGGTCGTCGGCCTGGCTGCCGGCCTGCCCTCGGCCCTCGACAGCGGGCTGCGTGCCCAGGGCGTGTCCGCGGGCGCCGCATCCCAACTCGCCGACCTGCCGCCCGTCGCGAGCATGTTCGCCGCCTTCCTCGGATACAACCCGATCCAGGAATTGCTCGGACCCAGTGGTGAATTGGCCAAGCCGGGCGTCAATGCGGACACCCTCACCGGTCAGGAGTTCTTCCCGAATCTGCTCACCGGGCCGTTCCACTCCGGTCTGATCGTGGTATTCGTCTCGGCCGCCGTGATGATGTTCCTGGCCGCCGCGGCCTCGTACTTCGCGGGCGATAAGTACGTCGAGGAGGAACTGGCCGAAATCGCCGAGGCCGACGAACTCGTCGCCGCGCGCTGACGCACGGCTGGTGTCTGCCGCGCCCGGACTCTACTGTCTGGGCCATGAACTCGCTGCCCGTCGCTCCCGTGGTGGCGGTCCTCGGATTCGTCGCGGCGATCACCATCGGCCGGTGGTTCCTGGTCGCCGACACCCTCAGCGACCAGCTCATCAATCGCGCACTGGCCTGGGATCTGGTCGGTCTGCTCATCTTCATCTGCGTCGGTCGGCTCGGTCGGGCTGATCTAGCGCTCGATCTGTTCACGATCTTCGGTGCGCTGGCGGTGGCGAATGTCTTCGGATTCGCACGATTGCTCGATGGCGGGGACGCGCGCACCGCGGTACGCCGGCAGCGCACCTACGACAGGACCGCCCTTGCGTCCGGATGTGTTGTGCTGGTCGGCATTGTGGTTTCGCACCTGGACTGGGGGCTGACCATTTGGTCGCTGACCACGGTGCCGACCGCCTTGTCCGGCATGCTGATGACGCGGGCCTGCGTGCGAGAGTTGCGCGCCGCCGGCCTCACCGTGCAGGAGCGACTGACCTACGGCGCACTGCTGATCGTCGCCGTGTATGCCGCGATCTCGACAGTGGTCTCGCTCGTGCGGATGACCAACGGAACTCGACCAGATGAGCAGGGGTTGATCTGGTCTATCGGAACCTACGCGACATTGTTCCTGCTCACCGCCCTGATCGCGATCCCGCTGTGGAATGCGTTGCTGGCTCGGGCGGAACTGGACCGGGCCGGGCGCCGCTGTCGCCGACTGCGTCCGCTGTGGCAGGCGCTCACGGATGCTGTACCCGAGGTAGTGCTGGCCCGGCCGAGCGGCGGTTCCGCGTCGCGGCTATATCGGATGACGGTCGAAATCCGGGATGCGCTGGTGCGATTGCGGCCGTACGCACCGGATGCCGAGGCGCACACCGATATTCGCGAATACGCGCGGTGTATCGCGCATGCCGTGCAGGCAAAAGCTGCTGGTGAGTCCCCGGCGATGTCCTCCGGCCGCGCTACTCCAGCCCTACGCGATCGAACCGATGAACTCAGGTACCTGCTGGACATGGCCGCGGAATGGCCGAAGGCCCACGCACTGGTGCGCCTCGATCTCCGGCGCGCTGAAGCTATTTCGCCGCATTGGCGAAGGCGGGCTCCAGCTTGTTCAGCAGATAGGGCACCGATAGCGCGGTCGGCTGGTTAACAGCGCTGATCTCCTGCACCGTGAGGAAGACCACCGAACCCTTCTGCACCGCGGGCAGATCGGCGTATCCGGGCAACTGTCGGTACTTGTCGTCCATACCGGGGGAGTAGCCCGCGAGCAGCAGATCGGCGGTGAGCTCGTCGACCCGCTCCGGGGACAGCGCCAGCCGGCCCTGATTCGACGGCCGGTCGGTGAGGTTCTTCGGAATGGTCAGTCCGAGCTGGGTGAAGATCTTGCTCGACCCGTCGTTCGGATCGGTCAGCACCATCAGCTGGGCCGGGCTCGCCAACCAGGTGCTCGCGAAGGTCTTGCCCTTCAGGCCCGGATTGGCCTGGCCGATGGATTCCACCTTCTTGTCCACATCGGTGATCACCCGCGTCGCGTCGTCTTCCCTGTGCAGTACCTTGCCGAGCGCGGTCACCAGGTCCTGCCACGGTTGGATCGACGACGAGGTGAGTGCGGGCAGCGTCGGGGCGACCTTGGACAGCTCGTCGTAGGTCTTCTGGTCGGCCAGGAATCCGTCCACCAGAATCAGATCCGGCTCCAGCGCCGCGACCTGTTCGGCGATATTGCCGCTGGTATTCAAGGCCTTCGCCGATTCGAGCGACTTCGGCTCCCACGCCGGCGTGCTCTTGGATACCGAGGCGACATTGTCGACATAGCCGACCGGGGTGACGCCGAGCGCCAGCGTCGAATCCAGCCACTGATTCCCCAGCGTGACAATCTTTTTCGGGGTGCCCTGCACCGTTGTCGTGCCGCGGGCGTGGTTGATGGTGACGGGTGCGCCACCGTCGGATTCCGCGTCATCGCTCGACGACCCGCAGGCGGCGATACCCAGGGTCAGCGCACCGGCCAGCACGGCAACCGCCGCCCGCTTCCAGCCACGAGACGTCCGAACAGGCTCCATCGTCACCCTCTCCTTCATCGAGGAATTCCCCGACTCGGCTCCCTTCGAGCCCGCAATAGCAAAGGCCAGCCTAACCTACATTGCTCACGGCGCTCTCCCTGACTTGCCGATCGCTGTCATGTCATTTGTTGTGAACCTATTGAACGTGCCGCTATCTAGCGGTACGTTAAATGACGTCAATAATGATCCTCTCGTCCGGGAGGCATCGACGTCGAACCCGTGAGCACACGGGTCTTCGCACGACTGACGCATACCGAATTGAGGTTAGTTCCGATGAACCAAAAGAGTTCCGCCCGACGCGTCCGCCCCATGGTCGCCCGCATCGCCATCACCTCCGTGCTTGCCCTGGCCCCGATCGCCGCGGTCGCGGGCCCGGCGCTCGCCGATACGACCGACACCCAGGGCCCGGCGATCGTGCAGGTGGACCAGGCTGACGACATCCACGGTCACGGCGGCTGGGGTCATGGTGGCTGGGGCGGCCACGGTGGCTGGGGCGGCAACGGCGGCTGGGGCGGTCACGGCGGCTGGGGCCAGCACAGCTACCCCGGCTACCCCAGCTACCCCGGCTACTTGTTCGGCTGGCCCGGCTACTTCCCCCGCCCCTCCACCGGCAGCGCCTTCTGACCCGCTCGCCTCGGCGGCGAACCCTATTCGCTCGCGAGCGTTTCTCCGCGAATGAAGCCCGGCGTAGGGGCCGGGCTTCATGGGAGGCGATTGTCAGAGGGTGATGCGCTGGTTTTCCGGGAGGAAGAGTTTGTCGCCTTCCTTGACTGCGAAGGTGTTGTAGAACTGGGCGATATTGCGCACGATCTGGTTGCAGCGGAATTCGTTGGGGGCGTGGACATCCTGGAGCAGGCTGATGGTGGATTCCTCGGTCTGCTTTTCGCGCCAGCTGCGCGCGTGGGAGAAGAACATCTGCTGGTAGTCGGGGTCGATGCCCTCGCGTTTGGCGGCGATGCGGTAGGCCTCGACGGCGATTTGCAGGCCGCGCAGGTCGGCGAGGTTTTCGCCCACGGTGAGCGCGCCGTCGACGTGGTATTTGGGATCGAGGCCCTCAGGGACCAGCACGTCGAATTGGTCGATCAGCTGTTTGGTCTTCGCCTCGAATGCGGCCAAGTCTTCGGGCGTCCACCAGTCGCTGCGGTTACCGCTGGCGTCGTATTTGCGGCCCTGGTCGTCGAAGCCGTGGCCGATTTCGTGGCCGATGGTCGCACCGACGGCACCGTAATTGACCGCGGTCGTCGCGTCCTTGTCGAAGAACGGGGGCTGCAGATAGGCGGCCGGGAAGGTGATCTGGTTGCTGGTGGGTGAGTAGTAGGCATTGACGGTCTGCGGCGACATACCCCATTCGGACTTGTCGACCGGAGTGCCGAGCCGGTTGAACGCCTTCTTGGATTCGAAAGCATTGACGGCGCGCAGGGATTCGATCAGCTTGCCCCTGGTGATCTTCAGCGCGGAGTAGTCGTCCCACTTATCCGGATATCCGATCCTGGCCTCGATCTTGTCCAGCTTGACGATCGAAGCATCCCTGGTCGGCTTGGACATCCAGGTCGAATTGGTGAAGTTCTCCCGGTAGGCGGCCATGAGGTCGGCCACCATCTCCTTGGCCCGATCCTTGGCAGTCGGCGGAAAGTACTTGTCCACATACAGTTTGCCGAGTTGGTCACCGAGATTGTCGTTGACGACCCCGACACCGGACTTCCAGGTCTCGGGCCGCTCCTCGATTCCGCTGAGCACCTTGCCGACGAATTCGAACCGCGCGTCGCGAATCGCCTTGGGCAGGAATCGGGCGAACTCCGCAATCACATTGACCCGCAGGAACTCTCGCCACAACGCGATATCGGTGTCGGCCCATAGTTGCGCGGCGGCGGTCACGAACGACGGCTGCGCCACCACGAGCTTGTCGAACAGCGAGCGCGGCCGATCGGTATTGCCCGCCATCCACGGATCCCAATCGAATTGCGGTCCGAGCGCGACCAGATCATGCCAGCTCATCACGTTGTAGGTGGCATCGGTATTGCGATTGCGCACGCTGTCCCAATGCGCCGCCGCGATCTTGGTCTCCAGATCGAGCATGCGCTGCGCGATCCCCGCCGGATCGGCGAGGCCCGCGCCCGCGGACATCTTCTCGAGGTAGGTCTTGTAGCCCGCGAGCTGTTTGGCGTATTCCGGCTTGCGGTAGTACTGCTCGCTCAGCGTGATACCCGACTGACTGACGGTGGGGATGTAGGCGTTGGAGTCCTTGCGATCGATGCCGACTCCGATGCCGATCAGCCCGGCGATCGGCAGCTCCGCCATCACCTTGGCCAGATCCGGTTTGGTCGCCGCGCCGTCGATCTTGGCGAACAGATCGGTCAGCGGTGTCAGGCCGAGCGTTTCGAAGGCGGCCTCATCCAGGCGCGCGTCGTAGAGATCGCGAATCTGCTGCGCCTCCGAACCCGGCTTCGGATCCTTGATGCCCTCGATGATCTCGCGCAGCTGATCCAGTGTCCGGTCGCTCGCATCGCTGATCGCGCCGACCGCGGCCTTATCCGGCGGCAGCTGGTACTCCCGCAGCCACTTGCCGTTGACATGCCGGTACAGATCGTCCTGCGGACGGATCGGCTCGTCCGCGCCGCCCATATCGACCCCGGTGAGCCGCACCGGCTGCTCATCCTTCGAGCAGGAGACGAGAGCGACGGCCGCGGGCACCACCCCGAGCGCGACCAGGAAGGCACGACGGTCCATTCGACCGAGACGACCGGTTGATGTCACGAGGATTTCCTCTCCCGATGCGGTCCCGGCCGCATCCTCGTCAGGCGCGATAGTGCTGGCCCGAGGCTACCCGCCTCCGGCGTTGCCAGCCCGTCGGATCAGAGCGAGACTCGCTGGTCCTGGGCCAGGTACAGCTTGTCGCTCGGTTCGACGGCGAAGGTGGTGTAGAACTCGTCGATATTGCGGACCACCTGGTTGCAGCGGAACTCGTTGGGTGCGTGCGGATCCATGGCCAGTCGCAATTCCATATGCTGCTTCGTCGATTTCTCCCGCCAGATCCGGGCCCATGACAAGAACAGCGTGCGGTTGTCCGGGTTGCCCTTGCCGTCGCGTTTATCGGCGATGCCGAGGGCGGCCAGGGCGATACCGAGACCGCGCAGATCCGCGAGATTCTCCCCGACCGTGAGCGCGCCGTCGACGTGCCTGCTCGGGTCGAGACCCGTCGGGACCAGCGCGTTGTACTGCTCGATGAGCTGCTCGGTCTTGGCATCGAATGCGGCCCGGTCCGCAGGGGTCCACCAGTCGCGCAGATTGCCGTCACCGTCGTAGCGTGAACCCTGATCGTCGAACCCGTGTCCGATCTCATGACCGATAACCGCTCCGATCGCGCCGTAATTGACCGCGGTCGCAGCATCCGAGTCGAAGAATGGCGGCTGCAGAATAGCGGCCGGAAACGTGATCGAATTGGCATTCGGGTTGTACATGGCATTCACGAGCTGCGGCGGCATTCGCCATTCGGACTTGTCGACCGGGGTGCCCAGGCGCGCGAAACCGCGCTTGGTTTCGAAACGCTGTGCGGCGCGGACGGATTCGATCAACTTGCCGCGCGTGATCGTCAATCCCGAGTAGTCGATCCAGTTGTCCGGATAGCCGATCTTGGTGACGATCTTGTCGAGTTTCGCGATGGCGGCCTGTCTGGTCGGTGGCGACATCCAGGTCGAATCGGTGAAGTCGGCCCGGTAGGCGGATATGAGATCGGCGACCATCGCCAGAGCGCGCCCTTTGGCCGCGGGCGGAAAGTATTTGCGCACATAGAGTTTCCCGAGCTGCTGGCTCAGGTTCTCATTCACGGTGGCGATGCCGTCCTTCCACAGTTCCGGACGCTCCTGCGACCCTTGCAGCACCTTGCCGACGAAATCGAATTCGGCATCGGCAATGGCCTTGGGTAGCAGTGCCGCGAACTGTTTGACCACCGCCATGCGCAGATACTCCCGCCAGGCCGCGATATCGACCTCGGCCCAGAGCTCTCCGGTCGTCGTCACGAACGACGGCTGACCGACTACCACGCGATCGAACAGTGCGCGCGGTCGGTCGGTATTGCCCGCCAGCCACGGCTCCCAATCGAATTGCGGTGCGAGCGCGGTCAATTGGGCCCAGCTCATCGGGTTATAGACAGCATCGGGATTGCGCAGCCGAACATCGTCCCAGTAACCGGCGGCGATCTTGGTCTCCAGCTCGAATACCCGCTGGGCGGTGCCCGCCGGATCGGGAAAGCCCGCGCTCGCAGCGACTCGTTGCAGATAGGTTTGATAGGCGGCACGCTGCTCGGCGTATTCGGGCTTGCGGTAATACTTCTCGCCCATATTCGGGTCGATACCGGACTGGGCGATGTTCGCGATGTATTCGGCCGAGTTCTTCTCATCGACCCCGACGGACAAACCCATGAGCCCGCCTATCGGCAGCCCGCCCATCACCTTCGCAAGATCCGGTTTGGTCGCCGCGCCGTCGATCGCCGCGAACAGATCCGCCAGCGGGGTCACGCCGAGCCGCTCGATTTCGGCCAGATCGACGCGGGCGTCGTAGAGATCGTGGATCTGCTGCTCGGCGGTCCCGGCCGTCGGCTCGTGGATGCCATCGATGATCTCGCGCAGCTGCTGTTCCACCCGGTCGCCGACTTCGTCGAAGGTGGTGTAGGACGGCTTATCCGGCGGCAGCTGATAATCGCGCAGCCAGCCGCCGTTGACGAATCGGAAAAGATCGTCCTGCGGGCGAACCGCCGGGTCCTCGCCCCGCATATCGGCCCCGGTGAGTTGCACCGACTGCTCCCGGGCGCAGGAGACCAGCGCCGTGGTGGTCGGAATCACCCCCAGCGCGACCAGGAAGGTGCGACGACCGAGCCGGGCGGAACGCGCGGACGAACTCAAAAGGGACCCCCATATTCAGCGAGATGCGGAATGTGCAAAGTTCATCTGGTGATCTTGCTCGTCTCGAGGGTAGTAACGGGACAGCCCGCGAGCACTTATCCGCGCGGGTTTCACAGCGGAAGTTCAGGCTGCGCTCGCGGGACCCTGATTTGGGTCCGACCTGGCATTCACCTACACTGAACCGGTTGCCTGCGGGAGCTGTGCCCGCAATCCGGCCGCGAACCCCCAGTGGTTGATCCATCCGATCGAGAAAACCGCTGGCAGGCGCGCGTTCGGGTGGTGACACGACCATGCCCGTCGGGTCGGCAATCCGGCGTGCGTATACATCCAGGTCAAGGAGGCTGAAGTGATTCAGCAGGAGTCGCGACTGCGCGTCGCCGACAACACGGGTGCGAAGGAAATCCTCTGCATCCGCGTTCTCGGTGGTTCGTCGCGTCGCTATGCCGGCATCGGCGACATCATCGTCGCCACCGTCAAGGACGCTGTCCCTGGCGGCAACGTCAAGAAGGGCGAGGTCGTCAAGGCCGTCGTCGTGCGCACCGTCAAGGAGCGTCGTCGCCCGGACGGTTCGTACATCAAGTTCGACGAGAACGCGGCCGTGCTGATCAAGGCGGACAACGACCCGCGTGGCACTCGTATCTTCGGCCCGGTCGGCCGCGAGCTGCGCGAGAAGAAGTTCATGAAGATCGTTTCGCTGGCTCCGGAGGTGCTCTGACATGAAGGTGCACAAGGGCGACACGGTGCTGGTCATCTCGGGTAAGGACAAGGGCGCCAAGGGCAAGGTCATCCAGGCCTACCCGAAGGAGAACCGGGTCCTGGTCGAGGGCGTGAACCGCATCAGGAAGCACGTTGCCAACTCCACCAACCAGCGTGGTGCCTCCTCGGGCGGCATCGTGACCCAGGAAGCTCCGATCCACGTGTCCAACGTGATGGTCGTCGACTCCGACGGCAAGCCGACCCGCGTCGGCTACCGGACGGACGAGGAGAGCGGCAAGCGGGTCCGGATCTCCCGTAAGAACGGGAAGGACATCTGACATGACCACCTCCGAAAAGACTCAGCCCCGTCTGAAGGCGCGCTACCGTGCCGAGATCAAGGACGCGCTGAACAGCGAGTTCAACTACGCCAACGTGATGCAGATTCCGGGCGTGGTCAAGGTCGTCGTGAACATGGGTGTCGGTGACGCTGCGCGCGACGCCAAGCTCATCAACGGTGCGGTCCGGGATCTGGAACTGATCACCGGTCAGAAGCCCGAGATCCGCAAGGCCACCAAGTCGATCGCGCAGTTCAAGCTGCGTGAGGGCATGCCGATCGGCGCGAAGGTCACCCTGCGCGGCGACCGCATGTGGGAGTTCCTGGACCGCCTGGTCTCCATCGCGCTGCCGCGTATCCGCGACTTCCGCGGTCTGTCGCCGAAGCAGTTCGACGGCAACGGCAACTACACGTTCGGCCTGAGCGAGCAGTCGATGTTCCACGAGATCGACGTGGACTCCATCGACCGCCCGCGCGGTATGGATATCACCGTGGTGACCACCGCGACCAACAACGAAGAAGGCCGTGCCCTGCTCAAGCACCTCGGCTTCCCGTTCAAGGAGAACTGACGATGGCCAAGAAAGCACTGCGAATCAAGGCCGAGGCCAAGCCGAAGTTCGGCGTTCGCGCCTACACCCGCTGCCAGCGCTGCGGTCGCCCGCACGCGGTGTACCGCAAGTTCGGCCTTTGCCGCGTGTGCCTGCGCGAAATGGCGCACCGCGGTGAGCTCCCGGGCGTGCACAAGAGCTCCTGGTGAGCCCGCGCTCCTCGTGAGCGCCCAGCACTGAATACCAACCGAAGGCACGGACTCACCCGAGTCCGTGCCTTCGGCTGTTTCCTTGTGCTCTCACCGAGCGTCCAGGTACGGCGGGCTTGGAAAGTATGCGGCGATTTGTCGAGCCGGCGACCGAACCGGATTCAGCGAGCGTGCGGCGTGGCGGTGGTTATTTCGCGGCGTGAGCGGAGGTCGAGTTTGGCCAGGATGTTCGACACGTGGGACTGGATTGTCCGGCGGGACAGGTACATTTGGGCGGCGATATCCGCATTGGACAGGCCCTCGGACACCTGTGCGGCGACTTTGCGTTCAGTGTCGGTGAGGGCGGCCCAACCAGATTTAGGGCGGTTGCGTGGGCCGCGGGCGCCGCGGCGGATTCCGTATGGTCGCACCCGGGCCACCGCGCGAGCGGAGTCCCAGGATGCGCCTAGGCCGGAATACAGTTCGACCGCCGCGTCCAGGGCGGTGCGGGACTCGGGTCCGCGCCCTGCTGCGGCCAGTAGGACGGCGGCGTTTTCGTGCGCTTGGGCCTCGAACAGTGGGCGGCCCGATTGTTGAAAGGCGCTCGCTGCGGCGAGGAGACGCTCAGGATCGGAGTCCGCGAGGCCGCGGCACAGCAGGGCCGTTCCGGTTCGTGATGCGGTCGACTGTCGGCTCAGCAGCAGATCGGCGCTCGCCGCCACCGATCGGGCCGCGTGCGCGTCACCGGTCTCCGCGGCCAAGCGCGCGATATCCGGGAAGATGTAATGCAGTGTGGCGGAGGCCAATCCGTCGGCGAGTCGGTTGTGCGTTTCGACGAGTAGTCGCAGTGCCAGGTCGGGGCGGCCGCGCGCCTCGGCAGTCAACGCCTTGACCCACGGATGGAAATGCGCGTATCCGATATTTGCCGGGCGATTGTCCGGTGCGGGCAGGCCGTCGGGGTCCGGCAGGAAGGTGCCGCGGCGAATTCCGATGAGCGTCGCGACGGTGTGCGCGACCGTCGGATATCCGAGCACATCGGGCGTCTGCATACTCGCCGCGCATTCGGCCAGCGCATCGTCCCAGCGCCCGCCCACCAGATACATCCGCGCCTTGGCGACCAGGTTCGAGGTCAGATAGACGCCGCGGAATCGGCGGTTGCGACCGATGGCCGTTTTCAGTATCTCCTCGGCGTCGCCCAGCCGATCGAGTTCGATCAAGCAGTGGGCGTAGAGCGCGTATGGATCGAATTGGTCGGGCCCGGTCCCGTCTTCGAAGAGGGCCGGGATACGCGCGCTCAGATCCAGCGCCTCATCGAGATGGCCCTGGGTATAGCGCACCCCGCCCACCGCCGTGAGTCCGTATCCGGTGGCCAGCGGGTTCCCGGTGCTCTCGCCCAGCGCCACGGCCTGCCGACCGGCCTGCTCGGCCGCAGCGAACCGCTCGAGGAAGAAATTGCCGAGTCCGGACATGCCGAGAAACCGGGCGGCGTTCTCGGCGTCGAGCTGCCTGGTGGACAGCACCTCCTCGGCCACTGCGACCGCATCGGCCAATCGGGCCTGGGCTTGATAGATCTGGGCGAGCAGCCAGCGCAGTTCGATATCGTCGCCGTCCTGCGGTTGGGTGAGCAGCGCCTCACGCACCACCGATTCGGCCTCGGCGACGCTCCCCTCCCAGAGCAAGGCGTGAATTCTCAGGCGGATCAATACTGAACGCATTGCCGGATCGAGATCCGGCGTCGCGGCAACCCGGCTCAACAATTGCTTCGCCAGTTCGGGCGCGCGAACGATCAGCTTGTCGGCGATACCGATCAGCCAACCGATGCTGGCCCGGTCCAATTCGCGGTCGGCGACCGATAAGTAATAGGCAACCCGCTCGATCGGCGCATCGGTCGACTGGAGCGCTTGTCCGGCTTGCTGGAGCAGGTCCGACCGCAATGAAGCAGGCAGCCGATCCGCCAGCGCATGCCGGATCAGATCGTGTCGAAACGCCAACTCGGAGTCGACGCGGACGAGCAGCCCGCCATCCAGCGCTTCCGTCACGGCGCTCCAGGCATCCAGGATTGGGATCTTCAACACCACCGCCAGGTCCGCGACATCAATGGTCGGACCGAGGGCCGCGGCCATCGGCAGCACATCCCGGGTCGGACGGGATAGGAAGTCCAGTCGCTGCGTAATCGCTTCGGCCAAGGACGCGGACGTGTTCGCGACGACAGCGCTTGCGGGATCGGCTGTGTCGGCGAACACCTTGATCGCCCCGTCTCGCACCAAAGCGGCCACCAATTCCGTGACATGCAGCGGATTCCCACTGGCCTCGGCCACCTTTTCCAGCAACCGAGGTCCCGGTTCGGCACCGACCAGATGGCGTACCAGTTGCGCGGCATCCGTGGCGGGTAGAGCGCCGAGCCGCAGCACCGAGGCGTGCCGTGCCATGAGTTCGGCCGATAGTGCGGCGAAGTCCGGATCGCGCGGCAGCGGCCGGGCCGCGAGCACCAGCAGCAGCGGCAGCTCGTCGACGAGCGCGCAGAGTCGGTGCAGCAGGGTCAGGCTCGACCGATCCGCCCAATGCGCATCGTCCATGACCAGCGCAGTCGGGCCCGCCGCGCACCAGGTGTCGATCTGGTCCACGATCGCCTCGGCAATGGCGAGTTCATGGGTGGCTGCCACATCGCCCGCGCGATTTCCGCTGCGCAGCGCGTCGATCGGGGCGGTGGTGCCGGTGTCGTCCAGCCACGAGCACGCCGCGGCGAACGGCACGCCCTGACGCAACTCCTCGGCAGCACCGATACGGATATGAAGGCCCGCTGCCGCCAATGGATTTCGCGCCGCTTCCAGCAGTGCCGATTTGCCGATTCCCGGCTCGCCCTCGATCAAAACGACGCACCCGTTACCGGCGACCACGCGCCGTCCGAGTGTCGCTAGAGTTGCCATTTCGGCTTCGCGACCCACGAACGCGGTCGCGAGGGATTCCTGCACGCGGGTGAGTGTAAGGGGCCGGACCCGGATTTTGTCCTGGTAGCGACCTTGCCTACACTAGACCGGTTGCTTGGGCACTTCTGTGTCCGCATGTCCTTGATGCGATGCTGCATCGACGTGTGGACGGCCCGCGCACCGAGAGCTCATATGAGAACTCAATCCGGTCGGCAAGTGTCGGCCGGACCGCCGAATTGCTATAGGCCCACGGCTGGCGTGCCGATGTGTACGCCGGTGTTGTATGGGAACCGTAGCGAGAAAGGTGTCAAGGTCGAACTATGACCATGACTGATCCGATCGCAGACTTCCTGACGCGTCTGCGCAACGCCAACTCGGCGTACCACGATCAGGTGAAGGCTCCGCACTCGAAGCTCAAGGCGAATATCGCCGAGATTCTCAAGCGCGAGGGTTACATCGCCGACTACCGGACCGAGGACGCGCCCGTGGGTAAGACCCTGGTCGTCGACCTCAAGTACGGCCAGAGCCGTGAGCGCAGCCTGCAGGGTCTGCGCCGCGTGTCGAAGCCGGGTCTGCGTGTGTACGCGAAGTCCACCAACCTGCCCAAGGTCCTGGGCGGCCTCGGCGTGGCGATCATCTCCACGTCGACCGGTCTGCTCACCGATCGTCAGGCGGCCAAGCAGGGCGTGGGCGGCGAAGTCCTCGCCTACGTCTGGTAAGGGAGGTAGGACAAATGTCGCGTATTGGTAAGAAGCCCATCGCTATTCCTGCCGGTGTCGAGGTCGCCATCGACGGCCAGAGCGTGGCGGTGAAGGGTCCCAAGGGCACCCTGACCCACGTTGTCGCCGAGCCGATCACCGTCACCAAGGGTGAGGACGGCCAGCTCGAGGTTGTCCGCCCGGATGACCAGCGCCAGAACCGCTCGCTACACGGCCTGACCCGTACCCTGGTCGCCAACATGATCGAGGGCGTCACCAAGGGTTACGAGAAGAAGATGGAAATCTTCGGCGTCGGTTACCGTGTGGCGGCCAAGGGCTCCAATCTGGAGTTCGCCCTCGGCTACTCGCACCCGGTGCCGATCGAGGCCCCGGAGGGCATCACCTTCGCGGTGGAATCGCCCACCAAGTTCTCCGTGTCCGGTATCGACAAGCAGAAGGTCGGCCAGATCTCCGCTGTCATCCACGGACTGCGTAAGCCCGATCCCTACAAGGGCAAGGGCATCCGCTACGCCGGCGAGGTCGTTCGCCGCAAGGTCGGAAAGACGGGTAAGTGATCATGGCGCAAACCGAAAATCAGAAGGCCAAGCGCATTCCGCGTGGCAAGGACGTGTCGACGACGCGTCGTCTGTCGAAGACCCGCCGTCACTTCCGTCTGCGCAAGAAGGTCGTCGGCACCACCGTGCGTCCGCGTCTGGTGGTCAACCGCTCCTCGCGTCACTTGCACGCACAGCTCATCGACGACTCGAACGGCAAGACCATTGCCGCCGCGTCCTCGATCGAGGCCGATGTGCGCGCACTGGATGGCGACAAGTCGGCCAAGGGCAAGAAGGTCGGTCAGTTGATCGCCGAGCGTGCCAAGGCCGCGGGCATCGAGGCCGTCGTGTTCGACCGTGGTGGTCACGACTACCACGGCCGCATCGCGGCGCTCGCCGATGCCGCTCGCGAAGGTGGGTTGAAGTTCTGATGACTGCAAACAATTACGGAAGGAACGTCTGATGCCGGGACGTCAGAGGCGTGACGGCGGCAACGGACCCGCCGGACAGCAGAACGGTGCCGCCGGTGGCGGCGACAGCCGGGACGGCCGCGGCGGTGGCCGCGATCGTCGTGGCGGTGGTGACCGTCGTGACCAGCAGGCCGACAAGAACCAGCTCGAGCGCGTCGTCGCGATCAACCGCGTCTCCAAGGTCGTGAAGGGTGGTCGTCGCTTCAGCTTCACCGCCCTGGTGATCGTCGGTGACGGCAACGGTCTGGTCGGCGTCGGCTACGGCAAGGCCAAGGAAGTTCCCGCGGCCATCCAGAAGGGTGTCGAGGAGGCTCGCAAGGGCTTCTTCCGCGTTCCGATGATCGGCTCGACCATCACCCACCCGGTGCAGGGTGAGGCGGCGGCCGGTGTGGTCATGCTGCGTCCGGCCTCGCCCGGTACCGGTGTGATCGCCGGTGGTGCGGCGCGTGCGGTGCTGGAATGCGCTGGTATCCATGACATTCTGGCGAAGTCGCTGGGTAGCGACAACGCCATCAACGTCGTGCACGCGACGGTTGCGGCACTCAAGATGCTGCAGCGTCCGGAAGAGGTCGCGGCCCGTCGTGGTCTGCCCCTCGAGGATGTTGCCCCCGCGGGCATGCTGCGCGCACGCGCTCAGGCAGCGGGAGGTGGCAGGTAATGGCAGATCTCAAAGTTACTCAGATCAAGTCGTCGATCGGCGCCAAGGCGAACCAGCGGGAGAGCCTTCGTACGCTCGGCCTGCGCAAGATCCGCCAGACCGTGGTTCGTGAGGACAACCCTCAGAACCGTGGGCTGATCAACGTCGTGCGCCACCTCGTAACAGTTGAGGAGGTCTGACATGACCATCAAGTTGCATCACCTGCGTCCGGCTCCCGGCGCCAAGACCGAGAAGACCCGCGTGGGTCGCGGTGAGGGCTCCAAGGGCAAGACCGCGGGCCGCGGTACCAAGGGCACCAAGGCTCGCAAGAACGTCCCGGCCGCCTTCGAGGGTGGGCAGATGCCGATTCACATGCGGCTGCCCAAGCTCAAGGGCTTCACGAACCGGTTCCGCGTGGAATACCAGGTCGTGAATGTCGGCTCGATCGCCAAGCTGTTCCCCGAGGGCGGCGCGGTCGGCAAGGCGGAGCTGGTGGCTGCCGGCGCGGTTCGCAAGAACCAGCTGGTCAAGGTTCTCGGCGATGGCGAGATCGGCGTCGCGGTCCAGGTGACCGTCGACAAGGTGACCGGCGCCGCCAAGGAGAAGATCACCGCGGCCGGTGGCACTGTCACCGAGCTGGGCTGACGGTACTCTGACACTAAGTGGCACCGGACGAGTGAAGGCTCGTCCGGTGCCACTGTTAGAGTTCAATTGTTGTCTGCCAAAGCCTCGTCATGGGTTATTTCCATGGCATGACCATGTCGTTCGCCAGGAGGATCTGTGCTTTCCGCCTTCGTATCGGCCTTCCGGACTCCGGACTTACGGCGGAAGATTCTCTTCACGCTGGGGTTGATCGCGCTGTACCGCTTGGGTGCGTCGCTGCCGTCCCCCGGTGTCGATTACAAGAGCGTCCAGGAATGTATAGACCTGGTCTCCGGCGGTGATTCCGCCGGTATCTATCAGTTGATCAACCTGTTCTCCGGTGGTGCGCTGCTGCAGTTGTCGGTCTTCGCGATCGGCATCATGCCCTACATCACCGCGAGCATCATCATCCAGCTGCTCACCGTCGTCATCCCGCGCTTCGAGGAACTGCGCAAAGAAGGCCAATCGGGCCAGAACAAGATGACGCAGTACACCCGCTACCTCTCGATCGCGCTGGCGATCCTGCAGGCCACCGGTCTGGTCGCGCTTGCGGCCCGCGGCCAGCTACTGCAGGGCTGCCAGAAGGACATCCTGGCCGACACCAGCATCTTCGGCATGGTGATCATCGTGCTGGTGATGACCGCCGGTGCCGCACTGGTCATGTGGTTCGGCGAGCAGATCACCGAGCGCGGCATCGGCAACGGCATGTCACTGCTGATCTTCGGTGGTATCGCCGCACGCATCCCGAACGAGGGCAACAACATTCTGCAGAACCGCGGTGGACTGGTCTTCGGTCTGGTCTGTGTCGCCGCGTTCGCCATTGTCACCGCGGTCATCTTCGTCGAGCAGGGCCAGCGCCGAATTCCGGTGCAGTACGCCAAGCGTGTGGTCGGCCGCAAGATGTACGGCGGTTCCTCGACCTATCTGCCGCTGAAGGTCAACCAGGCCGGTGTCATTCCGGTGATCTTCGCGTCCTCACTGTTGTACCTGCCGAACCTGGTCGCGCAACTGACCTCCTCGAAGGCCGCCACCGATAAGAGTTGGTGGCAGGAGATCATCCAGAAATACCTGGTGAACCCGGGCAACCCCGTTTACATCGCGATCTACTTCGGTTTGATCGTGTTTTTCACCTACTTCTATGTCGCGATCACCTTCAACCCGGAGGAACGCGCGGACGAGATGAAGAAGTTCGGTGGGTTCATTCCGGGATATCGTCCCGGTCGGCCCACCGCCGACTACCTCAATTTCGTATTGAGCCGCATCACCCTCCCCGGCTCGATCTACCTCGGTCTCGTAGCCGTCCTGCCGAACCTTTTCCTCGATATCGGCGCGTCCGGTGGCACCCAGAACCTTCCGTTCGGTGGCACCTCGGTGCTGATCATGGTGAGTGTCGGCTTGGACACCGTGAAGCAGATCGAAAGCCAGCTGATGAATCGAAATTACGAAGGGTTCCTCAAGTGAGACTTGTACTGCTCGGACCGCCGGGAGCCGGCAAGGGTACCCAGGCCGATCTCCTGTCGGACAAGCTGGGCGTCCCGCACATCTCCACCGGGGACCTGTTCCGCACCAATATCTCCGCCCAGACGCCGCTGGGTCGGGAGGCGCAGAAGTACATCGACGCGGGCGATCTGGTGCCGAGCGATGTGACCAACCGCATGGTCGAGGCTCGGGTCGCCGAGCCGGATGCCGCGAACGGCTTTGTGCTGGACGGCTACCCGCGCACTGTCGATCAGGCCGACGCGCTGGAGAAGATCCTCGCGGATATGGATAAGAAGCTCGACGCGGTGCTCTGTTTCGTCGTGCCCGAGGACACCGTGGTCGCCCGGATGATGGCACGCGGTCGCAAGGACGACAACGAGGATGTGATCCGCAACCGGCTCCGGGTGTACCGCGAGGAGACCGAGCCGCTGCTGGAGCATTATGACGGTCTGGTCGTCTCGGTCGACGGTGTCGGTGAGATCGACGAGGTCAACGCACGCGCACTGCGCGCCCTGGGACACTGAGGCCGGATGGTCTTCAACCGCAAGAAGAAGGTCGTGCCGTTCCGGACGGCAGGCGAACTGGATGCGATGGCGGCGGCTGGCGCGATTGTCGGCCGCGCGCTCGTCGCGGTGCGCAAGGCGGCCGAGCCCGGTGTTTCCACGCTGGAGCTGGACGAGATCGCCGAGCAGGTGATCCGCGATGCGGGCGCTGTGCCATCGTTCAAGGGTTATCACGGCTTTCCGGGTTCGATCTGCGCATCGGTGAACGACCGTGTGGTGCATGGGATTCCGACATCGTCGGAAATTCTGAGCGAAGGTGATCTGGTCTCGATCGACTGTGGCGCGATTCTCGAAGGCTGGCACGGTGATTCGGCCTGGACCTTCGGTGTCGGCACGATCATCGAGGCCGATCAGCTGCTCAGCGATGCCACCAAGATGTCGATGGAGGCGGGGATCGCGGCCATGCTGCCCGGCAATCGGTTGACCGATGTCTCCCATGCCATCGAGATGGGGACGCGCGCGGCCGAAAAGCAGCACGGCCGGGCCTACGGCATCGTCGACGGATACGGTGGGCACGCCATCGGCCGGGAGATGCATATGGATCCGTTCCTGGCCAACGAGGGTGCGCCGGGTAAGGGGCCGAAACTCGTTGTCGGATCGGTGCTCGCGATCGAGCCGATGCTGACGTTGGGCACTACGCAGACGAAGGTGCTCGACGACGACTGGACCGTGGTGACGCTGGACGGTAGTCGGGCCGCGCACTGGGAACATTCGGTTGCGGTTACCGAGGATGGGCCGCGGATTCTTACGGTGCGTCCGGACTAAGAGCGGTATACCGCACATTCCTGCCCCGGTAGCGTTGGTGGTATGAAGCTTTGACGTGTCGCGGAGCGGTCACCTGTCCGACACACCGAGATCGGTGACGTGGCGCGGCGAGGAACCGAGTCGCACCGACGCCCGCAGGTCGTAAATGTCTGGTACTCAACGGCTTCGGACACAATGCGTCCGCCGCATGACCTGACATTACCCAGCTCGCGCTGGATCGGTGACGTCGTTCCTTGCACCCGCGCTCGTGCGTCTTACCGCACTTCGGGGGTCATCCTGGGGACTCGACCGCAACCACTGTGGCGATTATTTCTCCTCCGATTCGTACTGAACTCCGGCGATGGAAGAAGCGTATGGCCGACGGAGGGGTGCTCACCCGAGTAGGTAGCTACTCGAATTCCCTTGTGGGATTGCGTAGTTCCGCGGCGAACAGCGGTCGTTCGATGGGCGCTTCAGGAGCGGCGATAGAGGTCTGTGCACAGCTCAGGGGCGGTGCTGCGGGGTTCGCGACGTGTCGAGTAGGTAGCGGCTTCCGCTAGACGACGCGTCCCGGCTCAATTCGGCTGCGGTGCTGGGTATCCGGGCGGCGTACGGCGCGGATGACGTCGGTGCGGATGGGCAGGTCGAATTCGCCCGCCGCGGTCTCTGGCCTGCCACGCAGGTAGTCGGAGATTCGTTCGAGCAGCTCGTTGCGTGCCTGTGCGGGGATGACCAGCGTGTGCGAATGCGTTCCGATTGTCGCGGTGAGGGATTCGGCGGTGCGGCGCTGGCGGTGTGGAAAGTCGGCCCGCTCGAAGTTCTCGAACAACGGATGTTCGGGCAGTCGCGCGGGCAGCAGCTCCTGCGGCGGTAAGGACGCGGCCGACCGAGTTACCTTGTGCAACTCCGCAACCCATTCGACGCCGAGGTCATCCTCATTCCACAGCGCGGCGAAGACTCCGTTCTCACGCAGTACCCGCGCGATCTCCGGAAATGCTCGCTCCTTGTCGAACCAGTGGAATGCCTGCCCGGCCACTACCGCGTCCACCGAGCCGTCGGCTAATGGAATCGCCTCTGCCGCACCGGCCGACGCGATCACCTCGGGAAAGCGACGGGCCAGTTCGGCGCGCATCGCGGCATCGGGTTCGACGGCGATCACTTCCGCGCCGACGGCGAGCAGCCCCTCGGTGAGTTTGCCGGTGCCCGCGCCCAAATCGAGGACGACCGGTGTCTTGGTGTCAACCGGCCCCAACGCCCAGCGAATGCTTTCGGTGGGATAGTCGGGGCGATGCTCCGCATATGCCGCGGCATGTGCGCCGAATGAGGAGGCGCGCTCGGCCCGGAGTTGGGCCCGATTCGTTGGTTCGTCAGCAGATTGCGCGAAGTCCGACACGCGACGACGGTACCGCGACCGCCCTCGCCGACGCGGGCCATTTACTGCGCGGATGCTGGGAAATTGGTGGGAGCCAAGGGTGCCAGTTAGCGGACGAGCGCACGATTGATCGCTAGTCGTCGCAACGCCGTGCGCAACCCGCGACGTCCCGGCCTCCGGTCGGTGTCGACGACTGTGGACGAATCGATGCCCTTGAACCTATGTTCGGATGCGGTTTCGGGTGCGTCGTCCGAGGTGGCGATCAGGAGGCTGTCGGGCAGCGCCAGTTTGTGGATGGTACGCAGCGTCAGCAGATATTGGTGCAGTAGTGGACCGGTGGTGTACGGCAGGTCGTACTTGTCGCACAGTGCCCGCACGCGCAGGGCGATCTCGGCGTAGCGGTTGCTCGGTAGGTCGGGGAACAGGTGGTGTTCGATCTGGTAGCAGAGGTTGCCGCTGAGGAAGGCCAGCACCCGGCCCGCGTCGAAATTGGCCGTGCCGAGCATCTGGCGCAGATACCACTCCGGTTTGGTCTCGTGTTCCAGGACGGTCGCCGCGAATTTCTCTGCGCCGTCGGGGAAATGCCCGCAGAAGATCACCAGATAGGCCCATAGGTTACGCAGGACATTGGCGCTGGTGTCCGCGGCCAAGGTGCGCCGCCAGTGTCGCCCGCTGAACGCGGGGAACACCAGGTAGTCCTTGCCGGCTTGCCTGGCGATCTTGCCGAGGAGCGCTCTTGTCTGCATCGCCTGCTGGGCCGGGGTCGCCGCGCGCAGGCGTTCGGAGTCGAGACCGTGCAGCGCGATACCCCACTCGAAGCCGGCCGCCAGCACCAGGTTCAGCAACGGCTGCAGCAGATTCCCTGGGCGCCAACGGTCATCGCGGGTCACGCGTATGACACCGAATCCGATGTCCTCGTCCATGCCGAGCACATTCGTGAAGACGTGATGGCGATAGTTGTGCGAATAACGCCATTGCGATGACAGCCCCGCCATATCCCATTCCCAACTGCTGGAATGGATTTCCGGGTCGTTCATCCAATCCCATTGGCCGTGGCAGACATTGTGGCCGATCTCCATGTTCTCGATGCTCTTCGCTACAGCCAAGCCGGCAGTCCCGAGGATCCAACCGGTTCGCTTGCGACTGAGACCGATGATCAGTCGCGACGCGGCGTCGAGTGCACGCTGGAAGACGATCGTGCGGCGGATGTAGGCGGCGTCCCGCGCACCGCGCTGATCGGTGATATCGCGGCGAATCGCATCCAGCTCATCGCCGAATGCCTCGATATCGGCCGCGCTCAGATGCGCGTAGGCAGCGACCTGTGTGATTGCCATTCGTCATGCCCCTGATTCGGTCAGCGTTTGAACATGTCTCTCAGCGAATTCGAGAAGCGGTCGACCATGCCGTGGGGAGGTTTGCCACCAATATCGGTTCGACGCCGACTGTCTTCGTTCGGTCTGGCGAACAGCTTCCGCAAGCTTGCGCGAACCACCCGAACCCGCTGCGCGATCTTGTCTACGATCGTCATCGCAATGTTCCTGTCTCGGGATTGCGCGGTGTCGGTCTCGGACAGCCCAAACCGGCTGACCAGCCGCTATACGATTCGGTATATCCACAGCTTAGGCCCTATCTACGCCGGCTGTCTACGGCGTAGGCTTACATCGTTAACAGTTGTGCTGTTTATCGAGAGGTGCTGAATGGGATGAACGGAATCAGGGAAGGACCCATCGGTTCCCCCAAGAATCCGGAAGGTCGCGCGCACCGCGCCAACGGGGGGAATCCGCCATTGACCAGGGCCGTGATGCTGGCGGCCGCGCTCGAGATCATCGACCGCGATAGCGTCGACCGGCTATCTATGCGACGTCTCGGCGCAGCCCTCGGCCGGGACCCCATGGTGCTCTACCGGCATGCCGCGAATAAGGCGGCGCTCCTCGACGGTGTCGCCGAGATCGTTTTCGAGCAGCTGACCGTCGACACCACCGACCGCGACTGGCGCCACCAACTGCGCAGTATCGCGCGGAACTTCCGCCGTCTAGCGGTCGAGCACCCGAATGTCGTTCCGTTGCTGGTAACTCACCCGCTGGCCACCCCGCTCGGGCGCCGACCGGCAGGCACACTGCGTCCGCTCGAGGACATCCTCATGCTGCTCACCCGCGCCGAATTCACCGGCACCGATGCGCTGCACATCTATCGTGCGCTGTTCGGCTTTCTCTACGGCCACATTCTCAATGAGCGACAGGAACTCGTCGAACGCCCCGAAGAGACAACCGACCTGCTGCGCCTGGGCTTGTACCGCCTGCCGATCGGCGAATTCCCACTGCTGCGCAGCCTCGCCACCGACTTGGCCGCCTACGACGGCGTCGCCGAACTCGAACAGGGCCTGGACATTCTGCTCACCGGCCTCGCCGCCACCATGACCCGGTCGCCACGCGGCCGAGAGAGGAGCGTCGACCATGACGCACCAATTGACCCGAACCGAATCGGGTAGACACCCGCCGAATCCTCGTCCGCTGCGACAGGAACTCGAATTCACAATGGACGCAACCGGTTCGGTCGACGGAGTGTGGCGTCCGCGCGGCAATGACCTGGTGGCCGAACTGCCGGAACTGCTCACCGCGGTTGCGACCCGACTCGGCCCGATCCATCGAGTGATCTATCACCTCGACGAATGGGCCGCAGCACCAAGGAAACTCGCCAGTGGCGGGCGCCTGGTGCGGCTCGACGGCTACCGGCACAAGGCCCGGCATACGCTCAGTATTCTCGGCGTCAGTGGTGCTCAGCTCACGCTAGCGGTGGTTACCCCTGCTGACATTGAAACGATTGCGGCACAGCAACGTTGGGACTCCGAAGGCGGGGCGGGGGCCTGAGTGGCCAACGATCATTGCCGGTGGCCCGGCAGCGTCGCCGCGAGTCCGGTGAGCAGAATATCGAGACCTCGTTCGAGTTCGGTGGCGCCGTCATAGGCCGCCAGCACCGGGGCGAGCTCGCGCAGCAATGGGAATTTCGCGATGGGCAGCCGATGCAGCCCGAGGCGCAGCACCTCGTCGGTTTCCTCGGGATGCTCCACGATCTCCTGCAACTCGTTGAGCACGTGACCGTAGAGAAAGCCGAACAGTGCACGGTAGATGTGCAGGGCATCCGCACCGGAAAACCCGGCGCGAGTGAGCAGCGCGAGGATGTCCTCGAGCGGACGGACCACCGCCTGGGGGCGCAGCCCCAACGGAGTCGCCAACGGCCGGGTCACCAGCAGTGGTACCGCCTTCGGGTGGGCCAGTGCCAAGCGTCGGAAATCGCGTGCGACCACTCGCAATTGAGCGGCCCAGTCCGCGGCGAAGGCATCGACCGACAACTGCGCGAAGACGACCTCGGCGACGCCGTCGAGCACCGCGGCTTTATTGGCCACATGCCGGTAGACCACCATCGGATCCCGGCCTACCGCCTCGGCCAGCCGCCGCATCGAGAGCCCGTCGACCCCGTCCCGATCGACGATCTCGAGCGCCGCGTGCAGCACCGTCGCCCTGGTCACCGGACCGCGGCTCCGTCCTGCGGTGGCCGGGGCGGGCCGCCCGGATCGGGAGTTCGTGTGAGCGGTCGGTGGTTCGGTCATTTCGAAGCATTCTCCAGTCCTCAGCATCTTCGCTGTAGGTCAGTATCGTAGACCTACAGCGTTGACATTACGGCATAACCGGCGTCTACTGGAAGCATCAACAGATCTGAGGATCTGCGTCATCGTCGTCGTCACCGGATTGGTGCTCATGCTCGCGGGCACCAGCGGCCACCCATCCGCGGTCGCCGCCACTGCTACTGACCGTCCAGACGGCACGCGGGCACCGTCGCGCATTCCCGCGATACCCATCAATCGACGGGCACTACAGCCGAAAACAGGAGCACCATCATGTCACCGAAAAAGATCCGCTCACCGGCCGCTCGACATCGCGTCCCGCCGGAGTACACGCCTCGATTGAGACTGAAGCCGAAGACCGAACGCGACGGATATATCGATGGCGCCTGGTGGCCCCGATCCGGCGAACTCACCGCCGAACTGCCAGATCTGCTGGCGGTCCTATCGGTGGGGCTCGGACCGGTCTGGCGGGTCGTCTACGACCCCGCGTGCTGGTCACGCGCACCCCAGCAAATGACCGTCGACAACCGCACGGTCCGGCTCGATCCCTATCGCTTCGAGCGGTGGAACACGATGTTCGTCTTCGGCCGCGACAGCGGCTTGATCGTGCTCCGCGTAATCCCGTCGGCCACCGCCGAGGACACCGCGCATGCGGCCCTGATGGCTGCCGTCAAACCCGAACCGGCGACCCTGGCCGCCAGTGGAATCGAGACCAGATCATGACTCACATCAAGGCGCACCGCCCGATAACCAATCACCGGGACATGACCGGAAACATCGGCCCGCCGCTACGCAACCTGCAACCGTTCCGGACACCCACCCGCACGCCACGCCTGCTACTGCGCACAAGCGGCTCCCGTTCGGGACAGGTCGACGGTGCATGGTGGCCGTGGACGGCTAACCTCACCGCCGAACTGCACGATCTGATCAGCGTCCTCACCCCACGCCTCGGCTCGACCGTGCGAATCGGCTTCGCCTGGAACGCGGTCAATCTCGCCCAACGCCGTATCGACCACGACGACGGCATCCGACTCTACGGGCCGGGCGCTGCCCAATCACAGGATGTCATGCATCTGGCAGGCGTCGGCGGAACTCATCTGGCCCTGCTGGTTATCCCCGCCGACACCCCGCCCGATCAAGCGAACAGTCTGATGCGGTCGGCGTCACGAACCGAGACGCCGCACCACCTCGGCACCCGGTCTGAGACCCAATAGCACTGGGGCACTGTCGATTACAGTCCGGCGTGTGAGAACAGTCCAGGCGAGCCGATGGCCTGTTGCGGTACCGGCTCGGCGGATTCGTTGCGATGTCCGCAATCTCGCACGACCCGCTCGAATAGAGCTAGGTAGGCATCGATCATGCGATCAGCTGTGAACCGTTCGAAGACGTCGTCCCGGCAGGCGGAACGGTCGAGCCGGCCGATATCCGATACGGCCGCGACCGCACCCGCGACATCGGCGACGAGGAATCCGGTGCGACCGTGGCGGACTATCTCCGGCATCGAGCCCAATGGTGTTGCGATGACCGGTGTCCCGGTGGCCATGGCTTCCACGACCGACAAACCGAACGGCTCGGCGAAACCGATCAAATGCAATAGTGCGCGGGCACCCCCGAGTAGCGCGTCCCGCTCTGCCGGACCGACCGGACCGAGGTAGGTCACATCGGTGCCGGTGAGGTGCGGTTCGACCGCCGAGCGGAAGTATTCCTCGTCTTGGATCACACCTGCGATCTTCAATGGCAGTCCGGCCTGCCGCGCCACCTCGATCGCCAGGTGCGTCCCTTTATCCGGATGAATTCTGCCCAGAAAGAGCAAATATTCGCCGTGCTCCGGCCGAAATGTGAACTGAGTGAGATCGATACCATGATGAATAGTCGCGGCATAGCGCAGATCCGGGTCGCGATCGGCATCGGTGATCGCCACAAAGTGGGCGATGTCACCGAATTCTCGATAAACCGGAACGATTTTCGGCGAGGCGAAGCCGTGAATCGTCGTCACCATCGGTGTGGATACCAGCCTGCTGTAAGTCAGCGGCATGAAGTCGAAATGGTTGGCGAGTATGTCGAATTCCCCGGCCCGCGCGAATGCCGCCGAATTATGCAGCGCTTCGAAGACTTTCGCATCCGCATCGACCGTCTCCTCGTATCCCGACGGTACGGCGGAGACCAGCCGTGCCGAGGTCGCGGAGTCCGCCGTTGCGAACAGTGTGACATCGTGCCCACGCGCGACAAACCCCTCGGCCAGCGTCGAGGCAATTTGCTCCCACGGGCCATAGTTTTTCGGAGGTGTACGGTGTGCGACCGACGCGATAACGCCGATTCTCATATAATCCTCGGTTACTGGCGGCAAGACCGCCGAGAGTCGCCCCAGATGTGGGCGAACATGATGCGGCGATCATATCACACTAATTTTCGCCGATCCGGGTGTTATCATCGAGACCTGGTTGCCGATCCCTCCGTGTCTTTTTCCCGGAGCGGATTCTCAAGCGCTTCAGCGCAACACGATCAGCCAATTGAGTGGCTGCAGACAGCGGCACCGTCGGCGCTGCCTCGAATCAGAAAGGCTGGCGCAGTGTCGGTTCGGTCCTATGGCGTTCTGAGTACCTATTCACCGACCCAGTGCGGGCTGGCGACCTTCACCGGTGCACTGGTCGATGCGTTGACCGCGCCGGGCGAAATCGGTTTCGTGTCGGTCGATTTCGGGCGCTGTCCAACCGTCGGCATTGTCGCCGTGGTCGACAGTCCGGATCCGGCACCGGCCCCTGAGGTGGCACATCAGTGGGAGCGCAGCGACCACCGCGGTGCCGCCGCCGCGGCCATCGCACTCAACCGCTTCGATATCGCGATCATCCAGCACGAATACGGCATCTACAGTGGGCGAGACGGCGTCGATATCCTCGAAATCGTTCGTGCCCTTCGGGTTCCGGCCATTGTCGTGCTGCATACAGTGCTGGTCACCCCGACACCACAGCAACGGATGATCCTCGAGCAGCTCGCTCGCAATTGCGCGGTCGTCGTCACCATGACGAACACGGCTCGCCGACGACTCATCGACCACTATGCGGTCGACCCGGCCAAGGTTCGGGTAATTCCGCACGGTGCCACCGACAATCGCTCCGGACAGCCCGGCGACCAACACCAGCCGATCTCCCGCACGCCGGTAATCCTGACCTGGGGACTACTCGGTGCGGGTAAAGGCATCGAATGGGGCATCGACGCGATGGCCCACCTCGCCGACTTGCGCCCGGCCGCACAGTATCGGGTGGTGGGACAGACACATCCGAGAGTGCTTGCGCGCCAGGGTGAGTCCTATCGCACCGGCCTCGTCGAGCGCGCCCAGCGCCGCGGCGTCGCCAACGCCGTGCACTTCGACGCCCGCTACCTGTCCAACATCGAGCTGTACCGGCTCATCAGACAGGCCGATGTGGTTCTGCTGCCCTACGATTCGCGTGAGCAGGTGACATCCGGCGTGCTGATCGAGGCGGTCGCGGCGGGCAAACCGGTGATATCGACCGCCTTCCCGCATGCTGAAGAACTGCTGTCGAGCGGCGCGGGCCTGCTTGTCGATCGAGAATCACCGACCGATATCGCCACCGCGCTGCGCCGCGTGATCACCGAACCCGGCCTCGCCGCGAGAATGGGCGCCGAAGCCGAACGCATCGCGCCCGAACTGTTTTGGACGTCGGTAGGCCGAAAGTATCGTGACCTTGCCGCGGAAACGCTGCGAGCCGATACGAAGCTGGCCACGGCATGAATACCATCAGCATCTCCTACGCGCACCTCTACCGACTCAGCGACGAGTGCGGCATCTTCGAACACTCGAAGTTCACCACGCCCCGCATCGAGAATGGTTACTGTGTCGACGATGTCGCGCGCGCACTCGTGGTGGCCGTTCGTGAGCCCGAGCCGACCGAACGACTACTCGAAAACACCGGCGTGTATCTGGACTTCATTATCGCGGCCCTGAACGAGGACGGAAGCTGCCACAATCGTCGGGGCACGGACCGGAGTTGGCAGGACGAACCGAGCCTCGAAGATCACTGGGGCCGTGCCCTGTGGGCTCTCGGCTCCGTCGTCGCCCGCCAACCCGACTTGGCGCAGATCGCGTTGGCGCACTTCACCCTCGGGGCGCACCGGCGGTCCCCATTTCCCCGGGCAATGGCCTTCGCCGCTCTCGGCGCCGCCGAGGTGCTGCGTGTCCAGCCGGGGAACACAGAAGCGCGCGAACTACTCGCCGACGCGGCCGCCCGGATCGGCCCGCCGACCCGCCGTCTCGACTGGCGCTGGCCCGAGCCGCGATTGCACTATGCCAACGCGGTGCTGGCCGAAGCGCTGCTCGCGGTCGGCACGCTGCTGCCCGGACAGGGCCGCGTCTTTGCCGATGGACTCGCGATGCTGCGCTGGTTACTCGAGATCGAAACCTCGGGTGATCACTTATCGGTCACCCCCGTCGACGGCTGGGCGACCGGCGAAACCCGGCCCGGCTTCGACCAGCAACCCATCGAGGTGGCGACCCTGGCGGACGCCTGCGCCCGCGCCTACGACGAAACCGGCGACCAGCGATGGAAGGATGCGGTACTGCTGTGTGAGGCGTGGTTCCGCGGCACGAACGACGTCGACACTCCCCTGATCGACCCGGTCAGCGGGGGCTGCTGCGACGGACTCGAGCACACCGGCCGAAACGAGAACCAGGGCGCCGAGTCGACGCTCGCGCTGATCTCCACGCAGCAACAGGCGCGCCGACTCACGCTGGCCGGGTAGTGGCCGACTCCACCAATCCCGCCGATCTCGTCCGGCGCAGTGCCGTGGTGCTGGTGCCGGATGCCCGCAGGGTATCGGCGAGGCTATTTCTGCCCGGCCAAGAGATTCTCGGACAAGGGATTTCACGCGCCGAGGCCATCATCGACCGCGTGCTTGCACTCACCGATGCGGACCTGCTGGCCAGCCTGGCTTCCGTGCGCCGTCGGTTCGGCGACCGCCACCGCGATATCGACGCGACATTCGCCACGCATGCGGCGCTCGTCGAACATCTGCTGCCACGGCGGGGGACCCTGACAACCGCGCGCAGGCAGCTCATCGGCGCGTACTTCACCCAGGAGTACGCGGTCGAAGCCGCGGCGCTGTTCAATCCGTCGATGGTCGCGCACCCGGACCAATCCGGCCTGGCGGCGGGCGAGCTGCGGTTCGTCATGAGCGTACGTGCGCTGGGCGAGGGGCACCTTTCGAGCATCGAATTCCGGACCGGCACAGTCGCACAACACGATTCGGTTCGCTTCGACAAGCCTTCGCCCTTTCTGGACACCGGCCGGGTCGCCGCCTCGGCGGCAGGCGACTACACCGTGAACTTCCCCGCCGATGCTCCGCTATCGGCGCGGGTGCTGCTTCCCGAGAGCCCCGACGAGAGCCGCGGCATCGAGGACGCGAGGCTGACCCGGTTCATCGAGCCGGATGGGACTGTCACCTACTACGGCACCTACACCGCCTTCGACGGCGCCCGCATCGCGCCACGGCTGTTGCGCACCAACGATTTCGGCACTTTCGTCAGCACTCGGCTGGCCGGGTCCGGCGCTGAAGACAAAGGGATGGCACTGTTTCCACGACGTGTCGACAACCGCTACCTGATGCTCTCGCGGTGGGACCGGGAAAACATCAGTGTGGTCAGCTCTTCCGACACCCGGGTGTGGCGTGCGCCGGTCACCGTCTATCGGCCAACGCACCCCTGGGAGCTGATCCAACTCGGCAACTGCGGTCCACCGATCGAGACACCCGACGGCTGGCTGGTGTTGACCCACGGCGTCGGTCCGATGCGCACGTACGGCATCGGCGCGATTCTGCTCGATCTCGACGACCCGACTCGACTCATCGGCGCACTCCGCGAGCCGCTGCTGACCGCGAACGAAGACGAACGCGACGGCTACGTGCCCAACGTGGTGTACTCATGCGGCGCGCTCGTCCACCGGAACACCCTGGTCCTGCCCTACGGCTGCGGCGACCGCGCCATCAGGTTCGCATTCGTCGACTTGTCCGCCCTGCGCCGACAGCTCATCGCTTAGACCCGGCGGCGCCGGGCGTTCTCGACGTGCACAGGGAGTTGGGGAAGTTCGTCAGTCCGCGCTCGACTTGCGGAAAAACAGGACGTTGTCGCCGTAGTCCGCTAGCGGAATAGCCAGGGCTGCTTGCCGGATCCCGCTGGCGGGCAGGTGGGTGAGTTTCGCGAACATATCGGTGTTGCCGAAGGCGGCACGCACTTGGGTTTCGGACGCGTAGTCCGCGCCGTAGTCGGCCAGGGCCGCGAAGTCCAAGGGCGCCAATGGTGTATCGAGCGGGGCTTGTCCGCTCGGGCGGCCGAGGGCGGCGTATTGGGTGGCCGCACCGTCCTCGTATCGGCACAGCTCGTAGGACATTTTTTCATTCGCGGTAACGCTGATCACCGGCCAGCGCGCGGAAAGGTGCTGTGCCAGTGGGTGTTTGCCGACCGGAGCCATCTCCCAGTTCAAGCTCATGACGACAACCGAACCGCCGTATGGCTGTTCGATCAACACCACATCATCGCCCAGGGATTCGGCCGGATTCAGTTCGGGATCGAAGGTGTGCCAGTGGGTTTCGTGTGCGCCACGCACGGCCGAGCGGTCGACCTGGCGTACGCTATCGGCGGCGTAGGCCGCGATGATCGCGGCGCGGACCTGGGCAACGGCGTCGCGAGCGCTGCAGCGGACACTCAATGCGCCGAAGGTCGCACCGATCTCCACCGGCCGCGACGGGGGATCGGGTAGGGCACCCGCGGCCAGCGGCTTCAGGCCGACCAGTGCGAGCTTCCAGTTGATCTCCTCGATCGTGGCGAGATCTCCGGAGGTTTGGTACAGAATCTGCTGCTGCGTCAGATGTCCCGCGCGCTGCAAGGTCCGGGCCTCGAGTTTGGTGAGCGCGGTGAAGGTCTTATTCGTGAGATCGATATCCTCGATCCGGGTTTCGCGCAGCCGCGCCGTCATCTCCGGCGACGTCAGTGCCGCGTACCGCTCGCGGTACATCGCCACCGCCTGTTTGCGCTGGCGGCCGACCATCAGCGTGCGCAGCAGCATGTTCAGGCTGGCGAGATACTTCCCGGACTGATCCGGATTCGCAGCGAACAGCGCGCCGCGGATGCGCACGGCATCCTCGCTGGCGGCGACGGCGGCCTTCGGGTCGAGACGACACAACCAGACGCCGCATTTCGACAGCCCGTCCGCGCAGACCGCGGCCACCTGCGGATGCGTCCGCGACACCTGGCGATAGGTATGGCAGGCATTGCGGATGGTGCTCGCCGCGAGCTCGCGGTGACCGATGTGCCGAGTCGCCTGCTCGAAGACGCGCAGCGCATCCTGGACTTCGCCCGCGAACTCGGCGGTCACGCGACCGGCGGCGAGCCAGTGCAGTCGAATGCCGACGGACTCCTGCGATGGCGCCAGCGCCTCGGCCGTCCGGTCTCTGCCGGGGCCGTTCTTGGTTGCGACCAGGCCCTTTGCGAGGTCACACAGTGACGTGGCCAAACGCAATTCGTTCTCGACCGTCCGGTCGATGGCTGCCCGGCGATCCTCGGCTACCCGACGCTCGAGTGCACTCAGATCCATCGCGACCTCAACTCCCGCTTACCCTTCCGCGCCACGGTCGTCGAGCGGCCGCATTCTGCTCGACCGAGTTTGCCATAGAAATGGCCGGAATGAGCAGGCAATCCACCGGCGACCGCTGCTGCCGAGATCGTCCTGTTGACAGCTGCGGCGACCGCGGTCTCGGACGGTGTTGCTGTTCCGTGACGTTCGTGGGTTCAGCCGAGCAACCGGTGGTTCGCGAACCTGTCAGGGGTGGTTGCGCTCGGGTGGTCGTGTTCAGCCCTCGAGCAGCAATGTGACCGGTCCGTCGTTGACGAGTTCGACATGCATATGCGCGCCGAACCGTCCGGTGGCCACGGTTGCGCCGAGCTCGCGCAGCGCCTGGGCGAAGGTCTCGACCAGCGGTTCGGCGACAGCACCGGGTGCGGCGGCGGACCAGGACGGCCGGCGCCCCTTGGCGGTATCGGCGTAGAGGGTGAACTGGCTGACCACGAGAATGGGCGCATTCAGATCCGCGGCGGCGCGTTCCCCCTCCAGGATTCGCAATCGCCACAGCTTGTCCGCCAATGCCTTCGCGGTGCCTTCGGTGTCGTCATGCGTCACGCCGACCAGGGCGACCAGACCCTGCGGATTCGGTTCGATCCGGCCCACGGTCTGTCCGTCGACGGTCACTTGCGCGGCGGATACGCGCTGCACCAGTACTCGCATGCTGCGATCCTCGCACCCGGGTGTGGCTGCACCGGACTGCCCTCAGGTCTCGTCCGGGTCGTCCGGCTTCTCTGTTTCGATCGGGCGTGCCTCTTCGGTGTGTGATGACGCCAGCTCGCGCAAGATCGCCGGGTCGATCGCGAGGTTCTCCGTCGCAGCGAGATCCGTCGACGGGATCGGTGTATCACGAACTGCCAGAAAGGTATCGAGGAGCGCGAGGGCGTCGGCCGAGAGATCGGAACCAGCGGACGACAGTTCGTCCTGCAGGATTTCCAGCCCGGATGCCGCCTCGATACCGGGCGAGGTCGGATCGACCCGCCGCCATTGCACCGCGACCATCCACGACGGGTCACCACAGGCCCACGCCCAGATGACATCGCGAGCAACCGTGTGCCGCAAGGTATACACGCGAAAATGTTCCGACGCGGATCCGGCCCGGTGCTCGATTTCGTAGACCCACTCGTGGCGGCGCGTTCGGATATAGGTCTCGTCCGCGCGTGTGACGACCAGGAACGGGTCATCCGGGTCGGCGGCGGCGACCACGAAGTCGTCGAGTAGTGCGCGGGTGAGGTAGGGCAGTGACCGGCCATCGCCGACGGTTACGTGGACCTCGACCCGCCCGCGGGGGTCGTAGAGGTGGCCCGTCTCGACGTCGAGCACGGCGAGGTCGCGGTCCTTGGTGAGTTTCAGTACGGCGAGCAGGTGCTGGCCGCGGTTCGGTCCCCAGGTGCGCAGTACGGCTCCACGTGAATCCGCAGCCGCCGCAACGAATCCGACTGCGCCGCCGTTGCGGTCGATCTCAGCGATGAGGTCGTCGACGGCGGGCGGGTTCGCGCTGTTGTCCGGCGCGATGCACATCTGTCGGTACTGTTCCAGCGCGTCGAGCGCGGTATCGACCGTTTCGGCGGGTACCACCGCGAACTCGCAGGTCACCGCCAGGCTGGTCAGCAACGCCTCGAATTCCGGGGTCGGGCGCACCTCGACATTGTGATCGGGATCGACCTCGGTAATGGCAGCCAGGCTGATCTCTCCGTCTCGCCACCAGTAGACCGCCGGGCTGATGGGCCGCGGTTCGCTGCGGTAGGTATTGGCGGCCACCTTGCCCAGCAGGATCATCGCCGTCAGCGCATTCGGTCCGACAATCGGGTGCGCGTAGACATTGCCCTCGTGCGAGACTACGAAAAGCGCTCCGTAGGTGCCGATTACCGGATAGTCGCCGAGCCAGTTCGAGTGGGCACTCGCGGAGTCCGAGCCGCTCAGAATGGCGAAATGCGCATCGTTGAAGTTCCGCCATTCGATCTGGAGCCGTCCGGCGGCGCGGGTGTTCGCCTCCGCCAGCTCGAAGAGTTCAGTGCTGTCGATCTGCCACTCGTCGAGCTGGTCGGTAGTGACGGCCTCCGCGGTGAGAAGTTGCTCGATCACCATCACCTGAATGATTCCCGGCGCGACGTAGCGGCCGACGATGTCGATGCCCGCAATGGTGTCCGACGACGCGAACCGTGTCCTGAGAAGACCACGCACCGTGAGGAATTCGTCGGTAGCGAGTGAATCGGCGTAATCCGGATCCACTCGCGCCAGGAACGTCTCGACATGATCGGCGATGAGCCCGGGCCACTGCTCGAACGGTTGCTCGTTCAGCCTGCGCCGCAGGTTGTGCAACCACAGGAAATGCGGCCCGTCCCCGCGCGGGCCCACCAACCGCAGCTCGTCGGGTTCAGTTGCCCGGCACGAATACCCCATCTGCTCCGCCGCCACGGTCACCAGCGAAATCAACGGGTCCGAAGGCAAGTCGGCCACGATATCTCCTGAAATCGGCGTCCCTTCGACCCTAGGCGTCCCGACACACCCGTTGTCGCCGTCTGTGGGAGGTCCGCTTGATCGGCGGTGAGTTGCGTTACGGTCTTCCCAGCTGTGGGTGCGGTTCGCGGCGGTAGACTCGAGGTGTCGATAGGGTCGGCTCACGACGGGGTGATGGTTGCACAGAGCAACCGAAAGTCAGGGCGCTACACCAATTCTCTTAGAAGATACGGGGATATGACTAAGGGTTACGATGAGAGGCCGGCCACGCTGGCTCCTATCTTTCTAGCCAGTTTCGCGCTGTGGGTCGGTCGGAGCGTACGGGATGTGGTGAGTCCGTCGAGGGGCGGGCGGCAGGGGTTGGTCGTACCCGATCGGGATTTCCAACTCGAGGCTGTCTTCGATGAGCAGACTCCGGTCGTATTCCGTGGTGTCGCAACAACTTGGCCCGTATTCGAGGATTTTCAGCCGGAAGCGCTGCGTGAGAAGTATGGCGACCAGAAGGTCGCCGCGCTGACCAGTACGACCAATGTGTTCACGCAGGAAACATCGCCGGTAGAGGTGCTCGAATACCGCGATGTCATGGCAGCCGTCTTCGACGAGCCCAAGCCGGGCAAGAACTACTACTCGCGTGCCGCCGCGGACCCGCAGCCGCTGGCCGATCAGCTGCCCGCGCGCGTCGGCACCCGGCAGCAGAGTCCAGCGGCGAGCAGCGTGTGGATCGGCCAGCAGGGCAATCTGACACCGCTGCACAATGATCCATGGCACGGCCTGCTGATTCAGTTGCACGGCCGCAAGCGGGTCCGGCTGTTTCCGCCGAATGAGTACCGCAATGTGTACGGCCGGATTCCGCTGAAAGTTTCGGACCCCTACACCGGGCTGCCCGACGAGTTCGACCCGGATGTGAGCAGCTTCGAGAAGCTGGGGGAGGCGTCCTTCTACGACGTGGTCCTCGAGACCGGTGACATCCTCTACATTCCGATGTTCTGGTGGCACCAGGTCGAATCCGTGGATCCGGCGATCTCGTATGTCGCGCGCTATAACCCGAGCTACTTCGAGTTCATGAAGGCGGCGTTCTTCCCGATGGCGGTGCGCGGTGTGCTGCGCATTGTCGACGGCATCGTGGGCAGGTTCCGCAAGCGCAAGTAGCGGCGAACCACGGTTGGTGGGCGCTGTAACTGGCGCGGCACTTGCCGTTCATGTTCGAGCTACGGATGAGTTGCCAAGCGCTGGCATCGTCGACTCAGAGAGTCCGATGGTGATGGGTGCGGGGAACCGCTGGAGCTCGAGGAGTGCGCGATGTCGGACAAGTTGAGGCACGACGCGGATCTGTTCGAGAAGGCCGCCGAGCGGACCAGCGCGGTTCGGGATCGGGTCAATAGCGTGCTGAGCACGTTGGATGCCGCGCTCGCCGGACGCGGTGCGCCGTGGGGGAACGACAAGCTGGGTCGCCAGTTCGCCGAAGGGCCAGACGGATACAAGGTCGCTCGCGAGAAGATGACCGGGAATATCAAGACCACGGCGACGAATTTCGACAACTTCTACACCGGTCAGACCAAGACCGCCGAGGAACTGCGGCGGATGGACCAGTCCAACGGCGACGGCTTCCGGTGAGTTGTTACCCATGACGAACGAATTCGCCAAGGCCGAGATGGCCGCGGTGCTCGATGAGGTCCAGCAAC
Organism: Nocardia sp. NPDC050412; assembly: GCF_044458825.1. Classification (NCBI taxonomy): domain Bacteria; kingdom Bacillati; phylum Actinomycetota; class Actinomycetes; order Mycobacteriales; family Nocardiaceae; genus Nocardia; species Nocardia sp. NPDC050412. The sequence continues at coordinate 170,119 of NZ_JBITIJ010000007.1, forward strand.
AGTTTCGGGCGATCGCGCAGGTACAGCAGCAGCGTGCCGAACTGACCGCCAGCGCTACCGTGCGCAAGCGGATCACGGTCACCGTGAATGCCGATGGCACCATCATCGAAACCAAATTCGCTTCCGGCATTGAGGAATTGAGCTACGGCGAGATCGCGAAGGCGGTGACCGAAGCGGCGCAGCGGGCGACCGCCGAGGTGTCGCGCAAGGCGCAGGAGTTGATGATGCCCCTGCACGATCGTCGCGCGCGACTACCCAAACTGTCGGATCTGATCGAGGGCATGCCCGACCTGAGCGCCGAAATGCCGAAGGCGCCGAAGGTTTCGCTCGCTCCGCCGAATTCCGAAGAGCGCCAACTAATTTCCGATAAAGACGGCGCGCAGATGGAATTCAGCAATGTCGAGGTCCTCTCGCGTCAATCGGCCACGGACCGCGGAGTCACCGATTCCAGCTGGTGACCGAGGGTGAACGCAGATGGCTGAGCTGCCGGGATATCTCAAATGGCTGGAATGGGTCGCCGGATCCGACTGGCCTGCGGGCGATCCCGACGGCATGTGGGGGTTAGCCGAGGACTGGCGTGCCGCGGCGACCGGACTGCGCGACATCCTGCCCGACATCCGTGATGCGAAAACGGCGTCGCTGAAGGCATATCAGGACGGCGACGGCATCGAGGCGATCATCGCCAACTTCGACAGTTATCTCGAAGGTCCGCAATCGCTCGAGATGCTGGCCCGCGATTTCGAGAAGCTGGCCGATTCGGCGACCAGCGTCGGCACTGAAATCGAATACGGCCAGCTCATGCTGATCACCTCCCTGGCGCTGCTGGCGGCCGAGATCGCGATCGCATGGATCTTTCCGCCGACCGCGCCCGCGGAGGAGGCGTTGGCGATTGCCGGAACGCGGGTGGCCATCCGGATTATCGCCAAGCGGATCATGGACAAGATCGTCGAAATCGTGGCCAAATTCCTCGGGCGTCGACTGGCGGAATTCCTGGTCCGCCACATCGCCATCGACACCGTCCTCGGCACCGTCCAGGACTGGGGAATTCAGCAATATCAGGTGAATTCGGGACATCGCAAGGAGGTCAACTGGGAACAAGTCGGCATCACCGCGATCAGTTCGGCGGTTGGCGCCGGTGTCGCGAGTCCGATCGGCGAGCGACTCGGCCATAAGCTGGCCGAAACGGAGATGAAGGCCTGGCTGCGCGGCCTCCTCACCGGCGCGACCGCGGGCACGGTGGGTGCCGTCGCCGGCTTCGGCGGCAGTGTCGGCGCGCAGTTCGCGTTCACCTGGGCAAAGTCCGGGCCGGAAGGCGGCTGGGACAAGGCCGTCGAAGGTCTGAAAGACACCGAATTCGACCTGCGTATGTTGACGGCGGGCGCTTCGAACGGCGCGATGTCCGGTGCGAATCGTGCGATGGCCGAGAAGTTCTATACAGATCGGCATCCAGATTGGTACCGGCCGAACGGTTCGCCGGTTGACCCGGATAGCTTGTCCCGCATCGGCTTTCGTCCTGACACCGGGCCGGGTGGGGTCGGTGATGGTGATGCCGGTGGGCGTGCGGCTGCCCCGGGAAGCGGGCAGACCGGGGAGGGGGCGCCGAACGCAGGGCAAACGGGGGAGCCTAGTCGTAGCAGTGGTGACGGTACGGCAGACGGGTCGACTGCGCATGCCGTGGACGACGGTTCGACGGCGAGAGCTGACGGCTCTTCGAATAGTTATGGTGCGGGCGATGATTCGGCGCATTCGCATGGTGCTGATGACGGTATGTCGAAGGCGGGGGCCGCCGGTGATGGTTCTGCGCGTGGGGGTGATGACGGTGCGACGGCGCGTGCCGGTGATGGCGGCGCGACCGGGCGTGCAGGGGACGATGGTGCGACGGCTCATGCCGGTGACGATGGCGCGATGGCGCGTGCGGGCGATGATGGCGGAACCGCGCATTCGGGTGATGGCGGTGCGATGGCTCATGCCGGTGATGGCGGCGCGACCGGGCATGCGGGGGACGATGGTGCGACAGCTTACGACGGTGCGACCGCGCGTGCGGGTGCCGATGGCGGGACGGCGCGTGCAGGTGATGACGGTGCGACGGCTCATGCCGGTGATGGCGGCGCGACCGGGCATGCGGGGGACGATGGTGCGACAGCTCACGACGGTGCGACCGCGCGTGCGGGTGCCGATGGCGGGACGGCGCGTGCAGGTGATGGCGGTGCGATGGCTCATGCCGGTGATGGCGGCGCGACCGGGCATGCGGGGGACGATGGTGCGACAGCTCACGACGGTGCGACCGCGCGTGCGGGTGACGACGGTGCGGGGGATGAGGGCGGAACCGCCCACGCGGGTGATGACGGTGCGGCGGCGCGTGCCGGTGATGAAGGTGCGGCGGCGCGTGCGGGTGACGATGGTGCGACCGCGCGTGCGGGGGATGACAGTTCCTCGGCTGCGCGGGCCGACGCCGCGGATGCTTCCACGAACACGCAGCGCGCAGGTGATGCAACGACGGATGGGCACTCGGCGGATGGTGGAGTCGACCAGTCGAGCACGCGGAATTCGGCGGCGGGAACCGGATCGGATGGTGCCGTCCGACCCGCCGGAGAGTCCGCGAGCCATTCGGATCACTCTGCGGTACAGACGAATTCGACTGCCGAGTCCAACAGCGCTGGCGACCGCACGGGGGTGGGAGCGCACGAGGGGCAGAACCGGTTCGATACCGGTATCCGGGCCGACCCGACCCCGGCGGGTGCGGAACATACTCCGAACGCGACTGCCGACGGTTCGCACGTCTCCGCTGATAATGCGGCTACGCAGGCTGGCGCTGCCGCAGCCTCGACCTCGCTCCAAACCGGCTCTGCTCCTGCACATTCCGGAACGCCAGCGGCGCATTCCGCACCGGACGCGCGCAACGCGGCACCATCCGCACCGCGCACGACCTCAACGCCCGACATGCGCCCCGGCGCAACCCCCAACACCGAAACATCCCGCGGCGAGCTGTTCCGCCCACAGTCGACCACCGAACCCCGCACCACAGACCCGCGGACCGCTGCCCCTTCTACCGCGGATGCACGCACTACAGCCGATGGCCGCCCGGGCCCGGACCGATTCCGCACCGGCACCAGCGATACGCACTCCGGATCCACACCGGGCCGCACCCCCGAAACCCGCGCAGGCGCACCCCAATCCGTCCCCCACACCCCTACCGCCGAGCCCGTAGCGGGCCCACAAGCAGAACCAGCCCCCATCCACGCCGAAGCTCACGCCGACAGCAACACCCCCGTCCGCCCCAACAGCGACCCCACCGCGCGTCTGGACAGTGCTAGTGCCGTGCGACCTGATGAAGCTGCCACAGGACGCCCCGACACCGACCCCACCGTGCCTCCCGGCAGCAATAGTGCTGCGCGCCCCGACAATGACATTCCCGTGCGGTCCGACAGCGATAGCACGGCGCGTTCGGACAGCGGTAATGCCGTGCGCCCCGACAGCACCAATGGATTCCCGCGAGATGGCGAGAGCCCGCTGCGGCTGGACGGCGACGGCGGTGTGCGAGGCGCGAGCGACAGCGTTGCGCGGCCAGAGGGTGATGGTGCGGTACGGCCCGACAGCGATAGCCCGGTGCGCCCGGACGGCGATCGTTCTATGCGGCCAGAGGGTGCGGATGCCGTTCGTTCTGATGATGACGGTATGGCGCGCCCTGAGGGAGACGGTGCGCTGCGGCCCGATGGGGAGGGTGTCGTACGGCCTGATGGTGGTGTTGTGCGTCCTGGGGACGAGGGCGACGGTGTTGTGCGGTCTGAGCGGGACGGGACGGCGCGCCCCGAGAGGGATAGTGCGGTACCGCCCGAGGGCGAGAGCGTCGTACGTCCGGACGGTGACGATGCTGTGCGCCTCGGAAATGGGGACGTCGTGCGCCCTGGCGACAAGGGTGCCGTACGTCCGAGTGATGGGGCCGCTGTGCGTCCGAGTGATGGGGCCGCTGTGCGTCCGAGTGACGACAGCGCCGCGCGTCCGAGTGACGACGGCACCGCGCGTCCGAGTGACGACAGCGCCGCGCGTCCGAGTGACGACAGCGCCGCGCGTCCGAGTGACGACAGCGCCGCGCGTCCGAGTGACGACAGCGCCGCGCGTCCCGGTGATGAGGGTGCCGTCCGCGCCGACAAAGACGCTCCATCCGACGTCCGGCATGCGATGGATCCGGCGGCAGGGGACGTAGCGCATCGGACTGGGGCCGATGTCGAGGCACATCGTGCGGATGGCACGGATGCAGAGCGGCGGGATGTCGAGGCGCGACGGGAGGCGGCGCGGCAGCGGGCTGAATCTCTTGATCCCGCAGTGGCTTTCGTGCCGCAGCCGGTGGCCGAACCGCATCGGACCGCGGAGGATTCGTCTGCGGACAGGACGCGTGAAGGTGCGGACACTCAGCATCGGCGAGGGGGTGATGAGCGGCGAATTCCGGAGCGGAATCGTGGTCGGTGTGCGGAGTTGTCGCTGCGGTTGATCAAGGCGCTTACCAGGAGTTCGGCGATCAGCTTGCCCGAGCGGGTGATCGGGCTGGACGGTATGACAGCCGCGGAGGTGCAGACGGCTGCGGGTGGGCAGTTGCGTTCGTATGGGGATCATGCCGAGATCGCGCGGCTGTTGCTTTCCATGCCGGAGGGGTCCTCGGCGCTGGTTGTCGATGAATACAGCGGTCCGGTCGACAGGTACAACGTCGGCGCGCACGCGTATGTGTTGGTGCACGAGAACGGTGGGATCGTGGTGCGCGATCCGGGGGCGGGCCGGATCGAAGGCTTCCCGCCGACGGTGCCGCGCGAACTCCGTGGCACATACGCGATTGCCTTCGACCCAGCCGGAAAGCCGTTGCATCCCAGCGCTTCCGTGCATCCGCTCGCGACCGATCCTGAGGCACGCATCGGCCGCTCGCTGGATGCGCAGCCCGATCAGGTCCGTGAACTGCTGCGCCAGACCGACACCGGGCGCCGTATCGCGGCGAGCTTCGACAACAGTCCCGTGCGCGACGGATTCGAGCCGTCCGCGGGCGACGGCCGAGCCGGGGAATTCCGGCGGCGCGAACTGACGGCTATCGCATACACCTCGGGTGCCGATCATGTCCAGCAGGCACTCACGCTGGCCCATGAGTCCGTGCACGCCGAACGGTACGTCCAGGGCCGGACCGGTGACGTCCGGGCGATGCCACGCGACGAATTCGTGCGCACCATGGTCGATGAGGAGGCCGCGGCAACGGGGCGCCGGTTCCAATTGACCCAGGAATTCCGGGATCTCGGTCACGACATCGCGGTGCACCCGTTCGAAGCGACCTACACCGCCGCCTACGATCGCGCCGCCGCCGAACTGTCGAGCGATTCGTCGCTGACCCCGGCCGAGATCCGCCGGGCCGCACACGAGGTCGCAGTCGACGCGCTGCGCCAGGAAATCGCAACCCACGAGTGGCGAAACGGCAAGAACTACACCGATTACTACGGTGACGCCTGGGATCGTGTGCATGCGTCCAGCGCCGAACTCCCTTCGGGCGCACGGATGCACGACACCACCGCGGATGCCGCCGAAGACATGCGTACCGCGGCGCTGGCCCGCGAGTCGGCCTTCCGCGATCTGCGCAGCACCTCGGAAGAACTCGCTAGGCGCGCGGCGGCCCTCGGCCTGGATCCCACCCTCGCCAGACAGCCGCTACAGCGTCAGATCACCGACCGTATGCAGCGCATCACGAATGAACTTGCCGGACATGATGTTCCGCTCGAGCGGCAAGCCGAACTGCGTACCGCAGTACACGATCTACGCACCCTCGCCGACCTGGCCGACCAGCGTCAGCACGCGCAGGCAACCTACGATCGCCGTGCCGACCAGGTGGCAGATGCGGCGATCAGAGAGGTCCTCACCCAACACCTGCGCGCCAACCCCAATGCACGAATGCTCAGCGAGCACATCGTGCATGTTCCTGGGGAACCAGACCGTCTCGTCCCAGACCGTCTCGTCATCGCCTCCGGCACCGATGACCACCAGCGCGTGCTGCGCGAGGCGCAGCAGCGCTCGGAGATCCGCGAACTGCTCGAACGGCCGGAGGTCGTGCGCGAGCACCTGAATGTGGACGCCGACCAGGTCGGCCGCATCAGGGTCGAGCCCATCGACGAGCCGTCACCCGACCAGTTCGATCGCGCCACCGATCTCACCCCACTGGACCGTGCGGGCGCGGCGGCTCAGGAACGAATCGCACGGATTCGGGAACAGTTGCGCGAAACCGAAATCGGCCGTTGGGCTGACGGGGTGCTCACCCGTCACGATGTCGATATCGTGCACGAGTCCGGCGCCGACGACCGCTACTACCCGAGCCGCCGCACCCTAGCCCTGGATGTCGGCGCCTCCGATGCGGCGCAGATGGCCGCCCTGGTGCACGGCGCCATCCACGTCGAATTGGCGCATACTCGTGAGACTCCCGGCGGTGCGCAGGAACGCATGCGCCTACCGCGCGAGGAGTACGTCGCGCGCATGCTCGACGAGGAGACCCGGGCGCACGCGCTGGAAATCGTTGCCGCGAAACAACTCAGGGCCGGTGGACACGATCTCGCGGAAACTCCGCTGGAGCGGACCTACACCGTGGCCTACAACGAAGCCCGCATCCGAGCCCACGAAGAGAATCTCGAAGCGCCGGCATCAGAACTCGATCGAATCGCCAATGACGCGGGCTTGGATGCCATCGGCCCCGAGGTGGCTCGGCATCGTCCCGAGCATTCGACCGAAACCCATGCCGAGTTCTACGGCCATGCTTGGGATGACGCGCACGGCATCCGCTCGTTCGACGATATCGTCCGCTCTGCCATCGCTTCCGGTGAACGTTCGGTCACGGTGCTCAGTGAGGGTTCCTCGGTCCATGCCGCCAGGAAGGTCGAGCTGGTCACCTTCAACGATGGCACCGAACTGATTCGCAAGACGGTCATGAATCCGCGCCATGCCGTCGCCGAGCGGCTGGCGGCGCTGCTCGGCCGCACCATCGGCGCGAATGTGCCCGAGGTGTTCCACGCCAAATCCAATGTCGTCTACATGGAAAAGCTGGCGGGACGTGTTGCGGCCGAACGGCATCCGCAGTTCTCCGATGTGCATGAGCTCGGTTACGCCGATACCGTCGCAGGTCGTGCGCTCGGTCTGCTGGACGCGCTGATCCGGATTCCTGATCGCGATGGACAGGGCTGGATGATCGGCTCGCAGCGCGAGGTGTTCGGTATCGACCACAGTCGTGGTTTCGAGGAGAGCGACGCAGCACGAAATGCCTTGAGCCCGTTCGCCGAACACTTCTTGCGCCGTAACGGCGAGGAAATCGAGGTCATCGACCACCATCTGCCGCGCGCGGTCGTCGATGCCATCACCGCACGCGTCGCCGCACTGCGACCGGAGTTCGATAAGCACGGTCGCGGCGAGTGGCACGACACGGTAATGACACGCCTGGCCGAAATCCGAGCGCATGCCAGCGATCTGCCGCCAGAACATGTCGATATCGGAGTGCGGCCGGAGGATTCGAGCAGGCACAACGAAGACTTCGACGACCGCCCGAACGCGTACACCAATCGGTACGGCGGCGACTACCAGCACGGCATCCACGGTTGGGTCGATGCGGACGGCATACTGCGCGTGGCGGTGCGGGTGGGCGACGGCACGCCGACCCGGCGCGAAATGTTCCGAGACATGATGCGCGAGCTCGGCCATCAAGTGACCGAGATTCGCGCCGAATGGAATGCCGACGATCGGGTCCGGGACAACCTCGACACCTTCAATGCCGGTGTGCAGGAGCTGTACCTCACTCCGGAAGAGTCGGCGCGCAACACATTCACCGGCAAGCTGGCCGGCGAACTCGGCTTCACCGAGGTGAGTTTCGATCACGATGCGATGCGCGGTCGACCGGGCGAATACGAGAAGGTCGTCGCGCATTTCAGCAGGCCGGAGACCACGGCCGGCCCCGAAGCGCCGGGCGATGGGGCAGATTCCCCCGAACTCCGGCCGACGACAGACGGTTCCGAACCGGACGCGGGAGCCTGGCAGGTCCGGCTGCGGGATATGACCGGCACTCCGGTAAGGGAACTGCTGGGACGCAGCGAAACCGGACGCGAGGCGGCCGATGCATTGCGGGCGGCGAGTGTTGCGGTGCGCTTCGAAGATGGCCGGCCGGATTCGTTCAACGGCCGAACCATGGACGCCTCCGTCGACACCCATGACCGCAGCCAGCCCGCCCAGGCGGAGGCGCTGATACGTGCGGCGGTGCTCGCCGACGCCGTGCTGTCCGGTCGAGTCGAGGTGGATCCTGCACGAATTCGCGCCTCCGATCGGACGGATTACGTTGACGCACAGCTGCGTACGGAAGCCGAGGCGCTCGGCAGGCAGGCCGAATTCCGCCGTGAGCTGGGTGCTGCCGGATATCCGGAAACCGCCCCGACGACGCACGATGTTGCGGATTCGGCCTACACCCGCGCCTTGCACGAGCAATATCTGACTGCCCGCGATGCTGCCGTGGCCGCCGCGGATCCGGCGCTGGGCGAGCACGAACTGCGCCGAATCGGCCGCGAGGCGGGCATTGATGCGCTGCTGTCCGGTGATATGTTCGACTCGCCGCTCTATCCGAGCGAGGGTGCGAGTCTGCGAGACACGCACGGCGGCGTCTGGGACGCCCACCAACATCCGGACGGAATGCACGTGCCGACGTCGGCGGAATCAGCACGGGAACTGCAGCGTTTGGTCCGCGAACATGCCGCGCTCACGCGGGAGCTGCGCACGGTTGAAGGCGATTGGGATCGAGCGGTCCGACGGCTCGGCGCCTTCGATCCCGAAACGCATCGCGGCGACCGGGATCTCTTCGAGCGCGGCCGACAGGCGGTGGCGGACAATAGAATCCGGCATGCGAGTAGTGCGGGAATGAATTCCGTGCGCACCGCGCAGGTGCGCGCGCTGGCCGAGGTGACCCGTCAGCATGCGGAGGTCGAGGCGCAGCGTAACCGTCTGCTCGATGAGATCGCGGCCCAGGTCGGCCAGGAAGTGCTGGGTCCGGAAGTCCGTGCGGGGCAGTGGGTTGACGACCGCGTTGCGGTGCTGCCCGGTGAGCCGCTGCGGGTGATCGTGGTCGATGCTCGCGGTGATCATGCCGCGATATCTCGCGCTGCCGCGGATCGAGGCAGCGATCTGCACCGCGCCATCCGCTACGGCGATGCGGTTGCCGAGCGGGTCCGCGTCAGCGTGGACGATTCCGGAGCCGTCCAGGTGCGGCGTGAGCCGGTGGATCTGCGCGCCGCCTGGGTCGAGGCCGCGGCAGCGGATGTGCGCGCGGAGGCAGAGCACCTGGTGGCACCGCGACCGCCGGACGAACCCGCTGCGGCATTGCCGGACCAGTCGATGGTCGACACCGCACAGGTGGCGTCGGACCGGCTGCAGCGCATCCTCAGGAGCAACGAGCTCGGACGGTGGGCGACCGAGGTACTGGCCGGACACGGGGTGGAGATCCGCTTCGGACTCGACGTGGATTCGAGTCTGTACGACGGCAGACAGCAGCGCGGTGTCGATGTCGGATACGACCCGGCCTCGAATACCCTGCTGCTCGGCCTGACCGATGCACCTGCCGTGCATGCGGCGGAGGCGATCCGGGCGGCATATCTGGCCGAACAGCTCGGCAACGGTCCGCTCGAGCGATTCACCCTCGGGCGCGACGAATACGTCGATCTGATGCTGGATCGGGAGGCGGTGGCACAGGCCAGAGCCTTCGAATTCGACCGGTGGCGGCAGTTCGGGACCGAGGCGTCACCGGCTCCGGAAACCCTGCTGTCCAAGGCATATAAGGACGCCTTCGAACAGGCCGAGCAGCCAGCGTTGCGGGCCTACCGCGACAACCGCGAGATCACCGACAGCATGATCGATGCGGCCGCCCACCATGCCGCCACCCGTGAAGTGCGAAATCGATTGGTGGAGTTGGGTCCTCGCGTCGACGGCGGTGACCTCGCCGCGTTCTATCGCGCCCAGTGGGACAGCGCGCACGCAATCACGCGCGCGCCCGGCGAAGGCCCGCCCGCGCACCACACCGACACCCCGGCGATCCGGGACCAGCGCAGCCGCCAGTATGTGGTGGAAATCGAATCCCTTCGCCTGCTGCGTGATTCGGGTCGATTCGTGCCGGTCGGTCCGGCCGAACGCGCTTACACCGACGCCTACGACCGCGCCTATCAGCGTGCGGAGCGGGCCGCGGCTCGGTCGAATGATTCGGCGATCCGGCCGGAGCGGGCGGCTTACGAAGCCGGGCGCGAAGCGCTGCGCAAGTACATCGACAAGGTCGGTCTGGAACCCGCCGAGGTCGCTTTCGATGTTGCTCGGCACGCCGACGACAACCTCGACGACTATCGCCCCTGGTCGGATACGACCGACCCCGAAACCGGACATCCGGCTGATGAGAACCCGTCGCCGCGCCCGATGAGTATTGAGGAAGCCGCGGACCGTGTGCGTCGCGCCCTCGACAATGAACTCACCCAGGATCCGGGCGGGACCCGGCTCACCGACCGCGTCGCCCAATTTCCGGGTCACCAGCCGGTGGGAAGCGGACGTCTGGTGGTGGCGGCACCAGAGGGCCAGCACATGGACGCGCTGCGCGAACTGGCCGCGACGCATCCGGAATACACCAGTGTGCTGTGGGACGGCACGCAACGAATCGAATACCTGCAAGTGGGGCCGGGTTCCGATGGTCTGCACGATGCCCGGTTCATTGCGGCCGACGCAGCCGAGGGACCCTACCGTCGCCCGACCGAAGACGAGGCGGCCACCGAACTACTCGCGCACTACCTGCGCTACCGCGCCGCCCGACAGACGGATCTCGGCTTCGATGCGTGGGTGCGTCAGCTCGGCCCGGATTCCTTCAACACCAGAGAGAACGCGTCCCCGAGCCTCGAAGGCAGACTCCGTCTGGACTTCATGGCACGTGGCTACGAGTTGGCCGAGGCGGATCCATCCATCAGCGAGCCGCATCCGGCGGAGGTGGCCCGTCGCCTGCTGACGCGCCAGGTGGCGATGCCGGAATCCGCCGATGCGGCGGGGCGGGAACGTCGCTGGCCGCAGTTCCATCCAACCGAGGTGCGGACGCGGGCCTGGGACTTCCCGGTCACGCTGCAGTCCGATGGCAACGGCGGCTGGCGGGTGGCGCCGCCCACTGGAGACGGCAGTGCGGGCGATGTGCTGGCCAGACAGTTCCAGGGCATGTCCGATACCGATCCCGGGCGCCTCGGGGAACGCATCAAACGAATACTTCTCGACGGTTCAGCCGATCTGAACGATCACAGCGCGCCGAAGGGCCTGCTGCGCAGGATCACCGACCGGCTGTCGTTCGGAAACCGCTCGGGCGAAGGCGATTCCGCGCCACGCCCGATCGATCGGCCACGGCCCGGTGATGATTCGTTCGACGCACCGGAGTTCCCACCGACACATCCGGACGACGGCGCGCAGCAGCGGCGGGCCCAGCAGCAGCGACAAGACGTACTGGATCGGTTGGCGGCCGAGAATACGCAGGCGGTGCGCGAGCGCGATGAAGCAAGGGCCGCAGGCGATCCGGCGCGCATCGCACGCGCCGAGGAGCGGGTCGCGCGACTCGACGAGGCGATGGCCATCGCACGCCAGCGCGATGCGTTGCTGCGGGCCGGGGCGATTCCGGTGACCGATCGGGTCGGTGTGGTGCCAGGTGAGCCCGCGCGTGTGTTCATCGTCGGCTGGGGCGACGGCGATCCGGTGCGCGTGCTGGACGCTGCGGCCGCCCAACACCCGCAGCTCGCTGAGTTGCGGGCCGAACCCGGCACGGTCGTGCGCGAGCTGCGGATCGGTGCGCAGGGCGAGACACGGGTGCTGCGCATCGATGATCCGGCGGCGCAGCATGAGGTCGCACGACCCGCCGAAGCCGGTGGCGGGGGTAAGAAGCCGCCGTCCGAGCCTCCTGTCCCCGCCGGGACACCCGACGACCCGGATCATTCGCGAAACGAGAACTCCGGCAATGGATCCGAGGGTCGGTCGGTCGCTCCGTCGAATCGGGACGAGCCGCGCCGCATCGTCATCGATGCGAATGGCGAACAGGTGCCGCTACAGGTACGGCTCGACGATGAGGGCAGCTGGCGGGTCGAAGCTTCCGAAGCATCCGTAACACCCGCTCGCCCAGCAGATTCCGAGCTTCCCGAGAAGAAATCGCCGCTGCGCCGAGCCTGGGAGCGGATTCGGGCGAGGATGCGCGTGCGTGGTTACGTGGGCGACTACCCGAAATACCCGTCGGGTTCGGGTGAGGACCGCCGCGGCCAGAACGCGCTGAAGGATGGCGTCGAACATGCACCCGACCTCTTCGAATCGCATCCACACGCGCCTCATCCGCCGCCGGCGACACCCGGCCACGAAACCGTCGCTCGACCGGCCCCGGAGAGTGAAGGCGAGGGACTCAATATGGCCCGAATCGCCAAGGAGGGCTGGACCGCGTGGCGCAATCGGGAGCATCTGCCGATCCTGAACAGGCTCTCCGGTCGGATTCGGGATGTGGCAGGCGATTTCGTGGTGCCACGCACACCCGATGGCGAGGAATATCGATTCTGGGTGAGCGATGCCGATCCGGATCTGGTGCGTCAGACCGTCACCGAACTGCTCGAGGTCGAGGCCATCGCACCGGAAGAGGCTCGAGCGGTGCTGGAAGAAGCCCTGGCGGTGGCCGATTCGGAACAGCGGCAGCGGATCATCGATGACCTGGAGAACTTCGGTCTGATCTCGGACGAGGAGGCCAGAACACTCGAACACGAGCCGACTCATCCGGAGCCGAGCACCGAAATCGACGGTCCGCCACCGGAAGACGAATCGCTCACCGATAAGGCGCACCGACTCGGTTTCGATCTGCCCGACGAAAGTCCGGAAACCATTCGCCGGGTTCTCGACGAGCAGCAATACCGGACGATGCGTGAGGCGGCCGCGATCGCGGGCCTAGCGGAGGCGGCCGATCGGTTCAACGAGGAGCTCACGCGCCCGTACGTCAACGCCGATCTGTTTGGTGACTCGGGTCCCGAGCTGCATGGTCGGCAGCCGGTGGCGGGCGAAATCGAGGATCCTGATACTCGGCGGGTCGATGAGGACGAGGACTACTACGACGAGGACGATCCGACCGGCGCGCCCGGCCCCAAGTGGGGCGTGCCCGATGCCACGGGCCGTCCGGTGCCGCCGGCCGATCAGCTGAGCATTTTCGATGACAACCCGATGGGCCGCTTCCTGACGGAGCTGATCAGGGCCTTCGATGGCCATCCCGGGCTACAGAACTTCCGGCCGGTCGGCAATGGCGCCGACCCGCTGCGCGAATGGGGCGATATCGGAGACGGCCAGGAACTGGGTCGCGACCAGGGACCGCGGGTGTTCTTCGAGCACGCCCTGCGCCGCGACCAACTCCGCGACGAGGCGTCCACCTGGGCGCAGATGTTCGGCCTCGACCTCAACGATGTGAACCCGCGCAATCTCGATGCCACCCTGAACAGGCTGTGGGCCGAGCACGACGCGCGCGCCGCCGGGGTCGCCGAATTCGCCGAGGCCGCGGAACCGCATCTGCGTGCCGCGCAGCAGGAGCCCGTCGGTGAGATCCATGGTGATCAGGTCGCGCGCGTGCCCGTCGGGGAGGGCGCGCCGGACCGGTTGGTGGTGATCAACGGGCCGCTGGACCGGGCGGATGCGCTGGCCAGGGCGCTCGCCAGTGATCCGGCATTGGCCGATGCGCTCGAGCGTGGCGAGGTCGAACTCGATTACCGCAACGCGCGCACGGATCGCATGGGGCAGATTCATCTGGATCCGGTCGAAACACCCGAGGTATACCACCATCGGGAGACGATCGATGGCCGCGAGTTGGTCGTCACGATGGTGCGTGACAACGACGGGCACTGGCGGGCCGTGCAGGCCCCTGTCGAGGAGACGGCCACCCATTCGCCTGCCGATACCCCACCTCGCACTCGCGCTGAGATAGCCGCCGAAATCGTCGATCTGGCAAAGGAATTCGGGCTCGGGCCAGAGGCGCTGCATCCGGATCGGTTGGCGCAGACCATTGCGGAACTGAAGCTGGCCAATGCATTGCGTGCCGGTCAGATCGAGGCGCTGGCCGACTTCGCGCGCACCATGAGCGAGATCGAGAACTTCAACGATATCGGTGATGCGCGGGGGCAACTGGCGCACCGGCTCGACATCCCGGAGTCGGAGCTGACGCCGCAGCGGGTCGCGGCGGCGCTCGCCGATCCGGAATGGCGCAGCGCACGGCGTGAGCAGCAGTTCAAGGACCTGGCCGATTACGCCAAGCAGTTACGCGATATCGATCTCGGCGCGGTGAACGCGGCACGCGATCGCTTGGCGGCACAGCTCGGCCTGAACAGCTCGGAACTGTTGCAGCCGCCGAAGATTCGGATCGCCGAGGACGGGGAGATCCTGCGCGGATTGGATGCGAACGGGCTGGATCCAGCGAAGTTGCGCAAGGTGGTCGCGGGTCTCGAGAGCGAAGGCAAGCACGATCAGGTGGTCGACGCGCTCACCGAATATGCGCGTGCGCTGATCGATGTCGATCCGTATTCCGATGTGCCGCGTGGTGATCTGTCCGCCGATCCGCGAGCAGCTGGCGAACCGCCTGTCCATGAACTGGCTTGCGTGCAGGCGTTGCGCGACATCGTCGCCGAAGCAATGCGATCCGGGGATGCGCTCGATCTCGGGAAGGTACTCGCGGACCATCCAGGCCGTGCCGACGGTGCATCCGGGGAGGAGCGTGGGCGGCCCGAACCGAATCGAGACTGGGCTCGACTCGTCGGTGTCGATATCGCCGGTGCGGACGATGCGACCTTCCGTAAGGTGTACGAGGCCTACCGCGATGGAAAGATCGAGAAGCACGAGGGGCTGAGTCCGGCCGAGCTGACCGCGGAGCTCGCCCGCATGCGTGCGGAAATCCAAACGCGCGCTGAGCAAATCAGGGACCTCGCCGCCTTGCTCGACGAATTCTACTCTGCCCCTGAGGAATTGACCACGCCCGGCACCACCGCTGCCGATCGGGCGCCGAGGGTCGGCGGGCCGGACGATGACGGGCCGGGACCCGAGCCTGCCGGCCCTGATGACCCGGGATCGGGCGGCGCAGCCGATCCAGACACCCAGCCGGATACCCGTTCGGACTGGAAGCGGCAGATGGATGCCGAACAGGACGAGTGGAACGCGCGCATGCACGCGGAGCTCGACGAGTGGGTCGCCGAAATGCGCGCGGAAGAGAGTGCGCCGCAGAGCAATTCCGGCGATCCGCAGTCGCGGATAGACGAAGCGTTCAAGCGTGAGTCGACGGCGGCGGAACAGGCTTTCGGTCGTCGGGATCAAGAGGCCGAGGCCGAACATCAGGCGCTGATGGACCATCTCGACGAGTTGATGCGTAGGCTCGAGCAGCGCTTCGGGGATGCCGATGATTCGCAAGAGGCTGTGCGGGATTCGGCTGGGTCGCTGATCGATGATGCATTGGCTCGTGAGTCGGCAGCCGCCGAGGAGGCTTTTCGTCGTCGGGATGAACAGGCCGAGGCCGAACATCAGGCGCTGATGGACCATCTCGACGACTTGCTGCACAGGCTCGAGGAACGCGTTGGGGATGTCGACGATTCGCAAGAGGCTGTGCCGGAACCGGATTCGGCCGATTCCGAACCGCCCATCGACGATGCGTCAGCCCGTGAGTCGGAAGGGGCTGACGACTCGATCCAACAGGATGAAGAGGCCGAGTATCGAGCGTTGATCGATCAACTCGATGAGTTGGTGCGTCGGCTCGATGGAGGTTCGGAAGAACCGCCGCGGTCTGGTGATGGGCCGGATGAGGATGGGCCCGAGCCAGCGGCATCGCCGTCCGGACCGCCGCACGATCCGCCGGACAGTCCGGCGTCCGGTGCGAAACCGATCCCGGAGTCGTCCGAGCCACCGCCCGCCGATGAGCCTGTTCTCGTTCGCTTCGACGACGATCCGAATGGCGTGGAGCCCGTGCTTCCGGAGGAGCCCGGTGAGCCCACCGACCCGGTGCAGCGAATCGAACAGGCCCATCAGCGTGCCGAGGCCGGATTCGATGAACTGCAACGTCGCATCGATGCCTGGCACGAGGAAGCTCTGCGGCAGAACGAGCTGCGCCATGAGCAAGCACTCCGCGCACTCATGGATTCCGCTCCACCGCCACCGTCGGACGCGTCCAGACCCGATCCGATATCGGACCATGCTGTCGGACCGGATCGCCCGAGTCGACCGGCAGACGGCGAAGCCCTCGACCCGGTACAGCGAATCGAACAGGCACTCCAGCGTGCAGAAGCTGGGTTCGATGAATTGCAACGTCGCATCGATGCCTGGCATGAGGATGCGTTGCGAGAGAACCAGCGGCGGTATGAGGAGGCCATCGACTCGCTGAGTGAGCCGGAGCCACCAGTATGGCGCGACGACTCATCGACTCAGGAGGGCGGAACTCAGCCGCATGATGTCGAGCAACCTGATTCAGCGACCGCGCGATATTCGGACGACGGCAACTCTGATCCGGTCCGGCGGATCGAGGAAGCATGGCAGCGCGCCGAGGCCGGATTCGATGAGCTACAGCGGCGGATCGACGCATGGCATGCGGAGGCGCTGGCAGCGAACGCACGTCGATTCGATGAGGCCATGCGTGCCTCGGCTGACCCGCAACCGCCCCGTTCTGATGCGCTGACCGCGGATCCGGCTGCGCGACAGGGTGATCCGGCACGCGAGATCGAAGAGATCAAGCAACGCGCCGCCGCTGGCTTCGACGATTTGCAGCGGCGCATCGATGCGTGGCATGCGCAGGCACTTGCGGCGAACCAGCGACGGCACGAAGAAGCCCTCCGCGCGCTGGACGACCGGTCGCGACCGGACGATGGTGCTGACCACGGTGATCCGCTGCGCAAGCTCGATGAGCTTCGCCAGCGTGCTGAGTCCGCTCTGGATGAGTTGCAGCAACGGATCGATACGTGGCACGAAGAGGCATTAGCGGCGAATCAGCGCAGATTCGACGAATTCAACCGATGGTTGAATTCGACTGTTTCGGAGTCGGATGACTCCGATGCAAGTGGTTCTGCGCTGCAGCCTGACCAGGCCGAAGCGGGTCCAGCGGATGGCCGGGAGTCCCCAGCGGGTCGGCAGGGTTCGGCATCGGTGGTGGATGAGGCGTCGCGAGCAGGGCGGCAAGACGGTTCCGTCTCGGGTCCAATCGGGGAGTCCCCAGCGGGTCGGCAGGGTTCGGCATCGGCGGTGGGCGATGAGTCGCGGGCGAGTCGGCCAGGTGATTCGGCCCCAGGGGTAGGAGAGTCGTCTGATCGGCGGCGGGCTTCGGTGCAGGAGGGACGAGAGGAGGCGAGCGAGCGGCCCGGTGGTGAGCCTGGGGACGTGCGGGTGTGGCCGCTCGCTGTGCCGGAGGAGGCGGGGCAGTCGGGTGCGCCGCAGGACGGTGGGGGATCACAGCATCCGCCGCAGGAGCCGCCGAGCCCAGGGCAACCGGAACCGGGCGAGCCTGGTTCGGGCGGTTGGCCGCAGGATGGGCCCTCGCGGGTGCACGAACCTGTCACGTCGGAATTGCGTGATGCGCTGCCCGGTTCGACCGCGCGGATCGCGCAGACCACGGCGGCCCGCCAGGCCATGGAACCCGGCGTCGCCGAAGGTGCCAGGCGGCTCGGAATCAACCCCGACGGTTTGAGCCCACACGAAATACAGCGTGCTGTAAACAATTTGGTGGATGCGGCGGAAGATCACGTTGCCGAGCTACACGATCGGGAACACGTCCCGAGCCATGAGATGGTGCAGTATTTTGCCGATCTTCGGGCCGCCGAACAACATGCCGCCGAGGTCAGGGATGCGGCCAGCGCGTATCAGGCCGAGCTGCGCCGCTACCTCCACGCGGTGGGGGAGGAGAACGTGGCCCGGCAGCGCGCCGCCGTGCTCGCGTCCCGTGACGTGCTGGCCGGGGAACAAGCGCATATGGTCGCCGAGGGCGTCGGAATCGCACCTGATGGGCAACGTGTGGTGGTCGCGTCGCCGTCGTCGGCACCCGAGCAGGTCATGCCCGCGGAGGTCCGCCGACAGCTGGCCGATCAGGGCGTCCAGGTCGACTACCTGCACGTCGTGGTCGACGAATCCGGAGTCATCACCGTCGCCCCGATCCGGCCGCCCGACGAAGGGACGGCACCCACTCGCCCCACCGGTCCACCCGAGACACCAGGTTCGGGTTCCGCAGCGGCGACGAAACATGGGGCTGCGCAGTCGGAGTCGACACACCAGGCATCGCCCGAGCAACCACGCGTCGATACAGATGGACCGATGCGATCCGTGCCGGAAGGGCGGGGTGCGAATGCGGGTGGTTTGGATCCGACCCGATCTGTGCCAGAAACACGAGACGCCGATGCTTCGGAGCAGGATTCCGGAGTCACGCTCGACGGTGCACAGCGATCGGACGGTCTGACCTCCGAGGTCCGGGCCGAACTCGAGCGATTGCGCGCGGAACGGGCCGGGGCCGTTGCCCATCGCGAGGAACTGCGCGACCTGCGCCGAGTTCGCGCCGAAGGACTGCCAGTCGACATCGCGCAGGACCTGCGACCAGGTCTACCGCTGGAGACGACCCTCGAAGACCTGCGCAACCAGACCATGCTGGTCCATGAGCAGGCCGAGCGCCATGCGCGGATCGACGCACTAGAGCGCGCAGCCAACGAATTCAACCGCGCCGAGGCCGAAGTGGCTCGCCTCGATGAGGCGATCGCGACGCTCGAACTATCCGGAACACCGGAGGCCGTACACGCCACATTGGTGCGGGAACGTGCGGCCATGGCCGCCGAATGCGAGTTCTGGCGGGCCAAGCGCAATGACCGCGCCGAACGATTCGATATTCGCGATCCCGATCACGCACTGAATCAGGACAACCTGGAGCCGACCCTGCGGCGTCTCAGCGGCGATATCGTCGGCACCAGGGACATCGCCGGCACCGGCGACGAAACATCGAGGCCAGAGCCGGAATTGGTGGGCTCGGCCGAACGCACCCAGCGCGAGAACAACATCTTCAAGCTGCAAGACGCGGCCGAACGCTTCAACGAAGCCGATTCCGCACTCGCTGAATTGGATCGGCGCATTGCCGCGCTGGAAGGTGTGGATGTCATCGCACACCAGCCACTTTCGGAGGAGACACGCGCCGAGCTCGATCGGCTCGGTGCCGAACGCGCCACCGAAGTGCTCGCGCGTAAACCATGGCGCGGGATGTGCGATGACCTGGCCGACCGGCTCGGCGTGAACCGAGACGCATTGGGCCCCGGGGAAATCGACCAGACCCTACGAGATGCCGCGAACCGTCTCGAGCCGACCGAGGAGAACACCAGACAACTGCACCTGCTGCGCGAGGCCGCCGACCGAGTCAACCAGGCGGACAACAGAATCGGACGCATCCAGGATCAGATGGCCGAACTGGCCGGAGCCTGTCGCGACGTCTTCGCCGCGGAAGGTGCCAGGGCGATCACCGATCGCGTCGGCCTCGTCGAAGGCGAACATCCGCGGATCATTGTGGTAGCTCCGCGCGGCACGTTGGAGCATCCGCGCGCTGGTCACGACGCTGCACTCGCCGATGCGGTCCGACGCAATTCCGCAGTGGCACAGGCGATGACCCGACCCGAAACGCGGATCGAATATCGCGACATCATCGCCGAGCGCGAGATGCCGGTGCGCATCGGCGAACTCGCGCCACCGCGGCGCGACTATCTCACCGCGGGCTGGCGCGAGGGCGACCCCGGCTTGCACCTCACCCGATGGCAGGATGGCAATGGCGACTGGCATCCGGTCGATCCGACCCGCCCGGATTGGACGACCAACCGCCAAGGTGCCCGGGTGCCAAAGGCATTCGAGCCGCGCGTACTTCCGGAAGGCGTCAGCGGTTGGGCGGTCGATCCGTTCCAGTCGTCCATTGTCGACCCCTTCCTGGATCCGCCACACGGCGCGATCGATGAGGAACTGCTGCCGCGAATCCCCGGCATGGACCCACTCGATCCGGGTGTGCCCACCTTCGAACCGCCGATGGCGGGCGTGTTCTACAACACCATGCGCATCGTCCTCGAATCGGCGAAACTGTCCGGATTCACCTGGTACAGCGATAAGGACCATCCGGGTCGCATCAGTCCGGGATTCAAGGGGCATCCCTACTTCCGTCCGCGCGCGGCCGATGTGCAGCCGATGGCGCGGGAATGGGATCCACAGGATCGGGTGCCCGATCGCGGCGAGTTGTCGGAGGAATACAAACAGCGCCAACGCGATCAAGAAGCGGCGTGGGCGCGCGTGCAGGACTGGGCCGACACCGAATACCAGCGATTCCGCGCCGACGACAGCGATATCGACAGCATCGTCGAACACCTTGCTGCGCACCCGGAGGCCGAAGGTGCGGCGCGTGCCGTGCGGGCCGCGGAAATCGTCGATCAGATCGCCCGCAGACTCGACAGCTCCGGCGTCCTCGACCCGATCGCCGATGCGCTCGCCGGGCACCTGCGAAACGAACAGTCAGGTGACGCGAGACGATTGGTCGACGACCTTTGTGACCGGCTCGGCAACCTCGGTGCCGACCGCGCCGAATTGACCGGATTGGTTGCCGACCGACTCGACAACTCGACCCCCGCCTTTACCCATGCGGAGATCGAGCAGATCAAGAACCACCTCATGCGCGATCCGCATCTGGTGCACGACCCGAACGACGGCATCCTCCGTCGCCGATCGCTCGACGCCGTAGCCGATGTCGCCGAAGCCTGGAACCGCCTGATCGCGGGTAACCCACTGCCACAAGACATTCTGCTTCTACAAGACGCCCTCGCCGAATCGAACTACCTGCACCACAACCCGATCGCCGCCTGGCACGACGCCAACCAACACGCCATCCGCATCGGCTTCGACTGGAACGCCAACCGCCCACCCCGCACCGACTGGCGCACCAAAATCCCCTACGCCCCACCCCGAGTAGACCACCAACCGCACCTCCCCCCACCGTCGGCTCCGGACGCCCCCGTCGCCCTCCCCCCGACCCCAACCAACGAACTCCTGCAACCGGCACCGCCCGAAACCCCCGAACAGCCCTCACCTTCCGACCGCGCAGCGCAATCGCATACCACGGAAGTGCCTGAGATCAGCGAAGATTCGGTCCCGACACGGCCGTTGACCACAGACGGCCACTCGACCACCGACCCCGACCCGCAGCACGATCACGATCTGCCGGACACGGCCGGACCCGATCGCGCCGACTCGTCCGATGCCGCGGCCTACGGTGTTCGTGACGATGAATCGTCCGCACCCGAGTTGCCTCTGGTGCACGAAGATTCGGAGCCCACTGCGCCACAGGTCGTCGACGACCAGTCGGCCACCGACCCGGGTCTACGGCCCGGGCAGGATGTGCAATCTTCCGATGGGGCGACGCGTCCCGAGCAGGGAGGCGACGAGGAATCCTCTGAGGGGGCAATGCGTCCGGGATCGGAGAATGGCGAGGAGTCGTCTGCGGGGCAGGCGCGGGACGGGCGCACGGGTGAGAAGGAATCATCCGGCGGTGCCTCGCGTGGTCGCGTTGGAGATGGGGAGTCGGCCGGGGATAGCGGGGGGCGCGGTCGCAACGAGCGCGAGGGTGGGGCCCGATCGAACCGGGGTGGGCAGAAGCCTCCGGAGGGGCGGTCGGATTCGGGTGGTTCGGAGCCGCCGTCGCTGCCCGGCTCGATGCTGCGGTCCCATATTCCGCATCCACCCAGGCTGAACCACGAGTACGAGATGCCTGATCCGCCGAATAGGGCACCGTTCCATCCGACGTGGCCGCTGCCGAAGCAGCCGCCCGAACCCCCGAAGCCACCGCACCCACCGAAGCCTCCGCACCCACCGAAGCCTCCGCACACGCCGAAGCCTCCGCACACGCCGAAGCCTCCGTTGCCGCCGCATCAGCCGATGCCGCCAAAACCACCGGTACCCCCGAAGCCTCCGCTTCCGCCTACACCACCGGTGCCACCGACTCTTCCGGTGCCGCCGCCGACGCCGGTGCCTCGGTTCCCGCCGCCGACGCCGGAACCTCCGGTGCCCCCGACCAAGCCGGTTCCGCCTGTGCCGCCGCCGGCGCCGGTGCCTCCGTTCCCGCCGACCCCGCCCGAACCCCCGAAGCCGCCGCACACGCCGAAACCGCCGCACACGCCGAAGCCTCCGTTGCCGCCGCACCAGCCGATGCCGCCAAAACCACCGGTACCCCCGAAGCCTCCGCTTCCGCCCACACCACCGGTGCCACCGACTCTTCCGGTGCCACCGACTACGCCGGTGCCTCCGTTCCCGCCGCCGGTGCCCCCGACCACGCCTGTGCCGCCGCCGACTCCGCCGGAACCTGCGGTGCCGCCGCCGACGCCGGTGGCTCCGTTCCCGCCCACGACGCCGGAATCTCCGCTGCCCCCGACCACGTCAGTGCCTGCGTTCCCACCGACGACACCGGAACCTCCGTTCCCGCCGACCACGCTGGAACCTGCCGTGCCGCCAACCGCACCGGTACCTCCGTTCCCGCTGGAACCGCCGGAACCCCCAACATTTCCACCCCACGACCCAACGACACCTTCGCACGACCGGATGCACCCACCGTCCGCCGACAACCAGACGGATCCCCAGCCCCGCCCGGGTACCCCCATGCCCGCATCGCCAACCGACCAGCACCAACCTGGCGCGCCACGCTCCAGTTGGCCCGACGCAGCCCGTCAACCGATCAACCCCGTTGCTCCGCAACAAGACCCGACCGCACCAACATCCTTCCCGCCGAGCGCACCCCCACCGATCGGCGCACCGTCATCACCCGCCCGAAACCGCCAAGGCGCCAACGGCCACCGCAACCGCCCATCCCAGAATGGCAACAGCACAACTCTTTTCGTCCAACCCTTCTCTGGCTTCGGTGTCCCCGCACACTTCGATCCGGAAACCGGTGCACTCCAAGCCGTCGGCGGTGGAATCGGCCCACAACTCGGCGTTTATGGCGATCTCGGTGACACGCCGGTCGTCTTCTATCGCGACTCCTCCGGCCTCGCCTTACGTATCGGCGACCACACCATCGACCTCGACGGCCCCGTCGTCGCCACCGAATGGGAACCCGTCGAGAACCGCCGAACCCGCTTCGCCGTCACAGCTTCCGGCACCATGGTCTGCCAACTCCTGTACCGCTCCCTCCCACCCGAACTCGACCTGGGCCGCCTGATCCACGACGTCTGCGCCACCCTCACCCGCCGCACCCAAATCTTCACCCGTTGACAAACGCGCATTCGATGGTGGCAGCCAATATTTGGGTCCGGGGTGTATTCGCGCAGGTGGGCCAGCTAATCCGCCTGCGGTACCGCACAATTGGGTACAGATGAAGGTCTGCCGAAGGAAGTCATGAATACGCGCAAGCTCTTGCTGGTGTCATTGGTGTCCGTGCCGCTGTTGACAGCCGGTTGCTCACACCAGAATTCGAAGTCGATCTCGCAGGCCGTGCCGCATCCGCCCGCCGCGCACGATGCCGCGCGGGTGCCGGCCGGTCCGGGCCCGTCGGGGACCTATACGGTGCAGCCCCAACCGGCCGAGGGCAGCTGCCATTTCGGCAAGTCCGCCAGCGGGCAGCCGCTTCCGGATCCGGCGTGCACTCCGGGCGCGACCAACCCCAAGGTCACCGCGGATACGTTGGGCAGCACCATCTGCGCGGGCGGCTACACCTCCTCGATCCGCCCGCCGGCCAACATCACCAACCGGGAGAAGGACGCCAACGCGAAGTCCTACGGCTACACCGGCCCGCTGCACGACGCCGAATACGACCACCTGGTCTCGCTGGAACTCGGCGGCGACCCCAATGATCCGCACAACCTGTGGGTGGAGCCGCCCTCCCCCGGCCACAAGCCCGGTGCCGGACCCAACAACCCGAAGGACACCGTCGAGAACCAGCTGCATTCGCTGATCTGCTCGGGCAAGGTGGCGCTGACCGATGCCCAGGACGCCATCGTCGCCGACTGGACCACCGCGCTGTCCACCGTCGGTCATCCCGACGGAAAGTGATGGTCAGCGCGCCGGCCCGCTAGGGGCGAACGGCGGTGACCAGGCTGATCAGACCGGACGGACCCTCGTTCGGGTCCGTGCTCAGCTCAGGCCGCCCTTGGGTACGCAGGTAATCGCGCAGTCCGATGCGGTCGGCGGTCCAGTCGTGGTCGGTGAACCATTCGGCGGTGTCGGTGCGTGGATCGTTGTAGATCAGGCTGAACCACTCGGCGCGTTCGCGGTCGTTGTCGTCGGAGTGCGCTGCCATCGCCGCCACGGCCTCGGCCGGCAGCGGGTCCATCTGCTCGACGGCCACCCAGCTGCCCGGGGCGCTGAGCGAGTCGATGGTCTCGAACAGCCGATTCTGGGCTTCCGCGGGCAGGTAGATCAGCAGGCCCTCGGCCAGCCAGGCCGTCGGCGTCAGTGGATCGAAGCCGTGCTCGCGCAGGGGCACCGGCCAGTTCGCGCGCAGATCCACCGGCACTTCGCGGCGGTCGGCGTGCGGCTGGTCGCCGTGGGCTGATAGTGCTTCGCGCTTGAACTCCAGCACCTGCGGACGGTCGAGTTCGAACAGCACGGTGCCCTCGGGCCAGGACAGCCGGTACGCGCGGGCATCCAGGCCTGCGGCCAGGATCACCACCTGCCGAACTCCGGCGGTCGTGGCGGCCCGGAAATAGTCGTCGAAATACTTGGTCCTGGCGAGCTGATGCTGCTGGAAATCCTGGCCGAATCCGGGTTGTGACAGCGGATGGTCCGGCAGTTCGCCGTCCAGCAACGCCGCCCACTCTTCGCCGGCGGCGCGCACGAAGACCTCTGCGAGCGGGTCGACAGCCAGCGCGCCGGGCCGCCGTCCGGCCAGGGCCCGGGCCGCGGCGACGAACATCGCAGTCGAACCGACGCTGGTATTGATGTCCCAGCTATCTCCCTCGGTGCGCATGATCGCCAACGTACTCGCCGAACCTCGGGAAATCACGGCACCGGATTACTGCCTGCCGCGGAATGCAATCGGAACCCGTCCAACGCCCATAGCGACTGCTGAAGCTGTTTGCGCAGCTATTCCCTCAGGGATGGTTAAGCCGTGGACTTTCGTGAATCGCGTGTCGCGGCGCTGTGCCAGGATAGGGGCGGTAAATAGCTCGGGCACTGTGCGTGCGTTCCGATGCGCGGTGCGCGGATGAGGGAGATTGCGGCGACGTGACCACACCTGATGGCCAAGCACCCGGCGACAAGTCGAATGAAGAGTCGATCCCGGATCACGAGCGCGCGGCGGCACTGGACGGCGATACGGAGTTCATGGCCGAGTTCATTAAGGCGTTCGAGGCAGCCGACGACAACCCCACCGACGACAACCCCACCGAGCAAGAGGATGCACCCGATATCGGCTTCACCCTCGACGAACCGGTAGACGTCGCCGAGCAGGCCAAACAGCTCATGCACCGGATCGCCCGCACGTTGGCGGCTGGTGGTCCATCGGGCTGGCGTCGCCTGGAGGCCGTGTTCGCGATGACCACGAGCACCGAAGTCGGGTTGGTGACCTTCGCCGATGACCAGCAGCGGGAGGCCCGGGTCCAGCCGGGCGATGATGTGCTCGAACTGGTTCGCGAACAGCGGCATCTGTCGGCTCAATTGAGCGACGGTCCCTGGTGGCGGCTGTTGATCGACTTGGCGAGTACCGGCGAGATCGAGGTCGACTACGACTACGGTGACGAGCCCTTCCCGGACGATCACCTATTCCTTCCCGAGGTCTATCTCGTGGATTTGCAGGCGTATCCGCGTGCGCGCCTGCCGGTTTGGCTCGCGGCCTATATCGGCCACGGTGACCGGCAGTCGCGTCCGGCCGCCGCCGCGGCCACACAGGCCAGGGTGGACCGGGAAACCGGTGTGCGTCCGGTGCCGTCCGAGCGGGACTTTCCGGCCTTTCCGGTGATGTCGGCCCGCTGGGCGGTTATCGCGGCCGCCTTCGTCGCCGCCGGATCACAATGGGGACCAAGGGTTTTGCCCGCGCTCGGCTGGTTCGAAGGTTCGAAACGCAGCGGGTCGACCCTGTATGCCTTGCCGGGTGGTCGCGCAGTGCTGTCCGGTGGTGTGTGGAACGCGCCTGAACTCGATGCCGTCTACAACGGCGGGACGTCGATGCCCGCACTGTATGCCGGTGCCCCGGAGTGGGTCGCTAATCCGGTGTTGAATCCGCGCGCGGCCAGTGGGTTGTTGTCGTTCTGCTATTGGTGGGACGGCGGTCGGTGGTATCGCGGGGAGTCGCCGACCGCGGACCGGCTCAGCGAAGCGGTGCCCGGCATCTGGACCTTCGATACGGTGGCCGGTGTAATCGCGGGCCTGGTCGCGGAGCAGCCGACCGATGGGCAGCGCGCGGCGGTGGCGAATCTGGTGTCGGCCGCGGAAATCGGTGTGGTAACACGGGATACGCTCGTCGAGGTCTTCGGCGACGACGGCACCTTCGATATCGACAGTGCCCTCTACCAACTCACGCTCGCCGGTGTGACGATCACCTTGCCGGAGCCGATCTCGCGGGAAGCCGCGATCGCCCAGGTCCGCCAGTTCATTCTGGATCAGAATATGGATACCACCGGCTATCCGCTGGAAAACCTGCGCGCGGACCGGATCAGCGTCGGCTGGATGGTGTACGTGCCGACCGAACCCGGCGAGATCTCGATCGGCCGCGCGATCTTCTATGTCGCGGATGACGGTGTGCTGGAAGAATCTTCGTCATCGGTGGCGCCGTCGGTCTATGCCGCGGAGTTCGAGCAGCGCTTCCAGCAGCGGCACGGTTCGGTGCAGAGCTAAGATCCGTCGGTGCGCCACCGATAGCCGAAACCGCGGATGGTGGTGATCAAACCGGGCCGGTCGAGTTTCGCGCGCAATCCGGCCATATGCACATCGAGCGCGCGCGATACCGAGGCCGACGAGTCGCCCCAGATGCGGTCCATCAGCTCCTGCCTGCTGACGGCGGTATCGGGTCGCTCCGCCAGGATCCGAACCAGCTGGAATTCCTTGTGGGTGAGCATGATCGGCACCCCGGCAACCTCGACCCGGCGAGCCATCAGGTCCACTAGAACATCTTGGGAGACAACCGCTTCCACGGGCGAGGTATGGATAACAGCGCGACGGGTGACCGTCTCCAGCCGTGCGACAAGCTCCGCGATGCGCGGCGGTTTCACCAGATAGTCGTCCGCGCCGGAACGCAGCGCGAGCACGACGGTGCGCTCACCGGCCCGGGCGGTGAGGACCAGCACGGGTACCGAACTGACCTCACGCAGCCGCCGCAATACCTCCAGCCCGTCCATGTCGGGTAGTCCGAGATCGAGGATCACCGCGTCGTAGTCGCGGTGCGTGCGTAGTAGGTCCGCACCGTGCCGCTTGCGGTCGACGAGGTAGCCCCGAGCGGTGAGCGCGGCCTGCAGCGCTTCACCGACTCCGTCATCGTCTTCCACCAGCACAAGCCGCACGCGCCGATCCTCGCAAAGCGAAGGTTCGACGCGCAGGAGTTTGCGGATAGCCATGCTCAGCTGGCCCTTTCGAGCGACCTGCAAGCAGTCGCTAGCGGTCGGCCATCTCGGCGTCGGCCGTCGCCTCCACCTCGATCGCGGAGTTCTTGGAGGTCTCGCGCATGAAGTAGTAGATCGTCAACGAGATCGCGATACAGATCGCGACGTACCAGAAGTACAGCGATTCGTGATTCGCCTTCTCGAGCGCCAGCGCGATGGTCTCCGCGGTGCCGCCGAAGATGGCGACGGTCAGCGCATACGGCAGGCCGACACCGAGCGCCCGAATCCGGGTCGGGAAGAGTTCAGCCTTCACGATGGCATTGATCGAGGTGTAGCCGGTGATGATCACCAGAGCCAGCATCATCAGCCCGAATGCGCCGATCGGATTGCGGGTATGTGCGAGCACGGTCATGATCGGCACGGTCAGCAAGGTACCGGCAATGCCGAAGAAGATGAGCAGTGTGCGTCGGCCGATGCGGTCGGACAGTGCCCCGGCCAGCGGCTGCAGCACCACGAAAGCCAGCAGCGCGATGAAATTGATCCAGGCCGCGGTCGGCTTGGAGATATGCGCGGTATTGATCATGAACTTCTGCATGTACGTCGTGTACGTATAGAAGGCGACAGTGCCGCCGAGGGTGAGGCCGCAAACGATCAGACATTCGCGCGGATATTGCAGCAATACTCGCAGCGATCCGCGCGCCGGACGATCGGATTCGGCCTGGAATTGTTCGGATTCGTCCATGCTGCGCCGCAACCACATGATCAGTAGCGCACCGCCCGCGCCGATCAGGAACGGAATGCGCCAGCCCCAGTTGTGCATCTGCGCGTCGCTGAGAATGTTCTGCAGCACGATCTGCACACCGAGCGCGACCAGCTGACCGGCAACCAGTGTGACGTACTGGAAGCTGGAGTAGAACCCGCGCTTACCCGGCGAGGCCACCTCGGACAAATACGTTGCGCTGGTAGCGTATTCGCCGCCGAGCGAGAGTCCCTGCAGCAGGCGCGCAAGCACCAGCAGCACCGGTGCGGCCAGGCCGATCGTCTGGTATCCGGGCGTGGCCGCGATCAGCAGCGAACCCGCGGCCATCACGGTCACCGAGAGGGTCAGCGCGGCGCGGCGCCCGAAGCGGTCGGCGTAGCGGCCGAGCATCCAACCGCCGATCGGGCGCATCAGGAAGCCCACCGCGAAGACGGCGGCCGAATTGAGTAGCTGTGCGGTGGAATCGCCCTTGGGGAAGAAGCTGTGCGCGAAGTACACGCTGAATGCCGCGTAGACATACCAGTCGTACCACTCGGCGAGATTGCCGAGCGAGCCACGCAGCACGTTGGCGATGACCCTACGCTCGCCCGTGTGTTGTGTCGTAGTCATTGTGAATCTCCTTCTGGCACCGCACCTACCGCCGCAAAGGCGACTGTGAGCCCAGTCACAGCACATTGCCAGGGGTCCGCCGATGTTCTAACGGTCCCTTAGGAAAAAGTCGGAGCCGAATTCTGTGCTCGATAATTCGGCGGTCACAGTCGCAGATGCCCTGGTCGGAGGCGGGTTCGAATTCTTAACAATCCCTTTAGCTAGTCACCATCGGTAAGGGGATGCCGGGGCCGATCCGCGTGCAACTATCGGAAAAGACACCGATGGTGCGCACACGAAACAACAGCACCTGACTGGTGAATCGATTGTGTTGGAACAGGAACGAGAGCAATGACTCGAGCATCGCGTAGCGATTCCGTGCGGGGTGGCGGTCGGGCGACGGGTGGGCGCGACGGACAGATCGGCGGCACGGGGACCGTCGCCGACCACGCCCAGTACGCCGACACGCTGGTTTCGCGCATCGCGAGCGAGTTGGGGGAACTCGGACCACGCGGTTGGCAGCGTCTGAACGCGGTATTCGCGCTGACGGTGAGCGTCGAGTCGGCGCGAGTCGAATTCACCGGCGAGTATCGGCCGGTACGCCTGGAAGTCCCGGAACCGGTGCTCGCATTGGTGCGGCAGTATCGCGGCGAGGTCGCAGCGGCCGGTACCGAGCCATGGTGGCGACTGTTGTTGCAGGCCAACGCATATGGTGACATCGAAGTCGACTACGACTACGGCGACGAGCCGTTCCCGGCCGACCAACTCTTCCGCCCGGAGGCGTATCGCGCCGATGTGGCGGCGTATCCGCGGCCGCGACTGCCGGTGTGGTTGGCGGCCTACATGAGTCATCGCGACCGACAGTCTCGCCGCCCGCGCCGTGCCGTGGCCGCCGCGCTCGTCGACCGGGCGCACGGGGTGACCGCGCGTCCGGTGGATCCGGAACTGCCGTCGTTCCCCCAGTTGTGGGCCCGATGGGCGATGATTTCGGCGGCGCACGTTGCCGTCTCGTCCGACCGCGGACCGCGCGTCGTGCCGTCGAACGGCTGGTTCGAGAGCGGCGGGAACGGCAGCAGCGGCTCCACGCTGTACGCCCTGCCGGGCGGCCGAGCCGTGCTTTCGGGCGGAGTTTGGGACGCACCGGCTTTGAACGCGGCCTATAACGGCGGCGTCGGTCTGCCGAATCTTTATGCGGCAGCCCCGGATTGGGTGACCAATGCGGTGCTGAGTCCGCGCGCGGCCGTCGGCTTGCTCTCGTTCTGCTTCTGGTGGGACGGCCAGCGGTGGTACTGCGGGGAGTCGCCTTCGGTGCAGCAGTGCGGTGTGGCGATGCCGGAAATCTGGGAGTCGCACACCGTGATCGAGACGGTGGCCCGGTTACTGTCGGGGGATCCGGGCACCCGAACACGAACCGCGGTGGCGCACTTGCTGTCTGCCGCAGAGTGCGGTGTGGTCACTCGAGAGCTATTGGTGGACACCTTCGGTCGCGATGCCGATCTCGAAGCCGCGATTCGTCAGCTGTCCGCAGCCGGATTGTTTGCGCCGCAACCGAATCGAGTCCATACCGGAATTTCGCAATCCGAGCCGGTTACCGGAAGTATGCCGGAATTTCACCTTTTGGACGACAGACGTCCATGCGATGCTCGAGTTGCGCTATAGCCCGAGGTCAGAGGAGGGTTCGAGATGAGTGAGGGCTTCCGGGCGACACCGTCCGGGTTGCACAAACCGTCGGCGGACCTGGCCGAGGTCGCCGGCAAAATCCAGGCGATCGTCTCCCGGCTGAATGCGGAGAACGCCCGGAATTGGGGCAGTTGGGGGACCAACGGTCGCGGACCGGAATTCGCCGGTGGCGAAAATGGTTACCAGGCATCGCATGACAACCTGCTCAGCGTATTGAACGCGCAAATCGAGACGCTGCAGAACTATTCGCAAGGCGTCACCGACGCAGGAGTGGCGCTCACCGGCACCGATCAAGCGGGTCGCGACGATTTCGAGAGCATCTGACGCCACCGACGTCGAAGTCCGAGCTGGTTGTAGGGGTACCGGGGTGAGCTAGGAGGGATTCGATGGCGGACGACATTTCGATCGGACAATTCACCGATCTCATGGAGATGATGCGGGCGGGGGTCGAATCCATTGCGCGCGAAGGAGAAACAGGCTCTGCTCACGGCCACCGGATATTCGGCGGGCAAACGCGTCGCGGTGGTCGTCAACGCCAAAAATGTGGTCATTCAGACCCGATTCGCCGATGACGTAACGGATTTGACCTATACCGAACTGGCTCGGCGAGCAACTGCCCGACGGGCCCGCCGACAAGATCGACGATGCGGGACTCGAACTCGCCGACCTGGTCGAGCGGGAGCTGGAAAGCCCGGCGGGCGAAGTCCGGATTGTGCTGGCAGAGAACGGGGATTCCGGGCGATCGCGAGCTGCACGCGACCGTCGGTGATTCGAGCTTCACGCTGACCGAATCGAACCGCATGCCGACTTGGCTCGCTGACGCAATCGCGCCGATACGCCATGTGCGCGTACATGTTCCGGGTGAGGTAGCGATCGTGGTCGAGTCGCGCAAGATCCCGCCACCCGCCGGGCACTGGCCGCGTTCGACCACCTGAATTCGCCCCCGGAGGTGGCACAGGACAATATCGACCACGGCCTGCGCCATCGCGCCCGGATCAACCGCGGCCGACTGCATGGCTGCCGAACCAATGTCGTAGGTGAATTCGTCGAATGCCGATTCGGCGACGAAAGAGTCGAACTCACCGTCTACCCGCTGTGGGATCAGGATTTCCGGACCGGATTGCGCGAACTGGAACGGACCGGGCAGCAGGACCGGACGGTCCCGATCGAGGCGTTGGCCGACCTCATCGCAACGGACCCGCGTGAACGACATGGGAACTGGTTCGAGACGCGAGCCGATCCGCTGGAGGTCGGCACCCACGAACGCGGCCTCGGGCTGCTGGAGGAGACGGCTACCGTCCGGGGCGTCGATGTGCGACGGGACGGCAAGTGCGTCTGGTTCGAAGTCGAGAAACCACCGGACGAGCCCGCCACGCAACCCGAACTCGGTGAAACCCACAAGCCGGATCCGACAGGCCCGTCGGTGACGGTTCCACCGACCACGGCATCCCAGGACAACCGGAGAGCTCATGAGCACCAGCATGATTCACGACGAGGTCACCGAGCGTTCACGCAGCTCATGGGATGATCGGTGTCGTATGTGCGCGGATGAGGGGCGACGCGAGGGGGCGCACACCGCGCGTCGACGCAGCGCCGAGCAGGACAGGAGTTGACCAATGGCGCCGACAGATGACAAGCCCAATCCGTGGCAGCTCTCCGGGGACGATATCGGCAAGGATTCACAGAATCTGACGGTCAAGCAGAAGAGTCTGCAAACCCTGGCCAAGTACGCGATCGATCTGTATGACGTCTTCGACACCATCGAGGGTTGGACCCACTTCGTCGAGAAGGTCGATGGATTCGGGAATCTCCCCTCCGGCATCGCGCTGCAGGGAAAGTTCCAGCGCGCGGGCCGCGATCTGAACGACAGGGTCAAGAGCCACAAGACCATTCTCAAAGACCTGGCACAGCAGTTCATTACCGCGGGCAAGCTGTACACCGCCGCCGAGGAGGCCAATACCTCCGGATTCGATCGGCTCAGGAATGCCCGCTCCGCCGAACGCCACGGAAGTTGGAGTCTGCCCGCCGACGGCACCACCAAGATCCCGGATTGGGGCGGGAAGACCGGCCGAACCGATAAATACGGCGGACCACCGGCCGACCTGAAGCAATACGCCAACGAGAAGGACGGCCGCGATACCGAACCGGTTCGTCCGGAGCCGGCGAGTGTCCTGGATTACCCGACCGCCTACTCATGGCATCAATCGTTGATCAACGGGATGGGGCACACCTCCGACGCCTCCGGCGTCTGGAGCGATATGGCCGAGCATGTAACGGGACCGGCCGCGAATCTGGGCAACCAGATGACTGCGATGCAGACCTCGGATGATTGGAACAGTGACGCCGCCGTGAAGGCGGGTGGCGCAGTCCAGGCTTATGTGTCCGGTGTGCAGAACATGGTCGAGGGCATGCGCACGGTCGCCAGCAACCTGCTGAACACCTCGGGCTGGCTGTGGGCGGTGCAGGCGAATACCCCCAATATCCCGCCGGACACGGTCGGCACCCAGTACGCGCGTGATGAAGTCGACAAGGCCAAGCGGATCTTCAACGACTGGTACGTACCCGGACTCGCGGCATCGAGCAATGCGATTCCGCTCATGGTTCAGCCGGTGAGCCCGGTGGTGCAGCCGACCGCGCCGACGCCGTCGCCCAACCAGACCCAGCAGACCGGACCCGGTGGTGGCACCGGCGGGACCGGCAGCGGAAAAGGTGGGACCTCGGCCGCCCAATCAAAGGAAGCTCAGCAGGCGCTCGCCGATCAGCGCAGGGCGACCCAGCAGGCCCAAAAGACCGCGGCCGAGCAACGCCAGCAGGCCGAACAGCAGCGTCAGCAGGCCGAGCAGCAGCGTCAGCAGGCCGAGCGCGAGGCCGCGCAGCGCGAGGCCGCACAGCAACAGGCGGCCCAACAAGCCGCGCAGCAAGCGGCCCAACAAGCCAGTCAGTCCGCGCAGCAGGGCATGGATGGCGTGAAGCAGGCAATGGACCAGGCCGCACAGGCGGCGGCCCAACAAGCGCAGGCCGCGGCGGCCAAGGATATGCAGTCGGCAGGCCTCGCCGGCCTGCCTTCCGCGCTCTCGGCGTTGGGTAAGGACGCGCTCAAGGCAGGCGGCGGTAGCGGCGCAGGCAAGGGTAGTGGCGCAGGCGGTGCGGGTAGCGGCGCGGGAGCGAATCTTTCACCCAATAGCCTGCAGAATTCGAAGCTTTTTCCGCGGGCGGCGGCTGCCGAGATGGCCGGGGCCGCGACGGCGAGCCGCGCGGGCATCGCGAGCACCGGCCAGCCGGGTTCGCCCGGTGGTATGGGACCCGCGGGCCACGGCGCCGGTGGTCAGAACAAGGAACATAAGCGGGCCGCGTATCTGGATTCGGTCGAGCACATCGAAGAGGCGCTCGGCGACGCGCCGGTCGTCGTCAAACCCATTGTCGAGCAATGAATCGCACCTGGAAGTTCACCGACCTGGAATTCATCGTCCAGTGGGAGGCGTTGAAGCAGGACTACCTGCCGGAACCATTCGTGTACACCTGTCGCACCTGGGTGAACGAGGATTATGTCCGGGAACAACAGGATGCGCTGGTGTGGCTGCGGCACTCCGGAGATCGGTCGTTCGACGATGTGCTGGATGTGCTGGCCTTCCCTGACCTGCGCATCGTCGCGGAAGGCTACGACCCGGCGGAGCCGTGGAAGCCGGACGTGCCGGTTCGGCTGCACGGTGTTCGCCGGGGGGACCGCGGCTATGTCTTCTCCGAGCTGCCCGGCGAAACATACTGGCATTCCGGTGGTTTCACGATTGCCGAATGCGATGCGGTCGATCTCGCCGGTGCGATCGTGCGAGCGCTGCCGGAGGTCGAGTCGGGACGCCGCGCCACCGCGGTGCTGTCCACCCAGGACGCGGGCGACGGCCTGGATTACTCGCTCGGCCGATCGGTCGTGCACGATTCCTTCGACGATTCGATCGCCGATCGCTCCGCGGAATTCTTGGCACTACCGACATCCTGTTCCGGGACGATCGATGTGATCCAGGGGATGTCGCGTTTCGGCCCACGCGGGATCACTCGACATCGGCTGCAGTGGCGCGACATTCGCGACGACGGCCGCTATGCGATCGACGATCGGAATCCTCCGGTGGCGCGTGCCATCGATGCGAAACACCTCACCGCGATGATCAATTCGCGAGTCGCCGAGGTGGTCCGTGCGATCAAGGACGAGCGAGTCTGAAAGGTGGCCGCCATGGACGAAGCACAATCGGGAATTCCCGAATGGACCGCGACCTCGCGCAGCGGCGCGATCGCGGTGCGCACCACGGAACTGGGTCTGCCACTAGGTATTTCGGTCGATCCGGCCGAGTTGAAGGGCGATCCGCAAGCATTGGCGGCCGAGGTGTTGCGATTGTGCAGGCAGGCGGCCAATCGGGCCGGAATGGCGCGTCGGGCGGAGTTGGCGGCGGCGGGGGTGCCGGCGGAGATGTTGGCGCTGACCGGGTTGCCGACTGCCGAAGATGTTGCGCGCCAGGAATTAGTCGAGGAGCAGGAGTACGAGACCGAGCCGGACAGTTGGTTGCGCCAGGTGTAGTCCCGTTGTCCGAGAGGAGTTTTCATCGTGTACGAGACCATGGACGAACTGATGGCCAGCGTGCAGCGGCGGCTGTATCGGATCCGGGATCTGACCGACGATATGGCCGGGGTGCGCGGCCGCGAGACCGCGCAGGACGGTTCGGTCACGGTGGAGGTCGACGGCAACGGTACGTTGCTGGATCTGCGGTTCTCCCAAGCAGTTTCGCGGATGACGCCAGCGGAATTCGAGTCGACCCTGGTGGCGACCGCGGCCGCCGCGGTGCGGCAGGCATTCGAGCGACGTAGCGAATTGGTCACTGCCTTCAATGAGGAAGTTGCCGAGTAGACACCCGACGTTCACGCTGTCCCCGTAGAACTTTTGTCAAGAACCTTGAGTTTGTGCAAATTTGCTTTCGGGCTTTGCAGTTCGATTGACAGGTTCTATGAAGAGTCGGTCAATTCCATTACGGGATGGGGGATCACGATGAGCGAACTCATAGCAACGCCTGATGCGATTCGGGCGTATGGGGACGCTGCAGTGGCCATGGCGACCGGTGTCGCGACGGCAGGTGCGTTCGACCAGGTGGCAACGGTGGCGGCGGCCGCGCCGGTATTCGGCTTGATCGGCCAGGACTTTCTGATGGCCTTCGCCTACGCGCAGTCCAATCACGTGAGTTCGATGTTCGAATTGGCCGGTGTGCACGCGGGTACCGCGCTGACCGCGCACCAGGGGGCCGCCGCCTACGAGGCAGCGGAGGCGGCATCCGGCACCGAATTCGGCGCCGCCGGCGTTTAGCAATGACTGCGCCGCTCGACCCGTCGATCGTGGATCTGCTGCGCGGCAGTGCGCTTGCGCCGCTGATCGATCGACCGGTCAACGACATCCTGAACGATATGGGCCTCGGCCCACTTCCTGAAATCTCCGGGCTGCCGCCGCTGCCCGAACTGCCGCCGCTGCCGGTCATCGATCTGGCCGCACTGGCCAGGCCGCTCACCGATATGGCGAGCGGCTTCGGCACCGGAAATCTCGGCGCGCCCGCGGGCGGCGGTCCCGATCCGACCAAGGTGCTCTCCGATACCGCGCAGGCCGCGCAGACCGCGATTCAACTCGGGACGCAAGCGCTGCAGACCGTGATGTCGCTGTGGCAGGGCTTGGCCGCGATGCAGGCGGCGAACAAGTCCGGACAGGCTGCGGAAAACGGCGCCGAGCTGGCCACGCAGAGCGTGCAGGAGAAGGCGTCGCTCGCCGGCGGCGCGACCTCGGTGGCGACTGGCGGCGCGCTGATGGTCTCGGTCATCGCCAAGTACATGGCCACCGTGGCCGCGGCGACGCCGTGGCTGGCCACCGGTGGTGGACAAGCATTTATCGCGGCGGCGACGGTGGAGGCGATCACCGAGGGCATCGCGGTGGTGACCAAGACGCGGGTCGAAATGACGGCGCATTCGGCGAATATGACCGCGGTGGGCAAGAAGGTCAAGGTCACCAACGCGCCCAGGGGCGTCGATTCGATGCAGCAGGTGATGCAGCTGCTCAACCCGCTGATGACCATGGCGCAGACCGGCGCGCAGACGCTCACCCAGGTCGCGACGCAGAACGCGACGCAGGCTCAGAAACGTCAGGCCGACGCCATCGCTGAGGAACATCAGGACCGCGAGGCCACGCAGAAGGCCGAGCACGACGCCACGGGTGGTGGCGCAGGCGGCGGTGGTCCCGCTATCGGCGGCATCGGCGCGGCTCCGATATCGACACCATTGAGCCCGTGGAGCGGACCGCGCACCGCCGGACTCAGCGGTATGCCGGGCTTCAATGCCGGCGGGACCGGTTCCGCGGCAGCCGAACCCGCCGCCGCGGTGCGTGGCGCCACCGGCGCGCCGGGCAACCCGGGCGTGATGCCCTACGGTGCGGCGGGCGCGGCAGGTGCGCGCGGGGCGGGGGATGCGGGCGGCGATATGCCCAGCTTCCTGGTCAATGCCGAACACGGTGAAGCGGTCGTTGGACCGATCGAGGGGGTCTCGCTGCCGGTGGTCGGCGCGGCCGAACAGATCTCGGAGCCACCACCGGATAAGGAACTCACCCTGTAGGGGTTTCGTCATTCAGGAGGTTGCGATGGCAAGCGGCGGTGCAGATTTCGATGGAGTCATGTTCGATCCGGCGGCGGCCCGGGATGCGGCCGCCCGGCTCGACGGACTCGCTGCCCGACTGGAAGCGGAACTGCGCGAGGGCTCGCCCGCATTGACGGTGCCGCCGGCCGCTGCCGACGAGGTTTCGGGGCGAGCGGCGCAGACGATGAACGATGTCGCAGCCTCCTACGGGCAGAGCGCGACCGCCGGAATCGTGGAATTGCGCAAACTGGCAGCGACCTTGCGCGCGCAGGCAGCGCAGTTCGGTCGCGCCGAAAACGACAATGTCGCCGACTTCGGCGTCCCCGGCGCCGCCTGAGCCCACAGCGAATACGACACGGAGTCAACATGATCGAACCACCGCAGCCCGGTTTCACCGGTGTGGTCTGGGGCGCGCGCGAGCCGGATCGGCTGGCGCGTGAACTGTCCACCGGTCCCGGCGCGATACCGATGGCCGAGGCCGGTGCCGCGTGGACCCGGCTGGCCGCCGGATTCGGTGCGGCGGTCGCCGAATACGAACTGATCGTCACCTCGATGCGCGGTGCGTGGCAATCCAACACGAGCGGCCCGGTGCTGGACCGGATTTCGCGGCTGCGCGATTGGCTCGCCGATGCCGCGACGGCCGCGGGCAACAACGCGGTACGCGCCGAAACGCAAGCCACCGCTTACGAATTGGCACGGATGACAATGCCGCATACCACCGAGATCCAGGCCATCCAGACAGTGCAGCGGATGCTCGAATCGATCGGCGGCGCGCTCGGCGCACCGATCGAGGCAGTGGCTGCCCAGGCCGATACCGACGCGGATATGGCGAAGGCGGCGGCCGCGCGGGTGATGCAGACTTATGAGGCCGCGACCGAACCGCTCGCGACACCGTGGATTCAGCAGGAGCCACCGGCGATCGCCTCGCCGGCGGCGCTGGCGGCCGAGAAGACGAGCGCCCCGGTGACGGCAGCGACATCAGCCCTGTCTGCCCTGCCCGCGATCACGCCGGGCATGTTCATGCGGGGCGGAATCGGTGCGGCGCCGACGTCCGCGAAGTTGCAGCCGTATCGGGCGCCGGTCTGCACCGAAGCGCCCACGCCGGTGGAAGTGACTACACCACAACCGGTTCCGACATCCTCCGCGAGTTCCGGTGCGCTGCCGATGGTTCCCGGCGCGATGACGGCGGGAGCCGGTGCCGAGGAAGAGGAATACGCCCCGCGCGCGGCCGCCGTGACCGGCGATGCCATCGGCGCCGATCTCGGCATCGCCGCCGCTCCGGCGGTACTGGGTGCTCCGGCGGTACTGGGTGCTCCGGCGGTACTGGGTGCTCCGGCGGTACTGGGTGCTCCGGAAGCGCCCACGGCCACCGGTCGGACGGCATCGGGAGGTGCCGAATGACGACCATGACCAACGATGGTCTGCTCGCGGTCGCCGAACGGCTCGGCGTCCAGACCTTGCCGCTGGTGCTTTCGGTTGGTCCGCAACAGGATTCATACGATGCATGGGTCGATTCCCAGCAGCGCGCGGTGACCGAGCTGGTCGGCGCGGGCGTGCTCGACGCCGATGGCGATGTCGACTCCGAACTGGCCGACGCCATGTTCACGCTGGCCCAACCCGATCGCGAGCTGGTCGCACGGATCTATGCGACCGCGCCCGACGGGACACCCGCGGTGACCCGAATCTGCCTGGCCCGTCGGGGCGAAAAGCATGCCATCGCGGTGCGCACCGGCGACAGCTTCGACGTGCGGACCGTCTGGGCGGACGGATCGGGCGAGGCGCTGGTGCGTCCGCTGCTCGATGCGCTCGGACCCGCAACGCCCGCGGAGGTGGTCAATTTCAGCGCGCTGTCGACCGAATTGAGCCAGCGGCTCACCGCTAGCGACTGCTTGCAGGTTGCTCGAAACAACAATGCGGCGCGAACCTCCGAGGACTACGCGGACGCCGTATATGCCCTGGGTGTCGCCGATCGCGATGCCACCGCATACGGGCTGGCCTTCGCCTCCTGCCACGCCTTCGCCGAGATCGTGGCCTACGCCCATCTCGACGGTACGACCACCCGGCCGCCCAGTGCGGTCGCGGTCTATGACACCGGACGCGGTCGCATTGTGGCCGCGCCCGGGATTGCTGCGGATCAGCAGGTCTGGTCCACGGTGACACCGGGCACCGATCACCGTATCGCGCAGGCGATTTCGGCACTGATCGAATCATTGCCCGGGGGAAGGTGGCTTCCGCAGTAAACCTTCCGGCGATGTCACCCGACATCGTTTCCGGGCATTGGAATCACAACACGAGAGGGTGTCCACGATGAGTGGTGAAGGTGTACACGTAGACGAGGCAACCGCGAAGAAGGCCGAGGAGTTCATGGCCGCCGCGGTCGACAACATGCAGCGCACGCTGAAGAAGATCGATGACGAGGTCGCCGCGGCGACCCACTGGGAAGGCGATGCGAAGGCGGCGTTCGTCGCCGCCTCGACCAACTGGGCCCAGCACTCCCAGGAGTTGCACAAGAAGCTCAACGCCATTACCGAGCAGGTCGGTCACGGCACCCAGCAGTACATCCAGATGGAGCAGGCGAACCGCGAGGGTTTCGAGCACATCAGCCTGTAATCGCCTGGGCCGACACACTATTCAGTCTTCGATTCGGAGGTAATCACCATGACTATGGCATACGCCAAGGGCCCGATGATGGCTCTGTTCAACGATCTGGTCACCCTGCACGGCGACCTGATCAAATACGGCAGCGATATGGAGGACGCGGGCGGCGTGCTCAAGGTGGCGTGGGAGGGCAACGTGGCCCACGCCAGCTTCAAGCAGGTCTACGACGCCTGGCACTCCGAGTACGGTGACACGCTCACCTCACTCGACAATGTCGCCGCGGCGGTGGAGAACTCGCTGCACCGCGCGCTCGGCACCGACAGCAAGATCGGTGACGGCTTCGGGGCCTGAACCTCACCGTAGCGATCGCTTGCGGGTCGCTCGAAAAGGCGCAGCACGGCCGGTCGGTAGCGTTACGTTTCCGGACCGGCCGTGTTCGTTCGATTACCTTGCTGCGGCGAGGGATTCGCCGATGTACCACATCTCGTCCGGGGTGGTGACCATATTGACCGTCGCGCTGGCCGTCGAGGTCCGCACCGTGATCAGGTTGGGAGCCGAAATATCCTGCACCAGAACGATATCGGCATCGAACTGCGCATCGGGCTGCTCGGGCGCGCGGACGTGCACGATGGTCGCGCCACCGGTCAGCGCGGTGGGTGCGATGCCGTCGAAGACCACCACGGTCGCGGTGGGAATGGGCCCGCCGGGTTGCGGTGGTGCGAGGTGATGCCCAGCACCGGCGAACCGCGGAGCCAGCGAGAGCGAATGCGGCGCATCGACATTGGCGACCATGGACTGCCAGGCCTCGGGCCGGTCGGTGTGCACGATGGTGTGCGCACCGAGGGCGATGGCCCGCAGGATGACCTGCTGGGCCAGATCCAATCGACCGATCACCTCGAGATGTCTGGTGCCGTCACCGATCAGTGGTACCGCGATGCCCTGACCGGCATTGTCGGCACCGATCAGCTGGCCGCAACCGGCGGTGGGCACGACGATTCCGTCCAGCGCGGCGAGCGGGCCGCGGTAATCACCCGCGTGGTCGCCATCGCGACGAGCGGTGCGGGCGGGCAGACAGTCCAGCAGCGCGCGGAACTGCTCACCCGGCAGCGTGCGCAAACCGGGCACCGGCGGCTCGATCGGTTCGGACGCGGTATCGAAGCGGACCAGCGCGCCCAACCTGATCGGCGGGGAATCGGTTTCGCGCCCATCGCCGGGCCGCTGCGTACCGGGCCGCAGGCGCACGGTGACCGTGGTGGTCAGGCTGGGCGTGGCCCAGATATCGGCGAAACCGGGCGAGCCGACCAGTTCCGGGCCGATCTCATAGCTGGTCAGGTACAAGCCATGGTGTACCAGCGATTTCGGGGTTTCGACGAATCCGTCCAGTGGTATGCCGCGGGTGAGTTGGCGCACCGCGCTGTTCATCTCGCCCGCGGTCAGCACCGATACCGAGATGTCACGGGCGGCGAGTCGATTGGCCACCCTTCGGGTCGCGATGATCGCGGTCCGCAGCGCACCCGCGCCGCCACCGCCGCGGTTGTCGACGGCCTCGGCGTTCGCGAGCGGATCCAGTCGCAGCACCAACCAGACCGTGCGATGCGCGATGGCGGGCAGCGGGCCGAGGATGCGGTCGTAGAGCTGTGCGACCGGACCGCCGCCCGCGGTCCGCGCGCCGGTGCTGATCACATCGATCGAGGTCAGGTTGATATCGAATTGGCTGAGGCAGCGGCCGATTTCGGTGAGCGGAAGCACCTGGTCGGTGGACAGCGAACCGCGACGCAGCAATGTCAGCGCATCCGGTGGCGGATCGATGCGCAACATGGTCAGCAACAGATTGCCGTCCCAGCGCACGCCGTAACTGCCGCCCTCCGGTAGCGGCACATCGAAGGCGGCTTGGCCGGTATCGGCGGGGCCGGGCCGGGTCCGCCGCCAGCGAAAGGCGATCGCGCGCGAGAGAATGCCGACGATATTGCGTGGCTCGCGCCGACGCACCGGTACCGCGCCGGCAATGAGAACGGCCGCGGCGACCGCGATCACGGCGACCGTCGGCGCATGCAGCGCCGTCGCGATCCAGGCCGCGATCGCGGCAATCAGCGCGAGCGGAATCGTGAGTCGCAAAGGCATTTGACGCAGCAGCCAGAATTCCGGATCACGTAACGTTGTGTGCGTAGCGTTCACGGAGTTTTCGTTTCCGGTTAATTCACGCGCGTTCGCTCCGGAGTCGGTATCGCGTTTGTTCACAGCCCCGTCCCCGATAATCAGACCAGTATTGCGATAACAGTACCGCGCAACACGCGTGCGCGCCGTGGCCTTTTCGCGCGACCTGCAAGCAGTCGCTACGGATGGAGTTGGTTTGCTCGATTGTCGCTGAATTGACACCGCGGCACCGAACGATACTGTAATTACCCTGTTCCCCCCGTAGTTCGATGGAGACCATGTGCCGGCTCAGCTGACCACCAAGGCCCAGGTCAACGGCTACCGCTTTCTGCTGCGCCGACTCGATCACGCACTGGTCCGCCGCGATGTGCGGATGCTGCACGACCCCATGCGATCTCAGCTGCGTTCGATGCTCGTCGGTGCCACCCTCGGCCTGCTCATGGTGGCCGGCGCGGCCATCCTGGCCTTCCTGCGTCCGCAGGGCGCGATCGGCGACGCGAATATCGTGATCGGCAAGGACAGCGGCGCGCTGTATGTGGTGGTGGCCGAATCCGAGGACAAGAAGGACGACAAACGCCTGCATCCGGTGCTCAACCTGGCCTCGGCCCGGCTGATCAGCGGCAGCAACGAATCGCCCAAATCGGTGAAGGATGCCAAGCTTTCGTCGATGCCGCGCGGTCCGATGCTCGGAATCCCGGGTGCGCCCGCGGCACTGCCGGGTTCGACGCAGGGCGGCCGCTCGGACTGGTCGCTGTGCGAAACGGTGCAGCTTTCGATCACGGGCAGCGCGGCCGCGGCGACCGGTGTGGAAACCGCGGTCTTCGCGGGTAAACCCCAACTCGACGAACGCATTCGGACTCTGGGGCCGTCGGATGCGCTGCTTGTGCGACGCGCCGATAAGACCTATCTGATCTATGACGGTAAGCGCGCGGAGGTCGACCTCGGCAACTCGGTACTGGCACGTGCGCTGAACCTGGCCGCGCACAAGCCACGACCGGTCGGCACCGGCCTGCTGGATGCCGCCGTCGCGGTTCCGCCGCTGGCCGTGCCGGATATGCCGAAGGCCGGACAGCCCGGTCCGGCAAAGCTTTCCGATGTGCCGATCGGCGGAGTCATCGCGGTCGGCGGCACCGGTCGCACCGATCAGTCCCAGCTGTATGTGGTGCTCGCCGACGGTGTGCAGCCGGTCACCGATTTCGCCGCGCAGGTCATCCGCACCGCGAATTCCCAGGGCATGCGCGAGATCAAGGCCGAACCGCCGGATGTGCTGACCAATATGCCGGTACTACACCAGCTTGCGCTCGACCACTTCCCGGTCAACACCCCGAAGATAGTTTCCGCCGAGGACGCCCCGGTCACCTGTCTGAGCTGGGCAAAGGGGCCCGAATCCGGCGACGATGCGGCCGAAAGCCCCACCGACCGCGCCGCGATCACCCTGCTCGCGGGCAACCGTGTGCCACTGCCCAGCTCGGCTGAGCCGGTGAGCCTTGCCACCTCCGACGGCACCGGCGATCGGGTCGATTCCGCCTATATCCCACCGGCTTCGGGGGAGTTCGTGCAGGTGACCGGAACGGAGCCGGGCAGTTTGCGCCGCGGTGGCCTGTTCTATGTGGCGGACAACGGAATCCGCTACGGCATCCCGGATATTGCCACCGCCCAGGTGCTCGGACTCGGCGGCGAACCGCGCCTGGCCCCCTGGTCGATCATCGGTCAGCTGGTGCCCGGACCGACACTGTCGAAGAACGATGCGCTGGTCGAGCACGATATCTTGCTTGTCGGAAACTGAAGTCTTCAGACTCCGAGCGAAGCCAGCACACTGCCGAGCGCGGCCTGCATATCCGGCGCTTCGATGCGCATGAGCACCGTCTCGTCCACCGCGCTCAGATCCAGCGACTCGTCATTGGCCAGGCGGAATTCGCGTTCCTCCTCGGCGGATTCGATGATGTTGCGCACGAATCGACCATTGCCCGCGAGATCGATGCCCCGGCGCGGCTGTCCGCTCTGATCGACCCGCTCGGTCTCGTACAGCCGTCCGCACGCCTCGATCAGCAGTTCCATTGCCCCCTCGGACAACTCGGAATCGCGTGAGCGGGCGATCAGGCTACCGATCTGGCCGAGTTCGGTCGGGGTGTAGGACGGGAACTGCAGGCGTTTGGCGAAACGTGAAGCCAGACCGTCGTTCGCGGCGAGCAGCCGGTCGATCTCGCCGTCATAGCCCGCGATGATGACCACCAGGCGGTCGCGGTCGTTTTCCATCCTGGCCAGCAGCGTATCCACCGCCTCGCGGCCGAAGGCGTCACCGCCCTGCAAACCGGTTTGGATCAGCGTGTATGCCTCGTCGATGAACAGCACACCGTCCATCGCGGTATCGATCAGCTTGTCGGTCTTGATCGCGGTGCCGCCGAGGTTCTGGCTGACGAAGTCCACGCGCTTGGCCTCGACGACCTTATCGGTCTTGAGAAGTCCCACGCCGCAATAGATTTTGGCAACCACCCGGGCGATGGTGGTCTTACCGGTGCCGGGCGGACCGGTGAAGGCCAGGTGGTTGCCGCGGGCCATGCTGGCCATACCCTTCTCGGCCCGGATCTTGGCCAGCTGCGCGGTCGCCTGCAACTTCGCGACCTGCGTTTTCACCGATTCGAGGCCGATCTGCTTATCCAACTCGGCGCGCGCGTCGGCGAGGATCTTCTTGGCGCGGTCCTCGGCGTCGGCATGCCGCATCGCCTCCACCGAAGGCGCCGAGGCCGGATCCCAGCGGTCGATGCGCGCGTCGATCG
Organism: Nocardia sp. NPDC050412; assembly: GCF_044458825.1. Lineage (NCBI taxonomy): Bacteria > Bacillati > Actinomycetota > Actinomycetes > Mycobacteriales > Nocardiaceae > Nocardia > Nocardia sp. NPDC050412. Next base: position 214,878 of record NZ_JBITIJ010000007.1, read on the forward strand.
ACTCCTTGGTCGTCACCGTGAGCCGGTAGCTGCGATCGCGCATGGCTGCGGTATTGGCGGCGAAATCCGGTGCCTGCGAATACACCTTCTCGAAAAGGGCCTGCGCCTCGGCCTCTTTACCGGTCTCGCGCAGGCACAGGCCGCGGCAGAACATGGCGGTGGTTCGGGCCGCCGGGATCGGACCCGCCTCGGCCTGTTCCATGCGCCGGATGGCCTCGCCGAACAGGCCGAGCTGGGCACAGGCCGAACCGACCATCACATGCGCGCCCGCCGCCAGATACGGGTCGTCCCATTCGGCGGATCCGGCGAGTACGGACATCACATCGGGCCAGCGCTGGGTGTTGAAGTGCAGTACGCCACGGATATACGCGCAGATCCGGTCGTCGATCTCGCGATCTGTATCGGAGAGCATCGAGGCGCGGTGGGTGGCGAGTTCGTCGAGCACCCGTTCCGCCTCGTCGTACTCCTTTTCGGAAATCAGCTGTGCCGCTTGGGCCAGCCAGATTTCGGTATAGCTGGCCAGCGGGTAGTCGATGTACAGCCCGGCCAGGAAGCGTCCGGCCAAGGCCCGCGGCGCCAGCCCCAACCGGCGTTGCTCGCGGAAAAGTGTTGTCCCACTGTTCTTGTACAGGTTGTAAAGCACCTCGGTGGTGACCTCACCGGCGGCGGCCCGGCCCAGCCAGGCATCGCACATCGTCGGATCCCACTCGGTGGCACGCTGGAACGCCAGTTTCGCGTACTCGAGATCGCGAGCCGATTCCTGTCCGTCGATCGTCAGGCCCAGCGACAGGATTCCGGCGTCGAAGGCCCGTTGTGCTTGGCGGTTGCCGGTCATTGCTGTCAAACCCCGAAGTGTTGGATTGAGCTATCTTTTTTTGCTGCGCGATTGTCCGCGTACGTCTTCCGACCAGCTTAGCGATCGCGTCGGCTCGGCTCGTCCGTTACATTATGTTTTGCTACCGATAGGTTGCAAAGTGTGCGACAACCACATGCGACGGGGGGAACGTTCGTGCGAGAGTGGATCCGAGTCGTAGAGTTGGTTCGACAGGTAGGAAACCGGGCGCAAGTGTTTGGATCGTTCCGTAAAGAGCTGGGGCCGGTGCACAATTGACCGAACCATTGAGCAGCGGCACCCGCGCCGCCGAACCCGAACTGTGCCGAGTGTCCGTCATAGGCGGAAATACCCAGCTCGATGTCGGACTTCCGGCGACCGTGCCGATCGCCACATTTATCGGTGATCTCGTCGCCCTGATCGAATCGCGCAATCCCGATGTGGTGGAAAGCGACGATGGCGGCGCCCCGCTGCACACCGAACACTGGACACTGGCTCGGTTGGGCCGTGACGCCATCGCACCGAGCCGCAGTCTCACCGACGCCGAGGTCTTCGACGGCGAACTGCTGGTGCTGCGTTCGGTCACCGCGAAGGAATCGCCCGCACTCTTCGACGATGTCATCGATGCGGTATCCCGGCTCACCAGTGTCGATTTCCATGGCTGGTCGCCCGCTGCGGCGCGCTGGACCGCTCTGGTCGCCGCCGTGTCGGCGGTGCTGCTCGCATTGCTGCTGCTGGCTGCGGGACGTTCGCACGGAGTTGGTCTCGCCGCGCCGTTCCTCGCGACCAGCGTCGCCATCATCACCGCCGTCGCCGCGGCCATCGCGGCGCGTAAGTACGCGGACCAATTGACGGCCACCTGGCTGTCACTGTGTGCGCTGCTGTTGTTCTTCGGCGGCGCAGCACTGTTCGTGCCGGGCGATCTCGGCAGTCCGCATCTGCTGCTCGGCTGTTCGGTCACGCTGGTGGCCGCGGCTGTGATCTATCGCGCCACCGCGACCGGTGCCGCGCTCGCCGCCGCTATCGTGACCGTCGCGCTGTTCGGCGGAATCGCCGCATTGGTTCGGATGATCTGGGATTTCGATCTGCCCAAGATCTCCGCCGCAATTCTGGTGGTGGCCATCACGCTGATCTCCGCGGTGCCGCGGCTGGCGGCAGTGGCTGCGCGGCTGCCGATCCCGCCGGTACCCACTGCGGGCGGCGCGATCGATCCGGCCGATCACGAGCCGCGCCCCACCATCGAGGGCATCGGCGCGATCGGCGCGACGGCACTGCCCTCGGCCGCCGGACTCGGTGAACGCGCCAGGGCCGCAAACCAGTACCAGACCGGCATGCTCGTCGCCTGCGCCATTGCCGCGGCGGTCGGTGCGCTGGGTGCCGCGGATCCGTTGGGATCCGCACCCTGGCAAGGGATTACGCTTGCCGTGATCGCAGCGGTGATCGTCAGTTTGCGCGGCCGTTCCTTCGCCGATCTTGTGCAGGCCGGTGCGCTGATCGCGGGTGGCTGCGTCATAGTCGTCGGCCTGGTTACCGGACTGGCCCTGGGCGATTCGGATCTGCTGCTGCTCGCGGGTGTGCTGCTGCTTGCCTTCGCCGCGGGGGTTGTGGTTTTCGGCGTGATCGGTCCGCACCTCGAGGTGACGCCGGTGACCCGCCGGGCCATGGAAATCACCGAATATCTGCTGATCGTCGCGGTGATCCCGCTGGTGCTGTGGATCATGGGAGTGTATTCGATGGCCAGGAACCTATGATTGCTCGGGCGAGCCAGCCCGGCGGGCGGCGCAGGACCGCAATCGTCTGCGCCGCAGTGGTTCTCGGCGGGTCGGTGCTCGGTTGGGCCGCTCCGGCCGGTGCGGTCCCACCGCCGACCGTCGACCCGGGTGCACTCGGGCCCGCGCAGGCGCTCAGTGGTCGGCCCGCGCCATTGGAGCCGACCGAACAGAAGGTGGTCTGCGCCGAACTGTCGCTCATCGGTGGCCCGCCCGTGGAACCGCCGCTGCCGCAGCGTGTGCTCGACCTGCCCGCGGCTTGGCAATTCAGTCGCGGTGCGGGACAGAAGGTTGCGGTCATCGATACCGGCGTGAATCGGCATCCGCGACTGTCCGCGCTGCAAGCCGGTGGTGACTACGTCTCGGACTCCGATGGCACCGTCGACTGCGACGGCCACGGCACCCTGGTCGCGGGCATTATCGCCGCGCGCCCCAGCCCGGATGATGCCTTCGTCGGTGTCGCGCCCGATGCCGAGATCCTCACCATCCGCCAATTGAGCACACATTATGAGCGCAAGGATCGCGCGGGCGACCAGCCGCCGGATGCCATGGTGCGCTCCGGTTACGGCAGTGTGCTCGCCCTCGCCGCCTCGGTGGTCCGCGCCGTCGATATGGGTGCCACGGTCATCAATATTTCCGAAGTCTCTTGCAGCGCAGTCGGAACCGATACAGCCGATGTCCCGCTCGGTGCCGCGGTGAAGTACGCCTACGACCACAATGTGGTGGTGGTCGCCGCGGCGGGCAATGTGGACAACGGCGGCGCATGCGAGAAACAGAACGAAGGTGCGGGCTGGGACAGCGTGCAGACCATCGCGAGTCCGGCCTGGTTTCAGCCCTACGTCCTGACCGTGGCCTCCATCGATCCGAACGGCTCACCCTCGGCGCTGTCGCTGCACGGGCCGTGGGTCGGCGCCGCCGCCATCGGGCGCAATATCGTCTCGCTCGACAATAAGCCGGGCGGCACCGGACTGGTCAATGGCGCGGTCACCCAGGAGGGCACCGGAACCATACAGGGCACGAGTTTCGCCGCACCCTATGTCGCCGGACTCGCCGCACTGGTCCGGTCCCGGTTCCCGGAACTCACTGCGGGACAGGTCATAGACCGAATCACCCGCACCGCCCAAGCGCCTGGCCAGGGTCGCGACGACCGTGTCGGCCACGGCCTGATCGATCCGCTGGCCGCGCTCACCGCCCAACTCCCGGACAAACCGGTGAGCGTCGGTGCCGACATTCCACGTGTCATGGCGGCCCCGGTACATCCGGCGCGACCCGATCCGCTGCCGCGCCGTGTCGCGATCATCGGCTCGGTCACCTGTCTGGTCGTGCTGGGACTCGTTGCGGCACTGTCGATTCCGTTCCGACGCGCTCGCGGTTCCGCCGACCTCGAGTCCGAAGTAACTTAAGCAGTAGAGGGACCCATGGCTACCGAAGGTTTCGTGCGCCGCCCCCGCATCGCCCCGCCGCGCGCGCCGGGCGGTGAGGTGGCGTTGAATTCGCCGCCGGAGATCCAGCGGGCCATGCCCGGACCACTGATCATGAAGTTGATGCCGGTGATCATGGTGGTCGCCGTCGTCGGCATGATCGCGATGATGGTGATGATGGGTCGCAACCTGCTCGCCAACCCGTTCATGATGATGTTCCCGATGATGATGATCATGTCGATGGGCGGCATGATGCTCGGCATGCGGGGCAACGGCCCCAAGGGGGCTGGCGAACTCAACGAGGAGCGCAAGGACTACTTCCGCTATCTGGACCAGATGCGCAAGGACGTCCGCCGCACCGGCAACAAGCAGCTGGAATCGCTGATCTGGAGTCATCCGGAACCGATCGATCTGCCGTCGGTGGTCGGCACCCGCCGGATGTGGGAGCGTAGGCCCAACGATCCGGACTTCGGACATGTGCGGGTCGGGGTGGGCAGCCATCGGTTGGCGACCAAGTTGGCACGTCCGGAAACCGGCCCGCTGGAAGATCTGGAGCCGGTCTCCACCGTGGCATTGCGTCGTTTCGTACGAACCCATTCGGTGGTGCACCAGCTGCCGACCGCGGTATCGCTGCGGGCCTTCCCGGCCATCAATATCGGCGGCGACACTGAGGAAGCCAGAATGCTGGCGCGCGCGATGCTGATGGAGCTCACCGCATTTCACGGTCCCGACCATGTCGCGGTCGCCATAGTCTGCGCTGATCCGGACGGATCCGACTGGGAATGGGCGAAATGGCTGCCGCACCTGCAACATCCGACCGTCCGCGACGGCATGGGCTCGGCCAGAATGGTGTACGGCTCGCTGGCCGAACTCGAAACCGCACTGGCCTCCGAACTGCTCGAGCGCGGCCGCTTCATGCGCAATCCGCAACCGACACAGGGCCGTTTGCATCTGGTGGTCATTATCGATGACGGCTACGTCAACGGCACCGAGCGCCTGGTCAGCGAATCCGGTCTGGACTCGGTCACCGTGCTCGATCTGACTGCACCCGAAAACGGCCTTGCTGCGCGGCGCGGCCTGCAATTGGTGGTCGGTGACGGTGCGGTAAGCGCGAAAAGCGCTGCGGGGATAGAGAAATTCGCCGCCGCCGATGAGGTGAGCACGGCCGAATCCGCATCCTTCGCCCGCAGCCTGGCCCGGTTCCGTATCGCGACGGCCGCACAGATCGTCAGTCTCGGCGACGACACCCGGACCGATCCGGGACTTATGGCGCTGCTGAAGATTCCGGATGCCGCGCAGATCGAACCATCGAAAGTCTGGCGTCCGCGCACGGCTCGTGAGCGGCTGCGGGTGCCGATCGGCGTCACCCCGGACGGCACCCCGGTCGAAATCGATATCAAGGAATCCGCCGAGAGCGGTATGGGACCGCACGGATTGTGTATCGGCGCAACAGGTTCGGGTAAGTCCGAATTCCTTCGCACGCTGGTGCTTTCCATGGTTACGACGCACTCGCCAGATGCCCTGAACCTGGTGCTCGTCGACTTCAAGGGCGGCGCGACCTTCCTCGGCCTCGACTCGCTGCCACATGTCGCCGCGGTCATCACCAACCTCGAGGAAGAACTCTCGATGGTGGACCGCATGAAGGATGCGCTGGCCGGTGAGATGAACCGCCGCCAGGAATTGCTCCGCGCCGCAGGCAATTTCGCCAATGTCACCGACTACGAGAAGGCGCGCGCGGCGGGCGTCGCGCTCGACCCACTGCCCGCACTATTCGTCATCGTCGACGAGTTTTCCGAATTGCTCTCGCAGAAGCCGGATTTCGCGGATCTGTTCGTGATGATCGGCCGCCTCGGTCGCTCACTGCACGTCCATCTGCTGCTGGCCTCGCAGCGACTCGAGGAGAACAAGCTGCGCGGCCTGGATTCGCATCTGTCGTACCGGATCGGTCTGCGCACCTTCTCCGCCAACGAGTCCCGCGCCGTACTCGGCATTACCGACGCCTACCACCTGCCCGGCATTCCGGGCTCGGGTTATCTCAAGAGCGATGCCGACGATCCGTTGCGATTCAACGCAACCTATGTGTCCGGGCCGTATGTCTCACCGAGCGGCAGCCGACAGGTGGATGGCCGGGTGGTCGGCGGTCAGTCGCCGACGGTGTTCACCGCCGGACCGGTCGAGGCGGCGCAGCGACCGGGGCCGGTGCGGATGGAGCTGCCCGACCTGCCGCCGCCACCGGGTGCCCAGCCGGAAGGGGAGTCGCTGGGCGGCGTGCCGGAGACGCTGCTCGAGGTCGTCGTGAAACGCCTTACCGGACACGGCCGCCCGGCACACGAGGTCTGGTTGCCGCCGCTGGACGAATCGCCGACGGTGGATATGTTGCTGCCCGATCCGGATTGGCGTTCCCCGGTAAACCGGCACGGCCAGCTGTGGATGCCGATCGGCATCATCGACAAACCCTACGAACAGCGCCGTGATGTGCTGACCATCCAATTGGCCGGTGCCCAAGGCAATGTCGCGGTCGTCGGCGGTCCGCAGTCGGGCAAGTCGACCACCATCCGCACGATCATCATGGCCGCCGCGGCGACCCACAGCCCCGAACAGGTCCAGTTCTACTGCCTCGATTTCGGTGGCGGCAGCCTCGCCGGTCTGTCCGGTCTGCCGCATGTAGGTTCGGTCGCGGGCCGCCTGGACGGCGATCGGGTGCGCCGTACCGTCGCCGAGTTGACCACGCTGATGCGCCAGCGCGAGGAGCGCTTCGCCGAACTCGGCATTGAATCCATGGTGGATTTCCGGCGCCGCAAGTACTCCCAGATGGAGGCCCGGCTGATCAACGGGACCGAGGCCGATCCCAATGATCCGCTCGCCGCGGACCAGTTCGGCGATGTTTTCCTGGTCATCGACGGCTGGGCGGCCATGCGCGAGGAGTTCGACACCATCGAACCGCAGATCACCGCCATTGCGGCACAGGGTCTTTCGTACGGCATCCACCTGATCATCGGCGCCGCGCGCTGGGGTGAGATCCGGCCCAATGTGAAAGATCAGATCGGTACCCGGGTCGAGCTGCGCCTCGGCGACCCGACCGATTCCGAAATGGGCAGGCGCACAGCGGCTCTGGTGCCGGTCGGTCGCCCCGGTCGTGGTCTCACACCCGATGAACTGCATATGCTCATCGCACTGCCCCGACTTGATTCCGATTCCGATCCGCAGACGCTGGCGGAGGGCGCCGCCCAGGCCAGAGATCAAATGCAGCAGCTCTATCCGGGCCGCCGCGCCCCCGAGGTGCGGATGCTGCCATTGCAGATCAGTCGCGACGAGGTCGTGGCGATCGCGCGCAAGCACGCGGTCGAACTCGGCCCGACCAAGGTCCTCGTCGGGCTCGGCGAGAACGAATTGGACCCGTTCGTCTTGGACTTCGGTCAAGAGCCGCATTTCATGGCCTTCGCCGACGTCGAATGCGGCAAGACGACGCTGCTGCGCAATATCGCCATGGGCATTACCGAGAACGCGACACCGGAACAGGCCAAGATCATCCTGATCGACTACCGCCGCAGCCTGCTCGGCGTGGTCGACGAGGCCCATCTCGGCGGCTATTCCACCTCATCGCAGACCTGCGGACCGATGGTCAACGAACTCGCCCGCTACATGTCCAAGCGTATCCCGGGCTCCGATATCACCCCGCAGCAGTTGCGCGAGCGCAGCTGGTGGACCGGACCCGAAATCTACCTGCTGATCGACGATTACGACATGATCACGGCGGGCATCAATCCACTGCTGCCACTGCTGGAATACCTGCCGCAGGCTCGCGATATCGGTCTGCACGTGGTTGTCACCCGCCGCACCGGCGGCGTCTCGCGCGCCCTCTACGACAACGTGCTCGGCGGTATGAAGAACCTCTCCGTCGACGCGCTGATCATGAGTGGCCCCAAGGATGAGGGCAAGCTGATCGGTGATGTCCGTCCGATGAAGCTGCCGCCCGGGCGCGGCATCCTGGTGTCGCGCAACCGCGGTCAGGAGATGGTGCAGATCGCCTATCTGCCGCCGCTGTGAGCCTCGGGCGCCGACTCTGGCGTCGGCTGCGGCACATTGGTCACCGTCGACGTCATCGGCTCGAAGGTCCAGCTGTCGGAACGGCGTTGGAACAGCGCACGGGACGGTCCCGAGGCGGCCGGGCCCGCGATCCTGGCCAGATGGAAGCCTTCCTTGTGGTAATAGGCATGCAGATCGGTATTGGTTGTCCAGGCGTCCAGTCGGACCCAATGGCGTTGTCGTTGGCGCGCAAGCGATGCGGCGTGGGCCAATAGGCGATGGCCGACGCGCTGGCCGGCGAAGCGGAGATCGACGATCATGAAATGTGCGATCACCGCGTCGGTCAGTTCCCAAGGCGACCACAACCCCGGGTCCGACCGGTCGTTGACGGTGATCGTCCCGGCCGGCTCCCCGGCCACCTCGGCGATCCAGGTTTCGCCCGCGTCCAGCGATTCGCCGACGGCCCGCGCGAAGATCTCGATCGGTAGGCCGCGGGCCGCGACGGTCCACTGATCGGAGCCGCGCGCCGTGAGCCAGGCCGTGCGCTGGATCCGAAGCCGGCAGATGGTGCCGAGATCACTCAGGGTTGCCCGGCGGATGCTATTCATGACTGCACCGTATTCATGGCGGAACGTTTTTCATGGCAATGAGATACCCGGCCCGTAGGAAATGCCGAGCGTATGTCGGATGACGTTGCTGCCCGCGTCGTCGCCGAGTTCGTAGGCCAGCCGGTTGCGGGTGGCGATCGACCGATGCCGGGTGGCCCTGGTGATGCGCTCGTGGTTGGCGCCGATGCGTAGATGGTCCAGCAGTATGGTGCCGGTCGCCACACCGAGCACGATCGCCTCCTCGGCACTGGCCGGGCGGGCGACGAGCGTGTCGCGGTGCGCGGTCTCGGCGTGGCCGCGGTCGGCCAGCCGGCGTGTCGTGCCCTCGGGAATATCGTGCGGCGAGTCGATGCCGGTCGCCTCCGCCAAATCCCGTGGATAGAAACTGACCTCCCACGACCATGGTTCGTTGTCCAGGAACTGGACGACCGTCCTGGCCAGCACCCAGGAATTCTCCGACACGCCCAGCCAATGCGCCACCTGCGGATCCGCCGGTTCCATCTTCGCGCTGAACTCCTTGGTCGGCTCGCGATGTGCGGCGCGCGCGATCTCTTCGAAAATATCGTGGGCGGATTGCGGACGATCCGGACGAATATGGTCGGTGACAACCGATTCCAGAACTTCTTGGTTTCGTACGATGGTGCCGCGGGAAGTAGCTGTGTAGACCAGATTTTCGGCAACCAGCACGTGAATGGCGTTGCGCGCGGTAGTGATCGAAACCTGCATTTGATCGGCCAGCTCGGTATGGCTGGGCAACCGATCGCCCGGATTCCACTTGCCTGCGCGGATCTCCTCGCGGAGGAGGTCTGCGATCCGGAGATACGTCGGACCGTCCGCCATCTTGCTCCTCGGTCAGTCATGCAGGTAACGAAGTGTACTCTTCGTGACTCCCTACGGCCCGGTAACGCTTGACAGGTGCCTTCAGAGGTTTATTGTAATGAACGTCCTGATCCAGGTGTTGTGCGGCGATGACGGCGAGGCAACGTGGCAGGTTCGGATTCATCAACGGTTGTGATGGCTCTTCCAGGCACACCGAAGTGTGTCGATTCGACGGTGCAGTCCCTGACCCATGGACTACTTCCCACGTCGGATCTACTTGTACGGGCGTGTCGCGGTCACCGAGTTGTCGGTGGTCCGCTGCTCTGGTTCGCCCGTGACCTAGCGATTCTGCACGAAAGACGGCTCGTCGGTCGTGGCGGATCGGTATCCACCGATCCAGCGACGATCCTCGAAATCGAGCGTCGCAGAATCGAATTGGTCATGGCGATCGACGATTGGGTGGCGCGCAGTGTGCCGCAGCATCGGCTCGGCGCGACACTACACACCGAAACCGTCGGTTCGGTTATCGACCGGATCGCGGAGTCCTCGGTCCGCGCGCACCACGCGTTGATGACGCTGGACGCGCACGACGAACAACTACACGGCGCATGGCATCATCTGGCCGAATTGGCCGATGCCTACGACGATTTGGTGCGCGATATCCTCGCGGGCCGACGCCGACTCCCGGAGTGGTGACGACCCGGGTGACGAGAGGCCGTGGCTTCCCTACCGGCTAGCCACGGCCCCTTGCCGTTTCGCGAGTCGCCGAGCGCAGTCCAATGGCGGCGCCCATCGGATAGCGGGCCGCCATTCGACTACCGTCGGCGTGCGGATCAGGCTACCGGCGTCTGGTGTTGGGGGACAGGCACCAGCGGCCGTGCTCGGCTTCGCGGACCAGATCGCTGTATGCATTGGACAATTCGGCTAGTCGCGTCCATGTCACGTGCATACGTTCGCCGGTCAGATCGTCGGTCATCAGCAGGTGGAAGGCGTGGTCGGCGGTGGCCGCGATGCGATCGATGATGTCACCGAGTGCGGCGTCGCGATGGTCGTCGGTGCGCAGCGTCAGGTGCTCGGTTGCCCAGGTATTGATATTGGCAACCAATTCCACTCGGAGGCAGTCGATTACGGCCGCACGCTGGGGATGCTCGCGTCTTATGCGGTGCAACCGGACCAGATCGCGCGACCATCGGCAGACATGGCCGCGGACCTGTTTTCCGCTCAGCGCGCACAGTAGTTCGCTGGTGCTCGGCAGTGCCGAGCCGGCATTCGTCCGCACCAGCATCGGAGGCCGACGGAACGTCGGGTTACTACAGTGCGCTGGCGCGTTCACAGCGGTGCAGTGAGCTCGAGGTGGATACCGTCGGGATCGCTGAAGGACAGGATCGCGATGCCGAGTCCGTCCAGCGGCGTGACCTCGCCGTGTTCGATTCCGGCCTCGGTCAGCCGGGCGGCGGTGCGGGCCAGATCGTCGACCGAGGGCACGGTGAAGCTGAGATGGTCCAGACCGACGCGTTCGGAATCGAATTTATCGGTTGGTTCGGCCACCGGGCGTAGTCCGAACAGCATTCCGTTCGTTTGGAATACGACGCCGCCGTAGAATTGGGCCGGATCGGTGCGCACCTGCGGATCCTCGGGTCGACCCGGTGATTCGACCGCGATCTCGAAACCGAGCACGTCGCGGTAGAACGCCTTGGAGCGGTCGATATCGGTCACGGTCAGGCGGATGTGGTGGATACCGGTGGTTTCGACGAGCGTCATTTGAACTCCGCGGGGCAGGCCGGATAGGTAGTACGAACCCTAAGCCGCTTATTCCGCAGTTCCGAGTGTCGGAAACGACATATTCAGTACTGTTTGCGACATGGATGTTGCGGTCTTCGTGCAGGACGGCGTCGCCGACCTCGGCCTCACCGCGGTACTGGAGACCTTCGCGACCGCCAATGGACTGCGCGAGGAACTGGAGACGGCACCCGAACCATGGCGGGTGCACATCGTCGCCGATGGTGAACAAGTGCGTACGGCGCACGGTTTCCGCGCGCAAACGACGCCGATGACCGAACTGCCGGACGATGTCGGTCTGATCGTCGTCCCCGCAACGCGCGTCCTGGATGCGGATGGGCTGATCGGCGTGGTCGCCGCACCCGCGAATCGGCCGGTGCTGCAACTGATGACGCGGGCCTATGAATCCGGCGCGCACCTCGCCGCGGCCTGCACCGGTACTTTCTACCTCGCCGAGGCCGGCGTGCTGGACGGCGTGGTTGCGACGACGAGCTGGTGGCTCGGCCCGGCCTTTCGACGCCGGTACCCGCGCATCGACCTGGACGAGAGCCGAATCCTGTGCCGGGCGGATCGGCTCACCACCGCCGCGGCCTCGCTATCGCATATCGACCTCGCGCTGGCGCTGATCGCCGCGCAGAGTCCGACCCTGGCCGAGTTGACTGCCCGGTATTTGGTGGTCGGCGATCGCCGCACGCAGATCGATTCCGCGATACCGGAGGTGATCGCCCGCAACGACTCCCTGGTCGCCGCATTCGAGCGCTGGGTGCGCGACCATATCGCCCAGCAGTTCCGCATCGCCGACGCGGCGCATCTGCTCGGCGTCACCGAACGCACCCTGCAGCGCGCCACCCAAGCCGAAATCGGGATGTCACCACGGGATTTCGTGCACGAGGTCCGGCTGGAACGCGCCACCCAACTGCTGCGCACCACGACCCTGACCATCGACGCGATAGCGGACAAGGTCGGCTACATGAACGGGGGCACACTGCGCGGACTGTTCCGCCGTCGTCGCGGTCGGTCCATCGCGGAGGTACGCGCGTCCCGATTATCCTGGTGAGAGGCGTGATCACGGCGTCGGTGACCACGACGGAGCGAGTCTTACCAGGGAGAAGTTCGCGGCCCGTCTCGCGTTCGCGCGAAGGCGCGGCCATCGAACTCAGCCGAGTGGCCGAAGCGCATCGCCGCAGGTGCGAGTCTCGGCTGTGCCGCTAGGACTGCTTGCGGGTCGAAAGGGGGCCGCTGGGACTGCTTGCGGTCGCTCGAAAGGGGGGCAGCTAGGACTGCTTGCGGTCGCTCGAAAGGGGGGGCAGCTAGGACTGCTTGCGGTCACTCGAAAAGAGCCGCTAGCGAACGCTTGCGGTCGCTCGACCGGGTCGGACGCGAGACACCAGGGGCCGGGAATACGCCGCGCGGCGGGCGCGGCGTATCAGACGCTATAGCGGCGGTGGTCGATTCCGAATTCGTCGGCGACGGTCGCGGCGAGTTCGACGTAGGCGCGCTTGGTGGTTTTGTGCAGGCGGTGCAGATCGATCTCGGCGCCCTCGGACAGGTGTGAGTCGTACGGAATGATGTGCACCGCGCGGCAGCGCGACAGGAAGTATTCGCGCAGTTGCTGGATGCCGACATTCGGGGAACCCTCACGCGGCAGGTTGATCACCACGACCGCATTGCGAACCAGATGGTCGTGGCCGTGCAGGGACAACCAGTCGAGCGTCGCCGCCGCACTGCGCGCGCCATCGATCGCGGCCGAAGAGATCAGCACAAGCGAATGCGCGAGGTCGAGTACGCCGCCCATGGCCGAATGCATCAGTCCGGTACCGCAGTCGGTCAGGATGATGTTGTAGAACCGCTGCAGGATGCGCGCGACCGCGCGGTACTCCTCGTCGTTGAACGCCTCCGACGCCGCCGGATCCCGTTCGCTGGCAAGTACTTCCAATCGGCTGGTGCCCTGCGAGGTATGCCTGCGCACATCCGAATAGCGCTGGATCGCGGGATCGAGCAGGAGATCACGCACCGTCGAGCGGGTCTGCAACGGCACCCGCTGCGACAGCGTGCCGAAGTCCGGATTGGCATCGACCGCGATCACCCGGTCACCACGAATGGAGGCGAAGATCGACCCGAGACCCATTGTCGTGGTCGTCTTTCCGACGCCACCCTTGAGCGAGAGCACCGCGATCCGATAATCACCACGCACCGGCTGCCGGATCCGCGCCACCAACTCCTGCAGCCGCAGCTCCTCCGCGGACAACCCGGGGTTGATCGCACCACCGGAAACATGGTGCACGGCCTTGCGCCACCCACTGCTCGGCGACTTCTTCGCCCGCCGCAACGGCACGTCATCCAGCGAAGGCTGCGGCCCATGCGGATGCTGCGGCTGATACTGCCCACCCTGCTGATACCCGGGCGGCATCCCCTGCCCATACCCCGGCCCTTGCGGCCCAGCTGGCGGTTGGCGGTACCCCTGCGGATCCCCAACGGGCGCTTGCTGTCCCATCGGCCCCGGCCCATGCTGCCATTGGTCAGCAGGCTCACCCGTCGGCGACTGCGGCCCCGATGCCCGCGCCGCCGGATTCTGCCACTGCTCACCCTCGGGTGCGCGCCTGATCTGCGGCTGCCCATACCCAGGCGCACCTTGCCGCGCTGCGTAATCGCCGTCAGGCGCTTGGCCAGTGTGCCCGGGGCCGCCGTGCCACGGTGCCTCGCCGCCGGGGGGCTGACCTGTCGGTCCGCGTTCGCCGTGCTGCGATGCTTGGTCGCTGCCGGGTGCTTGGCCCGTACGCGCAGGTCCGCCTTGCCATGGTGCGTGGTCGCCGTCAGGCGCTTGGCCGGTGTGCCCGGGGCCGCCTTGCCACGCCGCCTGATCGCTAGATGCTTGTCCCATGGGTCCGGCGGCGCCGTGCCATGATGCCTCGCCGCCGGGGGGCTGACCTGTCGGTCCGAGTTCGCCGTGCTGCGGTGCCTGGTCGCCGCCGGGTGCTTGGCCCGTAGGCGCGGGTCCGGCTTGCCATGGTGCGTGATCGTCGCCGGGGGCTTGCCCTACGGGGCCGCTCTGCCATGGTGGGCCAGCCTGATCACCGACCGGCGCCTGCCCGATGGGCGGTTGCGTGTACGCGGGCCCGCTCTGCCACTGCGCGGCTTGATTACTGCCAGCGGCTTGCCCCGCAGGGCCGAGGCCGCTCGGCGGGGGGTCTTGGTTGCCGGCGGGTGTACGTCCGATGGGGCCGCTCTGGGACTGTGCCTGGTCGCCGCCGGGAGCCTGCCCCGTGGGCACCGGACCGCCCTGCCGCAGTGCCTGGTCGCCAGATGCGTTCCCCGCTGCTCCATGTCCGCCCTGCAATGGCGCATGGTCGCTGCCGGGGACTTGCCCCGTGGGCGCCGGTCCGCCTTGCCAAGGTGCGCGATCGCCGTCGGGTGCCTGCCCGATAGACGGTTGCGCGTACCCGGGTCCGTTCTGCCACGGCCCCGCCGGGTCGCTGCTGGGCGTTTGCGCCGTGGGGCTGGGTGCGTTCTGCCATGGCGCTTGGTCGCTGCCGGGTGCTCGGCCCGAGGGTCCGGCTCCGCTCTGCCGAGGTGGGCCTGCCTGATCGCCGACCGGTGCCTGGCCGGTGGGCGGTTGCGCATACCCAGGACCGTTGTGCCACTGACCATTCGGCTGGTCGGCACCCGGTGCTTGCGGTCCCGCTGGGGGCTGCGCGTACCCAGGCGCATCGCGGTCGCTGATCCGCCCTTCGGCTACGTCGGGGTGTTCCGATCCGGCCGCGTTTCCGTGGTTGTGCGGCCCATGCGGTGCCGACCGCTCACTGGTCGGAACTTGCTGATCGCCAGCGGTGTCGGTCGCCCCTGCGGGATCACCGCTGAACTCACTTGCCGCGGCGGCCGCGTCGATTTCCGATGGCACCCGGTGTCGTCCACCGATGGGCGTCGGTGCGTCCGTCGTTCCGGGCACGGGGTGCGCGGTCCAGGCAGGCGCGGCCAAGCCACGTTCCCGTTGCGCCGCAGCGGATCCCGACTGCGCGGCGGTCCCGATCGGCAGCTGGGATTCGGCTACCGTTCCCGGCGGTCCCGAGCCTGGACGTCCGAGCTCCTCGTCCGATGCCTGCGGTGTCGCCGCCGGTCCTTGGAGCTCAGAACCGGCGGGATCGGAGCCGGTGACCCATTCGGGCGCCGCCGAGCCGCTATCACCTTGCGGCCGATCGGATTCCGACTCTCCGGTGCCGGTAGCCCCTTGGAAATCAGCTCCGTGAGCTGACGGCGGCTGGCGGAACTCGCCGCCCGGTGCCTGCGGTGTCGATGCCGGTCGGTGCAAGTCGCCGCCCGGAGCTTGTGCTGCGGCCGCGGGGGCGTCGAACTCGCCACCGGGTGCGTGTGGTGCCGATGGGGGTCGTTGGAAGTCGTTGCCGGGTGCCTGTAGTGCGGACGCGGGGCGATGGAACTGGCCCGGCGTCTTTGGCGCTGCCCCCGAGCTGGGTGCCCGTGCGGAGGCTGGATCGTCGTTGGCCGTTCGCGGCGCCTGACCGTATTGGCCGTAGTCGTGCGGTGCATTGCCACTCGCGGACGATGTTGTGCCCGAAGGTGATCCGCTCGCGGTGGGGTGGCCGGTGTTGGTAACCCGTGGGGAGCTGCCCGGTCGCCTCGTCGGATCGACCGTGGCGGAATCGAATATCGGTGTCGCACCCTGGGATTCCGCGCGATCGCCCGTGTCTTCGACGGAACCGACTGCGTCGTTCGCGGCCTGCTCGGCACCCGGCGCTCGCGCCGAGTCGTCCTGGTCCGTACGGCTTGCTGCCCCTGGTTCATCCGTCGCTGCCCCGGCTGCCGAGCCGGAACCACCTGCGACGCCGGCGTCGGAAGGTACGCTGGAATCCACAGCCGACGGCGCATCGAATTCCGCTGGTGGCGGCGGCAATTCAGGCCGCTGGCCGGTACGGGCGGCCGCCTGTGCATCAGCGGTCTGATCCGCAGTCGACTGCTGCGGCGTAAGCCAGGGCGGCGGACCATCGTCACCTTGTGCGCCCGGCTGAACAGTCTCGTCCATCTGCCGCGCCGAGCCTTGGCCGCCGTCCGAGCCAAGGTGCGACTCGTCGAGTCCCAGGCCTGAGCTGTCGGTACGAGAGCCCGGCCGCGACTCGTCGAGTCGCGAAGGTGGACTGTCGATTCCGCGCGGATCGTGCGGCCGTGGTTCGTCGTGCCGGGTCGGCGGTCCGTCGACACCATGAGCGCCCGGTGGGCGCGGTTCATCGAGTCGCGAAGGTGGGTCATCGGTCCCGCGTGAGTGCGGTGGGGTGAGCTGCGCGGACGGGTCGTCGATTCCGCGCGCGTGCGGTTCGTCGAGCCGGTCGGTGCCATGCGAGGTCGATGCGTGTGGTGCGCCGACCGGCGGGGGCGGCGTGAGTTGGCCATTGTCCGAGCGGTTTTCGGGCGTCGACGGATGGCCGGATTGCGCGGGTGCCGAGTCTGCGGGTGTGTGTGGGCCTATACCGGCGGGTTCGGGGGTCGGTCGGCCCTGTTCGGGGCGTGGCGTATCGAGCCATGGCGTCGAAGCGTCGAAGTCGCCGGTCGGCGGCATGCCCGGGTGCTCGCTCGTCGGCGGCTTCGGTGCGTGAGGCGAATACGGTTGTGCCGCGGCCTGGTTCGGCGGGGGCGTCAGCTCGGGGCGCGACGTCTGGTAGCGCACCGTTTCCTCGACGGACGCGGGCGGCTCTGTGGCAGTCGGTTGCCCCGTACCTGGCTGCTGGAAACCGGGCGGCTGCTGGAAAGCAGGCGGTTGGCCTGCGCCCAACTGCTGGGCGGGAGACGTTCGGGTAGCGCCCGGCTGCTGGTAGTCGGCAGCGGGCTGTTGCGGGCCGGAAGGGGGTGGCGGCACCAGCGGTTGCGACGGTGGCGTCGGCGGCCTGCTGCCGAGCGGGTCGAAGGCGGCGGAGGGCTGGCGCGGGTTGCGGGTCGGCAGCGGATTGCTGCCTTGCCAGCCGTTTTCCGGATGCGGCGAACCCTGAGCTGGTCCAGCCGGGCGCGCGTGTGGGCCGGAGTCGTGCTGCGGTGGCCCCTGGCGCGGGTCCCCTTGCTCGGGGCCGCGTTGGGGCTCGGGTCCACGAAAGGCGTTCGGGCCCTGGAAGCCACCCGGTCCGCTGTGTAGTTCGAAACCGGGCCCGGACAATTCGCGCCCCGGTGAACCCGGGCGCGGGCTCTGCTCCTCGGGCTGCTCGTCCTTACCTTTGCGTCGGCCGAATCGGCGCTTGTCCCGG
Source organism: Nocardia sp. NPDC050412 (assembly GCF_044458825.1). Taxonomy (NCBI): domain Bacteria; kingdom Bacillati; phylum Actinomycetota; class Actinomycetes; order Mycobacteriales; family Nocardiaceae; genus Nocardia; species Nocardia sp. NPDC050412. Next base: position 232,374 of record NZ_JBITIJ010000007.1, read on the forward strand.
CGCGCGGCTTCGGGACGTTCGGTCTCCGGCGCGCGCTTGGAACGTCCACGCCGCGAAGGCGCTTCATCGATGAGGTCGTCGTGTGGCAGGTTCTGTACGGGCGCTTCGTAGCCGCCGGTGACATCGCTCTCGGATAGCCACGGGGGCAGCATGGGGAGGCCGTCGTTATTACGGCTCACATGTCCCCCTTGATCTGCTCGACCTTTATTTTTGGGCTGTGGTCAGTTTACGCGACGAGTCTGCCTCATCACGGTTGGGGAGTGGCCCGAACGGCCGGGTTTTCGAGCACTTCCCTCGCGGGATCTGTTGGGCCCCATGCACCACTCGATGAGATAGGCCGAAAATGGCCCGCGTTGGGTGTACGGGCTGACTGCGCGGTCGATTGCCGCGCGTCTGCTTCGCCACCGGCGTCCCGCCGCGGACCCGGCCTCCGACGGCCTCTTATATCCGGCAATGGCTTCATGCATCCCGGCAAGCAACGTCTTCCCGCAACGCTCCCCTCGCACCTGCCGGAGTGGCGAACCCCCTCGATCGCATCAGCGGCACCGGTGGTCGCCTCCGCGAGTGCGCCCGCCGCTTCCGGTGCGACCTATTCACGAAGTACTTGCCATCCTCCCGTTCGGCCGCGCTGGAATGGCGACGAAACTGGATGCCGTTGCCGTGCCCATGCCGAGTAAGCATGCCGAGGAAGATGGGGAACCGTGTCAGATGAGATGCCCGCGCCGGAGAAGCCGCTGGACTCGACTCCACGACAATCAGAGCATCACCGACTTCCGGTCTCGTCACCGACAGTGGCTGCTGTGCGAGGATCACGGCTCTGACGCAGCTGCGGGCAGCATGACTACGCTGGCAACTGCGGGTCGACGCACCGCCACACGCGCACCAGAGGCGAAACAGTAGGATCCCCCGCTCCGTGTGACCAGGGCGAATTGGCCTGCCAGCAATTAAACCGGTAAGCTTGGTCGGCGGTGCACCTACGCGCCGACTGTTTGCATGCCACTGATCGGTTCGACCGATGAGTTACATGGAATCAGATACAAGGCAATCAAACCAGGTTTGAGCGTAAACCGGGATCGCGGAGGACATGGCGAAGAAAGACGGGGCCATCGAGGTCGAGGGTCGAGTTGTCGAGCCGCTGCCCAATGCGATGTTCCGGATCGAGCTCGAGAACGGGCACAAGGTTCTCGCGCACATCAGCGGAAAGATGCGGCAGCACTACATTCGCATCCTTCCTGAGGACCGTGTGGTCGTCGAGCTTTCGCCCTACGACCTCTCACGCGGCCGCATCGTTTACCGCTACAAGTGAATCGAGTGGGCTTCGCCCCGGACCCCCATCAGGGCCTGGGCTTTGCCCATCGAGCACGGCGCCCAGTGCGGCGGCAAAGGCTTCCCCAGTCTCCCGGCTGGGGAAAAACTGTGTTCACACCCGTGTGAACCGAACAAGATTGGACGGACGTGAAGGTTCAGCCGAGCGTCAAGAAGATCTGCGAGAAGTGCAAGGTGATCCGCCGTCACGGTCGGGTCATGGTGATCTGCGAGAACCTGCGCCACAAGCAGCGCCAGGGCTGATTTTCGCGGCACCAGCCGGGCACCGATCACTGATCGGCTTGGCCAACTAAAGAAGAACTCCCAGCTCCAGCCGCACACTGCGGATATTCGGATCGCGCGGTTCCTCGGAATCGCAAGGTCGGAAGGTGTGCGAGCCAACCACCGGTACGGAGGCCGGTGCCCCACCAGACGAGGGGACGGACAGGGAGCAGACCTCCGCAACGATTAAGGAACCTGCCACATGGCACGTCTCATGGGCGTTGATCTCCCGCGCGAAAAGCGCATGGAGATCGCGCTGACCTACATCTACGGCATCGGCCGTACCCGCTCCAAGGAGATCCTCGAGGCAACGGGCGTCAGCCCCGACCTGCGCTCGAAGGATCTCAGCGACGAGCAGGTCACGCAGCTGCGTGACTACATCGAGGGCTCGGCCCTCAAGGTCGAGGGTGACCTGCGCCGCGAGGTGCAGGCCGACATTCGACGCAAGATCGAGATCGGCTGCTACCAGGGTCTGCGCCACCGTCGTGGCCTGCCCGTGCGTGGCCAGCGCACCAAGACCAACGCGCGCACCCGCAAGGGCCCGAAGCGCACCGTCGCAGGCAAGAAGAAGTAGGGGATATAAGGATGCCTCCGAAGAGTCGGGCCTCCGGCCCCAAGAAGACCCAGAAGTCGCGTCGCCGGGAAAAGAAGAACGTCCCGCACGGCCACGCGCACATCAAGAGCACGTTCAACAACACCATCGTGTCGATCACCGACCCGTCCGGCAACGTCATCTCGTGGGCGTCCTCGGGCCACGTCGGCTTCAAGGGTTCGCGCAAGTCGACCCCGTTCGCCGCGCAGCTCGCCGCCGAGAACGCTGCCCGCAAGGCGCAGGAGAACGGCGTCAAGAAGGTCGACGTGTTCGTCAAGGGCCCGGGTTCGGGCCGCGAGACCGCGATCCGTTCGCTGCAGGCCGCAGGCCTGGAAGTCGGCACGATCTCCGATGTCACCCCGCAGCCGCACAACGGCTGCCGTCCGCCCAAGCGGCGTCGCGTCTAGCGGGAAAGGAATAACGAAAAATGGCTCGTTACACAGGCCCTATCACCCGCAAGTCGCGTCGTCTGCGGGTCGACCTCGTCGGAGGCGACCAGGCGTTCGAGCGTCGTCCGTACCCGCCCGGCCAGCACGGCCGCGCGCGGATCAAGGAGAGCGAGTACCTGCTCCAGCTGCAGGAGAAGCAGAAGGCGCGCTTCTCCTACGGCGTCATGGAGAAGCAGTTCCGCCGGTACTACGAAGAGGCCAACCGCCTCAAGGGCAAGACCGGTGACAACCTGCTCCGTCTGCTCGAGTGCCGCTTGGACAACGTCGTGTACCGCGCCGGTCTGGCGCGCACCCGTCGGCAGGCTCGCCAGCTGGTCAGCCACGGTCACTTCCTGGTGAACAACCGGGCCGTGAACGTCCCCAGCTTCCAGGTGACCCAGTACGACATCATCGATGTCAAGGAGAAGTCGCTCGGCACGCTGCCGTTCCAGGTTGCGCGTGAGACCGTCGGCGACCGCCCGGTTCCGGGCTGGCTGCAGGTGATCCCGGGCCGGCTGCGGATCCTGGTGCACCAGGTGCCCGAGCGCGCTCAGATCGATGTGCCGCTGTCGGAACAGCTGATCGTCGAGTACTACTCGAAGTAACAGCTCACCGCTGCTGGTGCGTGGTCGTCGGCATTGCCCGCGACCACGCACAACCCCCAAGACGTGGGCGTCAAATAGTGGGCGCCCGTACAGGAGGATGATCCAAAATGCTGATTTCACAGCGTCCGACGCTGACCGAAGAGGTCGTCGCCGAGAACCGCTCGAAGTTCACCATCGAACCGCTCGAGCCGGGCTTCGGTTACACCCTCGGCAACTCGCTTCGGCGTACCCTGCTGTCCTCGATTCCGGGGGCCGCGGTCACCAGCATCCGCATCGACGGCGTCCTGCACGAGTTCACCACCGTTCCCGGCGTGAAGGAGGATGTCACCGACATCATCCTGAACCTCAAGGGTCTGGTCGTGTCCTCGGAGGAGGACGAGCCGGTCACGATGTACGTGCGCAAGCAGGGCCCGGGCACCGTCACCGCCGGTGACATCGTGCCGCCTGCCGGTGTTGTCGTGCACAACCCGGATATGCACATCGCCACCCTGAACGACAAGGGGAAGCTGGAGATCGAGCTCGTCGTCGAGCGCGGTCGCGGTTACGTCCCGGCGGTGCAGAACAAGGCGTCCGGCGCGGAAATCGGCCGGATCCCGGTGGATTCGATCTACTCGCCGGTGCTCAAGGTGACCTACAAGGTGGAGGCCACCCGTGTCGAGCAGCGCACCGACTTCGACCGTCTGATCCTGGACGTGGAGACCAAGAACTCCATCACGGCCCGGGACGCGCTCGCTTCGGCGGGCAAGACCCTGGTCGAGCTGTTCGGCCTGGCCCGTGAGCTCAATGTCGAAGCCGAAGGCATCGAGATCGGCCCTTCGCCGGCCGAGGCGGATCACATCGCCTCGTTCGGTCTGCCGATCGAGGACCTGGACCTCACCGTCCGGTCCTACAACTGCCTCAAGCGCGAGGGCGTGCACACGGTCGGCGAACTCGTTGCCCGCACCGAATCGGATCTGCTGGACATCCGCAACTTCGGCCAGAAGTCCATCGACGAGGTCAAGGTCAAGCTGCATGCGCTGGGCCTCTCGCTGAAGGACAGCCCGGCCTCGTTCGATCCTTCGTCCGTGGTGGGTTACGACGCGAGCACCGGAACGTGGAGCGATAGCGGCACGTTCAGTGACACCGATGGCGGCGAGCAGGACTACGCCGAGACCGAACAGCTCTAGGTCGTCGGGGTAGGCACCCCGGCCCGGCCTCGCACCCGCGGCGTGAGCGACGCGCCCGGAGGCGGTAGCGGAGCGTAAACACGCAGGGCGCCGGGAGCGCCGCAATAAGACACAGGAGAACAAACAATGCCCAAGCCCAAGAAGGGTGCCCGCTTCGGCGGGTCGGCGTCGCATCAGAAGGCGATCTTCGCCAATCTGGCCACGGCGCTCTTCGAGCACGGTCGTATCACGACCACCGAGTCCAAGGCCAAGGCGCTGCGCCCCTACGCCGAGAAGCTGGTCACCAAGGCGAAGGCCGGCACCCTGGCCGACCGGCGCGAGGTGCTCAAGGTCATCCGCAACAAGGATGTCGTCCACGAGCTCTTCGCCTCGATCGGTCCGTCGTTCGAGGGCCGCGAGGGTGGTTACACCCGCATCACCAAGACGCTGCCCCGCAAGGGTGACAACGCGCCGATGGCGGTTATCGAGCTGGTCCGGGAGAAGACCGTGACCAATGAGGCCGACCGCGCCCGTCGCGTTGCCGCGTCCAAGAAGGCCGAGGCGCCCGCCGCCGAGACCGTGGTCGAGGAGAAGGCCGAAGAGGCAGTCGCCGAGACCGTCGAGGCCGAGGCCCCCGCTGCCGACGAGGCCGCTGAGGACAAGAAGGACGCCTGACGCTCGCGTTGGAGTTCTCGAACGAGCCCGCCGCCCCTTGTGGGTCGGCGGGCTCATTCGTATCCGAGATCGCCGCGTTGGTATCGGGTTTCGCGTGGTGAGTGGTGCCGGCCGGAGGGTTGCCGGCGTTCGTATCGACTAGGAGATCGTCTGTGACCGAGCGCAGCGAGGGAACCGAAGGCACGACACCGCCGGTCGCCGCGGAGCCGAGCGTCGGCGAGGACGGAGCTGCGACCGAGGATTCGGTGGATTCGACCCGGCATTCGACGGCGTCGAACGAGCCTGCGCCGGTGGCTTCGACGGGAGTCGTGCGAACCGCCGAAGCCGATGCTCGGCCGGAGTCCGCTGTCGACTCGGTTCGAATTCGGCTCGATATCAGTTATGACGGCACCGATTTCATCGGTTGGGCGCGACAGCCCGGACTGCGCACGGTGCAGGGTGTGCTCGAAGAGTCGCTGAGCAAAGTGTTCCGCGAGCCGATCCAATTGACGGTCGCGGGGCGCACCGATGCCGGTGTGCACGCCGAGGGGCAGGTCGCGCACTTCGATACCCGCACCGAACCGGAGGCGGCCAAGCTCATCCATCGCATGGCACGGTTCCTGCCGAAAGACGTGCGGATCAAGGATATTCGCGTCGTCGCGCCCGAATTCGACGCCCGCTTCTCGGCGATCCGCCGCCACTATGCGTACCGGCTGACCACCGCGCCCTATGGGGCCGAGCCGCTGCGGGCCCGCAGCGTTGTCGCCTGTCGTCACGACGTCGATCTCGAGGCCATGCGCGTGGCCTCGCGAAAGCTGTTGGGCCTGCACAACTTTGCCGCATTCTGCCGCCGTCGTGATGGTGCGACCACCGTCCGCGAACTCCAGCGCTTCGACTGGGAGCGTGACGGTGACCTGCTGACCGCCTATGTGAGCGCGGATGCGTTCTGCTGGTCCATGGTTCGCAGCCTCGTCGGCGCGGTGCTCGCGGTCGGGGAGGGGCGTCGCACGCCCGACTGGGTCGCCGCATTACTGAACGAAACCGAGCGCTCCAGCTCGGTCACCGTGGCGCCCGCGCACGGCCTGAGTCTCATCGCCGTCGACTATCCGGACGTTGCCGACCTCGCCGCGCGCAATGCCGAAACCCGCGAAATGCGTACGGTCCCAACTGTTGATGAAGGCTGCTGTGGCAGCTGAGCTCGGCGCATCACATCTTGACATCGCACAGAAGGTCTAACCTGAGCGCGGCGACCACAACCTATGTGCCCCCGTGTGAAGGCGGGGCTCCCGCACCGCGATTCGGCGGGCGCGGTGCGGTGCGGGAGCATGACCAGCTATTTGCTGGACGAACCCGCCTCGATCGTCCGCGGCTGGTTGGAACCGGAGATTTCGATACGGCGCGGCTTGGCCCGTTCGGCGATCGGAATCGTCACTGAAAGCACGCCGTTGTTATAGGTCGCGCTGATCTTGTCGGCATCGACATTGTCGCCGAGGCTGAGCTGGCGCATATAGGTGCCGGCGAAGCGCTCGGACGCGATCCATTGGACGCCTTCGTCACTCGGCAGGCTGCGCTGCGCGCGCAGGGTGAGGGTGCCGTTGTCGACACTCACATCCACCGAGCCGGGGTCCACACCGGGCAGGTCGGCATTGAGTACGTAATGATCGCCTGCCTTGAACAGATCCATCGGCATGAATCGTGGTGCGCGCGATGTCCCCATGGATTCGCCGAGCAGCTGGCGGGCAACGGTGTCGATGTCATGGAATGGATCGAACCGAAGCACAGCAATCACCTCCATTTCACTAGCGGTGACGCCTGCCACGGCGGCGGGCGCCGGAAGCTGTGCACTATCCAAGTTAGCACTCGCGTTATGAGAGTGCTAACGGTCGGCTCGAAATTTGGCGACCGCCTCGGATCGGAGTGCGGCCCCGGACGGAATATGGACGGCGGCGGCCTCGTTCATTCCGGACATGGCTATCGGAGACCTCGGAAAGTTCGGCGTATGGCGCTACTACGGGGGGTTCACCCTGCAGGACGCGCAGGACTTGGAAGGACTCGGTTACGGCACGCTGTGGCTCGGCGGGTCCCCGCCCGCCGAATTGCCCGTGATCGAATCGCTGCTGGAGGCAACCGAGTCGATCACCGTCGCCACCAGCATCGTGAATATATGGACGGCACCCGCGAAGCAGGTCGCTGAGTCGTTCCACCGGATCGATGCGCGCTTTCCGGGCCGGTTCCTGCTCGGCTTGGGTGCGGGCCATCCCGAACACCAAGGCGAGTATCGCAAGCCCTACGACGCGCTGGTCGAATACTTCGACGAATTGGATGCCGCGGGCGTACCCGAGCAGCGTCGCGCTCTCGCCGCGCTCGGCCCGCGCGTGCTGGGGCTGGCGGCGGAACGGTCCGCGGGCGCGCTGCCCTACAACGTCACCCCCGAACACACCGCCCGCGCCCGCGCGCTGCTCGGCGAGGGTGTCCTACTGGCCACCGAACACAAGGTGGTCCTCGACGACGACCCGGTCCGGGCCCGCACCACTGCCCGCCCGCGCGTCGAGTTCTACCTCGACCTGCAGAACTACGTCGCCAACCTCCGTCGCCTCGGTTTCACCGACGACGACCTGGCCAAACCCGGTAGCGACCGCCTCATAGACGCCCTGGTAGCCCACGGCGACGCGGATTCGATCGTCGATCGCCTCTCGACCCACCTGACCGCGGGCGCCGACCACGTCGTACTCCAAGTCCTCGCCGACGAAGCCGCCACTCTGCGCACCCTCGCCCCGCTGCTCGCGAACTAGTCCTGCGCTGGCGATCGGCCCGCGTTACCGGCCGATCGCCGTAAGGGTCTGTTGAAGCGGGTCGAACAACTCGGGCGGACGCGACGCTTTCCTAGGGCGTCGTCGGTTCGGCACGGGATGAACATCGGTTCCCCCGATTCGTTCGGGAGATCGCAGCCCTGCGATCGCCGACCGACGGCAATCGTCCTAAGACTGCGTTAGAAAGGGCGCCCCGCGCTTCCATCGGCGCTGTGACTGCGCACACACTGGTCTCCGACCGACGCAAGGCCGCGTCGAAGAAGGAGATCTTGTGACTACGACACAGCCTGTCGGCGAGCGCCGGGTGGTCGCGAATGTATTGCGTGGTTCCATCGGCAATCTCGTCGAGTGGTACGACTGGTATGTCTATGCCGCATTCAGCGTGTATTTCGCGAAGTCGTTCTTTCCCAAGGGCGATTCGACCGCGCAATTGCTTTCCACCGCAGCGGTTTTCGCGGTCGGCTTCCTCATGCGGCCGCTCGGCGGTTGGGCGCTGGGGCGCTATGCCGACAAGTTCGGACGTCGCTCGGCGCTGACGCTATCGGTGACGGTGATGGCGGCGGGTTCGCTGCTGATCGCGCTGACGCCCGGATACCAGACGATCGGAATCGCCGCCCCGATAATGCTTTTGCTGGCCCGCTTGCTGCAGGGCCTCTCGGTTGGGGGCGAATACGCAACCAGTGCAACGTATTTGTCGGAGGTGGCCTCGACAGGTAAGCGCGGATTCTATTCGAGCTTCCAGTACGTCACGCTGGTCGCCGGACAGTTGGTGGCGCTCGGTGTGCAGATCATCCTGCAGCAGTTCCTGAACAACGCGCAGATGAACAACTGGGGCTGGCGCATTCCGTTCGTGATCGGTGCGGCGGCCGCGCTGATCGTAATGTGGCTACGACGCAGCATGGACGAATCCGAGCACTTCGAGGCAGAGGTCGAGGCAGAGGTCGAGGCCGAGCGTGATCCCGCTGCGAGCAGCGCCGGTGCGAAGCAGCCCGCGCGCGGTTCGCTGCGGATGCTGCTGCAGTATCCGCGGGAATGCCTGCTGGTGATGGGATTGACGCTCGGCGGAACCGTCGCGTTCTACACCTACACCACGTACATGCAGAAGTTCATGATCAACACCTCTGGCATCTCCAAGTCGACGGTCTCGTGGATCAACTTCATCGCACTGCTGGTCTTCGTGGTGCTACAGCCGCTGGCCGGCGCACTGTCCGACCGCGTCGGACGACGCAAGCTGCTGATCTTCTTCGGCGTCTCGGGCACCCTGCTGACCGTGCCGATCATGACCGTGCTCGCGCACACCAAGAACCCGATCGCCGCCTGGGCGCTGATGATGGGCGCACTGGTCATCATCACCGGCTATACCTCGATCAATGCCATCGTGAAGGCCGAGCTGTTCCCGACCAAGATCCGCGCGCTCGGCGTCGGCCTGCCGTACGCACTGACCGTCGCGATCTTCGGCGGCACGGCCGAAACCATCGCACTGTCGTTGAAGCAGGCGAACCACGAATCGCTGTACTTCTGGTACGTCGCCGGATGCATCGGAATCTCGCTGCTGACCTACTGGTTCATGCGGGAGACCTCGAGCGGATCGGCCATCGACGCCGATGCCGCTGCCACGGACGGTATTTCGCTCACCAAGGCGGATACCTCACCCACCGAGCCGGACCGTGACCTCGCGACGGCTCGACCCTGACGGCCCGACCGCACACGCCGCAGCGCCGCTATGGGAGGATCGGCGTGTGCGGCTGGCGGTGGTCGAGGACGATGACGGCGTAGGCGACGCGCTGGTAGAGGCGCTCAACGCCCGCGGCTATCAGGCCGAGCGCAAACGCCGCGGCGCGGATCTGCTCACCGCCCACCGCGGCTACGACGCGGTCATCCTGGATCTCGGACTGCCCGACGGCGATGGCCTGCACGTGCTGCGTCAGTTGCGCGAGGTGAGCTCGGTGCCGGTGTTGATCCTGACCGCGCGCAGTGACGAACGCTCGATTGTGCGCGGGTTGCGCGGCGGCGCCGACGACTATCTGGTGAAGCCGCCGCGGATCGCGGAATTGATGGCCCGGCTGGAGAATGTGGTGCGCCGCGCGGCCGCCGGATCGCAGCCGGAGCGGGCCGAGGTGGTCACCGGGGATGTGCGGGTCGATCTGGCGGCCCGGGTGGTCGAGGTTGCCGGGCGGCCGATCCCATTGACCCAGAAGGAGTTCGAGTTGGTCGAGGCATTGGTGGAGCGGCCCGGTGCCGCGGTCAGCCGCCAACAGCTGATGGATCGGATCTGGGGTGACGCGTTCGTCGCGGTATCCCGGTCACTGGATGTGCATATGACCGGACTGCGGGCGAAATTGGACCGACCTGGGCTGATAACGACTATTCGCGGCTACGGTTACCGCTGGGGCCAGTGATCGTGCCGGCCCGACGGACCTAGGAGCGGAGCCCGGCATGCGCAGACGACTACTCGTCGCGCTGACGGTATTCGCGGCGATCGCCGTCTTCGCCTTCGCGGTACCGCTGTCGCTGACGTTCGCGACCAGCCGCACCCAGGAGTTCGTGGCCGATCGGTCCGGCGATGCCGACCGGTTCGCCAGCCTCGCCGATGCCGCGGTGGCCGAGGGGGACAGTCGGGCACTGGCCGATGAGGCCGGGCGATACCACGATCTGTACGGCGAAAATGTGCTCGTGGTCGATGCGCGTGGCGCGCGGACGGTGAATGCGGGCGTCGATGCGGCCGCCGCGCCCGTCGAGGCCGCCGTTGCCGCAGCTCGCCGCAATCAGCGTCCCCAGCCGGTCTATCGGCTCACCCCGTGGAGTGGGTCGACGGTGTTGATTGCCCGCCCGGTCGGCACCGGGGTGCAGGTCAACGGCGCGGTAGTGATCGAGGCATCCACCGCGCGTGCCCGGCGCGATATCGCCCGCGCGTGGGCGGTGATCGCGGTCGGAGCGGTGCTGGCCATGGTGGTGTTCACCATGTTGGCGCTGAGCTTGGCGCGCTGGGTGCTGCGCCCACTGGCGGCGCTATCGCAGGCGGTCGCCGAATTGACCGCGACCCTGCCGAAGCCGCGCGCGGAGGCCGCCGCGCACGTCTCGATCGCCCGCCACCACGGCGGACCGCCGGAGATGCGGGCGGTGGCGGAATCTTTCGATGCTATGGCATTGGCGGTCGCCGATTCGGCGGATGCGCAACGTCAGCTCGTTGCGGATACGGCGCATGCGATGCGAAATCCGCTCGCCGCCTTGACCATCCGTCTCGACTCCTTGGAGGCTGCCATTCCGCAAAGCGCAGTGGCCACCTTCCGTAGCGCGGGTGCGGAAGTCGAGCGGCTGACCGCGCTGCTCGATGGTCTGCTGAGTTTGGCGGTCGCCGAGACCCCAGCTGCCTTCGAGGCAGCGCGTACTCCCTTCGATACCGAAAACCATTGCGACGCGGTACAAGTGGCTGCTGATCGGGTCGACGCCTGGTACTCCGCCTATGAGAACGCCGGGCAGGAATTGCGGGCGCAACCGCAGATTGCCGAGGCCGATATAGCTGTGTCCGCTGATGTTCTCGCTCAGATTCTCGATGTGCCACTGAGTAATTCGTGCGGCTATGCAGGGTCCGGCACGCAGACCGTCATCGTGGTCGACGCCGAGCCGGGCTGGGTAACCGTGACCGTGCGTGACAATGGCGTTGGCGTCGAACCTGCCGAGATCGACAAGCTGACCACCCGGTTCTTCCGCGGCTCCGGTGCGTCCGCCGGCGGCTCGGGTCTCGGTCTGCCGATCGCAATGGCATTGGCCCAAGCGCGCGGCGGCACCTTATCCGTGCTGCCCGTCGAGCCGCACGGTCTCGCGATCCAGATCCGGCTGCCGCAGGTGGTGCGGTCGTGATGCGGCGGCGGAAGTTCCTGGCGCTCACCGTCCTCGGTGTCACGGCCGGTGCTGTCGGATGCGGTGAGGGGCCTGAGCTGGTGCGGCTGGCCTCGGGTGAGGTCGGCGGCTTCTATCACGCATTCGCGGAACTGCTCGCGGCGGTGGCCCAGGAGGCGGGCACGGTGGGGATCGAACCGGTGACGACAACTGGATCGCAGGAAAATCTGGGGATGTTGGCGAACGGGCAGGTGGATGCCGCACTGGCGCTTGCAGATTCGGTGCAGAGTGAACGGGCTCCGTTGGTCGCGCTCGGTCGGGTGTACGAGAACTATCTGCAGTTGGCCGTGCGCTCGGATGCGCCGATTCAACAGGTCACCGATTTGCGCGGGACCCGAGTCAATCTGGGGGCTGCGGGATCCGGCGCGGCGGTGACCGGGGAGCGACTGCTGTGGGCTGCGGGCGTGAATCCCGTTTCGGATGTGGATATTTCGCATCGACCGCTGCGAGATGCGGTGGCGGGTGTGGAATCCGGTGAGCTGGACGCGCTGCTATGGGCAGGCGGCGTGCCCACCGACGCTCTCGATGTGCCGCAGCGGCTGCGGTTGGTGGAACTCGGTGAGTTGGCCGCGCCGATGCGCGAACGCTTCGGACACCTCTACGATTTGGTCGAGATTCCGGCCGACGCCTACGACAGCGGTCGTTCGGTCCGCACGGTCGGCGTCGCGAATCTGCTGCTCGCCGCCCCGACCATGTCCGACGCGGCGGCCGGGGCGATCGTCGAGCTACTGGTTTCGCGTGCGGACCGGCTGGTGCCCGCCGAGGCGGCTGGCACCCAATTCCTGGATAGCCGCTCACTCATCGGAACCGATTCCGTCCCTTTGCATCCGGGTGCGGCGGCGGTGTACCGACGGCGACACGGTTGAGTGTCAGGAACGCACGAGGCGTGCGATGGCGTCGGTGGCTTCTTTGATCTTGGCGTCCGCCTCGGGACCACCGGCGACCGCCGCGTCCACCACGCAGTGGCTGATGTGGTCCTCCAGCAGGCCCATCGCCACGGCCTGCAGTGCCTTCGTCATCGCGGAGACCTGGGTGAGGATATCGATGCAGTACTTCTCTTCCTCGACCATGCGTTGCAGGCCGCGGGCCTGGCCTTCGATCCGGCGTAGGCGCTTGAGGTAATCGTCCTTGGCAGTGATGTAGCCGTGGCCGTGCGCGGCGTGGTCGTGGGTGCCCGCCGAGTCACTGCCCGGCGCGGGCGCGGTGTCATTGTGCGACGGGATGGATGTCACCGACTGCTCCTCGCTGCTCACCGGCTGGACCGGCCTCGATAATACCCCCCTAGGGTACAGTGTCGCGAGGGTGTTGTCAGGTTACCGCGCTATGCGCCACGTCGGGTCGTCGTCCACGCACTGCCCAGTTCCATGCGATCACCGCGATCGGGGCCATGAATTGGATCATCAGGGTCACGCCGACCTGCGGGTAGGGCGGCGAAAGCAAGAAGCCGGCCCGCACCCCAGGCGACCGGGATCACACCGACCCCGCCGACGGTGCGCAGGTGGCGCGGGCTGCCGCGCAATCCGCTCGGATCGGTCATGATGAACGAAGGTTCAGTGGGTGAGATGTGGACCCGTCTGGTCGGGAATCCGGGGCGAGCGAGAGAATCGGTGCATGAGTTTGGATGTTCGGCCCGCGCTCGCCGTGATCGGCGGTAGTGGCTTCTACGATTTCTTCGATAACGAGGCGACCACCGTCGAGGTCGAGACACCCTATGGCAAGCCCAGCGCGCCGATCGCGGTCGGCGAAGTGGAGGGTCGCCCGGTGGCCTTCTTGCCCCGACACGGCAAACAGCACGAATTCGCGCCGCATACACTGCCCTACCTGGCCAATATGTGGGCGCTGCGCTCGATCGGGGTGCGGCGGATCTTCGCGCCGTGCGCGGTCGGCAGTTTGCGCGCGGACTGGGGGCCGGGGACCGTGGCGGTGCCGGATCAGCTGGTCGACCGGACCTCCGGCCGTTCGCAGACCTACTTCGACGGCGGTGGCGTGCACGTCTCCTTCGCTGACCCGTACTGCGACGAACTGCGCTCCGCGGCAACGAAATCCGCCACGGATGCGCTGCCGATGAAGTCTTCGGGCACCATGGTCGTGGTACAGGGCCCGCGCTTCTCCACCCGGGCCGAGAGCCGGTGGTTCGCCGCACAGGGCTGGGAGCTGGTGAATATGACCGGACATCCCGAGGCCGTGCTCGCCCGTGAACTCGAAATGTGCTATGCCGCAGTCGCTTTGGTGACCGATTTGGATGCCGGACTGGAGGAGGGTGGCGGTGTGCACGCGGTCGAGGTCTTCGCCGAGTTCAAGAAGAACCTGGGACCGTTCAAGGAGCTGATCAGGCGCTCGGTTTCGGCGGTCACCGGAACCGATACCTGCGAACGTTGCCGTGTCCATGCGGGAGTATCACTACCGTTCGAACTACCGTGAATCAAGTTGGTTCGGAGCCGAAACGCGGGGTGCTGATGCGATGAGAGTGCTGGTCACCGGGGCAGCCGGGTTCGTCGGGGCGCGGTTGCGGCGGGCGCTGGCCGCCGCCGGGCACGAGGTGGTCGGGGTCGATCTACTCGGGGTCGATCTACTCGGGGCGGATGTGCAAGTGCCGGAGGGCGTTTCGCGGGTGGACGTGCGCGATGCCGATGCGCTCGAGCCGTTGCTGCATGGCATCGATACGGTCTGTCACCTTGCCGCCGTCACATCCGGACCCGAATCGGCGGTGTTCGCCGCGAACAATGATCTCGGGACGGCGGTGCTGCTCGATGTGATGGGGCGGGCGAAGATACGTCATCTGGTGCTCGCCTCGTCCGTCGTGGTGTACGGCGAGGGGCGCTATCGCGGGATGAACAGCGGGCCGTTCTATCCGGGACTTCGGCGGCGGGCCGATCTGGACCGCGGCATGTTCGACCACTTGGCGCCGCGCACCGGCGAGTTGCTCACCTGGGAGCCGGTCACCGAGGACGCGCCGCTGCGTCCGCGCGGCTTCTACGGTGCGAGCAAGTTGGCGCAGGAAAACTATGCGCTGGCTTGGGGTTTGGCCACGGGCGCGGCCGTCACGGCATTGCGCTACCACAACGGTTACGGCGAGGGCGCGCGCACCGGCTTCATCGGAAACTTCCTCACCGCACTGGACCAGGGCCGCCCGCCCTTGGTAGGCGAGGACGGCGGGCAGGTCAGGGACGTCGTGCACGTCGATGACATCGTGGCCGCCACCGTAGCCGCCGTCGACCGCCGCCCACCCGGCTTCGTCCCCCTGAATATCGCCTCCGGCCACCCCGTCACCATGTGGGAGGTCGCCTCGATCATGGCCAAAGCCCGCGGCGGCCCCGCCCCCGTAGTAACCGGCCGCTACCACCTCGGCGACGCTCGCCACCTGGCCGCAGACCCCGAACGAGCCAGGCGCACATTGGGTTTCACCGCCCGGATCTCACCCACCCAAGGCCTGGCCGAACTCGCCGCTCCCGCAGTCGAGCCCACCACACCCCAACGGGAATCCGCCCCACTACACGTGCGCGCCGCCCCGAATCCTCCGACCACACCCGAGCATCGGGTTCATCCGGAACCTCGGCCCGCCGCGCCGATCGTGCGACCCGAAGCCCGCCCGGACGCTCCGGTGCCGAACGCGAAGACGACCGCCCCCGGACCGGAGCCAGCGGTAGAGGGTGGCGGGCGGGACGTGGCGGCGCCGCCGTCCCAGCCTGAGTTGGCGAAACCGGAGGCCGGAGCGGGCTCGCCGATGTGATTGCGGTTGCGCCTCAGCGCCGTGTTCGCGACTGACGCGTTGGACCGTCCAGCAAGCGGGCATTGCCTTGGGCGGACTCGCTGGGCGTCGCGCATCTGCCCGGCGCTACGACGTCATCGGTTCCGGAGCGGCCCATTTGGTACGCGTCGTTCGGGACGGACTGTATTCAGGTCGAATACTGCGATCGATCACGCCTCGGCGAAGGCGTCGGCGTGTGCGCGGGCCCACTGGTCGAAGGTGCGCGGTTCTCGGCCGGTCACCTCGTGGACGGTGGGGTAGACCTGGGATTCGTCGAGGGTGCCGTCGACGAAGAAGCTCCAGAATGCGTCGACGTAGTGCTGCGGCATTGAGGCCTCGAGTTCGGCCCGCGTCTGCGCATTCGTCAAGCCTTGGCAGACCAGCGGCCGGTTGAGCACTTCGGCGAGCACAGCGATCTGATCGGCGGGCACGAGCGCTCGCGGGCCGGTCAGATCGAGAATACGCCCGGCCAGCCCGTCGCTGGTCAGGGCAACCGCCGCGACGGCCGCGATATCGGCGGGATCGATTGCGGCGACGGGTACGTCGGGGAATTGGGCGCGGATCACATCGCCCTGTTCGAGTTGCGGCAGCCAGCGCAGCGCATTCGACATGAACGAGCGCGGGCGCAGAAAGGTCCACGCCAGGCCGGATTCGCGCACGTCCCGCTCGGCCTGCGTCATATACGCGGAGACCGCATTGTTCATATCCTCGAGTGCCGCCGAACCACCCGAAAGCAGGACGATGCGCTGGACGCCCGCCTTTTTCGCGCGGGCGAGCAGGTCGGGGGCGTCGGCATAGCCCGGCAGCAGGAACATTCCGGTGACCCCGTCCAGGGCTTCGGTCAGGCTTTCCGGCCGATTCAGATCACCCGTCACCGCTTCGACACCGGCGCGCAGCTGCGCCCGTGCCGGATCGCGGACCAGCGCGCGCACGTCTGCGCCGGAGTCACTCAGTGCCGCAACCAGTTCCGTGCCGATATTGCCGGTCGCGCCGGTCACCAGGATCATGCCGTCTCCTCCAGAGTCGCACCGGGTTGCCCCGTCCATCATTCGGAATCATCGACCGATCCCCGCGAATGAAATCGAGATCGCCGCATCCGCCTCGACCGTACCGTCGGCACACCGAGTTAGGCTCGCGCAGTGGATACTCCGCTACGGCTAGAGGTCATCGTGGCCAGCACGCGCCCGGAGCGATTCGCTCCGGTGGTCGCGGACTGGTTCCTGCGCACGCTCCGGGCGACCCCCGAATTCGACACCGGCGTCATCGATCTCCTCACCACCCCGCTGCCGACGGACCTGACCGTCACCGCCGAGGTCGAGGCCTACCGCCAGCGCCTGGCCGCCGCCGACGCCTTCGTCGCCATTACTTCCGAGTACAACCATGGCTACCCCGCGTCCCTGAAGACCGCCTTCGACACCGCGAAACACGAATGGCGCGCCAAACCCATCGGCTTCGTCTCCTACGGTGGTCTGTCCGGCGGCCTGCGGGCCGTCGAACAACTCCGTCAGGTGGTCGCCGAAATCCACATGGTCTCCATCCGCGAAACCGTCAGCTTCCACCAGGCCAAAAAGCAATTCGACAAATCAGGCAACACCCAAGACGGCGCCGCCATCGACGCCGCCGACCGCCTGATCCGCCAGTTGACCTGGTGGGCACGCGTTTTGCGAGAAGCACGCACCACCAACCCCTACCCCGGCTGAACCCACACCTCTCCCGACACAATCTGTCGCGAGCATCATGGCAACGGGACTACTGCGCGCTGTCTGCCATCGCGCGGCGGCCGCGGGGGTGGCCGATGTATGTTGCCTCGCGGGGGATGGAGACCAGGGTCAGGTCGACCTGGGCGGTTCCGGTTCGCAGCACCACATGGTTCCCGATGGCCCCCGGCTGGTGAATCGACAGGTCCGGCCGAGTCGCGGGCCAGCCCATCGGATCTCCGGTGACATAGATAGTCGTGACACCGGCGTGCGGCGCGGGCGCCAGCACACCGTCTACCACCGTCGCGGTGAATCCGGCATCGGATTGATGGGTCTCCACCGCGAGCTGCAGGCGCTCCGGATTCCCGATGGTCGTCACCAAATTTTCCCAAGCGTGCGTCCGATCGGTACGGATCAGGATGCGTTCTCCGACCGCCAACGCACGGAACACCAACTGCTGAGCCAAATACAGCTCACCGGCCACATACACCGTCGAGATACCGGTACCGACAATCCGGACCGCGACACCCTGACCCTCGTCATCCGACCCGATCAGCTGACCGCACCCCGACGACGGCAGGTGCAGCGCACTGATCACATCGATCGGGTACTCGGTCACCGGAACCGCATCGTCGAGATCCGGAATGGCCAGCGGCAGATGCGCGAGCAGACCATCACGCTGTCGCCCGTTCATCGAGATCAGACCCTTGAGTTTCGTGCGCTCCGGCAGCTCCCGCGTGGTCAGCCGCCAGGCTGCACCGACGCTCACCGCTTCGGCCGAACTACCCGGACGCAGCCGCACCGCGACGGTCGTTCCGCGCGAGGGCGCAACCCACAGCTGCGAGAGCAGATCCGAGCCGAGCCGCTTGGGGTCGACCGCGCTACCGATATTCACACTGTTGCCGATTTCGGCGTACCGCCAGCGGTGGGTCAGCGTGCGCGGATCGAAGCCCTGCGTGACCTGCAGAACCGCCTTGCGGATCTCGGGTGCGGTGAGGATGCGAGCGCTGCAGTCGGCGTCCTCCAGCGTGCGCATAATGCGTTGCGTCGCAATGGTTACCGCCCGCGACGCACCCTCACTACCGCCACCGCGCCGGGCCGCTGCCTCCGGGCACGCGATCGCGTCGAAGCTGATGGCGAGCCACACATTCCGGTGCGCGGTCGCGGGCAGCGGACCCAGTAGCGATTCGTAGATCTTGCCCGCGGGCGTACCCGAACGGCTGCGGTGGCCATGGCTGATGATGTCGATACCGCTGAGCAGAATGTCGTGCTGGTTCAGGCATTTCGCCAATTCCGGCAGCGGCAGCAGATGCGAGGCGTGCACGGTAGTGCGAGCGATCCGGGTAAGCCCGCCCTTGGGGGCCAGCACCTCGACGACCGCGACGACTCTCGTTCCGTCCCAATACAACCCGAGCGAGCGACCGTCGGAGCCGCGGAAGTCGACGGTATCCCCGAGCTGGTAATCGCCGCGGGTCAGATAGCGCCACCAGGTCCCGATCCAATCCAGGATGGTGCGCTTGGCGACCGGGATCAGCGGCAGCAGTCCGACGACCACCGCGACACCCAACGCGGGCCAGGCGGCAACCCCGACCAATAAGGCGAGCAGTCCGGCAACGAGCCCGATCACCTGCGCTATCAGCAGATTCGGCAGTGAGATGCGCCCGAGCAGCGGGCGTGGTCCCGCGCCGGCTTGTTCGGCCATCGTCGTCCCCCAAGTACCCGGTATCGGCCGTATCGCAGCGGCCGAGCTGAACAATAGTCCTCGGGAACTGTACTGTGTTCCGCGAACGCGAGCATTGTTCGGGGAGGGAAACATGCCTTCAAAACCCACTACACGCTGGCAGGTGAGCGGTTACCGCTTCCTGGTCCGGCGGATGGAACACGCGCTGGTGCGCCGGGACGTGCGCATGCTGCACGATCCGATGCGCTCCCAGTCCCGTGCCTACGCGGCCGGATTGATCATGGCGATCGTGGTGCTGGCCGGTTGTGGCGTGCTCGCACTGCTGCGTCCACAGGACAAGGTAGGCAGTAGCAAGATCCTGATCGGCAAGGAATCCGGTGCCGTCTACGTGATGATCAACGATGTGGCGCATCCGACGCTGAACCTCGCCTCGGCCCGGTTGGCCGCGGGATCGCCGGAAAAGGCCGTCATCGTCAAGGAATCCGAGATCGGCAAGAAGGCGCGCGGCCAGCTGATCGGCATTCCGGGCGCACCTACCTCACTGCATTTCGACAAGGACGGCAAGGGCCGGATCTGGACCGTCTGCGACCAGTTGAAGGTGGACGGCAGCAGGGACCTCACCACCTCGGTGCTCGCCGGAAGTCTCTCGCTCGGCGAGAAGGCGTCGGTGATGGGTAGGGACCGGGCGCTGCTGGTGCAGGGCAAGGATTCGGCGTATCTGGTGTACGAGGGCAAGCGCGCTCGCGTCGACCTCAAGGACCGCGCTGTCACCGACGCATTGAAGATCACCGGCGCGACCGCCCGGCCGATCAGCGAGGGCCTGCTCAATACGATTCCCGAAGTGCTGCCGATCATTCCGCCCCACATCGATAATCCGGGCGGCCCGGTGACCTACTCGGTCGGCAGCCACCGCATCGGCGACGTCGTCCACGTTCCCGCGCAGCCCAATACGGAATACGTTGTGCTGCAAGACGGTCTGCAGCCGATCTCGCCGGTGACCGCCGAGATCATCCGCAACCGAGTCCGCTCGACGTCGGGCAACGACGTCGTCGATCAGATCGACAAGACCTATGCGCCGGTGTCGAGCACACTGCAGGTCGGAACGTACCCACAGGCCGTGCCGTCCATCGTCGACTACAAGGACCAGCCGGTCAGCTGCCTGTCCTGGAAGCCGCTGGCCGCCGCCGCGGACAACAAGGACGGTGGCAATCGCGCCGAACTGACGGTGCTCACCGGTGTGGCCCTGCCGATTCCGGATAACGCCAAACTCGTGCAGCTGGCCCAGGCAGACGGTACCGGCCCCAATGCCGACTCGGTCTACATCCCGCCGGGCACCGGCGCCTTCGTCCAGACCACCGGTATCGAACCCGACAGTCGCCGTAAAGACAGCAAGTTCTACATCGCCGACACCGGTGTCCGCTACGGCATCAAGGACTCCGACGCTGAAAAGGCGCTCGGCATGGATTCGGATTCGGGCACCAAGGCCGAACCAGCGCCGTGGCCGATCGTCGGCCTGCTCGCGGCCGGTCCGAGCCTGGCCCGCGCGGATGCCATGGTCGCCCACGACGGCGTCTCCGCGGATCCCTCGCCCTCGAAATCGCCTGTCGCCTCGGCGAATTGAGTCAGTCCTCGGACATCGAGGCCGCGCGCAACTCGGCGACTTCGCTGCGTAGCGCGCGGATTTCGTCGATCAGCACCGTGATCTCCCCTTCGGTGCGGTCGGCGCTCACCTCGACGGCCTTCAGCTGATCCATTACCCAGCTGGTCGTGGTGCCGATGGCGAAACTGATCAGGCCGATGCCGAGCGTCATCAGGATCAGCGCGATCAGGCGGCCGTGCACGGTCACCGGATACACATCGCCGTAGCCGACCGTGGTCACCGACACCATGGACCACCACAGGGCATCGCCGAAGTTGTGGATCTTGCTATCGGGTGCGCCGTATTCGGCATCGAAGAACGCCAGACTGCACAGCACCAGCGTGAGCGCCGAACTGGTGCCGACGAATATCGCGAGCCGGGCGCGCGTCACCCGATTGCGGTTGAGCTGGTCGAGCACCAGTAGCGCCGCCCGCAATAACCGCACCGGCCGGAACGGCGGCAACAGCACGATCAACAGCTCCAGCGGATGTGTGCGCACGAACCGCCAACGATCGCTGGACAACCAGGTCCGGATGCCGAAGTCCGCGGCGAATGCCGCCCAGATCATGATGTCGATCCGTTCGAGCCAGGCATCGAGCTGCGGTGACGCTCCGGTATCCAGCACATGCCAGGCGTAGACGCTGATGAAGAGCACGGCAAGCACCAGCATCGGAACACCGGTCGCGCGTTCCCAGTTTTGTCTACGGCTCGGGTGGCTGTGTGCTGGGTGCATGGGAACTACCTGTTTCGATCGGGCGCGACACCCTATGTACCGCCGTTTGCCACGACGACGCTACATATCGTCGGAGTTGACCCCGAACCGGCGGCGGATAGGGAACGAGGCGAGGTAGCCGAGCACCAAGGCGCCCCCGATGATCCCGGTGCCGATCAGCGCGACATTGCGAGCCCGATTGTCCGGCGGCGGAGCCGGTTTCGGCACCGCGAGCTGGGCGTTCTTGGCCGGGCTCGGCCGCTTGGGCGGCAGCGGCGTGCTGCCCACCTCATCGGTCAGCGCCGCGACCGGATCGATCGCGCCGTAGCCGATATACGGACTCCACCCCTCGGCGGGCGCATGCGCGGTGGCCTGCATCCGCTTGACCACTTCCAGCGCACTCAGCTCCGGAAAACGGGCACGTACCAGCGCGACCACCCCGGAGACCAGCGGCGTCGCGAAGCTCGTCCCGCTCATCGCCTGTTGCTGCCCTTGCTGATTCACGGTGCCGGTGGCGGTCCCGGTCCCGCGCGGGTCGAGCGAAACCATATTCTCGCCCGGCGCGGCCACACTCACCCAGGGGCCGGGCACGGTGAACTTCGACGGCGCGCCGTTCGAATCGATCGAGCCCACCGAGAGCACATAGTCGTCCCAGCGGGCGGGGCTCACATTGACCTTGACGTTGCTCCACGGATCGGCGGACGGATTGAGTGGATCGAGGATCTGCTGTTCGGTCTTGCAGGAGCCGTCCTGGTTTCCGGCGGCCACGACCACGACCACGTCCTTCTCCAGCGTCGCGTATCGCACTGCCGCGCCGATGGATCCGTCGACGTCATTGGACGAGCCGCACCACACCTCGGAGATATTGATGACGCTCACGTTCGCATCGGCCGCACGCCGGATCGCCGAGGCCATGGTGGCCAGATTGCCGTAGCCCTCGGGCAGGTCGTCGGGATTGCGCTCCCTGGCCCGGCCTTCCCTCTGATACATCTTGCTGGTCTGGCGGATGGTCATGATGCGCGCTTCCGGCGCGACACCGGAGAACCCCTGACTATCGATCTTCGAAGCGGCGATCAATCCCGCGACGAAGGTGCCGTGCCCGTCGCAGTCCTCGGTGCCGTCGCCCGAGTTCGCTACGAAGTCGCCACCGGCGATCAATCCGGGCAGGCGAGGATGCCGCGCGACACCGGTATCGATGACCGCGACAGTCTGGCCCTCACCCTTGGAGAACCGCCACGCACTTTCCAGATCGAGGGAGCGCTGGGCGGTCGGAATCGTCGCGCCCTCACCACCGGAGACCGTATTCGAGCAATCGGAATTCGCTGGCCGCTCGGTCTTTTCGGGCGGCGCGGCCGGATCGCCCGCGGGCAGCAGACCAGGATTCACCGCGGGCGGGTGATCCGCGGCAGCCGCACCGGCCCCCAGCCCCAACGACGCGCTCAGGCCCAACGCCACGACCGCCGCCGCGACGCGCAGTTGCGGCTTCACAGCCCGCGAACGAGCGAATAGAGCGAGGCCACCCAAAACACCAGCGGCAGCACGGCGGCCACGAACGCGTACTCGAGCAATTCGACGCCACGGCGCATCGGCGGTGTCGCGGACTGGTTCGGAATGATGATGCCGAGAATCAACGCGGCGACCAGCACTACCATCGCCGCCCCGAAGACGGCCAGCGGCTGCTCCATGCCGATGGCGACGCCGACCATCATGATCAGCACGATTGCCGCGCCGCCGGCGATCAACACCACGGCCTGTTCCGCGCCCGCGTAGGTCCGGCTGCGGAACATCAGCACCACGGCGGTCACCAGCGCCAGCGCGATACCCGGCCAGTACGGATCCCCGGCGCTGGGATCGGTGCCCGCCAACGCTCCCCCCACCGAGAGCAGCGTGGTCGCCGCGACGAGTCCGGCCAGGTACATCCGGGCCCGTTCGGACTTCACCCGGAGCGCGTCCATGGTCGGCAGCGCGCGGTGATCGTCCGGATCGTCCTCGGTCGGGTCGATCGGGGTGCCGGGGGAGGGCACCGGCGGCAGCGGCAGTTTGGCCAGCAGCATCGAAACCCGCGGCGCGAGCGAAAGACCCGCGAGCCCGAGCGCGGCGACGACGGCGCCGATGGCCTTCTCCGGCTGGTCGGTCAGCACGCCGACCAGCGCGGCCGGTACCGCGTACACGGCGAGCGTGGCCGCGCCGATGAACAGCGCGAGGCCGACGCCCGTGACGCGCCACGCGAGAACCGCTGTCGCGCCGGCCAATACCGATCCGAGCAGCAGATGCGCCCAGCCGTAATCGTCTGGCACATAAAGCATTCCGGCGGTGAACGCGGCGGGCAGCGCGCAGCCCCCGAGTACCAGCGCGGTCGAGGTATCGCCGTACATCCTGCTGAGCACCATGCCGGCGACCACGAGCAGAATCGCCACGGTCAACGCGAGCGAACCGCTAACCCAGCCTGGCAGTGCGCCTTTGGACAGCAGCAGACCGAGGCAACCGACGATCATGGTGAGCGCGGCCAGCACCGACCCGGTGATCCGCGCGACCTTCGGTGTCCAGCTGCGATAGTGATCGGCGTCGGCGATCGCGACGTTGTACATGATGTCGTCGAACAGCGGCGTCGGTGCGGTATGCGAGGCGCTCTCCAACATGAGCAGTTCGCCGTCGCGCACGCCGTGCTCGCCGAGGCTCAGCGAATTGGAGAACGGGGGATGGCCGATTCGGGCCAGCACCCATTCGGCGGGCTCGAAACGCTCGCCCTCATTGTCGAAATCGTTGGTGCGGCTGTGTTGAGCGACCATATCGACGACACTCGGAATCACCAGCGCGACCGGCACATCGACCGGAATCGCCATATCAACCTGAGTGTGCTTCGCGAGAATCGTGACCCGGGCAAGATCGGGCGCACGGACGATGCCGCGCGAGGATTCTTCGTCGATGTGGTCAAGTCGCGCGTGCGTCAAGCTTCCCCCAACTCGGTCTCTACCTCGTATTTCCGCGTCCCGTGAGCGAGGGGGCCGAGCTTGCGAACCCACCGTTCGGGCAGCAGAATGCTGGTCGAACTGTACGACATGTCAGCTGTGCCCTCTACACTGAGGCCGAAAAAGTGCAGCTTGCGAAGAGGGGGATCTCGTCCGATGAGTACTGTCCGGTTCCAGCGGCGTGCGCGTCGCGAGATGCCGCGCACGCCAGGTGGCGAGGTCACGCTGCAGCCGCCGCCCGAAATCCCAAGGGTGACACCGGGCAGCCTGGTATCGAAGCTGATGCCGGTCGTGATGGTCGTCGGCATGGTCGGCATGATGGCGCTGCTGTTCACCCAGGGTGGCAGCATCGCGTCGAACCCGATGAGCATGATGTTCCCGATGATGATGGTCGTCTCCATGGTCGGCATGTTCGCCGGTCAGGGGGGCGGCAAGGGACAGAAGGCAGCCGAGGCGAACGAGGACCGCAAGGACTATCTGCGCTACCTCGACCAGGTTCGCAAGGATGTCGACCAGACCGCCACCCAGCAGCGCGCCTCGGTCGAATGGAGCCATCCCGAGCCGGGTCTCATCTGGATGCTGGCGGGCACCAGCCGCATGTGGGAACGTCGCGCCGGGGACAAGGACTTCTGCCACGCCCGCATCGGCATCGGCGGACAGCGTCTGGCCACCCGTCTGGTCGCGCCGGAGACCGGCCCGGTCGAGGAATTGGAGCCGATCGCGGCGGTCTCGCTGCGCCGCTTCGTGCGCGCGCACTCCACGGTTCCGGATCTGCCGACGGCGATCGCGGTCAAGGGCTTCGCGACCGTCGCACTCGACGGCGACCGCGCCGAAGCTCGCGATATGACCCGCGCAATGCTGTTGCAGCTGTGCATGTTCCAGGCACCGGACCAGGTGCTCATCGCCGTCGTCTGCGGCCCGGACACCGCCCGCGAATGGGAATGGACCAAGTGGCTGCCGCACACTCAACATCCGGACGCGCAGGACGGCATCGGCACCGAGCGAATGTTCTACGGCTCGATCCGGGAGGCCACCGCGGGGCTGCATCCGTTGCTGGCCAACCGCGTTCGCTATTCGCGCAACCAGCCCGCCAATGCCAACCTGGTGCATATCGTCATTGTCGTCGACGGCGGCCTGCTCGAGGCCGAAGAAGACCAACTTCGCGAATCCGGTTACGAAGGCGTGACCATCATCGACTTGTGTGGCTACGCACCGCGTTTGGCGGTTTCGCGCGGCATCAAGATGGTTGTCGAGAACGGTGAATGCGTCGGTCGCGGCGCCACCGGAAACCAGGAGCGTTTCGCGCTCATCGACCGAATCAGTCCGCAGCAGGCCCAGCAGGTCGCACGCCGCCTCGCGCCGTATCGCGCCGCGACCCAGCGCAGCAGCGATGCCGAACACGATGACGCCGAAGTGATCTCGACCTGGACCCAGCTGATGAAGCTCGGCGACATCGGCACATTCAATCCCGAGCACGCCTGGCGTCCCCGCTACGGCCGCGAGCGGCTGCGCGTGCCCTTCGGTGTCGGCGCGGACGGCGCGCCCATCGAACTCGATATCAAGGAAGCCGCCGAAAGCGGTATGGGTCCGCACGGATTGTGCATCGGCGCAACCGGTTCCGGTAAATCGGAATTCCTGCGCACCCTGGTGCTCAGCCTGTTGGCCACGCATTCGCCGGACCAGCTGAACCTGGTGCTCGTCGACTTCAAGGGTGGTGCGACCTTCCTCGGCCTGGACGGTGTCCCGCACGTCGCTGCCGTCATCACCAACCTCGAAGAGGAAGCCGACCTCGTCGACCGTATGCGCGACGCCCTGGCCGGTGAAATGAACCGCCGCCAAGAGGTACTGCGTCAGGCGGGCAACTTCGCCAACGTCTCCGAATACGAAAAGGCGCGCGCCGCGGGCGCCGATCTGGACCCGCTGCCGGCACTGTTCGTCGTGCTCGACGAGTTCTCCGAATTGCTCACCCAGCACCCGGATTTCGCCGAACTGTTCGTGATGATCGGCCGCCTCGGCCGCTCGCTGCACGTGCACCTGCTGTTGGCCTCGCAGCGCCTCGAAGAGGGCAAGCTGAAGGGTCTGGAGAGCCACCTCTCCTACCGCATCGGTCTGAAGACATTCTCCGCCAACGAATCCCGCCAGGTCCTCGGCGTCCCGGACGCCTACAACCTGCCCGGCATCCCCGGCGGTGGTTACCTCAAGTCCGACTCCGGCGAGATCCAGCGCTTCCAGGCCTCCTACGTCTCCGGCCCCTACGTCGGCGGCGGCTCCCAACGCGAGGTCACCCAAGCCGGCGTCGCGGGCGGCGAAATCGATATCAAGGCAAGGCCGTTCACCGCCACCCACGTCGACTTCCGCGCCATCGACCGCATCCCACTGCCGTCCGAGCCGACACACGATCCCGAACCGCAGTCCGAAGACGGCGAACAGATCTCCAACCTCAATATGCTGGCCTCCCGCATCCGCGGCCACGGCCGCCCGGCCCACGAGATCTGGCTCCCGCCCCTGGACGAGGCCCCGACCCTCGACCAACTCATCCCGCGCAGCGTGCTCACCGGCGAATACTCCGCCGTCGCCACCCTGCGCGCCCCCATGGGCATCGTCGACCGCCCCTACGACCAGCGCCGCGACCCCTTCGTCGTGGACTTGTCGGGTTCACGAGGCAATGTCGCAGTCGTCGGCGGCCCCCAGTCGGGCAAATCCACGGCCCTGCGCACGATGATCATGGCCTTGTCCCTCACCCACACCGCCGAACAGGTGCAGTTCTACTGCCTCGACTTCGGTGGCGGTACCCTGGCCAGCCTCGAAGGCCTGCCGCATGTGGGTTCGGTGGCCAGCCGTCTCGATGAGGACAAGGTCCGGCGCACCATCGCCGAAATGACGACCATCGTCCGTCAGCGCGAAGCGCGGTTCCGCCAACTGGGCATCGAGTCGATGACCGAATTCCGCCGTCTGCGCGCCATGGACCCGGCCAGCAGTCCCGGTGCGGCTGGGGCGCACGAGGATCCGTTCGGTGACGTCTTCCTGGTCATCGACGGCTTCGGTTCCATCCGCCAGGACTTCGACCCTCTCGAACAGCCCATCATGAACCTCGCGGTCCAGGGCCTGTCCTACGGCGTCCACGTGGTCATCGCCCTCGCCCGCTGGGCCGAAGCGCGTCCCGCCCTGAAAGACCAGATCGGCACCCGCATCGAACTCCGTCTCGGTGACCCCATGGATTCCGACCTCGGCCGCAAGTTCGCCGCCCTGGTACCCCAGGGGCGCCCGGGTCGCGGCATGACCCCCGAATGCCTGCACATGTTGACCGGTCTGCCGCGCATCGATGGCAGTGCCGCCCAGGAAAACCTCGGCCAGGCAGTGGCGGACGCGGTGGCGACCATTGCCCGTCTGACTCCTGGCAGGCCCGCTCCGGCCGCCAGAATGCTTCCGGAAATGTTGCCGCGCGAGCAATTGCTGCAGCTCGCGGGCAACTGGCCCTCCCAGGTCAATCCGGAAGCCAAGTGCATGCGAATTCCGCTCGGCATCAACGAATCCGAGCTTGCGCCCGTCTACCTCGACTTCAACGAGAGCCCGCACTTCATCGTCATCGGTGATACCGAAAGCGGTAAGACGACACTGCTCCGGTCGATTATCGAGAGCATCGCGGCCTCGAACACGCCGGATCAGGCGCGTTTCATCCTCGGTGACTACCGACGGTCGATGCTGGGACTCGTGCCCAACGGATACCTCGCCGGATACGGTTCCACCGCACCGCAATTCACCCAGAACATGGCCGATCTCGCCGCCTATGTGGCCCAGCGGACCCCCGGCTCCGACGTCACGCCGCAGCAACTGCGTGATCGCTCTTGGTGGCGGGGTCCGGAACTGTACGTCATCGTCGACGACTACGACTTGGTCGCCTCATCCAGCGGCAACCCGGTATCGGCGCTGTTGGAACACCTTCCGCATGCCCGAGATCTGGGTTTCCACGTGATCATCGCGCGGCGCTCCGGTGGCGCGAGTCGCGCACTGTACGAAGCGACGGTCGCGCGCATGAAGGACCTCGGATCGGCCGCTCTGGTCATGAGCTGCAATAAGGATGAGGGCGTTTTGTTCGGTAACACGCGTCCGGGTATCAAACCCCCCGGGCGTGGTACCTACGTCACGCGTAACAGCGAAGGTCTGATCCAGTTGGCCTGGATGCCTCCGGCGGAGTGATGCCGAGCGTCGATCTAGTGGTGACGGACACCCGCGTATGGGCGCGCGGTCCGGCCACCCATTGGGATACGCCGCCTTCGGCGGTGCTCGGTAGCGACGGGGATCTCGTTGTCGGAGAGCCGCTTACACCGCCGACACAGGTGAGCTCCGCGGTCCAGTATGTGGGCGGGGACCGCATAGCCCTGCTGCCGCGTGTTCCGGCCGTCGCCGAAGCGATGACGGCGGTGGTCGGAACAGTCCTGCGGAACCTCGGTGCGGCGATTCCGTGTGAACAGGTGACCGTGGTGTGCCCGACCGAATGGGGCAGGCGGCGACGTGCGGTCATCGACGATGCTGTTCGGCGCTTCGCCACCGATATCGTGTTCGAGGACATGGCAATACGCGCCGTTGTCACCGATGCGGGTACCGCGCGCAGCAGGCGCACCGTTGTGTTGGAGTTCGGCCCGCTCTCGACCACAGCGACCGCCGTCGTGCGCAGCCATCAGGGCACTCACATCGAATCGTGTGAGCATGAACCGAATCTCGCGGTTGCCGACATCGCGGCGGATGCGGCGGGGGACGAACAGCTGGCCACTCTTTTCGATCGTCTGCTCGGCGGGCAACCCGCCGATGTCGTTCAGGCGGTGGGTGTTTCGGATTCGGCGAAGCTTGATGTGATCAGGTCGGTGGCACAGCGGTTCTGCGGACCGGAGGTCGAAGTCCGTCCGGTCGCGGGCGCTGATCTGGTGCGTGGGTCGCGGCTGGAACCGGAGTACCAGCCCGAGATCGCGCCATTGCCGACCACGGAGTGGATGCAGCCGCTGCGGCAGCGGGCAGCGGCGATGCAGCCGCCTGGGCGCAATACGAAGGTGTACGTGGTGAGTGCCGTGGCTGCGGTTGCGGTGGTGGCCGCTGCGGCCGTCGGGGCAGTGTTCGCGTTCGGCGGCTCGGATGACCACCCAACCGCCGCACCGGCGAGCACAGCTGTCTCCGTGCGTCCCACGCCGCCGTCGACCAGCGCGCAGCCATCGACGACGGCCCGAGCATCGGAAACCGTTGGGCGCGTACGCTTCCAGATACCGGCTGGATGGCGATTCGCACAGGCGCCTGACCCGAACAAGTCTCGGGTCGATCTCGTCCCGTCGGACGGAACTCGGATGCGCATCACCGTGATCCAGACCCCGGTCGCAACGGGCGCCGGATACGAGCAGGTCGCGGCGAATCTCGAGGCCCAGATGAAGCAGCGGCCGAGTGGTACGGTCGGCGAGCTGAAGCGCGACATAGTATTCGGCGGTAAATCGGGCCTGGCCTACACCGAACAGCCCGGTGATGGCTCAACTGTGTACTGGCATGTATTGGTGGAGCAGGGACTTCAGATCAGCACCGGATGCCAGTACTTCGGTAGCTGGGACTCGATCGCGCAGACCTGTGCGCAGTTCGCGGCATCCATTCAGACGACGCCGTAATCGCTGTTCCGCCCAAATAATTCGTGCCCCCGGCAAACTGCCGGGGGCACGAATGGTTCCGAGTCGAATCTCAGAAGAGGCCAGCGAGCGCGGTGTCCGTGCCCTGAAGCTCGGAGTTGCCCTTGTCGACGAGCTGAGCGGCGCCGTGCAGGGTCGTGTTCAGCTGAACGACATGCTGGTTCCAGGTCGTCTGGTACTGGTCGAACGCTTCCTTCGCCGCACCACCCTGGGTGTCGAAGAAGGCCTTCACCTTCTTCTCGAAGGCCTCGAGCTCGTTGCGGATGGTCTCGGCGCGGTTGATGATCTGACGCGCGCCGTCTGCAACACCGTCGAAATTAGCGGAGATGGGCTTGCCACTGCTCATTGTTCAGGCTCCTATGCTGCGTGGTTTTGGAGTTTAGACCGCAGGCAGGTCGAGGCTGGAAACCTGCGCCTGCACCTTGGAGGCGAAGTCGCCGGTCTGATCGGAGAACGAGTTGCTCATCTTGAGCAGCTTCTCGGAGGTCTCCATCAGCTGGTCGTTCATCTTGTCGGCCTGGAAGTAGTAGCGCTCCATGAAGGCGTTGAACGCGTCGCGGGCCGCACCCTGCCAGTTGGCGCCGTTCGTCACGTTGTCTTCATCGGTCTTCAACTGCCGGATGGCCATCATCAGGCTGTTGTGCTGCTCCTGGAATTCCTTCGCCTTCGCATTGATACCCTCGGTATCCGCAGCGAAATTCCCTGGTGAAGTCATCGCTTCTGCTCCTGGTTCTGGTTGTGGTCAATCCAAGTGCGAGTTGACCTCGTTCATACGGTTGGACGCGTCCTCGGCCCGTTCGGTTCCATCCAGTTCGAAAGAATCTGATAGATCCACCGCGTCGCACGGGCGCTGTAGCGTTGTCGACCGGCTACATCACGGTCGGAGGGCCTCAGAGATCCCCCCGGATGTCTCGGACCGCAATGTCGTCGTCTCGGTCGCCACCAGCACACCGATCCCCTCCTTCCCCCTGTTCGCGGCCACTTGAACTGGCGAGTGGGCTGGCTGCGAACACCCTACCGAACAGCGCGCTCTCGCGTCTACAAGACAGATCCCAGTTCGATAAGAGCTGTGGATAACCCTGGCGTTGCGCTACTTGACGACCTTGGCGATCGTCGGAACCATCTTGTCCGCCAGTGTGTCCTGGGATTGTGCGGTCCACACCTGGAACGCCTGCACTGTCGACGGATCATCGACCACAACGATCTTCGCGTTGCTTGACAGAATGCTCCCCGGCAAGCCACGCAGTCCGCCGTTCCCGGCCTGGCTATCGGTCCGCAGCACGATCACGACCTCGGAATCGACATCTGCCGAATAACTCGCGGCCGAAAGTGCGCGTGGTGACTTCTCGTCGCCGACGGCCTTGTATTTGGTGCTGTAGGCAAAGCCGAGGTTCTGCAGGAACTTGGATTGGTCGCTGGGGTTGAGCACCACCGAGAGGGTCGAGTTGCCGAAATTGAACGCGGTGACAGTCTTTCCCGAGAATTGCGGATTGGCGTTCCGCGCTTCGGCCACCTTGTCGCCACCGCCGCCGGAGTCGGATTTACCGTTGGTGAGGAAAAAGGTTCCAGCCGCGACGGCGGCGATGACGACAACCGCGAGAGCCGCTGGTACCAGGATTCGGCGGATGGCCGACCGTGGGGAGTGATTTCGCTGCGTCGCGATCAAGCTTTGGTCCGTATTCTCCTGCGGCGCGAATCCGGTAGCAGGAGTTCGGGGTCGGGTGTGGTAGCCGGGGGCGTGGGGACCCCCGGTGACCGGCATGGTCGGGTTGGTCGAATATCCCGCGACAGGCATGCGGTTATCGGTCGAATATCCGGCCTCCGGAGCGCGGAATTGAGTGCCGTATAAGGCGGCCTCCGCGGCTTGGGTGAACTCCCGACACGTCGCGTAGCGCTGTGTCGGATCCTTGGCCATCACCTTCTCGATCACCGCATCCAAGGCGGGCGGCAGGCCCGGGCGAACCGCACTCAATTTCGGCGGCGGCTCGTGCAGATGGCCCATCATGACGACGGCCGGCATGGTCGACGGATACGGGTTCTGCCCGGTCAGCAGCTTGAAGAACGAGCAGCCCAGGCTGTAGATATCGGCGCGATTGTCCAGGCTGGTTCCGACCAATTGCTCGGGTGGGGCATAGGCGACGGTGGCCATGAAATTGCCGGTCGCGGTGAGGTCTTGGCCGTCCTCGGACGACTTCGCGACACCGAAGTCGGTGAGCAGTACTCGTTCCTCATCACCCGCTTCGGCGGCGGAGAGCAAGAAGTTCGCCGGTTTCACATCTCGGTGCAGCAGCCCGCGTCGGTGCGCGTAGTCGAGCCCTTTGCCCACCTCGGACACGATCCGCAGGGCTCGCTGCGGGGTCATCACGGAGGGCCCCTTCTTGGCCTCGTCCGAGGCATCGACACCGTCGACGTACTGCATGGCGATCCACAGCTGGCCGTTCTCCTCGCCGCGGTTGTACACCGCGACGATATTCGGATGATCGAGTCCGGCGGCCAGATTCGCTTCGCGCTCGAAGCGGGCGCGGAATTCGTCATCGGTGGACAGGTCGGCGCTGAGAACCTTCAATGCGTCACGACGGGGGAGGATCGGGTTCTGGGCCAGGTACACCGTGCCCATACCGCCGCTGCCGAGAACTTGAAGTACCCGGTAGCCACCTACGATTGCGCCGGGCCGCAACGCCATTCGGTCCTCCTCGATGATGTCGAACGCCCGGACACGCGAGCCTCCGTCAGAAATCTAGCAAGTCGTCGGTGGGTATTCGAGTCGCATCCGAACCGTCCTCAACGGCTCTGCAGCAGGACATACTGCGCGGAGACCTTCTGGTGCAGATCCTGCAGCTGCTTGCCGAACGCCTGCACGACGTACCGATCGACCTGGAACATACACAGATTCATCGAGCCGGTCGGATTCTTATCGGTTACTCCATCCGCGAAACATTGGACATGTTCGCCGAGTCCGGCCGGGGCGCCGACCATCTTCTGATCCGGTTTCAATGGCTGCCACTTCGTCCAGAGGTCGTCGGCGTCCTTCAGGGATTTGGTTCGGAAGACGACGGCATCACCGAACGACACCAGATCGACGCCGTGCTTCTCCAGTTCCGGCAGTGTTGCCTGACCGGCATTCATCAACGACACCGTCCCGCGGCCGCGGAAAACACCGTCGGGCTCTGCGCGAATGGGTCTTTCCGGATTGCTGGGTATGGTTCGGCCGAGCAAACCCTGTGGATCGAGCGGGATACGTGAGAGCTCGCCGGCCGGAGTCGGCTGGAACTTGTCGAGCAGCGGGAGTTGCACTCCGAGCATCTTCTCGACCTGCGATGTCAACGCGGGCAGATCGGGTGCCGAGGTATCGTCCACCACTTTGATGTAGACGACATATCGGTCGTGCACCGTCCACGAGCCGACCGAGGAGATATCCGGTCGCCAATGTGCGTACGTATTCGGCTGCGCGATCGGAACAGGCTGATTGTCGGCGTTGTAGGTGAAGTCGTCGTGTTCGAGGGCCGGTCCGACTGCCGACGCGGTTTGCGCATCCGGGAACATCAGCACCGCGACATTCAGCGTTCGCCGCTTGTCCTCCTGCGCGCCCCCGCTTCGCCATGCGTTGACCCAGCCCGCGACCAAGTCCTTCGCGACATCATCGAAGGTGTCGTTGATGACGAGGCTGCCGAGGGTCTTGCGGTTGAGGACAATATGTGTCGCGATGCCCCAGGCGTCCTCAACGTAAACGGGGTCGGCTTCGTACGGCAGCGCCACATAGTCGGCCAGTCGTTGTGCCTCCCGCGCCCGAGCTTGTTTGTCGCTCTTGGCATTACCCACTTGGCGCGGCTTGGTCTGATAGTTGCCGACATCGAGCTTCGATACATCGGGTTGCACGCGGACCGGCTCGCCGGTCACCTGGGCACCACACCCTGACAACGCGGTCGTCAACGCCGCGGCCGTGCACAGTGCCGCCACCCATCGAACGGCCGTCGGCTTCGTCGCGAGCTTCATGCCTCCCCTAACGCCCGTAAGCAAGTAACTTGTATTGCGCGGCGGCCTTTTGATATGCCTCCTGCACGTTGGTTCCCACGACTCGCGCGACGTATCTGTCGTATGCGAGATAGCACACGGGCGGATATGTAAGCGAAGGGCTCTTTTTATCCTTGACATCGAAACACTTGGCGTCGGGCATATTCGGGGGTGCGTCGACCGGACGGTATTTATCGGCCTTCTGATCGATCATGGCGGCGATGAGACGGACTGTGCTGCTCGAATCCCGGGTGCGATATACCTTCTCACCGGCGTACGCGACCAGATCGACGCCCGCGTCGTCGTAAGCCGCCTTGGCGAGTGCAGGGAAGTTCTCCGAATGCAGCGCGACGTGTCCGGGCATCAGCACCGTGCGGTCGATTCCGGATACGCTCTTCTGCCGCTCTTCGAGCGGTAGCGTCCGTCCGAGTAATCCGTCCACATCCATAGGGAGGGATGCGATTTGATCGACCGGAGTCGGCGAGTAGTCCTTCAGCGTCTCGATCTGTTCAGTGAAGGCCGCCTGGGTGAAAGCGATCAGCGGTGCGGTGTCGACAGGTTCACTAACCGGATCGTCGATATGCACGTATAGCAGCATGGCGTCGTGTACGAGGAACGAGTCCAGGGTCCGTTTGCTTGGCGACCATTTCGCACGAGCAGTCGGATGCCCAGGGATCGTCACGGTCTCGCCGGGCAGCACTTCGGTCTGACGGTCCGCGAGGCGACGAGCCGCGGTCTCGGCCTTGCCCTGGTCCGAGAACCGGAGCGTATCCATGATCACCGAACTGCCGAGCCAGAACGGGCTCCGGCGCTCACCCGTCGTCTCCCACCCGGCGACGAGTCCTTGTGCAAGATCAGGGAATTCCTTGTTATCGATCGATGAGATGGTTGCCGGGGATTTCAGGGTGGTCCGCCCATCGATCGTTGCCAGGCGTTGGAAAGCGAATTTTCCATCTATATCGAAAGGTAGTGGTACCGAGTTTCCGAGCCGTACCGACTCTAGATAGCCCCCCGAGTCGGCATTGCGCGTGGTTTCCATATCGCGCGGTGTTGTCGGATAGTTGCCGGAATCCAGTTTGGCAACGTCGATGGTCGGCGTGGTCGTGCCCTGGCTGTCACCGCAGGCAGTGGTCGCCGCGAGCGCCATGGCGATGATGGCGTACAGACTGTGTCGCAATCGCATGGTCGGACTCATTCACTCTTCGCCAGAATCGCGTACTGAGCGGCGGCACGTTGGTACAGCACCGGGTCTACCGCCCCTGCGAATCCTCTTGCGACGACGACGGCTACGTATCGCCCGTAGACCACAGCGCAGAACTGGTCGAAATTCCTGTTAGCAGTGGCGGTATCGAGCTTGACGCACCGGACGTCGGGGAGACCCGGTGGCGGTGCAAGTACTTCGTCGTTCTTACCAGTCTTGGCCAGCGCGGACTGTAGGTGGAAGGCGCCGGGGAGGTCATGAGCACGGTAGATGATCGCGCCGCGGCGGCCGACCAGATCGACCCCGCTCTCCTCGAATGCCTTGCGAATATCGATCGGGTTGCGCTCGAAGTGCAGTTCACCCGAGGGGTCGAAGTAGCCGAAGTCCGCCTTGCCGATGAACGGGTCGCTGTAGTCCGGGGCCTCTGGCAGGGCTCGCCGCATGATGCTGTCCGGATCAGTGGGCAGGTCGAGGAGATCGTCCAGCGGTATGGGCTTCTGCTGGTCCAATCGGGTGAACTGGAGGTCGATCGTCTTTTCGATATTGTCCGCGATTGCCGCCTGGTTCGGTTGGGGCAGTGCGTGATTCACCACGACCACATAGGGGCCGTGCGCGGTGAACGAGATGATCGTTCGGTCGTCCGCGGACGATGCCCGAGCATCCGTATGCCCCGGGATGGGCACCGGATGCCGGCCAGGATCACTGTTCGCGACCTGATCGAACTGGTCGGCAGCGGCACGACCTGCCGCGTCGGTAGGAAAGCGCAGAACCGAGATGATCAACTTCTTGTGGTTGCGGAGATTGTCGTTGCCGCCCACGACATAAACCCCGGCAAGCAGGTTGTTGTCCGTTGCGACGGGTCGGTACTTCTCTGGAAAGTATTTCTCGCCGATCATCGACTCGGCGTCGGACATGAACTTCTGATTCGACGTGTCGCTGATTTCGCTGTCGATCTCATAGGGATGCACCAGGTAGTTGAGCATCCGGCGCGCTTCGATCAGCCGCATGTCGGGAATGCTGCTGATGCGGGGGTCATAGGTGGTCGGCTCCAGGGCGTACGCCCCCGTCTTCAACGTCGCCACGTCCACCGGTGCCAACCCCGGCCCCGGATGCCCCGTCACGCTCGCCGCGCAACCCGCGCTCACCACGGCGAGCAACGCGACGAATCCGCCTCTGAACCTCATACTTCCCCCGTTCCATCTCCCCGTTCGCATACTTCCCGCGGGATCCTACTCGACGCAAGCCACCAGCACCGGGGGCCAGTTTGCCGGTGTCAGCCTGTCCGGATCGGCAGCTACTTGCCGAAGGCCAGCAGTTTGTACTGCGCCGCAAGTTTTTGGTCGAGGTCTTGGCGCTGGTTGGCGGTGATGGCGGCTACGTAGCGGTCATACGGTAGGTAGCAGATGAATTCGACGAGGTTGCGGGATTTGGTCGCGTCGTTGTCGAGCTTCTTCGAGCATTTCGCGGCCGGGAGACCGGGTGGGCTGTCGGTGGTTTGGAAGAGCCCGGTGAGTTGGTCGAGCAGGCTTGCGGTGAGTCGGGCGGCGGCGGCGGAGTCGGCGGTGCGGTAGATCGAGGAGTCGCTATGCGCGATCAGGTCGACCTCGGCGTCGTCGAAAGCGCGCTTGGTGATGTCGGGGCGTTCCTCGAGGTGCAGGGCCGCGTGCGGGGTGTAGGCCCCGGTGATGTCGGCATAACCCGCGGAAGGCTGGTTCGGCAGGGTTCGGGCGACCAGGCCGTCGATGTCGGCGGGTTCCTGCGCGACCTTGTCGGATGGGGTCGGGGTGTAGCCCTTCAGCAGTTCGAATTGTTTGTCGAACAGCTGCTTGGTGAAGTCGATCAGCGGGGCCGGATCCGGTGGGGTCGCGAGGCTGTTGCCGAGGTAGGTGTAGAGCAAGTAGTCGTCGCGCGCGATCCAGGTTTCGACGGCATCATATTGGGTCAGTGCGGATTTGGCATTCGGGTAGCCGGGAATCGCCAACGGCCCCTTTCGAGGGTATTTTTCGTTCTTCTCATCGGAGAACACGTCCATGGCGGTCTTTGCCTGCGCGTTGTTCGAGAATCGCAGCAGAGTGAGGTCGATGTTCAGCCCGAGCGAGCGGTCTTTCCTGCGGTGCCCAGAGGTGGTCCAGCCCGCGACGAGACCGGGGGCTGCCTCGGCGAAGTTCTCGACGGATCCGCCGAGCGAGCCGTTTCGCGGCGGATTCTGTGGGGTGAACGGATGCAAGTAGAACGGGCGCTGGTTGTAGATCAGGCGACCGTCCAGATCCATTATCAGCGGCACGAACTCGGCGAGTCGGATGGACTCCTGCACCGCACCGGTTTCGGCGGTGCGCTGTTTGTCGATGTCGCGCGGTGTCGTCGGATAGTTTCCGGCCTCGAGCTTCGACACATCCACCGCGGGGGCGGGGTCGTCGGACCCGCCGCAGGCGGTCATCGCGAGTATGGCCGCTATCGCGAGACAGAGCAAGCCGTTTCGGTATCGAAGGTTCATCGGTGCGCTCACTGGGTCTTGGCCAGGATCGAATATTGTGCGGCGGTCGCCTGGTACAGCGCGGGGTCGAATTTCCCGAGACCTTGTCCCTGGGAACCGAGCACCGCGACATAGCGGTCGTGCACGAGGATGCACAGAAATTTGTTGTTGAAGATCGGTTCCGTCTCGTCCATCTTCAGGCAGCGTGCGTCGGCGAGACCCGGTGGGCTGCTCAAGGCTTCGTCGTCCTTGCCCAACTGCGCCAATGCGTTCTGGAGCCGGAACGATGCCGCGAGGTCGCGAGTGCGAAAGAGGGTCGACTGGTTCTGTGCGACGAGATCGGTACCGGCTTCCTGCAGTGTCCGTTTCAGATCGAGACCGTTGCGCTCGAAGTGCAACTGACCGAGTCCGTCATAGATGCCGATGTATTTGTCCCGTGAGTAGTCCCGCGTCTCTTTCCCGGCTGGCAGCGTGCGCCGCATGATCCCGTCGGGGTTGAGCGGCAGGTCGAGGATGTCATCCACTGGTGTCGGGACCAAGCTGTCCAGCTTGGGAAGCTGCAGATCGAGCATCTTCTTGAATTGCGTTGCAAGGGCTTTCGGGTCGGGCCCCGGCATGGTGATCATGCTCAGCAGAACGAACGGACCACGCGCGACGAAGACATAGCCCTTCTTATCGTTATCCGATGAGGCTCGGATATCCGGATAGCCGTCGATCGCGACCGGGTGCCGCCCCGGCTTGAACTCATCGGTTGCCCGGTCGAGTTCCGCCGCTGCGGAGCGTGCCGCAGCGTCCGACGGGAAGCGAAGTAACGCGATGGCCAGGTTCTTGATGCTGCGCAGACTGTCGTTGGACCGCTGGGTGTACACCCCGGCGATGAAGTTGTTGCGCTCGACGACCGGTAGGTATTGCCCGGGCAGCACGCCGAGCAAACCGTCGTCGAAATTCGTCGAGGTCGCCTCCACAAGACGGGTATCGACGAGGTGGCTGATATCGCTGTCGACGTCGTAGGGCAGCACCAAATAGCCCAGCATGCGCCGGGATTCGATGCGGAAGACATCGTCCTTGTCGAGGCCGTCCAACGAGTAATCCTGTGGCGCGGACGGATAGGGCCCGATGTTGAGGCTGTTCGGATCCACCGCGGTCATGCCGGGGCCGGCGTGACCGGGAACGTCGGCGGCACATCCCGCGACAACGCCGACGACGAGAACCGCCACCGTGGTGGCGACCGCTGCTGTTCGAAGTTTCGATTTCGCGTCGAATCTCACGTCCCACCCGATCGTTCGCGTATCTCCGCGCGGATCCTACTTCACCGTCCGGGTTCCCCACGGAGGTCGGAGCGCTGTCAGAAGCTGTTGGCCAAAAGTGCGTACTGCGCGGTCAC
The DNA here is from genome assembly GCF_044458825.1 of Nocardia sp. NPDC050412. Taxonomy (NCBI): domain Bacteria; kingdom Bacillati; phylum Actinomycetota; class Actinomycetes; order Mycobacteriales; family Nocardiaceae; genus Nocardia; species Nocardia sp. NPDC050412. The sequence continues at coordinate 271,270 of NZ_JBITIJ010000007.1, forward strand.
CTTCTGTCGCACATCCGGTTCCTTATCGCTGGTGACCACACCGACATACCGCTTGTACGGGACGTAGCAGCGGTACTTGTACTGCCGTTCCGGATCGCCTTTGCTGTTGAGCTGCAAGCACTTCGCGCCCGGAACATCCTTGGGTGCGTCGATCGGGTCGAAGGTGTCGCGCACCTCTTCGATCAGTCCGTCGATGAATTTCTGCCCGGCCGGATAGTCCCGGACACGGGTGACCGAACCGTTGTCGACGACGGCGAACCGGTCGACCCCGGCCTCGTCCACCAGCTTCTGGGTCTTGCTCTCGTCCTCGGCCGACTGTACGAAGTAACTCGGCCCGTAGACCGCGAAGTTATCGGCATTCGGGGTGTGCCCACGACGATCCGCGACCACCACGCGCGCCAGCATGCCCTCCGGATCGACCTTCAGGCTGCTGAATTTGTCCTGCGGGGTTGCCTGGAACTTGTCCAACGCGCGGGTCTGGGTATCGAGCGTTTTCTCGACCCAGCTCAGCAAGTCCGAACTGTCCGCGCGGGGCCGCCCGACGAACAGCGAGATGACGAACTCCTTGTGCGCCATGAAGGTTCCGACGTTGGGAACGCCTGGGCGCCAATGGATATAGGCGTCCGGATATTTGGTCGACGTCAGTTTGCGGTTCTCGGGGGAGATATTGATATCGGCGTCTTCGAGTTCGCGCGCTGCGATCTTCGCGGTGGCCTCGTCCGGGAACCGGAATACGACATTGGTGATCGCGGTGGTGTCGGCCGACGGCCGGGTCTGACCGGGCGGATCGGGCTTATCCGAACCGCTGGTGGCGTATCCGGTGAGGTAGTTGCGGTTCACCAGTACCGGTTTCGATGCGGACGCCACGTGTTCGACTGCATCGTCGATGCTGCTGAGCACCTTGCCTTCGCGTCCGTAGGTGAGCGACGGGTCGATCTTCGAACTGGCGACCACGGCCTCCGACATCCGCATGCCCTCGAGCAGCGCCCCGTTCGAGCCGGCGTCTTGGTCGTATTTGTGTCGATCGACCGGATAGGTGCCGACCTCGAGCTTGCGCACGTCTTGCTCGGCCGCCAACGGCGCACCCTGCACCCCGCTGCAGCCGGTCAACACCCCGGTCACCGCGATACAAGCCACGGCGAGCGCGATGCGCGAAGTCCTAACCATGACGGCCCCTCGTTCCTCCCGATGTGCATTTGAAGTTACCGGACGGACGCCGTGGACGGGGACCCCTTAGGGCTTGGTTTGCAATACCCTTGTCGATGTGGCGACGACCCCGCGATGCGCACCTCTGGAAGGCCGATACCGTTGAAGGATCGGCAGGTTGAGGTCGTTGTCGGAGGTCACGCCGTCGCCCGGGTCGCGGGTGCGGTAGTGGTCGTCGCACATCGTGGGCATGGGCGCCCGACTCCGGACGCACCTGCCGTCATCGCGCTGGAATCGCTGGCCGAACTCGTGCGCGACGCCGCCGAACAGCATCCGCAGGGACCGGGGGCACTGGTCGCGCGCGCCGCGACACGCTGGCTGATGACGCATGCCGAGCGGATCAGTCCCGGTGCGCCGATCGATTTCGGCATCCTGTCCGCCGCCGAGACCGGCGGGATGGCGATCTTCCTGCACGGTGCGGTCACCGCGGTACTCGCCGGTGACGGAACGCTCGAGCGCTATCGGGGTAGCGACGCCGCCTTCACAGTGGACCGGGTCGCATCGTTGCCCGCGCGAGCGGTCGCGCTCTTCGTCGACGACCCCAAGGGCCGCATTCCGGAACTGCCCGCCGAGCGGGGGATCGGCTGGTTGGTCGAGGGGATCGCACAGGCAGGCGGCGCGATCGTCTGGTCCGATGCGGTGCGTGCTCGATCCGAACCGTTGCGGTCCGAGAGGCCACCGACCGAGAGGCCACCGACCGAGAGGCCACCGACCGCGCGCATCGACTCGGGACCGACCCAGCGTCCCGTGCCCGAACCCCAGCCCGAGCCCGAGCCCGAGCCGACCGAAACCCGCGCCTCGACCGCGATGCTCGATTCGGTCCAGGAGCAGCAACCGGTCGACCCGCATCACGCGCCGACCCAAATGGGTGGCACCAATCCGGCCCCGCGCCCGGATCCGGATCTACAGCGCAGGCTGGAGGCCACCGCGAAGGCCACCGCCCTCACCGTCAAGGTGATGGGATTCAAGTGCGCGCGTGCGCATCCCAGCGATCCGCGCTCGGCGTTCTGCACGGTCTGCGGGATGCCGGTTGATCAGACGCAGCAGCTGATCGAGGTGGTCCGCCCGCCGCTGGGCATGCTGGTCCTCGACGACGGCATGACCTACATGCTGGCCGCGGACGCGGTCCTCGGCCGCGATCCGGAACATTCCGAACAGGCCGGCCGCGGCATGGTGCCGTTGAAGGTCGAGGATTCCTCGGGCGGCATGTCTCGCGCGCACGCGGAGGTGCTGCTGCTGAATTGGGATGTGTCCCTGGTGGATCGGGGTTCAACCAATGGCACCCGCACCCGCCTACCCGGTTACCGCGACTGGATCCGCTTACCACCCAACCAGCCGATGGGCCTGATACCCGGCACCGAAATCATGATCGGCAACCGGGTGCTGCGATTCGAACCCGCCGCTCCGCCACCATTCGGCTGACATGCTCGGCCGTCCTGGGGAATCTGCCCGACCCAACAACTGATTTCGTGCGGATTGAGTAACTCGCAGCCAGAACGCCGACCCGAGCACGCGGCTTGCGTGGCACTGAACGTCCGGCAAAAAAGGGGGAGCTCAGGAATACCGTGACGTGCAGGTGTGCTCGCCGTTGAGCACTCCGGCGCGGAACGCGTCGACCCTGGAGAACCCACTCGGCACGGTCTTGCCCTCGATATCGCTGGCCGCGAGCCCGTCGGCGAGCAGTCCGGAGACCGCCTCGTCGAGATCGCCTGCGGCCAAGACGATATCGCCTTCTGCCTGGGTTCGCCCCGGCTGCGCGAGCTTGCCGGTGACCACCCCCGACAAACAGGCCGCGCGTAATCCGGTTTTGGCGCCGACGAGCTGCTGACCGTCGGCCTGCTGCACGGCGAGGGTGTAGCGCGAGATGAAGACGACGTAGCCGTTGTAATCGCCGGTCACCTTGAGCGGCAACGGATCATTGTCATCGGCATCGGAGGTGCCGCGCTGCGCGAGCGCGGGCACATCGGTAACGATGGTGTTCTTGGCCGGACAATACGAAACCGGCGGTGTGGCAACGCCGTTCTTGCAGTCGATCTTCGCGCCGGAGTAGTCGAAGGTCGGCGCCTGCTTCAGCGGCAGGATCACCGCGAGTGCCTTGCTGAGCTCGATCAGACTGTCCTTGTCGATCGGATTCTCGCCGTGGCCGGGATCGTCCTTGAAGCTCTGCGGCAAATTGCCGCGGCGGCGCTCGATCTCGTGCATATCAATGGCCTTGCACGCCTTCGGACCATCGGTGAAGCCGATCTGCACTGCCGTGACCCGCTCGAATGCCGACCCGTGCACGCTCTCCGGATCATCCGGATTGGAGTCTCGAATGGCGACGGTCGCGGCCAGCACCGAGTTCAGGCCATCGGAGGTATTGATGGTGAAGTGCTTGGATTTGCCTTCGGCCACATGGCGAATGAACGCACCCGAGAAGCAGTCGGCCTGCTGCTCTTTGACGATCACCGGATCCTTGGTCTGCACGATTTTCGCCAGGGTCTGGATGGCGTGTCCGTATTCATGGGCGAGCACCATGATCACGGCCATCTTGCCGAAGGTGTCCTCGATCGTGGGCAACAGCACCGAGCGGTCCCAGCCGATCGAGTTGTCCAGTCGGCAGTAGGCGGCGTTCACCAGGTGATAGGTGGATTCCTTGCAGAATTCGAGTGCCTGGCTGCGCGGCGCCTTGGCGCTCCAGGAGATCAGCTTGTCGACCGGCTTGAATTCCCCTTCGAAATCCTTGCTGTACTCGGCGCGCCAATATGTCTGAATATCGTCGATCGCGTTGAGCGCCAGGGCATCCACCTCGCCGCTGTCGCCGTTGACTGCCGTGAGCGAGCTATCGGGAATGCCTTCGCGCGGCCCGCTGGGACCGCTCGTGGTGGGCAGTCCGGCGACCTTGAACGGATCGTCGTAGACCGAAACCGCTCGACCGTGCACCGCGCGAGTACAGCCCGCCAACATTGCGATTACACATAGCACTGCGGCAACGACTGCGGTCGCTCGGAGTTTCGGCAAGGCTCCCCCTAGTCGGCCGGTCGCACGTTCATAACGGTCTCCGGATCGGGGCAAAAGGCGCATCGGGGGCACCGCCGAAGTCCGGGTGATGGAATAGTATCCGCTGCATGTCTTTACCGGGGGCGCAGACCATCACCGTGCGCCATGATGGAACCGAACGGGTCTTCGATTCGAATCAACAGGTCACGATGGGTCGCGCACCGGAAGTGACGCTCTTCGTGGACAGTCCGCTGGTCTCGCGGGTGCATGCGACGCTCGCCTGGCAAGGCAACAACTGGGTACTCACCGACAACGGCAGCACCAACGGCGTTTTCGTGGATGCGCGTCGGTTGAGTCAGCCGGTGCCGATCAATCGGCCGACGCAGGTGCGCCTCGGTGATGCGATAAGTGGTCCGTTACTGCATCTGCTGCCCGCGACGCCGGCCCGGCAGCAGCGGCCGCCGGCGGCGCAACCGCCACCGTCGCAACCGCAGTCGTCGGTGCCGCCGGGTTATCAACATCCGCGACGGACACCGCAGGCACCGGCCCCCTCCCAGCAGCGTCCGCAACAGCAACGTCCAGAGCAGCAACCCCCGCAGCAGCAACGCCCAGAGCACCCCCCACAGCCACCGTCGCAGCCGCAACCCCAGCAGCCACCGCCCTCCCAACCGCAGCAGCCGAATGTCAATATGACCTTCAAGGCCGACACCTCGATGCTGCCCCCGGTCCGCACGCGACCATCCACAGCGCCGATTGCCAGGGCCGACCGCCTCCCCCCCGGCGGACTCGATATCGGTCGTACCTCTGACAATCAGATCGTCGTCAACGATCCGCTGGCCTCGCGCAAGCACGCCCGCCTGGTCGCGGCATCCGAGGGCCTGACCATCGAGGACCTCGGCTCGGCCAACGGCACCTTCGTCAACGGCCATCGCGAGCAGCGCACGGTGCTGCGTGAGCGCGACATCATCACCATCGGCAATATCGACTTCGTCGTCCAGCAGGGCGCACTGGTACATCGGCAGAAGCCGGTCGCCGAGCAGGGTCTGCACGTGCACGGCGTCGGCTTCACCGTCGAGGGCAATAAGCAGTTGCTCGTCGATGTGAACATGCAGGCGGGGCGGGGCACCCTCACCGCACTGATCGGACCCTCCGGCGCGGGCAAATCGACGCTGTCGAAATTGATCGCGGGCAGCACCCACCCCTCCGGCGGTGTGGTCACCTTCGAAGGCCGCAACCTGCACGCCGAATACGAGGCGCTGCGTTCCCGCATCGGCATGGTGCCGCAGGACGATGTGCTGCACCGTCAGCTCACGGTGCGTCAGGCCCTCGGCTACGCGGCGGAGCTTCGACTGCCGCCGGACAACTCGAAGGCCGACCGCCAGCAGGTGATCGACGGTGTACTGCAAGAACTTTCGCTCACCGAACATGCCGACACCAGGGTCGACCGGCTCTCCGGTGGTCAGCGCAAGCGCGCGTCGGTGGCGCTGGAACTGCTCACCGGTCCGTCGCTGCTGATTCTGGACGAACCGACCTCGGGTCTGGATCCGGCGCTGGATCGTCAGGTGATGACGATGCTGCGCGAACTGGCCGATGCCGGACGCACCGTCATCGTGGTCACCCACTCGGTGGCCTGTCTGGACATGTGTGATCAGGTGCTGTTGCTCGCGCCCGGTGGCAAGACCGCCTTCTGCGGTCATCCGGCCAGCGTCGGCGCGGCCATGGGCACCAGCGACTGGGCCGAGATCTTCGGGCGGGTGGCCGCGAATCCGGATCAGGCATTCGCCGCGTATCGGTCCAGGCTGGCCTTCGCGCCACCGCCGCCACCGCCCGCACCGCCGCGGCAGGGGTCGGCGGGCAGTCCGCCGCAATCCGGGCGCGCCAAGCAGTTCTCCACCTTGGCGCGACGGCAGGTGCGGTTGATCTTCGCCGACCGCGGTTATTTGGCGTTCCTGGTGATCCTGCCCTTCATCCTCGGTGCGCTGTCGCTGGTGGTGCCGGGCAGCAACGGTTTCCAGAGCGGTCCGCTGGAGCAGGTGCAGAGCGGCAACGATGTGTTCTTCGTCCCGTCCGGGGGCAGCGAGACGCAGCAGTTGCTCGTCGTATTGATTCTGGGCGCCTGCTTCATGGGATCGACGCTGACCGTGCGCGATCTGGTCGGCGAGCGCACCATCTTCTATCGCGAGCGCGCGGTCGGGCTGCTGCCTTCGGCATACCTTCTCGCCAAGATCGCGATATTCAGCGTTACGGCATTCCTGCAGGCGGCGGTGCTGGTCGGCATCACGCTGGTCGGTAAGAAGCCGCCGCTGGAGGGTTCGGTGATCCCGAACGGGCCCGCCGAGCTCTATCTCGATATCGCGTTGACCGCGGTGTGCTGTGTGGTCTTCGGCTTGCTGCTGTCCAGTCTGGCGAGGTCCAACGAGCAGGTCATGCCGATGCTCGTGGTGATGATCATGGTCCAGCTGGTGATGGCGGGCGGTCTGATTCCGGTGACCAACCGGGTGGTGCTCGAGCAGATCTCGTGGCTGTTCCCGGCACGGTGGGGATATGCGGCCGGGGCGTCGACGGTGGATATTCGGACACTGTTCGCCAATGCGCAACCCGATGCGTTGTGGAAGCACGAGCCGAATATCTGGTATCTCGATATCGGCCTGCTCGTCGGGATAACCGCGGTGTTGGCGATTATCACCTGGCGCCGGTTGCGGTTGCGGAAGTCGAACGCGTGACGGGCTGCTCAGGCGGGTTCTCACCGGATGTGGTGAGCATGTCGCTCGCGCAACAGGCACACTTATGCCTGTGACGGTGCGAGTTGGGGCAGTACATCTCGGGTGGGATGTGGTGTCTGTTGCCGCGGGCGGCGGTGGGACACCGATCCGCCCCGTGCAGGTAGAAGGGACATACACGCCGCCGGCATATCTGCTTGCGGATTCTTCGGGTCGGCTGCATACCGCCGGAGTGGAGCGGCAGCGGCCGGATCTGGGGATGGCGATCGCCGATGTGCGCGACATCCTCGGCCATCCGCAGATCGTGGTGGCCGGTGCGACCTGGCCCGCAGAGCTGGTCTTTCGTGCCCGCATGTACAACCCACTCGCGGCCGTCGGCAAATATCTGCGCGGTAAACCGGATCTGGTCGCGCTGCCGTTCCCGGACGGCTGGCCGGACGCGAAGGTCGATGTGTACGTCGACCTGGTCGAGCGGCTGGATGTCACGGTCGAACCGCTGCCGGAAAGCGTCGCGCTGTCCGGATATGTGCGTGCGCTCGGGCTGGTGCGGTCCCCGGACGATCGCAATCCGCAGGGCATCGGCGCGACCGGTGTGTACTCCGACGGGCGGACCATGCTGGTCGTCGCGGTGCACGGCGACGACGAGCAGCCGACCGAATCGGTCGACGTGCCGGTCACCGCGGAGGCCATGCGCGATGCGCGTTCGGCCGACAATGTGGTGATCGAGGTGATGGCCGCGGCCCGCTCGATCGGTGCCGACACCTCGACGTTGCTGCTGTCCGGCAATGTCTGTTTCAACGACGCGCTGCGGTTGGCCTTCCAGAACCATCTCGGGCACCGGCTGCACGTGGCCGATCACCCGATGCACGCGCTGGTGCTCGGCGCCTCGCACCTGCTGGTGACCGATAACGAGAACGGTGAGCCGGAGTCGGCGGGGCGGCATGCCGAGCCGGCACCGCCGCCGCGGGCGCGGCAGGTGGAGTCGGCGCAGTATCAGGCCGAATCGGCACAGCAGCAGGCCTTTTCGACGCAGTGGCAGGTGGAGGCCGCGCAGGCATTGTCGGCGCAGCGGCAGGCGGAGGCGTTGCAGGGGCGGGATGTGTCGTCTCGTTCGGAGCAGGGCAGGCCGGAACAGGGGCGTCCCGACCAAGGGCCGGTCCATTCTGATCAGGGGCAGGTGCGTCCGGAGCAAGGGCAGGGCCCTCCCGATCAGGGGCAAGTCCGGCCTGACCGGGGGCAGGGGCCTCATGACACCGGTCGGACACATCCGCCAGTCGTGCAGTACGGGCCCGGATATCCGACGGTGCGGCCGGCGACCGAGCCGACTGGGGAAGAGCCGACCACTCGGGTCAGCCGGGAGTCTTTACCACCGAACCTCGCCGAGTTGGGTAGCCGATTCACCCGCCCGCCCGGGCAGTATCACGAAGAACAGCGTCCCACCGTTATCGGTCGCCCGCCCACGCCCCAGGGGCCGCCGTCGCAAGGGTCGGTGCCACCGCCGGGGCCGCGAGCTCCCTACCAACCGCCGCAAGACCAACCGCCACAGAGCGGTTCGGAATGGCGCCCCCGCGAATCGGACGACGATGACAAACCGCGTAAGGGCAAGCGCTGGGGCAAGTTGTTCGGCGCGCCCGCGGTGGCCGGCGCCGCCGCATTGGCCGCGATGGCCATGCCGTCCGGTGGTGACCGCGTCGAACTGGCCGCTTCGCTCGCCGGGGCGCCGGTCTCCTGCCCATTGACTCCATACGTCACCAATGAGCAGCGTGAGGGCATTGCCGCGGCTCGCGGATACGACCCGGGTCTGGTGACGGAACAGGGCGACTCCGGATTCGACGCCGCGGGCGCGGAGTGCGCGCAGCCGAGCATCGACGTCCCCCGCTACGTGGTCCCTGGCCCGCCCGGCGCCATCGACCATGGGCCGCCGATCGAGATCTGACCGGTTTCATACCGCTGGGGCATGGCTGGTATCGTTGCCCGTTGGCGTGTGGAACTGCGTCGAGCCCCGGGTCTCCACCGGCCGCCGGGAACTCACTCGACTGCACGCCGTGGCTGGCAACACCGACTACAGACAGGGAACCACTGTGCCTACGTACAGCCCCAAGGCGGGTGACGTGACCCGTAAGTGGTACGTCATCGACGCCACTGACGTAGTGCTCGGCCGTCTCGCCGTCCAGGCAGCGAATCTGCTGCGCGGCAAGACCAAGCCGACCTACGCGCCGAACTTCGATGGTGGCGACTTCGTCATCATCATCAACGCCGACAAGGTTGCCATCTCCGGCAACAAGAAGGCGGACAAGCTGATCCACCACCACAGCGGACACCCGGGCGGCCTCAAGTCGCGCACTGTCGGTCAGGTGTTGGAGTCGCGCCCCGATCGTCTCGTGGAGAAGGCCGTCAAGGGCATGATCCCGAAGAACAAGCTCGGCAACGCCATCGCGGGCAAGCTGAAGGTCTACGCGGGCCCGACGCATCCGCACGCCGCCCAGCAGCCCATTCCGTTCGAGATCAAGCAGGTGGCCCAGTGACCGCTCCTGAGGAATTCAACGAGGACTACACCGAGGACGCCAACGTCGAGGTCGTCGAGGAGGACTACGGCTACGAGGCCGAGCCCGCCAGCTACGCCCCGGTCGTGATCGACCGCCCGGTGCAGACCGTCGGTCGTCGTAAGGAAGCCGTCGTTCGCGTGCGCCTGCTGCCGGGTTCCGGCAACTTCGTGCTGAACGGCCGCACCATCGAGGACTACTTCCCGAACAAGGTGCACCAGCAGCTGGTCAAGTCGCCGCTGGTGACCGTCGAGCGGACCGAGTCCTTCGACATCCACGCGCGTCTCGTCGGCGGTGGCCCCTCGGGCCAGGCCGGTGCGCTGCGTCTGGCCATCGCCCGTGCGCTCATCGAGGTCACCCCGGATGACCGTCCCGCCCTGAAGCGGGCCGGCTTCCTGACACGTGACCCGCGTGCCACCGAGCGTAAGAAGTACGGCCTCAAGAAGGCCCGCAAGGCGCCGCAGTACTCGAAGCGCTGATTTTGGCTACGTCGGCCGCCGTCATCCGGCACCCTCGAGGTGTCGGAGACGGTACGGTCGGCGGGGCACCTGTGCGAGAGCAGGCTTCCAGACAGCTGGGCGCCTGCTCTCGTGCTGTATGAACTCGAGGCATTCGCGGGGCACTTCCCGGTCGCACCGGCCGCCGCCTTCGGGCGCGCCGCGCGGATCCACCGATGATGGGCGAGGGAATGGGACGTTTGTTCGGCACCGACGGAGTCCGCGGGCTTGCCAATGGATCACTGAGTCCGGAACTGGCGCTACAGGTTTCCGGGGCGGCGGCGCAGATCCTGAGCCGCGGCAAGGAGCGTCCGCTCGCTGTGGTCGGTCGCGATCCACGCGCCAGCGGCGAGATGCTCGAGGCCGCGGTGACCGCCGGCCTGACCGCCGCAGGCGTGAATGTGCTTTCGGTCGGGGTACTTCCGACACCCGCCGTGGCATATCTGACCGGTCTGTACGACGCCTGCCTCGGCGTCATGATCTCGGCTTCACATAATCCCATGCCGGACAATGGGATCAAGATCTTCGCGGCGGGCGGGCACAAGCTCGATGACGCGATCGAAGACCGGATCGAGGCGCTGATCGCCCAGGGCGCGCCACTGCGTCCGGTCGGCGCGGGGATCGGTCGGGTATTGAATGCATCAGGCGCCAGGGACCACGGACAGGTCATCCCTGATCAGTACAGCGTAGCCGGAACGCATGAGCGCTACGTCGAGCATCTGGTCGAGGCGACCGGGCAGGATCTGTCCGGGCTGACCGTCGTGGTCGACTGCGCGCACGGCGCGGCTGCCGAGGTCGGTCCTGCCGCGTACCGCGCCGCCGGAGCCACGGTGGTCGCGATCAACGCCGAGCCGGACGGCCTGAATATCAACGACGGTTGCGGCTCGACGCATCTCGACCAGATCCAGCGCGCGGTGTGTGAGTACGGCGCGGACCTCGGCATCGCACACGACGGCGATGCCGACCGCACCCTGGCCGTCGACGCCAACGGTGCGATTGTCGACGGTGACGCGATCCTGGCCGTTCTCGCGCTGGCCATGCACGAGACCGGCTCGCTCGTCCAGAACACCTTGGTCGCCACCGTCATGAGCAACCTCGGTCTGCACATCGCGATGCGCGAAGCTGGAATCACCTTGCGTACCACCGCCGTTGGCGACCGGTACGTCCTCGAGGAGTTGCGTCGCGGCGGTTACAACCTGGGCGGCGAACAGTCCGGCCACGTGGTGTTCCCCGATTACGGCACCACCGGCGACGGCATCCTCACCGGATTGAAACTGATGGCTCGTATGGCGCAGACTCGCCGCACGCTGGCCGATTTGGCTTCGGTGCTGCAGACCGTGCCACAGGTGCTGGTGAACGTTCCGGTTACCGACAAGGCCACGGTCGCTGCGGCCCCCGAAATCCGTGAGGCGGTAGCGGAAGCCGAACGGGCCCTCGGTGACTCCGGGCGGATCCTGTTGCGCCCCAGTGGAACCGAGCAGCTGGTCCGGGTGATGGTCGAGGCCACCGACCCGGTTCAAGCCCAGCAATTGGCCGAGGATCTGGCTAAGCGCGTCGCCGCAGTGTAGTTGGGTCAGCGGCACGATCGGCCGCGCGTCCCGGCGTCGCACACCGCATCAAAGCTGCGCGCTCGGCATGACAGCCGCATGGCCGCTGGGCTCGAGTGGCTGCTGCGTGCTCGCGCGCGGCGAGTTGTCCACAGCGAATCGCTTATCCACAGACTTTCTGTTTGCACTGGTCAGGTGCTGAGGGCGGCGTTTGGTTTCGCCGATAGTTGGCGTATGCGACCAGGCCTGGAAGAAGTACGGGATAAGCAATTCGGGGTATTCACCGCATGGCAGGTGCTGTGCGAGTACACCCGCGCGGAGATGCGAACCTTGCTCGACCGAGGCGAATGGGTCCGGGTCTTCCGCGGCGTCTTCCGCGAGGCAACCACCCAACCCTCCGCGCAACTCCGCGTCGAGGCAGCCCGACTATCCATGGGGGTACCAACCCTTGTCGCCGCCTATCACACCGCCGCCGAACTGCACGGTCTCGCAATACCGCATAGCCAATCCACCCACGTACTGGGCATTCGGGATTCGCGCTCCTGCCGCCTTCTCGTGCATCGCGACCACGTCGACAAAGCCGAACTAGAACTGATCCACGGCATAGTGGCCACAAACCCCACCCGCACCGCGATCGACCTAGCCCGCACCGCCCACCGCCGCGAAGCCTTGGCCACCCTGGAATCCGCACTGTGCCTGGGCATCTCCCGCGCAGCACTCGCCACCGAACTCCAACGCCACCACAGACGCCGCGGCTACACCCAAGCCGCTGAACTGATCACCCTGACCGCCCCCGAGCCCAAATGCCCCCTCTCCACCCGCCTGGAATGCACCAGTACCGGACTGAGCTCGCTGCGATTCACTGATCCGCTCCGGAAAACCGGCATTCCATCTCCGACTCGACACGCTCCCGATCGGCGCGACTGAGCCCCGTGGCTGGAAATCATGGGCACCGGCATGCTCTTAGCTTTCGGTGAGGTGGCCGTTGCTCATGTGCCAGCGGCGGGTCGCGGTGATCGAGTCGAGCATGCGGCGGTCATGGGTCACCAGAAGCATGGTGCCTTCGAAGGATTCGATGGCCTGCTCGAGTTGTTCGATGGCGGGGAGGTCGAGGTGGTTGGTTGGTTCGTCCAGGACCAGCAGGTTGACGCCGCGGGCTTGGAGCAGGGCGAGGGCGGCACGGGTGCGCTCGCCGGGGGAAAGGGTTTCGCAGGGGCGCAGGACATGTGGGCCACGGAGGCCGAATTTGGCCAGCAGGGTGCGGACCTCGGCGTCGGGCCACTCGGGCATTTCAGCGCTGAAAGTTTCTGCGAGGGCGGTACTTCCGCTGAAGAGCCCGCGTGCCTGGTCGACCTCGCCGATTTCCACGCCGGAACCCAGCGCGGCCGTTCCGTTGTCCGGCTGGGTTTTTCCGAGCAGCAGGGCCAGGAGTGTGGACTTACCCGAACCATTGGCGCCGGTCAGCACGATGCGGTCGGCCCAGTCGACCTGGGTGGTGATCGGGCCGAGCTCGAAATCCCCTCGGGTGAGGGTCGCATTCGACAAAGTGGCGACCACCGAGCCGCTGCGTGGGGCCGCGGCAATGGACATGTGCAGCTCCCACTCCTTGCGCGGCTCCTCGACCACATCCAAGCGCTCGATGCGCCGTTGGGTCTGGCGGGCCTTGGCGGCCTGCTTCTCGGTGGATTCAGCGCGCATCTTGCGGCCCGCCTTGTCGGAGTCGACCTTCTTGGGGTCGCGGGCTTTTCGGCGCGCATTGCGAACGCCGTGCTCGAGCCAATTGCGCTGCATTTGGGCGCGGGACTCGAGACCGGCCTTGGTGTCGGCATACTCCTCGTAGGCCTCGCGCGCGTGCTGGCGGGCGATCTCGCGCTCCATCAGATACGCCTCGTAGCCGCCGTCGTAGATCCCGACCCGCTGCTGCGCGAGATCGAGTTCGACGATCCGATTCACGGTGCGCGACAAGAACTCTCGGTCGTGACTGATGACCATCAGCGGTACCCGCACGCCGGTCACGAACTGTTCCAGCCGGGCGAGACCATCAAGATCGAGATCGTTGGTCGGCTCGTCGAGCAGCAGAATGTCGAAGCGAGACAACAGGACCGATGCGAGTCCCGCTCGGGCCGCCTGGCCGCCGGAAAGTCCGGTCATCGAGGTGTCGAGGCCGTTCGGCAGGCTTTCCGCGAGTCCGAGATCCGCCGCGACCTCCTCTGCGCGCTGATCCAGATCGGCACCACCGAGCGCGAGCCAGCGCTCCAGGGCCGGTGAATATTCGTCCTCGCCACCGTCAGCCAAACGTTCGGCCGCAGCATCCATTTCGCGTTGTGCTTCGGCGACACCTGTTCGGCGGCCGAGGAATTCGAGCACCGTCTCCCCGGCAATCCGCTCGGGCTCCTGCGCCAAATACCCGACGGTGGCGTCGGGCGGGGACAACGTGATACTGCCGGTGGGTGTCGATCGGTTCGCGAGCATGCGCAGCAGCGTCGACTTGCCGGCACCGTTCATGCCGACCAAACCGATCACATCACCCGGCGCGAGGGTGAAATCGAGGTCGTCGAACAGGGTGCGTTCGCCGTGGCCCGCGGACAGTCCGCGCGCGTGCAGAGTGGTGCTCACCAGCATGAGTCTGCCGTGTCGGTGCCGCACGTCAGCACCGCGGGTCCGTGCTCGGGGTTACACCCTGAGTCCATAGCCTGCGGAAATCAGGGTCGGGATAGGTCATGCGACCGATGTCAGGCGCGATTTACCCCGGCAGAGTTGATGTCGTACCGCACATCACCAGAGAGGGAACACAATGACCGCCCCCGCGCCCACCCGCCGACTCAACCGCTCCCACAACGACAAGTGGATCGCCGGCGTCTGCGGCGGCATCGCCGAATACTTCGGCTGGAACGCCAACGTCGTCCGGTTGCTCTTCGTGCTGTCCTGCCTGCTCCCGGGTCCGCAGTTCGTCGTGTATCTGGTTCTGTGGCTGATCATTCCGAAAAAATGATCCCCGATAAATAGGGGCTGGGAGCTGCGTCCGGGACTCGCGGATGACACTATGGACCGGTACCCACCGATCGACCGCCGTGTCACCCACACGAGTCCCGACCAGGAGGAGTCATGATCACCTCAGGTGAATTCCCGGGCATGGATCTACCCGGCATCGACGCATCCTCTTCCCTGGACGGCCTCGGTGAAGTCGAACTGCACCATCCGACCCAGGACATCGACGGCGACGGCACCCTCGACACCATCACCACCACCGGCCCCGAGGCCATGCAGGTCTGGACCGACTGGGACCACGACGGCTTCGCCGACCAGGTCACCGTGGTCGAGAAGGACGGCGACTACTCCGCATGGGAGTTCCATCGGCATCCGGATGGAACCTCGGAGTGGGTGCGGACCGATCAGGGGAAGATCGGACACTAGTCGCTGGGCGGTATCGATTTTTGGCGCAGCCTCGTTCGCCGGGTGAGGCCGTCCCGAATCGACTCGGTGACATCTAGCCGTAACTGTCGGACTGCCTCGACGCCTTCGCTGTCCGGCTGACCCCAATTACACTGTCGGACAACGGCCTCCACATCCCAGATCTTCGTGGGCCCACCCGGCCGTAGGCTGCGATGACCCGTGCGGTTCATGTGCGGATCATTGGAACCTGCGGAACCCTGCACCCGCTGACCGCCACGGCTGTGGTGATGCTCTCCTCGATGGCCCATTGTCCGTTGTAGCTGGTTCGCCCAACCAGTAGATTCTGCTGACAGAATCAGCCGACGGATCCGATGGAACCGAACGTCAGCCGCGTGCGTCGAAGGAAGTATGGCGGCATCAGTGTCGCGAGCTGAAGTCGGTCTGGTCGGCAACCGGAGAAGGAGGGGACTGGATAGTGGGCGATTCAAGCATGCTCGGCGTCAAGACTGGGGAACTCGGGCGATTCGCAAATGACCTCGGAGGTTCGGGCCAAGCGGTGCGAAATCGCGCCAAGGATGTGGCCGACTATTTGTTCGGGCCTGCCGATGCTGGTGAAAACTACCACGACCGTGGGAAGAAGATCCAGGACGGACTGGAGAAGATCTACACATGGTTGGGTAATTGGTCCGAGGCAACATTGGCGACGTCGGACGTTATCGGGGCGTCGGTTGTCAAGTACTCGAGTACTGACGACGAAAACTCTCGCGATATCGCAAAGATCGGCAATGACAAAAAATCGTAGCTGCGTTCGAGCAGTCGAGAAGTAGCCCGAGGGGGTCGTTAGTATGGCATTTGAGGTACCTGCGAACGGATCGGTCGAACAATATCTCGACATCGGCTCCCGAGCTCTGCTGTACTTCGAGTACTTCCAGCCGCGCTATAAACGCGCTTTTGGAGGTAATTTGCCAGCCGATTTTCCAGACTATTCGCAACTCCATAAGCGCTATTACGAGCAGAACGGGTTGAACGAAGACAAGCTCCTGAACACCTCGACAAAGCTGCAGGTGGTGCTCCAGGAGTGCGGAACGCAGTTGGATGCTCAGCGTGGATACGCGAAGACAATGCCGACGCTCTGGTCAGGGGAGGCTGGAACGGCGGCGCTTGACATGCTGAACAAACAGATAGGTCAAGCGGACGCGAATTGGAAAGCAGCGGGGGATGCATGGAAGTCCATCGCAGGCGCTTTCGAAGGCCTGCGTGCGGCCGCGAAAATCAAAGCCGAGGCCGTCCGTTATATCCTCGAGAACGGCGACGGTATTCGTATCGCGGAGAAGACGCCAGAGGATATTGATGACATTATCTCCGGCACGAGTATTGCGGTAAGTAACGGTTGGCAAAGTAATAGCTTGCTGAGCAAGCTGCGCAGAATCTTTCCTGATCTACAGGGGGGATTCGATGCTTGGACGGCGGATAACGTTCTCGGAATTCTGCCGGGATCCGATTACCAGCAGCACATTCAATCGCGCTGCAGGCACTGGCTCGACAATGTCTTCAAACCTGATTATGCGGCCAAGATCAAGATCTTCACTGATTCGTGCGACTCGGCAGACCGCGGTGTCAAGCAGGTATACGACAAAATTATCCAGGATCTGGACAAGGTCTCGGATGCCCGGTACGACCGCCCGGCAGGAGTGCCGACCGAGGCTCCGGGCACTCCAGGTAATCCCGGTACGCCAGGCACCCCTGGGACTCCAGGGTCACCCGGCACTCCCGGTACGCCGGGCACTCCCGGTACGCCGGGCACTCCCGGTACGCCGGGCACAACGAATCCGACTTCGACGAACACCACTACGGCGAGCAGCCTCCTGTCGGGGTTGTCATCGTTGACGTCGGCAGCTTCGCAATTGACATCGCTCGGCGAGTCTGTGAGTCAAGGTCTCACCTCATTGGGTACCTCGATCAAGGACAGCGTCGACAATGCGATAGAGCAGCTGACGAAGGCCTTCGAGACAACGGAAACCGAGGACAAGGACGGCGACGGCAAGCCGGACGGGGACACGAACAAGACCGCAGCCGAGTTCGACCTGGGTGGAAAGCATGTGAAGGTCGAGATAGGTGCGGATGGTCAGCCAAAGCTCGTGATGACCGACAGTGACGGCAAATCGCATGAGTACGGCGTGACGCTGGATGACAATGGCAATCCAGTCATCTCCACCGACGGATCGAACGGGAACGACGACAAATCGACCTCCACTGACAAGCCCGATACGGGAACTCCGGCTACCGACGACAACAACGGCGGCAGTCCAGGTACCGTGCCGGGCGCCCCCTCGGCTGGCAAGCAGGAAGAGGACGGCGAGCATAAACCTCAACTGGTGCCGGAAGCAGATCCGCAACCGGAAGAGCCTGCCGACAGCGGTGCCGAACTGGCGGAGGCGGGGCCGCTGTGAAGTCGGTCCGCGCCAACGTGATCGGTAACCGTCGAGGAGGGGTGTCATCGTGAACTATTCGGACGAAATGGAACAAATCGTCGAGGAGATCCGTCGACGGTCAACGATGCTGCTGGACGAGTTCGAGGAGATCAATAGGCGGACCGCCGACAAGGACCGTGAACTCGCCGAACAGTCCGCCATAGAAATGGGTCGGTTTTGGGAAGACCATGCCGAAGAGCTAGCGAAGGCAAAGGCTGAGGCGGAAGAGAAGGAGCGGCTCGAGGTCGAGGCGCAGACCGAGCGAGAGCGCCTGGAGGCGGATGCCCGCGAGCAGCGTGAGGCGATTGCGCGGTCGATTGCGGCTCGCAAAGCACACGATGTTGTGACCCCCATCGACGAGGAGGGCGACGAGGAGTCCGAGTATTACCGCCGTCAGAGCTGGTTGATCTGAGGATTGCCGGGGCTACCAGCGGTCTTCTTCGGCTTCGCGGAGGCGTTGGGTTGGTTGGTTGATCGCCGGGTTCTTGTGTTGGGTTGTGCCGCCGAAGATTTGGACGCGGATCGTCGAGCTCGTGAGGGTGTGCACGGCGAGTTGGATCTCTTCGAGTTCGTCGGGGGAGTAGCGCTCGCGCATGGTGACTCGGTGGGTGTCGAAGTCGTCGCGGTAGGCGAAACGGCAGGTGTAGCGGAGTGGATTGGGGAAGCGGCCGTTCGCTGGGCTGAACCACGGTGCGGGCGAAATCATCCGGCTCCCTGGGGCATTCAGCCATCTGGAGATTCCAATCGATCGTGCAGGTGGTTCGTGACCGAGTGCGGCGCGTCCGTGGCGTTTCAGCCCACAAGTTTCGGTTTCGCCGCGGCTCGCTCCGGCCGCGCCGACGATTCAGGCCTGCGAATGCGTCGTGCGGCTGGCCGGAGCGGGTGGTTGTGCGGTGGCCAGGTGCGGACTGGTGGGGACGGTGGTTCCGGATCTTTTGCCGATTGCGCCGCCGGGGACGTGCGCGCGATCTCGCCCTGGGTTCTCGCTGGTGGTCAAGGGGCCGCAACCTGGTCGAACACCCGGAATGCCAACGGCCCGTTGACAGTCCGCATCGCACAGCGCTACCGTCTAATCGGAATCGGATTCCGGTTCATTGATTGACCGATAGGACTCCCAATGACCACCCACTGGACCCTCCCGCGAATCCTTGTCGGCGCCGTCCTCCTGAACACCCTCATCGGCCCCCTCCTCGCCGACCTGGTCATCCCCGACATCGCCGACCTCCACCTGCACAACCCCGCATGGCCTCCGCACGCCAAATTCCACGACGCCCAATACATCGGCATGGGCGCACTCATCGGTGCGATCGGACTGGTGGTCCTGTGGCAGCGATCGGGAAACCTCCGCGCCCAGTTCTTGCTGGCGGCCGCACTCGGATCGGTCACCTGGCTGGCCATGTTCGGCGCGCTGTTGTTCCCCGGCACCGCAGCTCAGGACCCCGAGCACGCGGCCGACGCCACCAAGGTCATCGGTATGGACCCGCAACTATTCATCGCCTTGGTAATGCTGATTGCCTTGGCGCTAGCGATCGTCGTCGAGCGCACCCGCGCACCGATCCGGGGCTAACCTACGGCCAGCAGACAGGGAGATCGATGACCGACCGCAAACTCCGCACCGACGCCGCCCGCAATCGCGACCAGGTCCTCGCCACTGCGACGGCACTGTTCGCCGCACACGGTGACGAGGTGCAGATGGCCGATGTGGCACGTGCCGCGGGGGTCGGGGTCGGCACCGTCTACCGGCATTTCCCGACCCGCCGGGCCCTGATCGAGGCGGCCGCGGAACAGCGTTTCGCCGGAATTCTCGAGCATGTGCGACGCACCTGCCTCCCGAATCCGGATACGCGGCAGGCGCTGGCCGGTTTCCTCGGCCATGTCGCCGAAGTGCACGAGCAGGGGCGTGCGCTGTCCGGCACCATCGAATCGGTACTGGGCGATACCGAACCGCGCGGTACGGTCCGCGACGACCTGGCCGAACTCGGCGCGGAACTGCTGGCCAGGGGGCGAGCCGATGGCAGCATTCGCGCGGATGCGACCGTCGCCGACCTCTATATGATCGTCGGCGCGGTCGCCACGATCAGTCGCGACGGATTCGGCGACTGGCGGCGGTTCATCGAGCTCGCGCTCGACGGCCTCCGGCCATGATCACTTGCGCAACAGCTGTGCGAGCTGCAGGACCGAGAGCTTCGGCTTCTCCTCCTCGTGCGGCGCTTCCGGATCGATAACAGTGGTGTGCGGGATAACCGCTTCCGGATCGGAAAACGCGGCATACGTCTTGTCGCGCAATAGTTTGTGCAGCAGGTATCCGGTGAGCAGGGCCCGCGTGGTCCGCGCCGTCTTGGACTCATGCTTGCCCGCACCCAACGCGGCCAGCGCACGCCGCCCTTCGACAATGCCGTTATGTGACGCCCCGTCGACTGCCCGCAACACCACCGGTCCGGCCCATGCTGCGGTCAGCGGGATCGCATTCGAGCTGACCGATTCGATATCGGTCGCCCCCGCCAACACCAACGCGGGCGTGTCGATATCGGTTGCGATGGTCTCGGCGGACGGCGCGGTCGGAGCGGGGTAGAGGGCGGCAACGGCGGCGACCCGACGCTGTCCGGCGGCGATCACCGCGGCGCCCGCGCCCATGCCGTGTCCGGCCAGCGCCAGCCGGTCCGGATGCACGCTGATCGTGCCGTCGCCGAGCCGGACGCTGGTGCAGATATCGAGCGTGGTCAGCAGATCGGTGGCCAATCCGAGGTGTGACGGAATCGGCCCCCGCTCGGTATCTGGGGCGGCGGCCACAAAACCCCAGGACGCCAGGTGTTCGAGCGTGGCGCGATAGTTCGCGGCGCCGGTCAGCCAGCCATGGCCGAAGGCGATCGCGGGTAGATTCAGTCCGGACTCCGGGGTGAACACCACGCCGGGCTGACCGGCGATGGCGAGATTGCCGCGCAGTACGCGGTGGGGCCCCCGGCTGGTCAGGGTGCTCACGAGTGATTTCACAGACGCCGACACGACGTGAACGTTATCCGATAAGTACTCTGATGAGCCATGTGCGGAATCGTGGGATACGTCGGATACCGGGATGCCCTCGGCGTTGTCGTTGACGCGTTGCGCCGCATGGAATATCGAGGATACGACTCGGCAGGCGTCGCGATCCTGGATGGCGTGGGCGTGTTGGCGGTGGAGCGCAAGGCGGGCAAACTGGCCAATCTCGAGGCCGAACTCGCCGAAATCGGGACCGACCACTTCGCCGGGACCACCGGCATGGGGCACACCCGCTGGGCCACCCACGGCGCGCCGACCGACCGCAACGCCCATCCGCACCGCGATACCACCAACAAGGTGGCCGTGGTGCACAACGGCATCATCGAGAACTTCGCGCCGCTGCGTCGGGAGCTCGAGGACGCCGGTGTCGAACTGAGCAGTGATACCGACACCGAGGTCGCCGTGCACTTGGTGGCGCGCGCATATGCCGAGGGACCGACCGCGGGTGATTTCGCGGCTAGCGCGCTGGCCGTGCTGCGTCGGCTGGAGGGTGCGTTCACGCTGGTCTTCACCCATGCCGACCACCCGGACGTCATTGTTGCCGCCCGCCGCTCGACGCCGCTGGTGGTCGGTGTCGGCAAGGGTGAGATGTTCATCGCCTCCGATGTCACCGCCTTCATCGAGCACACCCGCGAGGCCGTCGAGCTCGGCCAGGACCAGGCCGTCGTGATTACCGCCGACACCTACACGGTCACCGACTTCGCCGGCAACGACGGCTCGGCGCGGACCCGACCGTTCACCATCGACTGGGATCTGGCCGCCGCCGAGAAGGGCGGGCACGACTTCTTCATGCTGAAGGAGATCGAAGAGCAGCCCGCCGGTGTCGCCGATACGCTCATCGGCCACTTCACCCACGACGAGGCCGGTGGCCGGATCGTGCTGGACGAGCAGCGCCTCGCCGATCAGGAACTGCGCGACTTCGACAAGGTATTCGTCGTCGCCTGTGGCAGCTCCTATCACGCCGGACTATTGGCCAAGTACGCGATCGAGCACTGGACCCGGCTGCCTGTCGAGGTCGAGTTGGCCAGCGAATTCCGTTACCGCGACCCGGTTCTGGACCGGTCCACACTGGTAGTGGCGATCTCACAGTCGGGCGAGACCGCCGACACTCTCGAGGCGGTTCGGCACGCGAAGGAGCAGAAGGCGCGCGTGCTCGCCATCTGCAATACCAATGGCGCACAGATTCCGCGTGAGTCCGACGCGGTGCTCTACACCAGGACCGGACCGGAGATCGGTGTCGCGTCCACCAAGGCATTCCTGGCGCAGGTGGCCGCGAACTACCTGGTCGGGCTGGCCTTGGCGCAGGCACGCGGCACCAAGTATCCGGATGAGGTGGCGCGCGAGTTCGCCGAACTCGAGGCGATGCCGCACCTGGTGCAGCGGGTATTGGATACCGCTCCGCAGGTGCGCGCGATCGCCAGGGAACTGGCGCACGTGCCGACCGTGCTGTTCCTCGGCCGCCACGTCGGCTATCCGGTGGCGCTGGAGGGTGCGCTCAAGCTCAAGGAACTCGCGTACATGCACGCCGAGGGATTCGCGGCGGGTGAGCTCAAGCACGGCCCGATCGCACTGATCGAGGAGGGGCTGCCGGTGATCGTCGTCATGCCCTCACCCAAGGGGCGCGCGGTACTGCACTCGAAGCTGCTCAGCAATATCCGTGAGATCCAGGCCCGCGGCGCCCGTACCATCGTGATCGCCGAGGAGGGCGATGACACGGTGCGTCCGTTCGCCGACGACCTCATCGAAATCCCTTCGGCACCAACGCTTTTCCAGCCGCTACTGTCGACCGTTCCGCTGCAGATATTCGCCGCCGAAGTGGCTCAGGCTCGCGGGTACGACATCGATAAGCCGCGCAATCTGGCGAAGTCCGTCACCGTCGAATAGCGAGAAGGCTCGTATATGTGCTGTCGGCGGGGGAGTTGCGGTGGCTTGCTCGACAGGACGGCGGTGAAACCTTCGCCAAGGGCGAGGGCACTGCGGCGAGAGCGGAAGCCTGTGCTGCGCCGTTGCGGCCTGGATGTAGTTCGGCGTGGACAGTCGTGACCGGCGACGATCGATCAGCGCCGCCGGTTACGAGGTCTTCAGGACCGGTTAGCCGCGACGAGGGTTTCGGTTGTCTCGCTTGGCGTTTCGGCACCGCGACGTTCGAGATTGCCCGACATGACCGCCAGACCCAGCGCGCTCACGACCAGGATGACTCCAACCCAGTTGGGTGAGGTGTACCCGTATCCCGCGGCGATGACAACGCCGCCGAGCCAGGCGGAGATCGCGTTGCCGAGGTTGAAGGCGCCGATATTGAGGGCCGAGGCCAGGGTCGGCGCATTGCCTGCCTGGTCGAGGACGCGCTTCTGTAGCGGCGGGACGGTCGCGAAGCCGAGGGCGCCGATCAGGACGACGGTGATGGCTGCCGCGACCGTGTTGTGTGCGGTGAGCGTGAACAGTGCGAGCACCAGCGCGAGGCCGCCGAGGGTGGTGTAGAGCATCGGCATCAAATGGCGGTCGGCGAATTTGCCGCCGATCAGATTGCCGAGGAAGAAGCCGATGCCGAACAGGACAAGCAGCCAGGTGACCGAACTCTCCGCATAGCCGGTGACCTCGGTCATCATCGGTGCGAGGTAGGTGATCGCGGCGAAGACGCCGCCGAAGCCGAGCACGGTCATGGCCATCGAGAGCAGCACCTGCGGGTTGGTGAGTACGGCGAGTTCGTGACGTAGGCGCGCGTCATGAGGCGCGGGCTGTTCCGGCACCAGCGCGGTGACACCGATCAGACCTGCCAAGCCGACCAGTGCGACGAGGAGGAAGGTGAGTCGCCAACCGAACTGCTGGCCGAGCAGGGTGCCCAGCGGCACACCGACGATGGTCGCGACGGTCAGTCCGGTGAACATCATGGCGATTGCACCGGCCTTGCGATCCGGGCCGACCAAATTTCCGGCGACCACCGATCCGATGCCGAAGAAGGCGCCGTGTGCGAGCGAGGCAACGATGCGTCCGGTCAGCATGAGACCGAAAGTCGGTGCGAGCGCGGACAATACATTGCCCGCGATCAGCAGCAACAGGCTGACGAGCAGCATGCGCTTGCGGGATACCCGGGTGCCGAGCCCGGTCATGATCGGCGCGCCGACCAGCACGCCGAGCGCATACCCGGTGACCAGCAGACCTGCCGTGGGGATCGACACCGTGTAGGTGTCTGCGATGTCGGGCAGCAGTCCGACGACAACGAATTCGGTGGTGCCGATTCCGAAGGCCCCGAGTGTCAGGGCGAGTAGTGCGAGCGGCATGAGCGCGAGCCTCCACGTGATGTTGCACCTGAGCTTTACAAGCGTCAACAATAATTGCAGACGCGTGTTAATTGCAAACGCGGGCTATTGCGTACGTCATCTATCCTGGACGTACGAGCCCCGATGCGAAGGAACGTCATGACCGCGGATGCCGCCCTGACCGGCCTGGCCGATGGTTGGTACGCACTGTCGCTGCTGCACGATCGGATCGAGGCGCATATCGAACGCGCCCTGCAATCCGGTCATGAGCTGAGCGTGCGCGAGTTTTCGCTGCTCGTCGTGCTCAGCCGCCAGCACGACGGACCCGGCGGTCACCTGCGTATGAATCAAGTCGCCGAAGCCGTGGTGCTCAGCCAGAGTGCGACGACCCGCCTGGTCACCCGCCTCGAAGACCGCGGCCTGCTACAGCGCTACCTTTGCCCCGACGATCGCCGCGGCATCTACACCGACGTCACCGCCGCGGGCCTGGAACTACTGACCCGCGCCCGCCCCACCCATGACACCGCCCTGTCCAGCGCTCTGGGCCAAGCCGCCGCCGACCCCGAACTTGCCCCGCTGGTCGCCGCCGTGGAAGCGATGAACACCAACGCTGCCCGGATCCCGCAGGCGTAACCTTTCGTCGGCGCGCCAGTGACGGGCACACTGCCCCTCCCGCTGGTCGCATGTGCCTGCTGCCATGGGGACGAGTGGTCCGAACCGGCTCAACATGGTTCGCGGGTTGAACGTCGTGATGATCCGACCCCCGCGCTCGGCTCGGATCGTGCATCGAGTGTCTTGGCAGGTGCCAGCGAGGGTGTGACCGTGGCGGAGACGTCTGGGGGATCTGGCCCGGCTACTTCGATGGTGATGGTGCGGCTCAGGATAGGTCGTCTGCGCTCACGCCGGAATGTATATCGGGCGGCAGATGATGCCCCTGCGGTGGTTGGGCCGTGATCGTGGCAAAGAGGCATTCTGCTGGGGCTGTGCTTGCGGGCATAATCTGTTCAACTTCCCATCATCCCGCTGTGGAAGGCTGGCTCGACGCTGGTGTGCGGAAATGCCTTCGTGCTCGATCCATCCGAGCGCGATTACCCCTGCATCTGCGCTTTCGGAGAGCCGGAGAAGGCGGCTCGGCTATTCGACGGTGACGGTGCCGCGCATCTGAGGATGCAGGGAGCACAGATAGCGGTAGGTGCCGGGGGCGAAGAAGGTGTAGCTCCATTCGCCCTTGTCGAAAATCGGGCTGTTGAGGCCCATGGCCTTATCGCCGATGCCCTGGACGGTGTGGGGGACGGAGTCCTTGAATTTCCAGGTCACGGTCTCGCCGACCTTGACGGTGACATCGGCGGGGGAGAACTTCATATCCGTGACGCCGACAGTGACGGCGGCGGGTTTCGAATCGCCGGACTTGGTGGGGGTCGTCGTGTGGCCGGACTTCGCGGTGGTCGATGTGGCGGTCGAGTTCGTATCGCCGGAGCCGCAGCCTGTCAGCAATAGCATCGCAGCCAGGACGGATCCGGTTGCGATCCGGGTGGACATCGCGCGGCGCACCATCGGCATGACCGCCAAGCGTAGTCTGCTGACGGTGCGGGTCCGCGAAGCGCCATGGCGTTGCCGCTTCGGCGTATCCCGTACCAGCGGAACCGCAGTGCCCGATCGACGCAGTGGAGGCGAGCGTTCATGTCCAGCCAGCGGGGCTATTTCACCGCAGATGAAGTGCGCGCGGCAGAGGCCGAGCTGTTCACCCGCGTCCCCGAGGGTATGCCGATGCATCGGGCGGCCTACGGATTGGCGACGGTGGTCGCGAGCGAGTTGCGGGCGCGGACCGGTGGTATCACGGGCAGGTCGGTATTGCTGCTTGTCGGTTCCGGCGATAACGGCGGGGACGTGCTCTGGGCTGGATCGATGCTCCGCCGCCGCGGCGCCGCTGTCACTGCCGTGCTGCTGAATCCGGAACGCGCGCACGCGAAAGGCCTTGCTGCCCTGCGCAAGGCAGGCGGTCGGGTCCGAACTGCATCGGATGTTCTGCGTGCCGATGGCGCGAACTACGAAATCAATTCGGCTGCACCCGACCTCGTGATCGACGGCATCGTCGGCATCTCCGGCCGTGGCCCCCTCCGTCCAAGCGCCGCGGAACTCGTTGCCGCTCTGGATGTTCCGATCATCGCCGCCGATCTCCCGAGCGGAGTCGATCCGGACACCGGCGCGGTCACCGGCCCTGCTGTCCGCGCTGAGGTCACGGTCGCATTCGGCGCTTATAAGCCGGTGCATGCCATGGCCGCGCCCTACTGCGGCCGAATCGAATTGGTACCCATCGGTTTACGACTACCCGAACCGAATCTCGCGGCGCTGGAGCCAGCGGAGATCGGTGCGCGGTGGCCGATTCCGGGACCAACCGACGACAAGTACACCCAGGGCGTCACCGGTATCTGCGCGGGCAGCGCGACGTATCCCGGCGCCGCTGTACTGTGCACCGGCGCCGCCGTCGCGGCCACCTCCGGCATGGTTCGCTACGCCGGAACCGGCTCGGCCGAGGTCCTCGGCCATTTTCCCGAAGTAATTGCCGCCCAGACCATCGCGTCCACCGGCCGAGTGCAGTCCTGGGTATTCGGCCCTGGCGCCGGTACCGATACCGACGCCCACAAACGACTTGCCGAAATCCTCGCAACCGACCTTCCTGTCGTCGTCGACGCCGACGGCCTGACTTTGCTCGCCAGCGACCCCGACCTGGTCCGCAGCCGCACCGCCCCCACTGTATTGACCCCGCACGCAGGCGAATTCGCCCGCCTGACCGGACAAGAGCTCGGCCAGGACCGGGTAGCCGCCGTCCGCGACCTCGCCGAATCCTGGCAACTGACCGTCCTGCTCAAAGGCCGAGCCACCCTCATCGCCAGCCCCGGTCGCCCCGTACTCGTCAACGAAGCAGGTGGTTCCTGGGCCGCCACCGCCGGTGCGGGTGATGTCCTGTCCGGCATCATCGGCGCCCTCCTCGCCGCGGGCTACGACCCCGCCTGGTCCGCCGCCGCTGCCGCCCGCGTCCACGCCCTCGCCGCCAACCTCGCCGCCCATGAAAACCACCCATCCGCCGCCCCCACCTCCGCATCCCCTCTCCTCGACCACCTGCGTGCGGCAATCCGCACCTTGCGCACGGTTGCGGGGAAGTGACGCGCGCCGGCCCACTTTCATTGCCGCCTCGATGGCCTCGCGGTATGCGCTGGTCTCGGCGTCTGGCGTCTGGCGTCTGGCGTCTGGCGTCCGGCGTCCGGCGACCGGCGACCGGCGACCGGGAACGGGACAGGCAACCGGCGACCGGGAACGGGACAGGCAGCAGGGAACGGGACCGGCGACTGGCAACCAACGACGTCCACGCCTTCGCCGCCCATGAGAACCACATCTCCGTGCCTTCTCTCCTCGACCATCTGCGTGCGGCAATCCGCACGTTGCGCCCGGTTGCGGGGAAATGACGCGCGCTGGCCCGGCCCGCTCCTTCATTGCCGCATCGGCGACCCCGGCGAGATGCACTGGTCTCGGCAACCGCAACCGGCGGCCTCTATGCCATCGCCGCCCATGAGAACACCCACCTTCGCGTCTGCTCTCACTCGACCACCTTCGTGCGGCAATCCGCACCTCACCCACGCTCGACACGAAGTGACGTGTGCTGGCCTGGACGCCACTTCGACGACCCACCAGACGCGCTGGTCTCGGTAACCGCGCGGCCGTTCGCGTTCTACCTGCGCTCGCCGCCAACTGCCGCTGCCGCCTCGTCATCACGCGTCGTGCGCGCCCTCCCCCCTTGGACATGAACCGACGCCCTCGCGCGAGCCAGTCGCCGAATGGCAGGATCACTAAGCGTGGAGGCGCAAGTGGAGACGGTTATCGATCTGGATGCCATTGCCCACAACGTGCGGGTCCTGCGTGAATATGCGGGGGATGCGGCGGTGATGGCGGTGGTCAAGGCCGACGGCTACAACCATGGCGCCGTCGAGGTCGGGCGGGCCGCGCTGGCGGCAGGAGCGGCGGAACTCGGGGTCACCACGGTCGCCGAGGCGGTGCAGTTGCGCACCGCCGGGATTGCCGCCCCGATCCTGTGCTGGCTCAATAATTCCGATGCCGACTTCGGCGCCGCGATCGAGCAGGATATCGAGATCGGCGTCTCCTCCCTGGAGCACCTGCGTGCGATCGAGGTCGCGGCGCGCGCAACCGGCCGGACCGCGGTCGTCTCGCTCAAGGTCGACACCGGCCTCAACCGCAACGGCATTGCACCGTCCGAATACCCGGCGGTGCTGGTGGCCTTGCGCACGCTGGTGGACGAACAGGTGGTGCGATTCCGCGCGATCTTCTCCCACCTCGCACACGCCGACGAGCCGGAACACCCCTTCCTCGACGTCCAGCGCGACCGCTTCGTCGAGGCCATCGCCGCCGCCAAGGAGCACGGCCTCGAACCAGAACTGGTGCACCTCGCGAACTCGGCCGCAACGGTGACCCGCCCGGATCTGGCCTTCGATATGGTCCGGCCCGGTATCGCGATGTACGGACTGACCCCGATACCCGAACTCGGTGAGTTCGGTCTGCGCCCGGCGATGACTTTGCAAGCGCGAGTCGCCTTGGTCAAACAGGTCGCTGCTGGTGAGGGCGTTTCCTACGGCCACGAGTGGATCGCACCGCACGACACCACCGTGGCCCTTATCCCCGCCGGATACGCTGACGGTGTGTTCCGCCCGTTGAGCAACCGCTTCACGGTGTGGCTCGGCGGCGCGTTGCGCCCCAATGTG
Organism: Nocardia sp. NPDC050412; assembly: GCF_044458825.1. NCBI lineage: Bacteria > Bacillati > Actinomycetota > Actinomycetes > Mycobacteriales > Nocardiaceae > Nocardia > Nocardia sp. NPDC050412. The sequence continues at coordinate 299,691 of NZ_JBITIJ010000007.1, forward strand.
GGGCGCATCTGCATGGACCAGTTCGTCGTCGATCTGGGCGACAATGCCGCAGGCGTCACCGAGGGCGACACCGCGATCTTGTTCGGCGCGGACCAACCCCGCGCCCAAGACTGGGCCGATCTGCTCGGCACCATCCATTACGAGATCGTGTGCGCGCCGCACGGCCGGGTGGTGCGGCGCCATATAGGGGGAATCCGATGAGATCAGTCGTCCGGGGCGGACTGGCAACCGCCGGTGTGGTCGCCGCGCTGGCCGGTGCCCACGCTTTGCGTCGCGCCGGTGCCCGCGTGCTCTGGCCCGCTCGCGTCGATGAATATCGCGACGAGAACTTCGCCCTGCTCGACGAGGACCGTTCCGGTGCGGTGCTCACCGAAGACGGTGTGCGCCTGGCCACCCGGGAATGCGGTCCGCCCGATGCTCCGGTCACCGTGATCTTCGTGCACGGCTTCTGCAACACCATGGAGTCCTACCACTTCCAGCGCCGTGATCTGGAAAAGCGTTGGGGCGCAAGCGTTCGCCTGGTCTTCTTCGATCTGCGCGGCCACGGCCGCTCCGGCACCCCGACTACCGACAGTTGCACCGTCGCCCAACTCGGTCGCGATCTGGCGTCCGTTATCGAGGCGACCGCCCCGACCGGTCCGGTCGCACTGGTCGGTCATTCGCTCGGCGGCATGGCGGTGCTGGCCGCGGCGGCGCAGTTCCCGGAGTTGTTCGCGGCGCGAGTGATCGGAGTCGGACTGCTCTCGACCGCCGCCGCCGAGGTCACCTCGGCGGGCATCACGCAGTTGCTGCGCAATCCGGCCGTCGACGGTTTCCGCTTGGCCGTGCACACCGCCCCCGCATTGGTGCAGGCCGGGCGCAGCACCGTCGGGCATGTGATCACGCCGATACTGCACGTCAGCTCGTTTCACGGGGACGTAGGTCCCACCCTCTCGCGCTTCACCACGCTCATGATCGACCGCACACCCGTCGAAACGATCGTGAGATTCCTGAAGGCAATCGAACTGCACGACGAATCGGCCGCACTGCCGACGCTCGCGGGCCTGCCGGTGCTGGTGATGGGCGGCGCGCACGATGTCGTCATCCCGTTCCGAAATGCGCGCGCGCTGGCACGCGAATTGCCCGATTGCGAACTCGTCCGCCTTGATGACGCCGCGCATATGGCGCATATGCAATTCCCGGATATCGTCAACGCCGCACTCGACCGGCTGCTCATGCGCGCCGGCGTGATCGAGGACACCCCATCAACCGCGGAGGTCGCCGGTGGCTGAACGGCAGCAACGGATTCTGCCCACGGTCGCCGACACCGAGGCCTTCGGTCGCGAACTCGCCGCCGGATTGGATGCGGGTGATCTGGTGGTACTCGACGGGCCGCTCGGCGCGGGCAAAACCGCCCTGACTCGCGGCATCGCCGAGGGCCTCGGTGTGCAGGGCCGGGTCAGCTCGCCGACCTTCATCATCGCCCGCCAGCATCGGGCCGGACAGCGCCAGGGCGCCGCGCCGGTGCCGCTGGTGCATGTGGACGCCTACCGACTCGCCGGCGATCTGGACGAACTGGACGCCCTCGATCTCGACACCGATCTGCATCAGGCAGTCGTGGTGGTGGAGTGGGGCAAGGGTGTCGTGGAACACCTCGCCGAGCGACACCTGTACGTGCTGCTCTCGCGCGAACCGAATTCCGAAGTCCGCACCGCGATCTGGGAATGGGTCGGCTAGCTCGCGAAATGGTGGATGTTCCTTGCGCCATAACGACCGAGTAGCTCCGCACCGCGCGCAGGTACCACCCGGTATCGTTGGGTCAATCATGCTTGTATTAGCCGTCGACACCGCGACACCCGCCGTAACAGCGGGATTGGTGGAACTGGAGCAGGCCGCATCCGGCACCGTCGCCCCGGCGCGGGTGCGCACCCTCGCCGCTCGCGTCCGAGTCGACGCCCGCGCCCACGCCGAGGTGCTCACCCCGCAAATCCTCGAATGCCTCTCGGAGGCAGATCGTTCCAGGGCCGATATCGAGGCCGTCGTGGTCGGCATCGGGCCGGGTCCGTTCACCGGACTGCGGGTCGGCATGGCGACCGCCGCCGCCTTCGGTGACGCGCTCGGCGTCCCGGTCTACGGCGTATGCAGCCTCGATGCGATCGCCGCTGACGCGGTGCTCGACCCCTCCCTGCTGCCGGACATCACACCCGAGAGCGAACTGCTCGTGGTCACCGACGCGCGCCGCCGCGAAGTGTATTGGGCTCGCTACCGTGACGGATATCGCATCGACGGCCCAGAGGTGAGCAAGCCAGGTGACCTGGATCCCGTACAGGCCACCATGATCGCCGGATCCGCCTCGCACGTCGACCTGTTCGACCTGCCCGTGCTTCCGGCCGAGACGCCGTCGCCGGCCGGTCTGGTGCGAGTCGCGGCTGCCGAACTGCTGGCGCGCACCGTGCCGGAACCGTTGATCCCGTTGTACTTGCGCAGACCGGATGCGGTCGAACGCAGCTACCGCACGCTCGACCGGACGGGAGCGTGACGGCCGTGCAGCCGAGCAGATCCGTGATGCGCATCGAGCCCATGGACGTTGTGGATATCGAGCGCTGTGTCGAACTCGAGCAATTGTTGTTCCCGGAGGACGATCCGTGGCAGGCGGTGTCCTTCCGCTCGGAACTGGCCGGGCCGCACAACCGCTATATCGTCGCGCGCGACGAGGCCGGGCGGATGGTCGGCTATGCGGGTATCGCGCTACTCGGTGATGCCGAACATCCCGAGGCCGAGGTGCACACCATCGGTGTCGATCCCGGCTGCCATCGCGGCGGTATCGGCACGATGCTGCTCGAGGCGCTGCTCGCCGAGGCCGGTAAGCGCGGCGGGCCGGTCTTCCTCGAGGTGCGCACCGACAACGCCCCCGCCATCGCGCTCTACGCCAAGCACGGCTTCCACATCATCGGCCTGCGCAAGAACTACTACCACCCCAGCGGCGCCGATGCCTACACCATGCGCAGACCGGAACTAGCGGCGAACCCGGCCTGGCGCCCGCGGCCTGCCGAATCGGCACAACCGAACGAGGTGCTGTCGTGATCGTCATGGGCATCGAAAGTTCCTGCGACGAAACGGGAGTCGGCATTGTGCGTCGACACCCCGACGGCACCTGCGAACTGCTCGCCGACGAGGTCGCCTCCAGCGTCGAACAGCACGCCCGCTTCGGCGGTGTGGTCCCGGAGATCGCCTCTCGCGCACACCTCGAGGCCATCGTGCCCGCGATGCGCCGAGCACTCGCCGCCGCGGGCATCAGCAAGCCCGATGCGCTCGCAGTGACCATCGGACCCGGACTGGCCGGTGCGCTGCTGGTCGGCGTCGCGGCCGCGAAAGCCTATGCGGCGGCGTGGGATGTACCGTTCTACGCGCTGAATCATCTCGGCGGACACGTCGCGGTGGACACCCTCGAGCACGGCCCGATGCCGCCGTGCGTCGCGCTGCTGGTCTCCGGTGGGCACACGCATCTGCTGCACGTCACGAATCTGGCCGAGCCGATCGTCGAACTCGGCAGCACTGTCGACGACGCGGCGGGCGAAGCCTTCGACAAGGTCGCCCGGCTACTCGGCCTCGGCTTCCCGGGCGGACCGGCGCTGGATGCCGCTGCGGCACATGGCGATCCGAAGGCCATCGCCTTCCCGCGCGGCATGACCGGCCCGCGCGATCCCCGCTACGACTTCTCCTTCTCCGGCCTGAAAACCGCTGTCGCCCGCTACGTCGAGGCGGCTCAGCGCAACGGTTTCACCGCCGATGAATTGCCGATCCCGGACATCGCGGCATCGTTCCAGGAATCGGTCGCCGACGTACTCACCATGAAGGCAGTGCGCGCGGCCCAGGACGTCGGCGTCGACACCCTGGTCCTGGGCGGCGGCGCCACCGCCAACTCCCGGATCCGTTCGATGGCCGAAGATCGCTGTGCTGCAGCCGGATTGCGCCTGCGCGTCCCCAAACCCCGCCTGTGCACCGACAACGGCGTAATGATCGCCGCGCTCGGCGCCCACGTAATCGCCGGCGGCGCACTCCCATCCGCCCTGACCGTCGCCACCGACCCCGGCCTCCCGGTCTCCGTCAGCCAAGTCGGCTGACCCCTGCGCTAGGGAGCGCTGACACAATCAAGATCAGATGGCACTGAGGGCGGTCGCGGTTTGCCGCCATGGTTTCCACGTGGTCATCTGTCCAGTCGTGCGCCCTGGGTGGTGCCCGTTGGCAGGGACGGTCGCGCCCTACGCGGCCACGGAGCAACTGCACCCGGTCCTTAGTGCCCGCTCGGTCGCTGCCCTGGTCCTACGGAGCGCGACCTCAGTCGTCGGGCCCGACCTGGTGCCCCGACTGCCCCGCACTCGACCCCGAATTCGCCTTGGGCGGGAATGGGATTCGTGACTGCGCAGGTGTTTGTGTCGGCCCCGATTGCGGCGCTGACGCCGGACCGCGGTCCTGCCCCGACGACCCTGCACCCGGCGAGTTCGGATTTCCGAACAGCGGTCCGAGTAACTCGGGGAACGGGATCGGCGGCAGGTTCGGATCCGGGCGCAGCGTCGGCGCGGCGGGGGTGGTCCCGACGGGCGACGAGGCGGTCGAGGTGGCCGGTTGGCTACGGTCCGGGGTGAGTGAGGGGATATTGGCGCCGGAGGGCCGGTTGGTGCTCTCCCGGTTCGGGCCGGTGGTCGAAGTGCCCGCACCGGTCGGTGGCACCACCGTCACCGGCGCCGTGGGTAGTTGGGCGCTGCTCGTGGTGCCCGCGGGGGAGATCTCGTCGTCCCCGGTCGGCGCGAAGGTTTTCACCCCGTAGCCGATGACCAGCCCGACCACCACGATCGCACCCGCCAGCGTGCCGACGACCTTGGTGAAGGTACCGACCGGCGCGTCGGCGGCGCCGACCACCGGGAATACCGACGGTTGTGCCGAATCCGCCACCAGCGCGGCGCCTTTCGCGATCACCGCCTCCGGATCGTCGATGGTGTGCACCGGAATGTCCAACGCGTGTTCGAGGGTGGACAGGACGGCGGGAATATTGGCCCCGCCGCCGATCACGATTACGGCCTGTGGCAATTTCGGGGCCCGCGCGAATGCCGCAGCGGCGAAGACGGCGGTCTCGCGTAGCAGATCCGAGATCAGTTCCTCGAAGTCGGCCCTGGTCAGCTTGAGCGGCTGCCCGGCGACATGGTCGATGGTCACGGCGGGCGCGATCGATAGATGTTCCTTGGCGGCGCGGCCGCGATTGGTCAGCATGCCCCGGTTGGGTCGGGTGCCGCGCCGGGCGTAGTGCAGATCGACGAGATGGTGATAGATCAGCTCATCGATGGCGTTGCCGCTGACCGCCGGGGTGCGTTCGGTGCGCAGGATGGTGGAGTCGGCCCGGTCGGCCACTGTGATGCTGAGACCGGTCGCGCCGAGATCGACGATGGCGACCGTATCGTAGCGGTCCACGAGTCCGGTGTGCCGCAAATACGTAAGTGCCGCAGTACCTTCCGGCACCAGCCGCAGGTCGCGCTGTTTGCCGGTGGCCGACCGGATCACCTGCGCCTGCTCTTTGCTGCGGTAGGCGACCGCGACGCTGGTGGGCGGGCGACCGGCGGCGGAATCGACACCGATCGATTTCGCACCGGCGAAGCGCGCACCGACCGGATGCGCCGGAAACGCCACGTCATAGGAGAGTTGCGTGGTCGGAAGCTGGGTGGTCATCAGCTCGATCGAGGACGCCACGAGATCGCCGAGATCGGAGTGGGCCGCGTCCGCGGAAACCACTCGGTAGTCGAAACTCTGTGCGCCGTTGGACGCGGTAGCGACCAGCGCCGAGCACACGACCTCGTTACCGGCCGATATGCCGAGGGATGTTCGCATGTCACCTCCCTTCGAGCGGATGGTCATGGTGTCGCCGACCATCTCGAATGGACAGCCGGACAGCTCGCGTGGATGGCGAGCGATCCGGACGCGGGACCGGGCCGACCCGTTGTCCGGATGGGTCGCTGGGACGGCCATGGATCACGTGTGGTCTTGCCCTCTGGTGAAGCTTCTTGTGGAAAAACGCTGGTGTTGTGACGCTGTTCGAACTCGGTACTGACGCTGATCTTGCTCTTGCGGAGCGGGTATTGCTCTGTGGCACTGGGTGTTTCGTGACGCTTTGCGCTCCCCCATGGCGCCGGTTCGTGACGAACACGGCGAGCGGAACACGGCCGTCGTCAATACTGTCACAATCCGTTATCCGAACGTTACAGATTTGCCGAAGTCTTGGGAAGCCCTCAGACATCTGGGCGTGGCGTGGCGCACACGTGTCGGAAAACGACACGCTTGGGCGGAGACCAACGATTTTGGCACAGTCCAACCTTGAGCGCTGGCACTCTCATGTATAGAGTGCTAGTCGGCACTGTGTGATGTGCGTGCCAGTTCGACTACTGAGCAGGGGTCCCGGCACCCGCGACGACGGGGCTGATGCGCAGGGTCGAGTTCGAGTGACCGGCGACTGTATGCGGGGCGCTCGATACAACACCGATACCGATGGTCCGGGACAACAGTTCCGGACGACCGTAAATCCCCTGAAAGTGGAGGGCTCAACGTGGCGAGCGTGAACATCAAGCCGCTCGAGGACAAGATCCTCGTCCAGGCCAACGAGGCCGAGACGACGACGGCCTCCGGCCTGGTCATCCCCGACACGGCGAAGGAGAAGCCGCAGGAGGGCACCGTCATCGCCGTCGGCGAAGGACGCGTCACCGACAAGGGTGACCGCATCCCGGTCGACGTCAAGGAAGGCGACGTCGTCATCTACAGCAAGTACGGCGGCACCGAGATCAAGTACCAGGGCGAGGAATACCTCATCCTGTCGGCGCGCGACATCCTGGCCGTCGTCACCAAGTAGCCGATAGGCACATGCGTTCCGCCCCGGTGTCTTTCGCGACCCGGGGCGGAGTGCGTTCGGCCCAGAACACACAGGAGCTGACAAACACATGGCAAAGCAGATCGAGTTCGACGAGAAGGCTCGTCGTGCTCTCGAGCGCGGCGTCGACAAGCTCGCCGACGCGGTGAAGGTCACCCTCGGGCCGCGTGGTCGCCACGTCGTGCTCGCCAAAGCCTTCGGCGGCCCGACCGTGACCAACGACGGTGTCACCATCGCACGCGATATCGACCTCGAGGACCCTTTCGAGAACCTCGGCGCGCAGCTGGTCAAGAGCGTCGCCACCAAGACCAACGATGTCGCAGGTGACGGCACGACCACCGCCACCGTGCTGGCCCAGGCGCTGGTGCGCGCGGGTCTGAAGAACGTTGCCGCGGGCGCGAATCCGATCGCGGTCGGTTCGGGTATCGCCAAGGCCGCCGACGCGGTCTCCGAGGCGCTGCTCGCGCTGGCCACCCCGGTCTCCGGTGCGCAGGCAATCGCACAGGTCGCCACCGTCTCCTCGCGCGATGAGGAGATCGGCGAAATGGTCGGCAAGGCGCTGACCACCGTCGGCAAGGACGGCGTCGTCACCGTCGAGGAGTCCTCGACGCTGCAGACCGAACTCGTTGTCACCGAGGGCGTGCAGTTCGACAAGGGCTACCTCTCGCCCTACTTCATCACCGATGCCGACAGCCAGCAGGCCGTCCTCGAGGACGCCTACATCCTGTTGAACCGGGAGAAGATCAGCTCGCTGCCCGATCTGCTCCCGCTGTTGGAGAAGATCGCCGAATCCGGCAAGCCGGTGCTGATCATCGCCGAGGACGTCGACGGCGAGGCGTTGTCCACCCTGGTGGTCAACTCGATCCGCAAGACCCTCAAGGCCGTTGCGGTGAAGGCGCCGTTCTTCGGTGACCGGCGCAAGGCCTTCCTCGACGACCTCGCCGTCGTCACCGCGGGCACCGTGGTCAACCCGGATCTGGGGATCTCGCTGCGCGAGGCGGGCATCGAGGTGCTCGGCAAGGCGCGTCGCGTGGTCGTCACCAAGGATGACACCACGATCATCGATGGTGCCGGCACCGCCGAGGACATCGCGGCCCGCGGCGCGCAGCTGCGGCGCGAGATCGAGGCCACCGATTCGGATTGGGATCGGGAGAAGCTCGAGGAGCGCCTGGCCAAGCTGGCCGGCGGCGTCGCGGTGATCAAGGTCGGCGCGGCCACCGAGACCGCGCTCAAGGAGCGCAAGTACCGGGTCGAGGACGCGGTGAGCGCGGCCAAGGCCGCCGTCGACGAGGGCATCGTGCCCGGTGGTGGCACCGCCCTGGCGCACGCCGCCGCCAAGCTCGTCGAACTGCGCGACTCGCTCTCCGGTGACGAGGCCATCGGCGTCGAGGCGGTGCGTACCGCACTGCGGGCGCCGCTGTACTGGATCGCCACCAACGCTGGCGTGGACGGTTCCGTGGTAGTCAGCAAGGTCGCCGAGGGCAAGGAGGGCTTCAATGCCGCCACCCTCACCTATGGTGATCTGCTCACCGACGGTGTCGTCGACCCGGTCAAGGTGACCCGTTCCGCTGTCGTGAACGCGGCGTCGGTGGCCCGGATGATCCTCACCACTGAGAGCGCCGTGGTCGAGAAGCCCGCCGAAGAGGAGCACGACCACAGCCACCACGGTCACGCGCACTGAGCGCAGGCCGACGGCAAAAGGCCCCCGGGACCGTACGTCCCGGGGGCCTTCGTTTTGTGAACAATATGAACGCAATACCGCGCAACAAGTCGAAAAATATCAATCGCGGCTCCCCGCATCCTCGGGCCTGTTCCCGACGAGCTGGGTGGCGTCGAGAGTTTCGTCGCTGGCCGACGGTTGGTCTCGAGCCGACTTCTGGGCGTACCCGACGAGTTACCCATGTGCCAGCGAAATCAATTATCCCGTGGGGGATGACGGGAAGAGCGGATCAAGAGGCGACGGGTGGCTGCTCAGCGGCGATGGCGGCGAGCAATCTGGCGCGTAGGGCGGCGGGCGGCGTGGCCGCCGACGCCTGCGCGAGAGCGGCGAGGACTTCGGCCGTTTGCTGGACTTCGGTCACGAATTCCGCACGTAGTGCGGGGTCCTCGCCGTCGAGCACTTCCTGTACCGCATTGTGGTCTTCGTCGTCGATCGATCCGAGCGCGACGGCGTGCGCGAGATCGATCCGAGCTTCGTTCATCTCACGTCACCCCCAAACTTTTCTTCAGTCGTGTCAATCCGTCCCGTATACGGGACTTAACGGTCGGTAACCCTACGCCGAGGAAGTCGGCGACTTCCGCGTAGGTTCGCCCGCCGTAGTAGGCGAGCGAAATGGCTTCCCGCTGAGTCTGTGTCAATGTCCCTAGACCCGCCTGGACGGCCTGCTGCTCGAGCCTCCGCTCCACTTCTTCGGTGACCTCATCGAACTCGTTACCGAGAACCCTTATGCCATACGCGACTTCGCGCAGGGTATGGGCCTGTTCGGCGCGGACACGGTCGACGGCCCGTCGATGTGCGAGGGTCATCAACCACGTCACCGCGGATCCTTTGTTCGCGTCGAAACTGGACGCGGTCCGCCAGATCTGGAGATACACCTCCTGGGTGGTCTCCTCCGCGTAGCCGGGATCGTGCAGGACGCGTAGCACCAGGCCGAACACGCGAGCGCACGTTCGGTCGTAGAGCTCGGCGAATGCCTGCTGGTCGGACCGGCCGCAACGTTCGAGAAGTGCGGCGAGCTCGATACTTTCGGCGGCGCGTGCCGTTACCGCAGATTCCACTCCGTTGAAAGCAACGGTGGGTGGGATGGCTTCTCTTCGGAACGAGTCGCCCTCTGCGGCCGGCGGCCGCGTTGTCACAACGCTCCATTCTGTGTCATCGGTCACTACCGTAGCGGGCCGCTATCGAACCCCGTGCGGTGGGGTATCAGCGGACCGTATGCGGGCCAGCAACTTCCCTGTAAACCTCGACGCGCCAGACGTTTCTGGCGGGAACACGCCGTGACACGCCGATGGTTTTCGCGAAACACCGTATGTACAACCGACTTCGGCTTGTGGCCAGCGCCGGGTGTTTGCTAGGCATTCGGCGCGCCGCGCCACATGGATGGGAAGAAGTTGGTCTCAAACGGCCATGCGACGACGGTTGCGCCGGGCGTGCATCTCGCGCTCGGTTTCGGACATACCGCCCCAGATGCCATAGGGCTCGCTGACTTTGAGCGCGTGGCTGCGGCACTGCATGAGCACTGGGCAGGCCCGGCAGATCTCCTTGGCGCGCATCTCGCGTGCGGTACGCGCGCGGCCGCGTTCACCGTCGGGGTGGAAAAACACCGCGGAATCCTGGCCTCGGCAGGATCCCCGCATCTGCCAGTCCCAGACGTCCGCGTTCGGTCCGGGGAGGTGAGTCGGCATGGGCATGGTGAACTCCTCGTGGTGCGAGCTCGTCAGCGTTGTCGAGCAGTTGTTCTGCAACAGTTGTGGCCACGGCGCTGGGTCGGCGGCGTGCCATGGGCTCGCCTATTGCGGTCGCTGCAATTTCGCGCGGCGCCGACCGTGGCGATGAGCTACGTTAGGTCCAGCCGCGAAATTCCGTCAATAGTTCGATGCAGCAGTTTTCTAAATCTTAAGCTGCGAAATTTAACCTCGAAGCTGTTTACTTTTTGGGACCGTCCGGTAATACTGATCGGTTGACCAGAGGCTGGGGTGTCTTCGCATGGCGTCAGTATTCCGCATTCCCGCAGGTGGGAACGGGTAGGCGGTGGCATCCCCGGTTGGTAGCGAGTAGGCGCGAACGTGGGTCCTATCACACCGTCGGCGGGCCGTTGCGATGTCCGGTCGATCGGAGATGGCAGAAACGGGGCGCTCAGGTTAATTGCGCGAAACGCATGTGAATTCCGGTCACACAAGCTAAGTGATTGCCGGAAGTACTTTTACTTGGTGGAAACATGGCTACGGCGATGAAATGCTCAATATTAGCCGGAAGTACCTGACGGACGGTTTCTCGTGCGGGGTCACATGCGGCGCTCGGGTTAGAGTTCGGCCGTGCTCGTGCCTGCTTCCCCTATATATATCGAGTCCGCCATGCTTGCCGACGCGGCTTTCGGTACCCACCCCGGCCGTGCCGCTACCGAGTTGCCAGCCGCCACGAACCCGCTCGATTGCTGGTACCGGGCGGTGATTTTCGGTGGTCAGGGCTGGTATGCCGCGGCACGCGCAGAGTTGCGGACGCTGCGCGAGCGCACCACCGATCCGGTGTTGCTGGCGCTGGCCGCGAGTACCGAAGGCTCGTTTCTGCGTCAGCTCGGCTGGCATGCTCGCGCCGCCGTCCACGACGGTCGCGCGGCAGCGTTGATCCTGCCTACGGGCGATGCGGTCGGGCCCGCTCGCGTGGACGCGATCTGTGACGCGCTGACCGGTCTCGCGGCCGACGCGCTGGGCACCGGCCGCCTGGCGCTCGCCACCCGCCTGCTCCGGCGCAGCCATGACGCGATGACCGTGGTGCAGTCGCCGCACGGCTGGCGGACCCTGATCCGCTGGCATTGGGTCTGCGCGGAGACCGCACTCGCTTCCGGCGCCGCCGGCGCCGCCGCACCCCACGCCGCGACGGCCCTCGCGCTGGCCGAGGACGCACCGTCGGTCCGACACCGGGTCAAGTCCCGGCTCTTGGTAGCCGCGACCGCCGCGGCATCCGGCGATACCGAACGCGCGCGCACGCTCGCCGATGCGGTAGCCGAGCAGTGCCGCGAGCACGGGTTGCTCCCATTGCGTTGGGCCAGTTCGATGTTGCGCTCCGGGGTGTGCACGGGGGCTCACGCAAGCGCGGCCGCGGCCGAGGCGCAGGGGTGCGCGCAGACCATCGGCCGTCGTGGCGGGCGCTTTCGTCCCATGAGTGATTCCCGCGTCTGATCAAGACACCACCGTGTTGCCCGGATCCACGGGTTGTATCGCTATTGTTAGACCCGTTCCGCCCCTTCGGCGGAAGCACTGGTCATCACCGCCGGTGCCACTTGTAACGCCAGGAAATTCTCTGACGATGACGAACACGGGCGAAGAGTTGGACCTCGCCGTCGCTGCCGCTGCGCAGGGCGACAGATCCGCTTTAGCCCAGGTACTCGAATTGGTCCGCCCGTTGGTGGTGCGCTATTGCCGCGCGCGGATCGGCGCCGCGGAGCGTGGACAGCTCTCCGCGGACGACGTTGCGCAGGAGGTATGTCTGGCCGTGATGACAGCTCTGCCCCGGTATCAGGACCAGGGCAGGCCCTTCATGGCCTTCGTATACGGAATCGCTTCGCACAAGGTTGCCGACGCTCATCGCAACGCCGCCCGTAACAAGGCGGAGGCAATGGCCGAAGTACCAGATGTCATATCCACCGACCAGGGGCCGGAACAGCGAGCTCTCGAGTCCGAAACGAGCAGGCAGATGAACACCCTGCTCGCGACGCTTCCGGAGAAGCATCGAGAGATTCTGATCCTGCGTTTGGTCATGGGTTTGTCAGCAGAAGAAACCGCAGTCGCCGTGGGCAGTACGGCGGGTGCGATACGCGTCGCCCAACACCGGGCGCTCGCGAAACTGAAGTCACAAGTGGCGAGGGCAGGTGAAATGTATGGCTAGGGATGGCGAGCGCGGTCGGGGCGACTGGAAGGCGCGACGTGGATCGCGAAATAGCGGTCCCTACGCCGGGAGTGGTGACACCGGTCCGGTGGACATCGCTGCGGTGCGCAGAGACGATGCGCTGATCGATGCCATTGCTAGCAACGGGCAGGTACAGACCGACAGTGCGGAGGAGTTTCAGCTCGCCTCGCTGCTTGCGGACTGGCGAGCGGAGCTGATTTCTCCGCCGCTGCCCGGCGGGCCGAACCTCGATGAGATCGTTGCGGCGGTCAACCAGGAGATCGGTGCCCGGCAGGTCCGTATCGGTGCGCAGTCCGGTGGGCGACTACGGCTTATCCGTCCGATTCTCGGGACGGCTGCCGCGCTGGCTCTGGTCATCGGTGGTCTGTCGGCGTTCTCCTATGGCGCCGCTCCCGGCGATCCGCTCTGGCGGGTCAAGGAAGTCGTTTTCAGTGAACAGGCGCAGTCGACCGTGGTGCAGCGCGCCGACAGCGATCTGGCCAATGCGAAAGTGATGCTCGCTCAGGACAATCCGGAGCAGGCGAGGGCAAGGCTGGAGGGCGCCAAGGCGAATGCCGAGCTGATCGACGATCCGGTGAAGCGGGACAAGCGAATCAACGAATTCAACGCCTTGCTCGCGGAGTTGAACAAGATCGCTCCGGAGATCGGGAAGTCGTTCGCGGCGAGCACGACATCGACGACGACGCCCAATCCGGCAACAACCGACGGCACCAACTCGTCGACCATCAAGCCTTCGGACGGTACTGGTTCGACCTCCGCGGTGGCACCGCCGGTCGATACGAAGGCGCCGACGACGGAACCGAATACACCGGGTAAGTCGACAGTGCCGACAACCCAGCCGCCGGTGACTACTCCGGAACCGCCGACACAGCCCAGTCACACGAGCCAGGCTCCGCCGAGCACCGCGGTGGGGACCCAGCCCACGGGGGTCGTGCCGAGCGTGGACAGTGGCCCGCCCGTGCAACCCCCGACTCATCAGCAGCCGCCGCCCTTCGTGGTCCCCACCGGTTTGCCGACTTTGCCGGGTTTGCCCGGATCGGGGCCGGCCACTTAATCGGAGTCGACACTCCAACAGCGCTTCGGTTCGTGAAAAGCGCTCGATCCAGTAGAAGCGCTGTGGCGGATGTATATCCGCCACTTCCGCGCGTGCGTGGGTGCGCGGGCATCCGAATAATCGTGCATGAACCGATCGCCGACCGGCGGCGGTCGGCTTCTTGTATGTCAGCTATTTCACATCGCGCGCGCGTCAGCACACTGTGTGGGCGCGCGTGATGTCAGCTGTCGAACCCGTCGAATCCGTCGCCGTGGAAGGCCTCATTCATCGAGGCATCCGCGTATCCCCGGCAGTAATCCCAGGTGACATACGCTTCCGGCATCGGGTCGTAGGCGGGCTCGTGCGGGCGCACCGTGCCGTCGACCAGCAGCTGAAGCAGATTGGCACGCAGCATATCCCAGTCATGGTAGTGATCTTGTCTGCAGTCTTCGCAGCTGACCACGAGTCCTCGGATGCCGCGGTGCGCTAGTAGTGCCTCATACACCGCAAGGTCGGCGAGATCCTCCTCGACCGCAAGGCGCTCGTGGGGATCCAGCGGTTCACCGGGCTCGATGGCATCGAGCGCGGCGGACGGGTCGGAGGGGTCTCCGGCGAACGGATCCGGCGGCAAGCCAGGTGGTAGATGGTCACGCACACCCCCACGGTACGCAGAACAGGGTGGTCTTCGCCAGCTATGTGGCGCGCCAGTTTCGGTGGTGGGCTCAGTTCATCGGCGTGTTTGCGGGACAGATACCATGGTGACAGGCCCCGGCCAGTATCCGACAGCGCTGCCGGAGCCGCCACCGTCCATCCCATCAGCTTCCACGACGCCGGCCACCCCGGCGTTCGTTGCTTTCGACGTCCAGGAGGAGTCGATCCGAATGAGTAATCCCGTATCGGGCGAACGAATCGCGGTCCGCCCTCCTACGGGTGGTGACGATCCGAACAAGATCGCCATGCTCGGCCTCACGTTCGACGATGTGCTGTTGTTGCCGGCCGCTTCGGATCTCATCCCGAGCTCGGTGGAAACCTCCAGCCAGTTGACCCGCGAGATCCGGTTGCGCACCCCGCTCTGCAGTTCCGCCATGGACACCGTGACCGAGGCGCGGATGGCCATCTCAATGGCGCGCGCAGGCGGCATGGGTGTGTTGCACCGCAATCTGGCCGCCGCCGATCAGGCCGCGCAGGTCGAGACCGTCAAGCGGTCCGAGGCAGGCATGGTTACCGACCCGGTGACCTGTCGCCCCACCGACACTCTCGCCGAGGTCGACGCGATGTGCGCCCGCTTCCGCATTTCCGGCCTGCCGGTGGTGGATGAGACCGGCGCGCTTGTGGGCATTATCACCAACCGCGATATGCGCTTCGAGGTCGATCAGAACCGTCGGGTGGCCGATGTGATGACCAAGGCGCCGTTGATCACCGCGCAGGAGGGCGTCACCGCCGCGGCCGCGCTAGGTCTGCTGCGTCGCCACAAGATCGAGAAGCTGCCGATCGTCGACGGTAACGGCCGCCTGCGCGGACTCATCACGGTCAAGGACTTCGTCAAGACCGATCAGTACCCGAACGCCACCAAGGACCGTGACGGCCGCCTGCTCGTCGGCGCCGCGATCGGTGTCGGCGAGGACTCCTGGTCGCGCGCTATGACTTTGGCCGATGCCGGGGTCGACGTACTCATCGTCGATACCGCGCACGGTCATCAGGCCGGTGTGCTGCAGATGGTGACCAAGGTCAAGGCCGAGGTCGGCGATCGCATCCAGATCGTCGGCGGCAATGTGGCCACCAGGGCCGGTGCGGCCGCGCTGGTCGAGGCGGGTGCGGATGCGGTGAAGGTCGGTGTCGGTCCCGGCTCCATCTGCACCACCCGCGTGGTCGCCGGTGTCGGCGCCCCGCAGATCACCGCGATTCTCGAGGCCGTTGCCGCGTGCAAGCCGTACGGCGTTCCGGTGATCGCCGACGGCGGCATCCAGTTCTCCGGTGATATCGCCAAGGCCATCGCGGCGGGCGCGTCCACCGTGATGCTCGGCTCGCTGCTGGCCGGTACCGCCGAGTCGCCGGGTGAGCTGATCCTGGTGGGCGGCAAGCAGTTCAAGAGCTACCGCGGCATGGGATCGCTGGGTGCCATGCAGGGCCGCGGGCAGGCCAAGTCCTACTCCAAGGACCGCTACTTCCAGGACGACGTGCTCGCCGAAGACAAGCTGGTGCCCGAGGGCATCGAGGGGCGGGTGCCCTTCCGTGGACCGGTCAACCAGGTGATTCATCAGCTCGTCGGCGGGCTGCGCGCGGCCATGGGCTACACCGGGTCGCAGTCCATCGCGGATCTGCAGGAGGCACAGTTCGTGCAGATCACCGCGGCGGGGCTCAAGGAGAGCCACCCGCACGACATCACGATGACCGTCGAGGCGCCCAACTACACTGGTCGCGGCTAGCCTGCTTGACGGGTTGTGTACTGGACGGGATGGTCCGTGCATGATTGACCGTGTTCGCGGTCATCGAGGTGCATAACCCACGGCCTCGCGAGGCGTAGGGACGGGACCACGAGTCCCGGCCCGCGCCCCCGGACGTAGTCGCCTGTTCGCGATCGACGGCTCGATATGCGACCACGACGGAGCGGGTCCTTGCGAGCGACCCTCGCGGCGTGGCAGCCGGATCGTCGAAGCCCATGCGACGCAGTCGCGAGTCTCGACGGCTCGGACGCGGCGACTGCACGCAGGTCGCTCGACCGGGTCAGCGGGACCACGGGCGAGCGAACACGCAGTGCTGCGGGTGCTGCTAATCCAACAGAGCCGTGAACACGCCGCGCCGCGCGCGGCCGAAACTAAGGAGCACGCGTGCGCGACATGGTCGAGATCGGTATGGGTCGGACCGCCCGGCGTACCTATGAACTGGACGATGTCGATATCGTCCCGTCGCGGCGGACTCGTTCGTCGAAGCAGGTATCTCTGGCGTGGCAGTTGGACGCCTACCGATTCGAGATCCCGTTCCTGACACACCCCACCGATGCGCTGGTCTCGCCGGAGTTCGCCATCGAACTCGGCAGGCTCGGTGGACTCGGCGTCATCAACGGCGAGGGACTGTGGGCCCGGCACGCCGATGTCGCCGCGAAGATCGACCAGCTGATCGAACTTGTCGGCAAGGGTGGTTACGAACGTGCCATCGGGCTGCTGCAGGAATTGCATGCCGCGCCGATGCAGCCGGATCTGCTGGCCGCCGCGGTCGCGCAGGTGCGGGCCGCCGGTGTGACGGTGGCGGTGCGGGTGAGCCCGCAGAACGCACGCGCGCTGACCCCCGCGCTGCTGCAGGCCGGGATCGACCTACTCGTGGTGCACGGCACCATCATCTCCGCCGAACACGTCGGCGACGGTGAGCCGTTGAACCTCAAGACCTTTATCGCCGAACTGGATGTGCCGGTGGTGGCCGGTGGCGTGAGCGATCACAAGACCGCGCTGCATCTGATGCGCACCGGCGCCGCGGGCGTCATCGTGGGCTACGGCTCCTATCCGGGCGCGACGACCACCGGCGAGGTGCTCGGCATCGGGGTGCCGATGGCGACGGCCATCGCCGATGCCGCCGCCGCGCGTCGCGACTACCTGGACGAGACCGGCGGACGCTATGTGCACGTGATCGCCGACGGTGATATCGCCACCTCGGGTCAGCTGGCCAAGGCCATCGCCTGTGGCGCCGATGCCGCCATGCTCGGTGTGCCGCTGGCCCTGGCCGCAGAGGCGCCGGGCCGCGGCTGGTACTGGCCGTCCTCGGCCGCGCATCCGTCGGTGCCGCGCGGTTCGCTGCTGCACGTGGAGGATCCGTGGGATCTGGGCGGCGAGCTGTCCGGTGATACCGGCGAGACGGTGCGTCCGAGCCTGGAGCGGGTGCTGTACGGCCCCTCCGACGACCCGTTCGGCTCACTGAATCTCGTTGGCGGCCTGCGTCGCTCGATGGCCAAGGCAGGCTACTCCGACCTCAAGGAATTCCAGCGGGTCGGCCTGAGCGTCCACGCCTGACCATTCGCCGACAGTAGTCGAACGGTGGCTCTCCGAGCCGGCGGGGTCAGCGGGCGTGGGTGGGGACGGACTGCTCGCGGAGGAACTGTCGGATGGCGTGGTTGACCGGTTCGGGGTGGGTCATGGTGACCGCGAGTCGTGCGCCGGCGATCTCGACGAACTGCGCTGCGGGGAGACCGGTGGCCAGCTGCTGGGCGCGGTCGCGGGCGATACCGCTGTCGGTGGCGTGAATCACCAAGGCGGGACAGGTGATTTCGGATAGGCGGTCCGATACCGAATCGCGGCCGAGTAGACAGCCCGCGGCGACCTCGATGCCGCTGCGGTCGCGGGCCAGCCAGCGCTTGGTCCAGATCGCCCGGTACCACTCGTCATCGCCGATCAGCCAGTACGCGAGCTGTTCGACGGCCTCCTGCCGGGAGCCGTCGTCGTACCACTCGTCCAGGAATTTCTGGGTCGCAGTGGACTGTTCGGGCGTCGGGCCGTGCGCTTCGGTGCTGATCAGGATCAGTGCGGAAACCCGCTCGGGTGCGATGAGCGCGGTGCGCAGCGCGGTGAATCCCCCTTGCGCGGTGCCGCCGAACACGGCGCGTTCGGCGCCGAGATGATCGAGCACGGTAAGGGCGTCGCGCGCGGCGGTCCAGTAGGTGAACGGTAGCCCCTCGTCCCTGGTGCGGCCGTGTCCGCGCGCATCCCACGACACGATCCGGAATTCCGGTGCGAGCGCGGCCATCTGGGATGCGAACATCGTTCGGTCCATGAAGAATTCGTGTGCTAGTAAGACCACCGGACCGTCGCCGCCACTGTCCTCGTAGTGGATGTCGGCGTCTATCGCGCGGGCGAAGGGCACGGCATGAGGATAACCAGCGGTGCGGGGCCGCGCGGGACGATTTCAGCCCCTCACTAAACTGTTCGAGTGGCAGAAACTCAGAGACCGGTCCTCGTCGTCGACTTCGGCGCACAGTACGCCCAGCTGATCGCCCGGCGGGTCCGTGAATCGAGTGTGTATTCGGAGGTGATCCCGCATACCGCCACCGTGGATGAGATCGCCGAGAAGCAGCCGCTCGCGGTGATTCTGTCCGGCGGACCATCCAGCGTGTACGCCGAGGGCGCGCCGCAGCTGGACGCGCGGCTGTTCGATCTCGGCATTCCGGTCTTCGGCATCTGCTACGGCTTCCAGGCCATGGCCCAGGCGCTCGGCGGCACCGTCGCGCATACCGGCACCCGCGAATACGGCCGCACCGAGCTCAGTGCTGACGGCGGTCTGCTGCACGGTGGCCTGCCGACCAAACAGCCGGTGTGGATGAGCCACGGCGATGCGGTTACCGACGCGCCCGAGGGCTTCGAGGTCACCGGCACCAGCGCGGGTGCTCCGGTCGCCGCATTCGAGAATCGGGCCCGCAAGCTGGCCGGTGTGCAGTACCACCCGGAGGTGCTGCACTCGCCGCACGGTCAGCAGGTGCTCAGCCGTTTCCTGCACGAACTCGCCGGAATCCCTCCCACCTGGACCCCGGCCAATATCGCCGAATCGCTGATCGCTTCGGCGCGCGAGCAGATCGGCGACGGCCACGCGATCTGCGGGCTTTCCGGCGGTGTGGACAGCGCGGTCGCCGCCGCACTGGTGCAGCGCGCCATCGGCGACCGGCTGACCTGCGTATTCGTCGACCACGGCCTGTTGCGGGCGGGGGAGCGCGAGCAGGTGCAGCAGGACTTCGTCGCCGCGACCGGTGCCAAATTGGTGACCGTCGACGCGGTGGACAAGTTCCTCGGTGAGCTGAAGGGCGTCACCGATCCGGAGGAGAAGCGCAAGATCATCGGCCGGGAGTTCATCCGGTCGTTCGAGGATGCGGTCTCCGAGGTCGTCGTCGAACAGAGCGGCGGCGCCAAGCCCGAGGTCGAGTTCCTGGTGCAGGGCACGCTCTACCCGGACGTCGTCGAATCCGGTGGCGGCAGCGGCACCGCGAATATCAAGAGCCATCACAATGTCGGCGGTCTGCCCGACGATCTGGAGTTCGACCTCGTCGAACCGCTGCGGTTGCTGTTCAAGGACGAGGTACGCGCGGTCGGCCGCGAACTCGGGCTGCCCGAGGAAATCGTTGCCCGCCAGCCCTTCCCGGGGCCCGGCCTGGCTATCCGCATTGTCGGCGAGGTCACCGCGGACCGTCTGGAGACGCTGCGGCAGGCCGACGCCATCGCACGCGAGGAGCTGACCGCCGCCGGACTGGACCGCCAGATCTGGCAGTGCCCGGTGGTGCTGCTCGCGGATGTGCGCAGTGTCGGTGTACAGGGCGACGGCCGCACCTACGGTCATCCGATCGTGCTGCGTCCGGTCTCCAGCGAGGACGCGATGACCGCGGATTGGACCAGGCTTCCCTATGACGTACTCGAGCGCATTTCCACCCGCATCACCAACGAGGTGGCCGAGGTCAATCGGGTTGTCCTCGATGTGACGAGCAAGCCGCCGGGCACCATCGAATGGGAGTGACCCCGCAATCGGGCCTGATTTGCCGGATTCCGGGAGTACCGTCAGCCGGGTAGACCAGTTCCCCAGGGGGTCCGGATGGCAGCGAAGAAGCCGCTCTGCACCGTCAACGCGGTCGTCGAGGCACCGTGTGGGGTGGTGGCCGCGCTGCTCACCGCGGTGAGCGCCGGCCCGGTCGGTCCGGACAACGCCTTCTTCCTCGCCGACGGGCCCGATCCCGGGATGCGGTTGCGCGGCGGCCCGAGTGAATTCCGGGCCGCGATCGCCGGCGATCCCAATGGGATTCGGGTCCAGGTGGATCGGGCGCAGGCGATGCTCGCCGTCGAGGGGCAGCGATGGTTTCGCGCCGAATGTCGAGTGTTGCCGCATCCGAAGGGTGCTCGGGTGATCCAGCAGATGTTCAACGTCGCGACCAGTGCGCGGTGGATAGTGCCGATGATCGCACGGGGTGTCGAAGGCAAGCAGCGGGTGAGTATGCAGCGGCTACTCGACCGGATCAGTGAGCATTTGGGCTGCCCGGCTTATATGGAGTAGTGGTCTCGGGATTCGTTGTGGGCGGGCGGTGTGCGGCCGAGGATGAGTTGCCCGAGTAATAAGCCGCCGCCGAGGTAACTGCGGCTCGGTGTCAGTGGCATGAAGCGGCCGATCGGGATTCCCGTATGGTCGGTCGGGTCGTCGTCGATGTCGAACTGTTCCTTGGGCATTGGTGTTCTGCTCCTCCAGAAAGAAATGGCCCGTCCGGGACGGGCCATTCGTGTGATCAGCGGGGGCTGCGCGGGGAAATGACCAGCAGGATGCCGACCACGATGGCGGAGATCACGACGACCCAGCCGAGTGAGGCCACACCGGTGGCGGTCATGGTGGCCGGGCCGATGAAGGCCCAGATGCTCACGCCGAGGGCGAGCAGTCCGACGATCAGCAGGGAGACGGACGGCCCTCGCTTGGTGACGTTGTCATCGGTGGGGTCAGCCACGGTGCACCTCCGCATTGCCGGTCCGGACATGGACTTTCAGGTCGAGCACCGGTGCGCCGTCGGCATGCGGACCGGTAATACCGGTGGGGCAGTTGACATCTCCGAGGTTGACGGTGCAATCGGTGCGTACCGCCATACCCTCGGGCAGCAGGATCTCGGCATCGCCGAGCCCAACCGCGACCTCGACGGCCCGGTTCTCGGTCAGCTTCAGCGACCGCAGATCCAATGTGCCTGTTCCCATGGTCAACTCGTACTTCGAGGACAGGTCGGTCATCGAGGTCGGCGCCCAGGTGCGATCGCCGATAGTCGCGCTGTCGAATTCGATCGGGCCGAGCATCGAGGCCAGCACCACGAATCCGGCCAGTGGTGCGGTCAGTACGAGCAGGCCGAAGCCGCGGCGCAGGAATGCGCCGATGACCAGACCCAACCCGATCACCGCCAGCGCCACCGCGGCGATGCGTCCGGGAGTCATCCATTCGACGCCGGAGGCGGCCAGCGCACCCGCGCCGGCGGCGGCCAGGATGGCCAGGCCGAGGACCACGGGAGTGAGCCGGGAGCGGGGGCGCTTCGGCGGGGGCGCGACGATGGTGCGGGTCGGGGTGGGTTCGGGGAGATCCCAGGCGAGTGGGGCTACGCCGAGGGGGTCCCAGGAGGGTGGGGTGAGTCCGGCGGGGTGCGCAGGTGTCGCGGCCGTTGTACGGGATGGGGGAGTGCTTGTGCGCGAAGTGGATTCGGTTCGCGATGAGCTACCGCCGCTTTCCAAGTCGGTGTCGCTCGCGCCGGACGTTGCGGCAGGTTGTGCGGTGTCGCGACCTGTTGCGCCGGACGCCGTGCTCTCGTCGGCCGTCGTTCTTGCGTCGGAGGTTGTGCTTGCGCCGGAGGTTGTGCTTGCGCCGGAGGTCGCGCTCGTGTTGGACGTCGCGCTCGTGTTGGACGTTGCGCTCGCGCCGGACGGTCCGCCGGTCGTGTGCGGCGAGGCGGAGGCGGTAATTCCCGGCGTTGTTCCGTTGTCGGACGTTGTGGTCTCGGTGGGTGGTGCCGTGGTTTCCACGTTGCCCTTGTCGAGCAGGACGGTGTCGGCATCTTCCTTACCCAGCAGGACGGTGTCTGGATCGGCTGGCGTAGCGCCCGCGTCGATTGGCGTGCCGTCATTTTCGATCAGTTCGGTTTCGGCGTCGCCATTTTCGGCGTCCGGCAAGCGAACTGTGTCCGAACCTGGCTGCTGCGCAGGGGTATTAGGTGCCGCTTGGGCCGGAGCGTCCGGAACATATGCGTCCGGCAACTTCGTGTACGGCGTGTACATGCTGGTCTCCGGCGCGTAGAAGTCGCCGGGCATCGTGCGCTGCGGGAATACGGCCCCGGGGTAGCCGGTCGCGGTGAGACCGCCGTCGAAGCCGCCGAGTGAACTCGTGCCGGGTGGCGGCTGTGGGTTTCGCATATGCAGCATCCACCAACCGGCCAGCATCAGCGCCATGCTGATCATGCCGGAGCCGGCCAGTCCGACGCCGACCGGTCCGATGGTGCTGACCGCGATGGCCAGTGCCACGAGCAGAACGATGGTCTTGGTCTGCGACTGCGAGCTGTGCCCCTTGCCGAATAGCGACTCGGCCGCCGAGGACTGATCCCCCGCCTCGCTGAACAGCAGCCAGGCGAGCAGGTACAGCACAATGCCCGCTCCGCCGAAGATCGTCGACACCACGAGCGCGACCCGCACGAGCACTGGATCGATCCCGTATCGCTGCCCGAATCCGGCCGCGACGCCCGCGATCGGACCTTGCCGCGGCAACCGGACGGGCCGCGACTGCCACATCTGGTGAATCTGATCGCCGAAGCTCGTTTTCGTCATGGTTTCCATACTGGGCGTGACCAGCGCTTCGGCACATCGGGGGGAACCCTGAAACTATTGCTGATCCTTTTGGACCAATCGGTCTCTTGGTTACTTAGTCGCATGGCGGACGGTAGGGGAGTTGGGGCAGGTAGCGCTGCCAGAGTTCGGGAGTCATGAGGGTGGCAGTGGCATGACAGATGCGTGCGATCGCGTGCTGCTCGTCCAGATCCCACAGTCGACGCTCGCCACCGCTACTCGACGCGGACAGATAGTCGCCGTGTGGATGGAACTGGATGAACCAGACATTGGGGCCGGGTGGCGCGATGGAGCTGGACATAAGGCGGGGATGACGGCGATCGGTGAAGTCCCACAACCGCACCGAACCGTCATTTCCGCTGGTGGCCATGGTCTTGCCGTCGGGACTGAACGAGGTCGAGATGATCGCCAGATTATGTGCGGTGACCCGGTCACCGATCGGTTCGGGCGATGCCGGGTTGCTGATGTCCCAGACCTGGAAGGTTTCGTTCGCCACGGTGACGGCGGTGCGGCCGTCGGGGTGCATGATCACATCGAGCATCAGCGGCGAGTGCTCCGGCGGGGATGTACCCACCCGCACAGGGTGGTCCGGGTTCGAGATATCCCACAGGGCCAGCCTGGTTCGCAGGGCCATAGCCGGCGAACTCGGTTCGGACAGGGTCGATTCGATGATCGCGAGGGTGGGGCCGGTCGGATTGAATCCGATGGCTTGGACCTGCGCGGGTGCCACTGATGTCGGTGTCCCCAATAGCACTGGGCGGGAGCGATCCGTAATGTTCGCGAGTTGGAAGGTGTCTACCTCGGGAGCCAGAGTTTGCGCCGCCAGGGTCCAGTCGCGGTTGAAGCCCAGGCGCGACCATTGCGACGATGCCTGCCAGTCACCCGATATCCGAATGCGCTTCGGGTCGGAGATGTCGACAAGGACCATCGGGCCCGTCGGACCGTCCCGAGCTATCAGGGACCTCCCATCAGGGCTCAGGGCCCGGATCGATGATCCCGGTTTCGCCCTGAATTCCCCTATCCGGACCGGTTCCCGGGGATTACCGGTATCCCATATGGCGAATGTGCCGTCGCTGGAATCGCTCACCATTCGGGTGCCGGTGCCATCGAATATCGGACTCCTGCCCCAATCGGTGTGTCCAGTGAGAACCGCCGGAGCCAGGGACCACAGCCGCACGACGCCCTCCGTGCCGCCCACGGCCAATATCTTGCCGTCCGAGCTGAATGCCAGTCCCGTCGGTTCACCGGTACAGCGGGTGGGAATTCTCGCGTCGTTGAGGCAGCGAGCCGGAATCGCCGACAGCTGGGCGCCCAGCGGGGTCGGCTGCGCGGGGTCGGCGATATTCCATAGTTTCGCGCCGGTGGCACCACCGGTCGCCAATGTGTGGCCGTCCGGGCTGAAGGCGAGCAGGGGGACGGGCTGCTGAACCACGTTATCGACCAACGGATTTCCGAGCGGGCGCGGATGGGCGGGATTTTCGACGGCCCATAACTGGGTCACGCTGACGTAGGTGTGTCGTATGGTCAGGCGTGGACCGGCCAGGGCGAAGGTGGTGTTATCAGGACTGAACCGGATTGCTTCGACATCGTGGGTCACCTCGAATGGTGTTCCAGCGCGGGTGATTTCCCCCGCGTCCGGAACGGACCACAATTCGACCGTCGCGATACTGTGGTCCCAGTCACTGGTCGCGACCGCCAGTAGTCCTCCATTGCCACTGAACGCGAACGCGGACAGGTCCCGATTGTGCGGCGCGGGGACGAACCGACCCTGGATCGGTTCGTCCGGGTTGCCGACATCCCATAGGGTGATGCCTTTGTCGCGCGTGGACCCGACTGCCAGGGTCCGTCCGTTCGGGCTGAAGGACACCAGATAACCCGTATCGCTGGTGGTCGTCGGGGGTGATCCGAACAGCCGGGGATGCGCCGGATCACGGACATCCCACAGCTGCGGTCGCGCCGAAGTGCCGGTGGTGGCGAGCACCGTGCCAGCAGCGTTGAATGCCATGGACGCCGCCCCGGAAGGGGATTGGCAT
The DNA here is from genome assembly GCF_044458825.1 of Nocardia sp. NPDC050412. NCBI lineage: Bacteria > Bacillati > Actinomycetota > Actinomycetes > Mycobacteriales > Nocardiaceae > Nocardia > Nocardia sp. NPDC050412. The sequence continues at coordinate 324,589 of NZ_JBITIJ010000007.1, forward strand.
AACGGCTCGCCGAGCGGGTGGGGATGTCGCGGATCGGCGACGTCCCAGAGGCGGATGGTGTTGTCGTTGCTCGCGGAAGCCAGCACCCGGCCGTCGGGTCGGTACGCGATGGTCCTGATCCCCTCGTCGTGAGCGACGAATGGTGTTGCGAGGGCGACGTTCTGGGTCGCGAGCAACCGCGCCCGCACTTCCGGATCGCCCGGCCTGAGTTGTCCGGCAACGAGATATAGCTGCGCGGACAGCGATGGATCGATTTGTTGTAGTCGATCGGCCTCTGCCAGTACGGATCCGAAGTTCTTGTCGTTGCGTTGCTGTTTGGTGAGCTCGACCTGCGCGTAGGCGAATGTGCCGAGTACGAGTAGGCCGACGCCGAGCATGGCGAGGACGACCCGGGTCACCGACGACCGTCTGCGGGTATGCGTTCGCGCGGCTCGGGAATGCTCGAGGAAGCTGCGGATCTGGCCGCCGACCATGGGCGGATCGACATGACCGAGAGCGGTCTCGAGCCGGGTGCCCCGATAAAGCAGTGAGGGATCCTGTCCGGTCGAATCCCATTCCGCGGCATCGGCTTCCAACCGCTGCCGGACCAGGTAGCCGACGCGGTCCTCATCGATCCAGGTATGCAGTCGCGGCCACGCGTCCAGCACGATCTCGTGGGTCAGATACACCGAGTCGGAGTCGAGGGTGATCAGGCGGGTGCGGGCCAGCAGCTCCAGTGCGGCCGTGGCGGATACCGGGTCGGTGGTGCGTTGCAGCAGGTTCGGACGGACAGCGATGCGCCGGGTATCGCGCGAATCATTGGCGACGGCAACGAGTCCGAGCAGCACATCCTTCGCGCAGGACTGCTGGGTGTCGGATAGTTCGCTCCATGCCTGTTCGGCGGTGGCGGCGATGGAGCCGATGACACCGCCCGCCTTGCGATATCCGGCGACGGTCAGTTTGCGGCCTTCGCGGTGCTGCCAGGTGGCGGCCATGACGTGCGAGAGCAGCGGGAGTGCACCCGGATCGTAGCTCTGGCGGTTCTCGTGATCGCCGACTCCGCAGAGTTCGGTGATCACCAGTTCTGCCAGGCCGGACTCCAGTTCGAGCCCGGCGTGGTTGGCCGGCCCGATGAGTGCCTGGGCCAGTTCGTCCAGCCGCATGGGGCCGAGCAGATAGCCGCGGTGTTCGAGAGCGTGCTGCAGGATCGGGTAGTCGAGGCACTGGGCATAGAAATCGGCGCGCAGGGCGATGACGACGGTGAGGGCATCGTCGGCTCGAGTCGCGCAGCGGTCCAAGACATTCAGGAAAGCTTCGCGCTCGCGTTCATCCGAGCAGGCGGTGAACAACTCCTCGAACTGGTCCACGATCAGCAGCCGACGTTGATCGGCGCTCCACTGGTCGAGAGCCGCGCACACCTCGTCGGCGGATGGCTTCGCTATCGCCTTGTCCGCGTGAAAAGCCTTGGCCAGTGCGAGCAGTGGCCTCGCCCCGGGTGTCATCGCGGTGGTCGACCAGTTGTCGGTGACCGCGGGTATGAGTCCCGCGGCCAACAGCGAGGACTTGCCCGCACCCGATGCGCCGATCAGCACGACGACTCCATCCGCGTCGGCGGCGGCGTCCTGGAGCAAATCGACGAGTTCGGCAGTGGATCGGGTTCTGCCGAAGAAGATGTCCCGGTGCTGCTCGCGATAGGAGGTGAGTCCCAGGTAGGGACAGGCCGCGTCGTCCTCGTCATTCGGTGTCCAGGTGATGGCGGCCTGCCAGAGCCGTTGCCACTCACGCACTTCCAGCAACTGCCGACTGGCCTGCGACTCGGCCTTCTTAGCCAGGTCGATCAGGGTGAGTACGACCGGAAGCATCGATTCGAAGCGAGCCGGAACATTGCGCCCCGCCTTCCAATCGCTGATCCGCTGCACCGAAGCACTCGGGGCGGCCCGCTTACCTTGCGCGGCCCGCATCCGCGTTTCAGCCGCCATAGCGACCCGTCGCAGCGTCGGATTGCCCGCGGCGGCATAGAGATCGGCGAATCGATGCGCGAAAATCGCACGCGGTGATCGGATTTCCCCCCGAGCCTCGGCGGTGGTGTCCTCGGTCACCACGTGCGCCCGATCTTTTTGGGCGACACAGACATAGGGACAACTTAGCCGGTTCGAGGTGCATGACCGGTCGAGCGGCCGTGCGATCGTCGATCACACGGCCGCTGTGGTGCTGCCGAATTACAGGAAGATCCGGTCTCCTGTCACCGCGTCGGCGGCGGTGACATCGGGTGTGTCGGCCGTGAGGGTCACATAGGACTGGATGGTGAGCCCTCCGCCGCAATTCTTGACCAGCAGGTGGTAGTCGTGACTGACCAGATAGCCGGTACCGCCGAGAGCCAGGTCCTTGGTGCCCACTTCGATCGGCTTGATCTCGCCGGGACTGATCGACATGTCGAGGCTGACTCCGGCGTAGATCTTCGGGCCGATGCTGGCATCGAAGTTCGGTGACGTCGAATCGTCACTGCCGCTGACACCGATGCTGAACCCGGTGTCGAAGCCGATCCCGGCCTGGATATCGACCGTGAGATCGAGATCGACCGCACAGGCGACGAGGTAGCCCGCCTTCATGGTGCCCCTCGCATTAGCGGGGATGGTGCCGTAGAAGGTGTTGTCCAGGAACACCTCTCGGTTGGTCGGCATTCCGTTGAGCGGGGGGACGGGGCGAAACTGCTCGTCCATATGGCCCACGGTGAGCGCGAACCCCCCTGGGCCCGCGTAGTTCTTCTCATGCGGCGCCATCCCCTGGGCGGCGGCGAATGGCGCACCCGCCACGGCGATTCCGACCAAGGTGGCGGCGGTGAGCAGTACCGACTTGATGTTCATGATTCCTCCCCGAACCTGTGCTCGGCCCCCTGCGGCGCGAGTCCCGGTGTTCAGTGGGACGTTTCCGACCCGGAAGAAACGTATGGCGTGGGGCTGTGAGCTGCCTAAGCCATTGATCGGTATTCGATCTGAAAAGCACTGGTAGACATGCCTTGCGGCAGTTATCCGGTCCGGCGGTGCCCGGGTCGGCGGCGGATCCGTCGGTTGTCCGCTGCTGACGTCGCAAGCTGTCTAGCTCGAGAGAAGAACGGCAGTTCAGCGTGGCTTTCTTGTCCGGACCGGACAGGAATCGGCGGCCTGTGCAAGATCACCACGTCTGAGAACGCCGTAGCGTTCTGCTGATATCGGTCCTACGGGAGAGACAAGTGTTACGCACCAGATTCGTCGTCAGCGCTTGCGTCGCTGCGGCATTGGCGGGTACCGCCTTCCCCGGCACTCCAGCATCGGCGGATTTGCTCCCCAATCTGACGGGCCCAGCGGTTCCCGCGATCGCCGATCTCAACGGCGACGGCTACACCGACGTCGTATTCAGTGATTTCGTGCTCGGATTCGGAGTGTCGGTTTTCTTGGGAAGGCCCGGCGGAGGCTTCCAGCCCGCCGTCCGCTACGCCACCGGCGGTCAGGCGGACTATGTCGCCATCGCGGACTTCGACCACGACGGCAAACTCGATATGGCCGTCACCAACTTCACCACGAGCGACGTCTCCATACTGATGGGCAACGGCGACGGCACCTTCGCCGAGGCCGTCGACTACGCGACGGACCTGGCCCCCGGGGCTGTGGTCGTCGGCGACTTCGACCACGACGGCAACCCTGACTTGGCCACCTCCAATCAGGCCCCGTCATGGTCGGTGCTCCGGGGCAAGGGCGATGGCACTTTCTTTTCGGCATACACCGTCTCCAGCAACCTGGGTGTCGGCTCCGGGTCCGCCGACATCGCAGACTTCGATGGGGATGGCAACCTCGACCTGCTACGCGGCAATTACGTCAACAGCACCATCCAGATCTACCGCGGTCGCGGTGACGGCACCTTCGCCGCCCCGACCACGTTCGGCGACGGTGCCCTGACCGCCTGGTACGGCATGGCGCGCGACATCAACGCCGACGGCAAGCCCGACATCCTCTTCTCCAACCTTGTCGCAGGCAGCGTATCCACGCTGTTCAACAATGGTGACGGCACCTTCGGCGCGCTCGCGGCATATCAAACCGGTGGTCTGCTCCCGCAGTGCTTCGACCTCGCCGACCTCAACGGCGACGGCATGCTCGACATGGTGGTTGCCAATGGCGGCACCTCCAGCCTCAGCGTGCTGCTCGGTACCGGCAACGGCACCTTCGGTCCGCCGCACACCTACCCCTCCGGCGGGCTCGTCCCCCTGTCCACCCCGATTCTCGCCGACTTCAACGGCGACGGAAAGATCGACACGGTCATCGGCAACACCGGCTCGGGGAACATCACCCTGCGCTACGGCAACGGCGACGGCACCTTCGGGCCCGCTATCGACTACTCCGCCTGATCGACCGCTACGGGGCCCTGTCACCGGCGAAGATCAGGGTGATTCCTGATGGTCGGTTGTCGGTGGGCCGTGCCAGTATCGAAGGCATGTACCCGTCCGTGCCCGCGTTCGATGCTGCTCGGGGGGCCGATCCACGGGGGTTCGGCGCCGCGCCCGGGTTCACGCCCGGTCCTGGCCGCTTCGGTGCCGCGCCGGCGCTCGCGCCCACACCGCCGTATCCGCGGATGGTGCGGCGTTCGGGTGGCCGGATCGTGGGGGGTGTGGCCGGCGGTGTCGCCGATCATCTCGGGCTCGATGTATTCAAGGTGCGGATGGCATTCGTATTGCTGTCCGCGCTCGCGGGGGCGGGGATCGTCGCCTACGGGATGCTGTGGATCTTCACTCCGGGCGGCCACGATGCGGTGAAGCCGACCGGTAAGGAGCGTCGGCAGGCGATCGGGTTGGCCCTGCTCGGACTCGGGCTCGCGGTCGGGGTGTCGTGGCTGTTCAGCGGTACCGCGGCGAAGGTGATCGTGCCGATCGTCGTGGTGGCGGTGGGTGCGGCGCTGGTGTGGCGCGAATATGACACCGACGGCCCGCGGTCGCTGCTCGGCCTGCCAGCGCGTCCCTCGGTGGTGACTTGGGCGCGCATCGTCGCCGGGATCACCATGATCGTGCTCGGACTCGGTGTGGTGGTGCTGGCCAGGATCGATCTGAGCTCGCTCGGCTCGGCGCTGATCGCGGTGGCGGTCACGCTGATCGGTGCCGGTCTGCTGACGGTGCCGCTGTGGCTGCGCATGATGCGCGCGCTGAATGCCGAGCGCGCGGCCCGCATTCGCAATGAGGAACGCGAGGAAATCGCGTCCCACCTGCATGATTCGGTGCTGCAGACCTTGGCGCTCATCCAGCGTCAAGCCGACGATCCGCAAGAGGTTGCCCGGCTGGCGCGCAGTCAGGAGCGGGAACTGCGCCGCTGGCTCTTCGAGGATTCCGGGCCGGCACAGTCGAGCCTGGCCGTGGCGCTGCGCACGATCGCGGGCGAGGTCGAGGATCAGCACGGAGTGAAGGTGACTCCGGTCACCGTCGGCGATGTGACGATGGACGGCGCCGACAGCGGATCCGGCCTGCCGAAGGAGCATTTCACCGCATTGCTCGGCGCGAGCCGGGAGGCGCTGGTGAATGCCGCCAAACATGCGGGCGTCCCGGAGATCGATCTGTTCGCCGAGGCGGAACCGCATCAGGTGAGCATCTTCGTGCGCGATCGCGGAGCCGGATTCGATATCGCGGCGGTGCCACAGGATCGGCGGGGTGTCGCGAAATCTATTCGGGCCAGGATCGAGCGGCGCGGCGGTCAAGTGGAGATACTGTCCACGCCCGGTCGGGGCACCGAGGTGCGGATCATTATGCCGCGAACCGATTCCGGTGATCAGGATCGGGCCGACGAGGCGTCGGTGGGGGACGAACAGTGTGATGAGGTGCGACAGTCGGTTCGCAATCGTCAATGATCGTGCCCGTCGTGCGACGGGCTCCGTGCTGACGGCGTTCGGCCGTGAGACGGGTTACATGATCTGCTGTGGGCCGATGATGCCGCATCGACGGAACTCGGGACGCTGTCGAAGGCGTTCGGATCGGGCCGTTCGCGCGAGCGGTCCGGTTGGTGGGAAGCGCATTCGAGGCGTCGCATCGGTCGCTCCGATGACGCGGCACGGTTGGTGACTTTGGATGACGACAGATGCGGTGGCAGTTGTGGTACCGATGAAGTGCGGACGGCCTGCGGGCGGTCCGTGCGTCAGGGTGGGTCGCTCCACCGAGGGTGAGGAGAAGTAGGTGGCCGTGCGGGTCTTTCTCGTCGATGATCACGCCGTGTTCCGATCGGGTGTGCGGGCCGAATTGAGCCGGGAGACCGATATGGAGGTCGTCGGGGAGGCCGGGGGCGTGGCCGAGGCGGTCGCCGGAATCAATGCCGCGCGTCCGGATGTCGTACTGCTCGATGTGCACATGCCCGACGGTGGCGGGGTCGCGGTGCTGTCCGGCATCGATGACGGTCCGGTATGCCTGGCATTGAGCGTCTCCGACGCCGCCGAGGATGTGATCGCGGTGATCCGTGCGGGTGCGCGCGGCTATGTGACCAAGACGATTTCGGGATCCGAACTGGCCGATGGTATTCGACGGGTCGCCGGTGGCGATGCGGTGTTCAGCCCGCGGTTGGCCGGTTTCGTACTCGACTCGTTCACCGGCAAATCGCCGGTGCCGGAGCCGCCGCTGGATCCCGAACTGGATTCGCTCACCCCGCGCGAACTGGAGGTGCTGCGGCTGCTCGCCCGCGGCTACACCTATCGGGAAATCGCGGAGAAGCTCTTTATCTCGGTGAAAACCGTTGAGACACACGCCTCCAACGTGCTTCGCAAGACCCAGCAGTCCAACCGCAACGCGCTCACCCGTTGGGCCCACCGGCGCCGCATCGACTGACTTCGCGCATTCTGGCGCGCCGCGTACGTATTCGCTCGCCGCGCACGGTTTCGCCCGGCAAGTTGGTGCGCTGCGGACAAGTTCGTGCGTGCCGGGTCGGTTTGTGGGCGGCGGGCCGTTTGTGCGTGCCGGGCGAATTTGTGCGTGCGGGTCAGTTTGTGCACGACGGGCGGTTCGTGCGTGCCGGGCCGGTCTGCGGCGGGCCGGTTTGTGCGCGGCGAGCCCAGCTCGTCCGCTCGGTGCCAGAGTTGGTGCATGCACGCCACGCCATTTCGTTCGCGGCGCGGTGCAATTTGTGGCGTGGTGCCATTTCGTACGTAGTGCAAGGTTGCGTACTCGAAGCGTGCCTGCTGCGCAGTCATGCGGCAGCTGAAAGGCTGCGGCGCAGCGGATTACATCATCGCGATGATGATGGCGATGATAAGGACCAGGCCGATCAGCAGGCCGATGGCGATGGCGAGCGGGGCGTTGCTCGCTTCCTTCGACTTCGCCTTCGGGCGCTGGGGTGCCGCGGCCGCGGGGCCGGAGGTGTTGCTGCGGTGTGGGCGCGGCAGCGGAGTCGAGTGCGGACTGCGCAGGCCTGATGCCGAATTGCGGGCGGCCCATGCCGGAATGGTGCCGTCCTCGGTGCGCACCGGAGCGCCGAGGATATACGGTCCGGTGCCGGGACCGAATGCGGCGGTGAGGATTTCGTCGCGCGCCTCAGCCATGGTCGGCCTGCGCTGCGGGGCGGGTTCCATCATGTGCAGCAGCGCGTTGGTGAGCATGCCGCTGCGGCTGGGCGGGATGATCTGGGCCATGGCCGCGCGATAGACCACGGCATCGGTGTCGTCGTCCATACCGAACGGCGGTTGTCCTTCGATCGCGGTGTAGAGCGTGGCGCCGAGGGAGAACACATCGCTGGCCGTGGTCGGCTGCGCGCCGCGCGCCACCTCAGGGGGGAGATAGGCAGGGGTGCCGGTGATCACGCCGTCCGGTTCGTCGGGGTTTTCGGTCGCACCACGCGAGATGCCGAAGTCGCTGAGCTTGGCCATCCCGACGACGGGTCCGCGGTCGGCGACGAGAATATTGCCCGGTTTGATATCGCGGTGCACGATGCCCGCGGCGTGCGCGGCCGCCAACGCATCGGCGACCTGCGCCCCGATCTGCGCCACCTCGATCGGCGGCAGCGCGTTCACCAGCGCCAATGCCCTTGCGACACTGCGTGATGGCAGATGTTCCATCACCAGCCAAGGTTCGCCGGCCTCCAGCACCACGTCGTAGACGGCGATGGCGTGCTCATGCGAGAGCTTGGCCGCGACCCGGCCCTCGTGCATGATCTGGTTGCGGATCTCATTGGCCTGCGCCTCCGGGAGTCCGGCGGTGGAAAGCACCTGTTTGATCGCGACGTCCCGGTTGAGCAGGCGATCGTGTGCGAGCCATACCGCACCCATACCGCCGCCGCCCAGCTTCGACTGCAGACGGTAGCGGCCGGCAACCAGATAATCGGGGCCGACAATAGGACGAGCGCGTTCGGTCACGGGTGCAGGTTAGCGGAAAACGTGGCCAGCTGGCCTGATTCGCGCCGTGCCGGTTATTGCGTCAGCAGACGATCCGGGTGCATACCGTCCACCATGCCGATGAAGGGCGGATGAATGCTGTAGCCGAGCATGCGCCGGATTTCGGGTGATACCGCGCGCACCGTATCGCGATCGGTCGAGAGAGTAAAGGCCTCCTGGGTGCGCAACCACGGCTCGCAGTACTGCGCGGTGGCGGCCAATCGCGTGCTAGCCGAGCGGTTCGCGCCGCCGCCGTGCCAGAGGGTGCCGAGGAAGAATACGCACGATCCGGCGGGCATGACGCCGGGTACGCGCACATCGTCCTCCTGTGGCGTCCGACCGTCCGGCCAGCGATGACTGCCCGGGATGAGCATCGTCGCGCCGTTTTCGGCGGTGAATTCGTCGAGCGCCCAGATGGTGGCCGCCGACAATGCCTTTCGTGGTCGCGGCACCGGATAGAAGCCGTCGTCGGGATGCAGGAGCTGGGCGTTTTCGCCGGGGGCGATATTGATGATTTGCAACTGCGACAGCAGATATCCGGGCAGCAGAAGTCGATCCAAGAGGGCGAGCACGCGGGGATGGTCGACCAGCTGATCGACCATGCGCGTCTTGCCGAGCACGCTGTAGAGCCGCTGAGTCCGGTGGCCCTCGAACGCATTTCGCCCGTTCGGGCCGAGCAGGGGCAGGAGTTCTGCGCGCAGTGCCGCACACTGCGCCGAGTCGAGCAGGCCCTCGAGGATCACGTAGCCGTCGCGATCGAGCGCGGTGAGATCGGCGTCCATCTGCGCGGCGGGGACATCGCGTGCTTCGTGGATCGCGCGATGGGTTCGAGACAGGTTGCCCGCGAGGTCCTCGAGTCGTTCGACCTCCGGTTGTGTATAGCTCATTGTTCTTCCTTCCCTGCGCCGGTTGCCCCGGCCACGAATTCCCATACCTGATCGGCGACGACGGCACGGTCCGGGCGCGGACTGCGGGTGAGCGCCACCGCAACGGCCATATGCACACCACCGAGGACGGCCGCGACGAGCAATTCCGGATCGCGGTCCGCGGGCACCATGCCCTGGCGCTGGCCTTGCGCCATATTTCGGATGCCGACCTCGATCGCCTGCTGCAGCCGTTGCCGTTCCACGCCCGCCGCCTCGGCGTCACCGAATCGTCCGAGTGCGACGGGGGCGAGCGGGTCGTCGTAGAGGAAGTTCACCCAGGCAACCACGCGCGCGTGTTCGCGTTCGCGCCAATCCTTTCCGGCGAATTCCGCATAGGTGACGTTTTCGCCGAGTCGGTCGTAGAAGTCGGTGATGACGGCGGTGAGCAGGCCGCTGCGCGAGCCGAAGTATCGGTAGGGCAGCCCGACGCTGACCCCGGCGCGGCGGGCGACGGCGGCCACCTCGAGTTCGCCGGTCTCGCTCAGCTCCGCGTGCGCCGCCTCCAGCAGCCGTCTGCGTGCTGTCGCGCCGCGTCCGGTCCATTCCTGGTCGGTCATGACTGCGCCTCGCTGGCGCTCGCCTCCGTCATGGCCGACATGTCGGCTGTGTCTCGCTCGTTCATGATCCGATCTTAAGTTGAGTTCAACTCAAAAACAACAGCAGCATTGCGAAGTGATCGCGGCCCACGCGCGTACTTGACGGAAGTCGGGGGTGGGTTTCTACTGAGCGAGCATCGAACGTATATTCGATAGTGATCGATAGCTGGATCGGTGCTGAACTCTTGTTTCGTGGAGGTTCGGGCCGCGCCTTCGCCTCGGGTCCATCGTTGGAAGTAGGTGGTTGTGATGGGTTCGGATGAGGATTCAGGGGCGGGGAGACGGCGGGACAGGATGCCGCCGAGGGATAAACCGACACTGGATGAGCTGCGCCGACGGATGGCGGCGATCCCCGGGCGCGGGGAAGCGGCGGCCGAGCGGATTCCGCGCGCCGCCGAATTGCGCAGGGAAGCGCTCGCGGTGCCGCCCGCCCTTGCCGAGCTGTTGCCTGACGGCGGCCTGGTCAAGGGGTCGGTGGTGGCCTATTCGGGTGCGAGTTCGCTGCTGGCTGGCCTGCTCGCCGCGGTGACCGAGGGCGGTGGGCATGCCGCGGTGGTCGGAATGCCGCGGCTCGGGCTGCTCGCCGCGGTCGAGATGGGGGCGCAGTTGCAGCGTCTCGCCGTCGTCGCCGATCCCGGGCCGGATCCGGTAGAGGTGGCCGCGGTGTTGCTCGACGGCCTCGATCTGGTGGTGCTCGGCCTCGCCGGCGCCGCCGTCGCTCCGTCCCGCACCCGCGTCATCGCCGCACGTGCGCGCAGCAAAGGGGCCACTCTGGTAGTTACCGACGGCCGCTGGTCCAATCCGTCCCTGCGCGTGGATACCCGCATCGCCGGGTACGGCGGACTCGGCGCGGGCCGGGGCCGCCTCCGCTCGCTCCGCCTGGAGGTCGCGGTCCGCGGCAAGGCCGGCCCACCCTGCCACGGCCGAATCGAACTGCGTCCCGGTTCGAGCCGAGTGGAATGGGTGGCACTGGAAACGGTCGCCGCGGCCGATGAAGCGACCGTCGAGGCGCACGGTGCGGCGTCATGAGTCGGTCCTCGCGACTGCGCGTCATGAGTTCTGCTGCGCGAAGCGGCCTTCCCCGTCGATTCGGAGTTCGACGCGGCGGCGAGCCAAGGCGAGCGCAGTGCCGCCCGCGAGTGAGGTGACGTTCGGTGCGCTGGCGTGATTCGGACGCAGTGACACTCGCTGCCGCAAGCAACGGTCGTTGGCGAACAACGGCCGACTGTCGCATCGGTCCCGGATTCGGACGGTGCGGCAGCACTGGGGCCGGTGGTCCGTCACGGGGTGCCCAGTTGTTGTGCGGGGTGCCCGGAGGGGTGGGGTGGTGATCCGGCCGAGTCGGGTGGGTGGGGCGCGGGTGCTGGCACTGTGGTGTCCGGACTGGTCGGCGGTGACGGCGGCGGCGGTGGCGCGGGTGCCCGCTACGCGGCCGGTCGCGGTGCTGTTCGCCAATAAGGTGGTGGAGTGTTCGGCCATTGCCAGGGCCGAGGGGGTGCGGCGTGGGCTGACCAAGCGCGAGGCACAGGCGCGGTGTCCGAATGTATATGTCGCGCAGGTGGATCCGGATCGGGATGCGCGATTGTTCGAGCCGGTGGTGGCGGCCATCGATGCGACGGTGCCGGGGGTAGAGGTGCTGCGTCCGGGGCTGTTGGTGCTCGGTGCGCGGGGTGCGGCACGGTTCTTCGGGTCCGAGGAGGCGGCGGCCGAACGGCTCCTCGACGCGGCCGCGGCGGTGGGGGTGGAGGCGCAGATCGGCATTGCCGACGAGTTGTCCACGGCGGTGATCGCGGCGCGTTTCACCGCGATCGTGCCGCCCGGCGGGGGTGCGCGTTTTCTGGCGCCGCTGCCGGTGCGCGAACTCGCACTGGAACCGAGTCTGTCCGCACCGGAGCGCATCGAGCTGGTGGATCTGTTGCACCGCTTGGGATTACGGCGGATCGGTGATTTCGCCGCGCTGACCCCGAGCGAGGTCACCTCGCGCTTCGGCGCCGATGCCGTGCTGGCACATCGCTGCGCAAGGGCCGTGCCGGAGCGTCCGCCGTCCGCGCGTCGGCCGCCGAAGGATCTGACGGTGCAGTACCGCTGCGATCCGCCGATCGATCGGGTCGATTCCGCCGCCTTCGCGGGACGCATGCTCGCCGCCCAGTTGCACGAGGCGCTGTCCAAAGCCTCGATGGCCTGCACCCGGTTGTCGGTGTTCGCGGAAACCGAGGCGGGCGAACAACTGTCGCGCATCTGGCGGTGCGCCGAACCGCTGACCCCGGAGGGCACCGCAGATCGGGTGCGCTGGCAACTGGACGGCTGGCTCACCCGCCGCGACCGGCCGACCGCACCGATCACACTGCTGCGCCTGGAACCCGTCGAAGTCGTTGCGGCGAGCGCACTTCAGCTCGGTCTATGGGGTGGCGTCGGCGAGCAGGACGAGCGGGCCCGCCGCGCCCTGATCCGGGTGCAGGGTCTGCTCGGCGGCGAGGCGGTCCAGGTCGGCGTGCTCAGCGGCGGTCGTGGACCCGCCGAACGCATCACCATGGTCGCCCTCGGTGACGAGCCGATTCCGGCCGCCGACCCGGCCCTGCCGTGGCCCGGTCGCCTGCCCCGCCCCGCACCAGCGGTGATCCTGGTGAACCGGCCGGTGGTGCGTCTGGAGGCCGCCGACGGGACGCCCGTGCAGGTCACCGACCGCGGCCTTTTCACCACCGACCCAGCCCTGCTGCGCTGGGGCAGCAAGCAGTGGCCTCTTGCGGGCTGGGCTGGTCCATGGCCGGTGGACGAACATTGGTGGACCCCGGAATCCGCCACCCTCTGCGCCGGCATCGCCGCCCGCATTCAAGTGCAACTCGCCGGGGAACCAGCCGATGTCCGTGTGCTGCTGCTCATCTACAACGATCAGACCTGGCGCGCCGAGGGGCTTTACGACTGACTACGTGCGCGACCACACCAGCGCCAGCGTGAACGGATGTCCGCGCAGCTGCGCCCATTTCGGTTTGGCCGCGATCCACGCGTCATCCACCAGCGCCTCGACCATCTCGGTGAGCACCCAGCCCGCCGCCGATGCCGCAGACACCTGCTCGCTGATCAAATGCAGATGTGTGCTGATCGCGACCGGCTCACCGGACGCGGGTGTGTAGTGCGTCGGCATGCCGGTCACCATCATGAACTGCGGGTGATAGCTGACCGTGACACAAATGCCGCCGGGTGCGGCCAGCCGCCAGGCTTCGGCGTAGAAGGGCGTCAGATCGTCCAGGTGCTCGTCGATCAGCGAGGAGATCACCAAATCGTATGCGCCACTTGTCAATCCGGTGTCACGCACGTCCGCCTGGGCAAGGGTGGTGTGCACCCCGCGCTCCCGTGCGCGCGCCAGCATTCCGGCGCTCACGTCGACGCCATCGATATGGCGAATTCCCTTCTCCCGCAACCAAGCTCCGGTCCGCCCGGTCCCGCAGCCGAGATCCGCGGCGCGTTGTACCCCAACCCAATCCGGTTGCCGCAGCCGATTCAGCAAGGCGAGATCCATCTCGTCCATGACGGTCTGCTCATACGTCGGCGCCCATCCGTCGTATCCGGCGGCGACGTCGACGGTGTGATAGTTGCGGCGATCGAAGTCGGCGAAGGAGGGCATGGCCGCAGTATTGTCGCGACACCCCGGCATTTGCCAGCCAATTTCGGTACCCGAGAACAACTTCGTCGAGCCGCCGCATGTGGTTGTGGCGGCGGGGGATGTCTGGGGCTAGTGGGGCCGATGGGGAGTGATGCGTGTGACAAGTCGGGGTGGGCGCATGACAATACCGGTAACCTCGGAAATCGTGGATTTGGCGTTGACCAGGGCTGTGCTCGACGGCGTGCAGATCGCCTATCGGGACTCCGTGGTGGGCGATGGCGCGCCGGTGGTGCTGGTGCACGGTATGGGCGGGGACGGGCATACCTGGGATCGGTTCGCGCATACCTTGGTGCGGGCCGGGCGGCGGGTCATCATTCCCGATCTGCGCGGGCACGGCCGTAGCGCGCACACCGAGTCCTATCTCTTCGCCGAATTCGGCGCCGACGTGCTGAACCTGTGTGACCGGCTCGAGCTGGCTTCGGTGGATCTGGTCGGACATTCGCTGGGCGGTTTCGCGGTTTCCTGTGTCGCGCAGGAACGGCCCGAACTGGTGCGGCGACTGGTCATCGAGGAGTGTCCGATGCCGCTGCGTTCCGGCGATGAAGAGGTGAAGCTGACCCGTCGCTTCCCGACCATTCCCGAACTCTGGCATGCCACCACCAGTCTGATCCGGCATCCGCGCGCGGTGCTCGCCTTCGATCGCTCGATGACGCGGACCGCGCTCGAACAGTTCCGCAAGCCGCATCCGGAGTGGTGGGATCGGCTCGCCGATATCACCGCGCCCACCCTGGTGCTGCGCGGCGGCCCCGGCGGCATGGTCGATCCGGAGAAGCTGGCCATTCTGCGCGACACCATCCCGGAATGCGCGGTGACCGCTTTCACCTGCGGCCACAGCATCCACCGCGACCGTTACCGGCAATTCGAGGCGACCGTGCTGCCGTTCCTCGCGACGCTCCGACCCGCCGCTATCTAGAGTGAAGCGGTGTCCGCGCAAGACCGTCCGGTTCTGTTCTTCCCCGACGAGCAGTCGTTCCGCGACTGGCTCCTGGCCAACCACGCCACGGTGGACGGGGTCTGGCTGCGCTTCGCCAAAAAGGGCTCCGGACGCGCGTCGCTGAATCATGCCGGCGCGCTGCGGCAGGCACTGTGCTTCGGCTGGATCGATGGGCAGGCGCGCGGTGAGGATGCGGAGTTCTGGCAGGTCGGCTTCACTCCGCGGCGCAAGCGCAGCCCATGGTCGCTGCGCAATATCGGCCTGGTCGCCGAGCTGATCGAGCAGGGGCTGATGCACCCGGCCGGACAGGCCGAGATCGATCGGGCCAAGGCCGACGGCCGCTGGGACGTGGCGTTCGCCGACGGACAGACGTTGGATTGATGACCGGATTCGAAGGGATGCTGTGCTCGGCGGCGGCCGCGGTCGATGTGCCATTGCCCGGGACGGCGACTCGGGTGTCGGGGTGGTTGTGCGTCGAGCAGCCGGGGGCGTGGGGCCGGGATGTGATCGGTGACGAAGTGCTCGGCCAGGAGATCACTGCCGAGCTCGCCGCCCGTACCGTTGCCGCCAGGGTTCGTCCGACGCTGATCCGGCGACCGGGCCGCAATGAATTCGCCGGTGTTCGAACGGTTTTGATCGCCAGCTCGCGCCCGCAGGGTTTTTGGTGCGAACGCTTCGAGATCACCGACCTGAAGCAGCTGCTCGACCTGGACCTCGACCTGCTGAACGGCCCGCCGCCGGGAATCGGCGCACCCGTGCGTGATTCGCTGGTCCTGGTGTGCGCGCACGGAAAACGCGATCAGTGCTGTGCGCTGTTCGGCCGTCCGATCGCGGCGAATCTGGCCGCCGACTATCCGGACCGGGTCTGGGAGTGCTCGCACACCGGCGGCCATCGCTTCGCGCCTGCCATGGTGTTGTTGCCCTCCGGCCTGACCTACGGCCGTGTCGATACCGCGGCCGCCATCGCGGCGGTCGAAGCCGTGGAACGCGGTGCGGTTTCCTTGGCTGGATTGCGAGGTCGCAGTGGTCACCATCCGGTCGAGCAGGTCGCGGAAATCGCGGTGCGCGACCAAGTTTCGGCAAGACTCGATGATCTCACCGTGCGTCTCGAAACCGATTCCACCGCAACCGATTCCGCTCTGGCCGTGGTTACCCATCGCGACGGCCGCCGCTGGCAGGTGACAACTCGCACGGTCGAACTTCCACCGCGCCAGGCCAGTTGCGGTGCCGTACCGAAACCGGTCACCGCGGTCGTGGCCGATCGGATACAGCGCTTGATCACGGGCTGATCGTGGTCCAACGGCTGGATCGCGCTGGGGACGCCTGACCCGTCTGCCGGATGTGCCCGGCCCCGATTTGCGGTCGACGGTGCGCGACACCGTGCGCGTTCAATGTGGAGGGTGGTGCGCTGGCCGTTGCCTCGTGCTCGGCCGAGAACGCCGAACGGGACATGGTTGCGGCGGAATCCACCGCAACCATGTCCCGTTCGCGGCGACCTTTATCGCCCCCTGCGGGATGAAGGTCGCGGGCTTACCAGTGGGTGCCCGGCACCCAGCGGGCGGCGCGGCGCAGGGCGGTGCCGGTGACTCGGCGGGCCGTCGACTGATGACGCGGATCACGTTGCGGCACTGTGGATTCCGCTGGTTCCTCGGTATCAGCCTGCTCGCCCTTGGCGGCGGGGGAGTCGGGCAGCGCCCGGTAGTAGCGGTGCAGGATGCGGTCGCGCAGCTTCGGGGTGAGCAATGCGCCGTATTCGGCGAAGGTGCCGAGCGGGACATCGATGCGCTTGGGCCGCTCGCTCAGCGCGCGCACGATGGTGGCGGCCGCCCATTCGGGGGACTCCGACGGACCCTGATCGCCGCTCGGGGTGATCATCGGGGTGCGCACCAGCGGCATGTGGATGGTGGTGAAGCTGACGCCGTCGGCCATGGTTTCGACCGCCGCGACCTCGGCGAACTTATCCAGCGCCGCCTTGCTCGCGAGGTAGGCGGCGAAGCGCGGCGTGGCCACCTGCACGCCCGCGCTGCTGATGTTGACGATGTGGCCGAACTTGCGCTCGCGCATCTGCGGCAGCAGCGCCAGCGTCAATCGCACGGCGCCGAAGTAGTTGACCGCCATGGTGCGTTCGAAATCGTGCAGCCGGTCGGTGGAGCGGTGGATGGCGCGACGGATCGAGCGGCCCGCATTGTTCACCAACATGTCGACGTGGCCGTGCTCGTCCAGGATGGTTTTGACGGCGTGGTCGACGGAGTCGGAATCGGTTACGTCGCACTGGTACCCGTAGGCGCTGCCGCCCTCGGCCCGGATCTCCTCGACCACGGCCGTGAGTTCGTCGGCGCGCCGGGCGAGCAGGAAGACGATGGCGCCCTTATCCGCGACGGCCAGCGCGGCGGCCCGGCCGATGCCGGAGGACGCGCCGGTGATGAGCACATGCCGCCCTGTCAGGTCGCGGTTGCGGCGATCGCGCCGTACCTGCCCGCGCAGGTCGGCCTCGTCAGCGGAAGCTCGGGTCATCGCTGCTCCTTTGCAGGTCGAGTTGGCATGAACTTACTCTGAAGTAAGTTTACCTGCCAAGTGTGCTCTGTTCGATGGCGACATTCGCGGGCCCTGGCGGGGGGTTACGCAAGCTAGCGCCTCCGGCCCTTCGTCCACGCCGCCGTGTCACGTCGAGCGTTCGAATCCGACCACGCCGAGGTGTTCGAACCGTCCTCGAATCTATCGAACATATGTGCGATACTCTGCGCATGGCGGACGATCGGATGGCGGAAATCTTTGCCGCGGTGCGGCTCTCCGGCGGTGATCCGGAGGCGGCGCGGCGGATGCTGGCGGAACTGTGGGGCGAGCTCGGTGACGGTGGAGATCCGTTGCAGCGCTGTGTAATTGCGCACCATCTCGCCGATCTTCAGGGCACGGCCGAAGATGCGCTGCGCTGGGACCAACGCGCGCTGGCCGCGGTCTTCGGCCCGGGTGTTCCGCTGGATGAGGGGCTACGCGGATTCCTGCCCTCGCTGTACCTCAATCTCGCCGACAGTCACCGCCGCGTCGGTGACTTCGATGTGGCCTACATGCAGCTGACCATCGCGCGCGGCCACCTCGATGTCCTCGCCAACGACGCCTATGGCGCCGTGATTCGCTCCAGCCTGGACAAGGTTGAGGCGGCACTGGGTGAGAAGTCGGTGGAACCGCTCCCGGCCGCCTGATTCGACGGGTGTCCACACCTCCTTCATGGTTCGAATGTATGTTCGACTATAGCGGAGGTGATATGTCATGGGTTGGAGCAACGGCCCGCCTACCTGGGCGGAGCTGGAGCGGGTGCTGTCCGGTCGCCCCGGGCCGACGAATCCGGACGCGATGTATCCGGGCGACGGCGGCGACAGTCCGGCGTGGTCGCGCAAGCGCGGGGATTACCGACCCGAACCGGTCGAACCGGGTAGTGCTGTTTCGAGCGACCTGCAAGCAGTCGCTAGCGGCGGCCCGGTGGTGCCGTATGCGGAGTTGCACACGCATTCGGCCTACAGCTTCCTCGATGGTGCGAGTCAGCCGGAGGAGTTGGTGGAGGAGGCGGTGCGGCTCGGGCTGGAAGCGATCGCGCTCACCGATCACGACGGCTTCTATGGAACCGTGCGCTTCTTCGAGGCGGCCAGGGAATTGGGTATGCCGACGGTCTACGGGGCCGAATTGTCGCTCGGCACCGCGCAAGACGCACCGCGACTGGGGAATTCGCTCGGCCATGTCGGCGCACCCGATTCGGCGCCGCGCACCGGTTCGCCGGACCCGGCTGGGCCGCATCTGCTGGTGCTCGCCCGCGGTCAGGAGGGCTATCGCCGACTCTCCAGCCAGATCGCGGCAGCGCATATGGCCGCGGGGGAGAAGGGCATCCTCCGCTACGACCTGGACGCGCTCACCGCGGCGGCGGACGGGCACTGGCACATTCTGACCGGATGCCGTAAAGGCCATGTGCGCCAAGCCCTCGAGCGCGATCTGCGGGCCGGAGACACCCGTCTCGGGCGAGCCGAGGCCGCCCTGCGCGACCTGACGGAGCGCTTCGGCGCCGACCGGGTGAGCGTGGAACTCACCCATCACGGCATTCCGGAGGACGACGAACGCAACGCCCACCTCATTGCCCTGGCCGATCGTCTCGGTCTGCCCGTGGTGGCCACCACCGGTGCGCATTTCGCCGCGCCCGCCCAGCGTCGCCGCGCCATGGCGCTCGCGGCGATCCGGGCGCGCCGGAGCCTGGACGATATCGCGGGCTGGTTGGCGCCGACCGGTGGCGCGCATCTGCGTTCCGGTGCGGAGATGGCGCAGTTGTTCGCCGCTTGTCCGCAGGCGGTGGCGAATGCGGTGACGCTCGCCCGTGAATGCGCCTTCGATCTGAAATTGATCGCGCCGAGCCTGCCTCCGTTCGACGTGCCCGACGGCCACGACGAGGCTTCCTGGCTGCGGGAGCTCACCCTCGAGGGCGCGGCTCGGCGTTACGGTCCGCCGTCGGAAAATCCCGAGGCGTATCGGCAGGTCGAACACGAACTCGCGATCATCGACGAGATGAAGTTTCCCGGCTACTTCCTGGTGGTGCACGATATCGTCAGCTTCTGCAAGGAAAACGACATCCTCTGCCAGGGTCGGGGTTCGGCGGCGAATTCGGCCGTCTGCTACGCGATCGGCATCACCAATGTCGACCCGGTCGCCGCCGAGTTGCTGTTCGAACGCTTCCTCGCTCCGGAGCGCGACGGTCCGCCCGATATCGATATCGATATCGAATCCGATCGCCGGGAGGAAGCGATTCAGCACGTCTATGCCAAATATGGTCGCGAATACGCCGCTCAGGTGGCGAATGTGATCACCTATCGCGGTAAGTCCGCGGTCCGTGATGCCGCACGCGCACTTGGCTTTTCGCCCGGACAGCAGGATGCCTGGAGTAAACAGGTGAGCCGCTGGACCGGCGTGGCCGCCGAAACCGGCACGGATATTCCCGCGGAAGTACTGGAGCTGGCCGCCGAAATCGAGGGTCTGCCAAGGCATCTCGGTATTCATTCCGGCGGGATGGTGATCTGCGACCGGCCCATCGCCGATGTCTGCCCGGTCGAATGGGCGCGAATGCCCGGGCGCAGCGTACTGCAGTGGGACAAAGACGATTGCGCCGCGATAAATCTGGTGAAGTTCGACATGCTCGGTCTCGGCATGCTCTCCGCACTGCACTACATGATCGATATGGTGCGCGAGCACAAGGGCGAAACGGTCGAACTGCACAAACTCGACCTGAAGGAAACCGCTGTCTACGAGATGCTTTCGCGCGCCGATTCGGTGGGAGTTTTTCAGGTGGAGTCGCGGGCACAGATGGCCACGCTGCCCCGGCTGAAGCCGCGGGAATTCTACGACCTGGTGGTAGAGGTGGCGCTGATTCGCCCCGGCCCGATCCAGGGTGGTTCGGTGCATCCCTATATCCGTCGCCGCAACGAGGACGAGGAAGTGACCTATGACCATGACGCGCTGAAGAATTCGCTGAAACGCACCCTCGGTGTGCCACTGTTCCAGGAACAGCTCATGCAGATGGCCATCGACGTGGCCGGTTTCACCGCCGCAGAGGCCGATCAGCTGCGCCGCGCCATGGGCTCCAAACGCTCACCGGAACGCATGGAACGCCTCGAGGAGAGGCTGTATCAGGGCATGCGCGATCTGCACGGCATTACCGGCGAAGTCGCCGATCGCATCTACGAGAAGCTGTACGCCTTCGCGAATTTCGGCTTTCCGGAGAGCCATTCGCAGAGTTTCGCCTCGATCGTGTACTACTCGGCCTGGTTCAAACTGCACTATCCGGCGGCCTTCTGCGCCGGATTGCTGCGCGCCCAGCCGATGGGTTTCTATTCCCCGCAGTCGCTGGTCGCCGACGCCCGCAGGCACGGCGTTCCGGTGCGCGGGCCCGATATCAATGCCAGCCGCGCCGATCCCACCCTCGAAAATCATGGTGACGAGGTGCGACTCGGGCTTGCGACCATCCGCCACATCGGCACCGACCTCGCCGAACGCATTGTCGCCGCCCGCTCGACCGGTCCGTACACCTCCTTCCTCGACCTGACCGGTCGTGTGGAACTTTCTGTCGCCCAAGCCGAATCCCTCGCCACCGCAGGCGCTTTGGGTTGTCTCGGCATTACCCGACGGGAAGCATTGTGGGCGGCGGGCGCCGCAGCGGGTGAACGCCCCGACCGCCTCCCCGGCACCGGTGCCGCCACTACCGCCCCCGCCCTACCCGGTATGAGCGAACTCGAACTTGCCGCCGCCGACGTTTGGGCCACCGGTATTTCTCCAGGCAGCTATCCCACCGAATTCCTACGCCCGCAATTGGATGCGCTGGGCGTCATCCCTGCCGCCGGCTTGCTCGACGTGCCCGATGGCTCCCGCGTTCTGGTCGGCGGCGCCGTCACACATCGCCAACGCCCCGCCACCGCTGCCGGTGTCACCTTCCTCAATCTCGAGGACGAAACCGGCATGGTGAACATCGTCTGCTCAGTGGGCCTGTGGACCCGCTATCGCCGCCTGGCCCAGAGCGCCCCCGCCCTGCTTGTTCGCGGCCGCGTCCAGAATGCCGAGGGCGCGGTCAGCGTCGTCGCTGAATACCTGCAGCGCATGGACCTGCGCGTCGACTCGAGCTCTCGCGACTTCCGTTGAGAATCAGAACATTCCGTTCGCATTGGCGGCCTGCTCCGGAACCGGCTGAATGACATCCCAGTGTTCGACCAGCTTTCCGTCGTCGAGGCGGAAGATATCCATGATCGCCAGCCCGCGATCGCCGGGCTCGCGCACACCGTGCACGTGGGCGACAACATAATCACCCTCTGCCACAATGTGTTTCACTTCGACGCGGAGTTTCGGCGCGCCTTCCTTCAGGCCGGTGAGTCGGGCGAGTAGTCCGTCGAAACCATCGGCGATTTCCGGATTGTGCTGGATATAGCGCGCGCCGAAGAACTCGGCGGTGGCCTCGAAATCCTTGGCATTGAACGCGGCTTCGTAGAACGCGAGGATGGTCTGCTTATTCGATTCGAGCTTCGGGTCGACCGAAGTGCTGGTCATCAGCGTTTTCTCCTTGTCGGGCGATCTGCGAGCAGTCGCTAGCGGAAACTGTACAGCTGTAGCGCTACAACTGTAGCGCTACGCATGTCCGGCTACAATCCCCGCATGACCTCCGATCCGACGCCCCGACGCGGTCGCAATCCGCGCGGCCACGGTGGCCGACTGCGTGCGGAGATCGTCGACGCCGCGATCCGACTGCTGGATGAACTCGGTGATGATCAGGCCCTGTCCATGCGTGCGGTCGCACGCGAAATCGGCAGTGCCGCAACGTCGGTCTACCTGCATTTCGCCGATCGAGACGCGCTGGTGTCGGCCGCACTGGAGCGCTATCACGGCGATCTGGTGCGCGCGATCGATGACGCGGAGACCGGGGGCGATGATCCTGTCGACAAACTGCGCGCTCGCATCCGCGTCCTCGGCGACTGGGCCTATCGACACCCGGGCATGTACAAGGTGCTACACGAGAGCACCATCAATCAGCGTGTGGACATGCCGTTCAAGCGGGAGCTGACCGAACGTACCGCCGCCTCGATCCGGCGCTGTATGGATGCCGGTCTCGTGCCCGTCGACGACCCGGTCTCGGTCATGCTGGACCTGCGCGCAGCGGTGCACGGCGCGGTGTCGATGCGGCTCAACGAACCCGGCCAGACCTGGCCGCCGCTCGCCGAGCAGATCGAACGATTTCTCGTGAAACTGGTTGGCGTCGCTTCGGCATTCGGGAATGGTCCGCATCGGACTTCGTGACCGAATTCGCCGCAGCGGCTAACCTGCGTCCATGCGGAAGCTTGCTGTGCTGGTGATCGGCCTGCTGGGTTTGACGTTGCTGGTCGGCTGTGATGATGACAACGACGACCATGCCGGTCCGGGCCGGTCGAGCATGGCGACCGTCGCGCCGATGGCGCCGCCGCCGAGCCTGCGCGAGGGCGCCCCGGCGAAGGGGGATACCGGCGGAACCACGGTCCAGGCGCGCAAGGAGGTCATCACCGGCAGCGTCGACATCACCGCGGACGATCCGATCAAGGCGGGCGGTCAGGTCACCGATCAGGTGCGCGAGGTCGGCGGCCGGGTCGACAGCCGTACTGAGCAGCCGGGGACCGATGACAACGATCCGCAGGCAACGCTCACCGTGCGGGTACCGGCGGATAAGACCGACAAGTTCATCGACGGCCTCGGCGGCGTCGGCCGGGTAACCCGGATGAGCACCAACCGCGACGACGTCACCATGCAGTGGGAGGACCTCGACGCCAGGATCAAGGCGCTGCAGGCCTCGGTCGACCGGTTGCGCACGCTCATCGCCGGGGCGACCAACACCGCGGATCTCATTGCCGCCGAACAGGCGCTATCGAGCCGGCAGGGCGAGCTCGACAGCCTCACCGCGCAGAAGCGGCACCTCGACGATCAGGTCGCGCTGTCCACGCTCACCATCGACATCACCACCGAGGACAAGGATTCCGACGAGGGGCCGACCAATTTCTGGGACGGCATCGTCTCCGGTTGGCATTCGCTGGTGGATTGGCTGAAGGATGCGGTGGTGTTCACCGGCAAGGCGATTCCGTGGCTCGGGTTCGTCGTAGTGATTGCCGCGGTGGTGTGGGGTGTGGTGCGGATGGCGCGGAGTCGGAAGCGGAGTTCGTCGGAGACGGGAGAATCCGAGGAGGGCAAGGCCGTTCCGGTTGCGGTCGGTGCCTCGACCGGTGCGGACACGACAGCGGCTGAAGGTGCGGGTGCAGGATCGAGTGCGGGCGCTGAGACCGGTGCCGGTGCGGTGGCTGGGAGCGGTGCGGGCGCTGGGACTCGTGCGGGCGCTGGGACCGATGCGGGCGCTGGGACTCGTGCGGGCGCTGGGACCGGTGCTGGTGCTGAGACTGGTGCGGGCGCTGGAAAGACGGCGGGCGCTGGACAGAGTGCAGGCGCGGGAACTGGTGCTGGCTCTGGAACAGGCGCAGGCACTGAGACCGGGAAAGGCACTGGGGCGGCGAAAGGCACTGGGACGACAGGAGATACAGGTGCCGACGGTCGTAAGGGCGACGATCAAACCGAACAGCCGTAAGGGCCCACTCGTCGAAATCCTCGACGACGGCACCCTGCAGCTGTACGTCCGCGCCCCCGCCGTGGAAGGCAAGGCCAACAAGGCTGCCATCGAACTGCTCGCCGACCACTACGGCGTCCCCAAATCCGCCGTCCGCCTCATCGCGGGCGCCACCTCCCGCTTCAAACGGTTCGAGCTGGACCTCTGAGCTCCCGCACGGGAGGTTCATCACCGACCACGAGATCGCCATCGCCGAATTGGGTTGAGCGACACGGTCACACAGCGCCGGGAAATCCGAACTGGCGCCAAGCCTCGTAGACGGTGACGGCGGCGGCATTGGAGAGGTTCATCGAGCGGCGGCCGGGCAGCATCGGAATGCGCAGTCGATCGGTGATGTGCGGATCGTCGAGCACCTCTGCCGGCAATCCCGTCGGTTCGGTGCCGAACAGCAGCACATCGCCCTCGCGGTACGCCACATCGGTATACCGCGTGCTCGCCTGGGTCGTGAACGCGAACACCCGCTCGGGCCGTACCGCCTCCCATGCCGCCGCGAGATTCTTGTGCACCGTCACCGAGGCCAGATCGTGGTAGTCCAATCCGGCCCGCCGCAACTTCGCCTCCGAAAGGTCGAACCCCAATGGCTCGACCAGATGCAACTCACACCCGGTCCCCGCGACAAGTCGAATCGCATTGCCGGTATTTCCGGGAATCGCGGGCTCGTGAAACATCAAACGGAACACAACGCATCAGCTTGTCATGTTCGCGCTGGAGACTTGCATCCCGCCTGATCCACGGCGGCACGGCGCGCGGACATCATTCGACTGACGGTGCGGCGGGGGCGCCGAGCAGCAGTTGGACGATGGAATCGTCGCCGCGCCGTTCATCGCCCCGATGGCGGGTCGAATTCTGGAGCAGCATCTGAAGGGCGAGCCGCCGATGCGACTGGAGACGATTACGCCGAGTCGGGCGCGGCAGTTGTACAGCGCCTGTGGGCGGCGCACCGCAGCCGAGGTCGGCTAGCGGGCGGCGCGACGTGCCGCTTCGATGCGGTTGATATTGACCTCGATCCAGTCGCGCAGTGCCGCGATCGGGCCGCGCAAGCTGTGGCCGAGGTCGGTGAGATCGTAGTCCACGCGCGGCGGCACGGTGGGATGCACTGTGCGCGTGATGAATCCGTTGGTTTCCAGCTGCCGCAGGGTTTGCGTGAGCATTTTCTGTGAGATGCCCTCGATGCGGCGGTGTAGATCGGTATAGCGCATCGTGCCCTCGGCGAGTGCGTCCACGATCAGCACGGTCCATTTGCCCGCGACGTGGTCGAGTACCTGTCGGGTGGGGCATTTCGCCGAGTAGACATCGGCAGGCAGCCCGCTGGCCTCGATCACCGTACGCACCTTTCGGAGTGTAGCGCACCATTAAGTGCTGTCTTCCCATTAGTTCGTCACTCTCCGATAGTAAGAATCATGAACGCACAGATACTTTCGGTTCCCGACGCGATTCGCGCCCGACGCACCACTCGCCACTACCGTCCGGATCCAGTACCGCGCGAACTGCTCGACGAACTGCTGGATCTGGCCGTCGAGGCGCCCAGCGCATGGAATATGCAGGACCGGTCGATCGTGGTAATGACCAGTGCGGCCGGGCGTCGCGACCTGTCGATCGCCGCCTTCGGTCAGCCACAACCGCTGGAGGCCCCCGTCGTGCTGGTCTTCGTCGCCGAAACGGCGGCATGGCAGGCCGAAAATGCCGATATCGTCGAACTGGCCGGACGCAACGGCGCGTGGAATGCGGAGTTCACCGCAATGTTCAACTCGCGCAACGAATTCCACTTATTGCGGCAGCGCGGACTCACTCGCGAAAACGCCGTGAAGAATGCGATGATCGCCGCGACCTATGTCATGCTCGCCGCCACCAGCTTCGGTCTGTCCTCGGCTCCGATGAACGGCTGGGACCCGGACCTGGTCAAGAAGGCCATCGGCATCGATGACCGCCCCGACCTCGCCATCGCGGTCATGGTCGCGATCGGCTACGGCGACAGCGCTCCGCCGCATCCGGGTCGCCGTCCCCGCGAGCGCGCAGTCTTCACCGAGCGATACCCGTCGAGCTGACATCGCGCTACGGCGCCGGCGAAACGGCGGATCCGCAAGATCATGGGAGTCGCCATTCCGCCACGCTCGATCGGAAGCCGCCGCACCGAAAGTTGTTGCGCCTCAGCGGGCATCGCGGCCGAAGTGGTGACGCATAAGGTGTACCTCGGCCGATGGATGCCGCCTTGACTCGGGCAGTCGCCGCTGTGCAGACTGGGCCGACATCGCACCCGTCTCGGTTCGGCGGGCATTCCGGTTCATGGACGACATCGGGGGTAAGACCATGCGTATTCACCGTGCCGTACTGGCATTCGCGCTGCTCAGTGCGGTGTTCACCGGCGCAACGGCGTGCTCTGATGAGCCGACCGAGACCACTCGGGAAGCGGCGTCGACGACCACGGTGCCATCGGCACCGACCGTGCTCGGCCCGCTCGGCTTCGGCAAGCTACGGCTCGGGATGAGCCGAAGCGAGGCCGAGGCCACCAGCGAAATCGCGGCCTTCGATGACACCAACGATCCGCCCGGCTGCGGCCGCTATACCGCACGAGCCGGTTGGCAGGGTTTCACCAACAAGGGCGAAATAGTCGCGATCATGCCC
This sequence comes from Nocardia sp. NPDC050412, assembly GCF_044458825.1. Lineage (NCBI taxonomy): Bacteria > Bacillati > Actinomycetota > Actinomycetes > Mycobacteriales > Nocardiaceae > Nocardia > Nocardia sp. NPDC050412. Next base: position 350,828 of record NZ_JBITIJ010000007.1, read on the forward strand.
GGCAAACTTCCCGTCCGTACGCCCGAGGGCATTGCGGTCGGCTCCACGGTCGACGAAGTGCGCGCCGCCTATCCCACGCTCGAGATCGGTTACAACTGGAGTTCGGCCGCGGTCCCCGATCAACCCGCGCGCTACGGGTTCCTCGGCATCTACCGGGATATGCCCGCCGATGCCAGGGTCACCCAGCTGATGCTCTACAACGACCGGGACACCTGCCACAACTGATATGTAGGCCTGTTCTGTCAAGTGGCAGGTGAAAGCGGTCCCGGTAACGTCGGTTGCCGGGACCGCTTTCGTGTGCGGTCGGGCGGGGTTTGTCTCGTGTCGTGTCGTGGGGTAATCGTCGCGGTATCAGCCGACGCCGAGGGTGTTGATCGTGGCGGCAATGAACACGATGGCAGTGCCGAGCAGGCTCAGCGCGGCGACGTCGAACGGCTTGCTGCGCACCGCGAGCAGTCCGACCCGAGCCGTCGGCAGGCAGAGCCGGAAGGTGGCCGCGAGCAGGGCCGCACCGCCGAAGAACAGCGCGCCGCGACGCCAGCGGTCCCAGGCCACGAAGACGACCGCGAGCAGGATGACCGCCGTCACGACCAGCATGGGCAGGTGGCAGCGCAGGAACTGCGCACCCGGGCTGGTCCGGTCGGACTGCCGTTCAGCGGCAGACGAGTCAACGTCGGTCACGCCCCGATTCTTGCAGACGGCATGCGGCCGCTCACACCAGTGCGACGCAGCCGCGCACCCGATTGCCGGGCCTCGAGGCAGGGCTACTGCTCCGCAACAGGTTTCGCGACACTCGATCAGGCATTGCCTCCGACTACTACCAGGCGTAGTTTCAGCGAGAAGAGATCCATCCTGCACAAGGGGGCACGGACAATGCGAGCGCTTTCCCGGATTCGGCACTACGTGCAAGCGATGCGGCAGGCGAAGCGGAACCGATCCGACCTGTTCGGCTGGCTCGCCCGCCGACCACAGCTCCTTTTCGGCACGCTCGGGTACGAAACAGCGCTGCTGTTCAGCAACAGACTGGATCCCAAGCTCAAGGAGCTGGCCGAACTGAAGACGGCCGGACTTGTGAACTGCGAGTTCTGCCTGGATATCGGCTCGGCACTGGCGCACTCGAGCGGACTCACCGAGCAACAACTGCGCGACCTGCCGCGCTATCGCACCAGCGACGTCTACAGCGACCTGGACAAACTTGTCATCTCCTTCGCCGAGGCCATGACCGCCACACCGGCCGTCGAACTCGCGGATCTGCGCACTGAATTGCTGAACCACCTGTCCAAAGGGCAGTTCGCCGAACTAACGGCCACCATCGCCTGGGAAAACCAGCGTGCCCGCCATAACCAGGGGCTCGGCGTGCGCCCAACCGGGATGGCGGAGGGCATGGCGTGCGCCATCCCGGAGCTGGTCGCTAAAGAGCGTTGAAGTAGTGGCCTTGGCCGAGATCCTCGATGAGGCCGGGATGTGTCGGCTTCCAGGTGAGAAGTTCCCGGGTGCGCGCGCTCGAGGTCGGATTGTCCAGCGCGACAAAGGGACCGAGGTAACCGAAGTGCGCATCCGCACGCTCCTGCGGGATGCTGATCACCGGCAGATCCAGATGGCGACCGATTGCTTCGGCGATCTCACGGAAGGGCACGCCTTCGTCATCGACCGCATGTAACCGAGCCCCAGCAGGGGCCGTCTCCAGCGCCAATCGGTACAGGTGCGCGGCATCGAGGGTGTGTCCGGCGGGCCAGCGGTTGTTTCCGTCGCCGACGTAGGCGGCGAGGCCCTTTTCGCGGGCGGTGGCTATCAAGGTCGGCACGAAGCCGTGATGGTCGAGTGAGCTGTGCACGGTCGGTGGGAGCCGGATGACCGACGATCGGACACCGCGGTCCGCGAGCGCGACTACCGTTTTCTCGGCGTCGACCCGCGGTCCCGCATCGAGCGCGTCGGCTTCGGTTCCCACCCTGCCCAGCCCGGCGAACGCGAGCATGAGCGTGCCCGATGTGCTCACGAAGGGTTTGCCGCTGCCCGCGAGCGCATCGCCGATCGTCTCGATGGCACGCAGATCGGCCGCGATCGCTCCGGCGAAGTCGCCGGTCTGCATGGCGTCGTGTTTGAAGGCCAGGTGGATGACGCCGTCGGCTGCGGCGGCGGCTGCGCGCAGGTTGTCGAGATCGTCGAGATCTCCTCGGTGCACGTCGGCACCGGCTGCTGCCACCGTGGCGGCGGCTTCATTCGACCGGGCCAGGCCGACGACCTCATGTCCGGCGGCGAGAAGTTCGGGGATGACCGCGGAGCCGATATGTCCCGATGCTCCGGTAATGAAAATCCGCACGGAAGTACTCCAAGTCTCTTGATGTCCTCGCCAGCGCGAAGGCAGTGATGTCAGTGACTGACATCAACGTACACGTGATGACAGCCACTGTCATCAGATAGGATCTGCACATGAGTCGATGGGAGCCTGATGCGCGCGGTCGCCTCGAAAAATCGGCTCTGGAGCTGTACCGCGAGAACGGGTTCGAGAGCACGACCGTCGCGGAGATCACCAAGCGTGCGGGGCTCACCGAGCGAACGTTCTTCCGGCATTTCGCCGATAAGCGCGAAGTCCTGTTCGCGGGGGCGAGCGCGCTCCAAGCGGCCCTCGTGCGCGGGGTGCGCGACGCGCCCGCTGCCATGCCGCCCATCGAGGCGATCGCCACGGCGCTCACCGAGGTCGCCGATACGTTTTTCGAGCAGCGCCGCGAGTTCGCCCGGCAACGGCAAGCCGTTATTGCGGCCAATGCCGAACTTCAGGAGCGCGAGCTGATCAAGCTGGCAACACTGGCTGCCGCGCTGGCCGAGGCGCTACGCGAGCGCGGCGTAACCGATCCGGCCGCGAGTTTGGCCGCCGAAGCCGGGGTCGCCGTATTCAAGATCGCCTTCGAGAGCTGGGTCGAGGGCAGCGGCAAGCGCACTCTGTCGCAACACATTCGCGCGGCCTTGGATGAGTTGAAACTCGTGACCGGAGGACCACTGCCATCGACGCCATGACCGCAGCGCACGCCTACGAAGACCTGCATCGCCTGGTCGATCGGCTTACGCCGGACCAAGCGCAGGCGCTGCAGGCCGTCGCGTTGCAATTGGTTGTCACCGACACCCTCGGCGAGACCCGATCACCGAGCCCAAGGGCCGAGCGGCGTCGGCACCTCTCGTTTGCGGGCATGATGCACGCCGAGCCCGATCTCGCGGGCAAGTCGGAAGAGTTGCTCCGCGAGGAGCGCGCTGAACAAGCCGAGTGATCGTCTGCGACACAGGTGGCCTGGTAGGCAGCGGACTTTCAGCTGGTGCGACCCACTCGTGCCAATCGCATTGTTTCGGTCAGCAATTTCGATACCGCCGCGGCTTCGGTGAGGAAGCCGTCGTGACCGTCGCGGGAGTGTACGATCTCCAGACCCTCGCAGCCCGGCAAGCCGTCGGCCAATTCCTGTTGAGTTCGCAACGGGTACAGGCGATCCGAGTCGACACCGCCGACCACGCACGGTACCGGGGTGGCGGCGAGGGCGGCCGCGATACCGCCGCGCCCGCGGCCGATATCGTGTCGGTTCATCGCCTCGGTCAGTAGCACGTAGGTGGCGGGATCGAAACGGCTGCAAAGCTTTTCGGCCTGGTGGTCCAGGTAGCTCTGCACCGCGTAGCGGCCGCCGTTGCGTGGATCCTCGTCGTCCTGCGCGTTGTTCTCGAAGCGGTGATCGAGTTCGCCCTCGGTGCGGTAGGTCAGGTGTGCGATGCGTCGGGCGATGCCCATGCCGGTCACCGGGGCGCGATCGGTGTCGTGGTAATCGCCGCCCTGCCAGTCGGGATCGGCCTTGATGGCGGCGATTTGCGTTGTCTGCGTACCGATCTGGTCGGCGGTGGCGCGTGCGCCGACGGCGAGTACCAGTGCGGAAACGACCCGCTCCGGCGCGCCGGCCATCCACTCCAGCACCCGCATACCGCCCATCGAACCGCCTACGACGGCGGCCAGGCGTTCGATGCCGAGCAGATCGAGCAGTGCCGCTTCCGCGGTCACCTGATCACGGATCGAGATCTCCGGAAACCTTGAACCCCAAGGCTTTCCGTCCGGCGCCAGCGTCGAGGGACCGGTGCTGCCCATGCAGCCGCCGAGCACGTTCGTCGCGATGACGCACCATTCGTCGGTATCCACCGGGGCGCCTGGCCCGACCATGCCGTCCCACCAGCCGGGCAGCGGATGGATATCGTCGGGTACCCCGACCACATGCGAATCGCCGGTCAGCGCGTGCTCGACGAGCACCACATTGTCCAATGCGGGAGAGAGCTCGCCCCAGCGCTGCACGGCCAGATGAACGTCCGGGATGACCGCGCCGCTTTCGAGACGCACATCCCCGATGGCAATGATGCCGAGGCTTCCGTCCGGCGGCGGCAGGGCCACCACGGACGAACGCGTGGTACTGGGATCTGTCACGGTCACGACTCCGCCTCGCCAGCGCTCGGCTCCGTCGCGACCGAGGGTGCTGCATCGACGGTTCGCTCGCTCACGTCCGCCTCGCCGACGTTCGGCTCCGTCGCGATCGCGGTATCGCCGATTCGTTCGCTCATGACGTCGTCCCCGTGAAACTGCGCGTCGCCGACGCTGGGTGAATCACGAGAGAACGCACGTCCCCGATGTTAACTACCCGGCTCAACCGGGCCGCGGTCCGGTAGATCGGCTGGGTGCGTGCGCCGGTGCTCTGCGCGCTCGCGACGAACCGATCGGCCGCGGACGCGATGGGGTCACTCATGTCGTGCTCCAAAGGGTTGTTCGCCGGCAGGTCTTATCGGAGTGCGGGTGACGGACAACAACTCATCGGAAAAACCTCCTGAAGTGCGCGCTTGCCCTCGACCATCGAGAGCCCGGTCATCACCCGGAGCACCCCACCGCTGCTGGAGGGTTGCCGTCCAGCAAGCCGGGGCTTCGCGCTGGCACTCATGACCTGACGGACATGGTAACCGGCGGGCGGTCGGCGACTGAAATCCCTTACCGGGTTTCCGCCGGTTCGGTCGCAGGCTGCCCGGTGCACACGCGTATGAACTCATCGAACGATGTGGTGAATCCGGTGCGGGCGTCCGCGGCGGCCGCAGCGGTGTCCTCCTCGTCGAGGATCGAGTTCTGGCATTCCATGCTGAGGTGGCCGATCAGCTGCCAGGCGCCGACGACCAGCCGCACCGGCAGCGCATCGGGCTGGGTGCCGAGTCGCTCGGCGATCACGTCGGCGATCGCGGCGTTCTTATCGTCGGCCAGTTCCATGCTCTGCGCACTGACCGTCGGACTGCTGCGCAGAATCCGCTGCATCTGCTGGAAGCGCCGGAACGACAGCGGTCCCTCGGTATTCACCGCGGCCTGGTCGACGACCAGCAGGAAGGCCTCGCGCAGCGATTGCAGCTCATTGCCGGTGACCGGGAGTCCGCGCAGGCACTCGGCGATCGCGAGTCCGAAGTCCTTGACCGGCCCGAGGATGATGGCCTCTTTGCTGTCGAAATACCGGTTGATCGTGCGCGGGGACACATCCGCGCGGTCCGCGATCTGTTCGACCGTCGTCGCGTCGAATCCCTGGGCGTCGCACAGGTCGAGCGCCACCTCGATGATGCGCAACCGGGTCTGCTGCTTCTTGCGCTCGCGCAACCCCAGACCGCCGGGCGCACTGGGCCCTGGGTTCGCTGGGGCGCGCACAGCGTCCTCGGCTGTGGCGCTCGCGCCGATCGGCGTCGATGACTCGAGCATGGCCTCATGTTAGCGCAATCGGGCCGGTTCGTGTCCTTAACGGCCAAATGTCGTAGTGCGACATTTTTCTCTTGACGACAAATGTCTGTCGATGACAGGATGGCTGCACGAACTTCGGACTAGGAGACCAAGGTGAGCGAGACTGCGACAGCGGTAGAAGTTCTGGAGAAACCAACGAGTTCGGCGCGCTGGTGGGCCCTGGGGGTGATCGCATTGGCCCAGCTCATGGTGGTTCTCGACGCCACCATCGTGACCATTTCGCTGCCCTTCGCCCAGCAGGATCTCGACATCAGCGACGGCAATCGGCAGTGGATGCTGACCGCCTACACGCTGATCTTCGGCGGCCTGTTGCTACTCGGCGGGCGGATGGCCGACTACCTGGGGCGGCGTCGGATCTTCATCGTCGGCCTGGTCGGCTTCGCCGGGGCATCCGCGGTGGCGGGTCTGGCGCAGAACGGCGCGGAGCTGTTCGCCGGACGAGCACTGCAGGGTGCGTTCGCGGCGCTGCTCGCGCCCGCGGCGCTGTCACTGCTCTCGGTGACCTTCACCGAGGCCAAGGAGCGCGCGACCGCGTTCGGCGTTTTCGCCGGTATTTCCGCGGGTGGTGCCGCACTCGGCCTGATCGCCGGAGGCGCGCTGACCGAATACGCCTCGTGGCGCTGGTGCCTGCTGGTGAACACCCCGATCGCCCTGCTCGCGCTGCTCGGTGCGCTGGCATTCGTGGTGAAGGATGTGCCGACTCTGCGCACCGGCGGCTATGACGTGCCCGGCGCGGTCACCGTGACGCTCGGCCTGATCGCCATCGTGTACGGATTCAGCCGCGCCGCCGAGGACGGCTGGCTGGCCGGCAGCACCCTCGGGCTGCTGGTCATCGGCGTCGCCCTGCTGATCGCCTTCGTCGCCATCGAGCGTCGCTCGTCGAATCCGCTGCTGCCGTTGCATATTCCGGGTGAGATCAACCGCGGTGGCGCCTTCCTGGCCGCGCTGCTGATCCCGATCGCGATGTTCGCGATGTTCCTGTTCCTGAGCTACTACTTCCAGATCACGCTCGGCTACTCGTCGCTGAAGGCCGGTTTCGCCTTCCTGCCGTTCCCGGCTGGCATCGCGATCTCGGCCGGTGTCACCAGCGCGCTGCTGCCGAAGCTGGGGCCGCGGCCGCTGATGGTGGCCGGCGCTGTGCTCGGCGTGCTCGGTCTGGTGTGGCTGGCGCAGCTGAGCTACGGCGACAGCTACGCGGCCAGCGTGCTGCCGGCGCAGGTGCTGATCGCGCTCGGTATGGGCCCGCTGTTCGTCGGGATGCAGACCGTCGCGCTGCATCAGGTCGAGCAGGAGGACTCCGGTGTGGCCAGCGCGCTGTTGAATGCGGCACAGCAGGTCGGCGGCGCGGTGGGCACCGCACTGCTCACCACCATCTCGGTGCAGACGGCCAAGACCTTCGCGCAGAACAATCCGACGGTCGACAACCTGATGGCCCGCGCGTCGATCCACAGCTACGACGTGGCGTTCTATGTCGGCGCCGGATTCTTCCTCGCGGCAATTCCGGTGATCGCGTTGATGATTCGGGACAAGCCGGAAAATCTGATCGAGGGATCCGAGGAAGACGTACAGATTCCGGTCGCGGTCTGATCCTGAAATAGCGATGTCCGGGTATCCGTGGGGATGCCCGGACATGCTATTTCGGCAGGGTGTCGGCACCGCCGACCTACTTGTCGGTAACTATTTCGGGCGGCTTCACATAGGGGGCTGCCCGCGCGGTGAGGTCAATGGCAGCAGTACGCTTGTCTTGTTTGCACCACATGTCTCGCCGACAACGCGGGACATATACGTTGTCTGTTGGAACAGCTGGGGTCCGCTCACAAGCGTGTTCGCCTGGCCGTGCAATAAGGGCACCATCCTAGGAGGACACGAAGATCCATGTCCAAGATCAAGGTTGAAGGCACCGTCGTCGAACTGGACGGCGACGAGATGACCCGGATCATCTGGCAGTTCATCAAGGACAAGCTGATCCACCCGTATCTCGATCTGAACCTCGAGTATTACGACCTCGGCATCGAATATCGGGACAAGACAGACGACCAGGTCACGATCGACGCCGCGAATGCGATCAAAGAGCACGGTGTCGGCGTCAAGTGCGCCACGATCACCCCGGATGAGGCCAGGGTCGAGGAATTCGGCCTGAAGAAGATGTGGCGCTCGCCCAACGGCACCATCCGCAACATCCTCGGCGGAACAATCTTCCGCGCGCCGATCATCATCTCGAATGTGCCGCGTCTGGTCCCCGGCTGGACCAAGCCCATCATCATCGGCCGTCACGCGTTCGGCGATCAGTACCGCGCCACCGACTTCAAGGTGTTCCAGGGCGGCACCGTCACCCTCACCTTCACCCCCGACGACGGCAGCGAGCCGATCGTGCACGAGGTCGTGAAGATGCCCGAGGACGGCGGCGTCGTGATGGGTATGTACAACTTCAAGAAGTCCATCGAGGACTTCGCGCGGGCTTCGTTCAACTACGGCCTGCAGCAGAACTACCCGGTCTACATGTCGACCAAGAACACCATCCTCAAGGCCTACGACGGCATGTTCAAGGACACCTTCCAGGAGGTGTTCGAAGCCGAGTTCAAGACCCAGTTCGACGCGGCGGGCCTCACCTACGAGCACCGCCTGATCGACGATATGGTCGCCTCCTCCATGAAGTGGGAGGGCGGCTACGTCTGGGCGTGCAAGAACTACGACGGCGACGTGCAGTCCGACACCGTGGCCCAGGGCTTCGGCTCGCTCGGCCTGATGACCTCGGTGCTGCTCACCCCGGACGGCCGGACCTGTGAGGCCGAGGCCGCGCACGGCACCGTCACCCGGCACTACCGCCAGCACCAGCAGGGCAAGCCGACTTCGACCAACCCGATCGCGTCGATCTTCGCCTGGACCCGAGGCCTCGAGCACCGCGGCAAGCTGGACAACACCCCCGAGGTGATCGGCTTCGCGCAGACACTCGAGGATGTCGTCATCAAGACCGTCGAGGGCGGCCAGATGACCAAGGACCTGGCGCTGCTCGTCGGCGGCGATCAGGGCTATCTGACCACCGAGGAGTTCCTCGGTGCGCTCGACGCCAACCTGGCCCGCGCCCTGCGCTGACAGGTTGACCGAATACCCGGCGCTGGGTACGAAAGCCAGCGCCGGGCGCGACATACGGGCACCCGCACCACACCGGTGGTACGGGTGCCCGCACTGTTTCGCGACCCATGTGTGACTGTCGTACCCGTCGTCGGCGTTGCGCAGGTCCGAGCATCCATGCGAAGTGGTCGGATCGCGATAGCTGGAGCGGGAATCGACGCGCGTTTGCTCGGGCGGTGCCCGGAATGGGCGGTATGCGGGCGGCGCAGTCGATTTCCTGACGCTGACGTGGGGGAACTCACGCCTGCCCGGGAAGCAGAAGGTATCGCCGGGCGGTTACATGAATACGTGACCGGTACCGTTGCCACGCAGACCCCAGTACCCGCCGATGCCGAGCGCACGGACTGGCATATTCCGGCGATGCTGGCGCTGGCCCTCGGTGGATTCGGAATCGGCACAACCGAATTCGTCACCATGGGTTTGCTGCCCGATATCGCGAGTGCCATGCGCGTATCCGAGCCGACGGCAGGTCATGCGGTATCGGCCTATGCGCTCGGCGTTGTCGTCGGCGCTCCGCTGATCGCCGCACTGGCCGCGCGGGTGCCGCGCAAACGTCTGCTGGTCGCCCTGATGGTGGCGTTCACCATCGGAAATGCTGCGACGGTTATCGCGCCCACATTCGAAACTCTGGTCATCGCACGGTTCGTTTCGGGCCTGCCGCACGGCGCTTACTTCGGTGTCGCCTCGCTGGCCGCTGCCACGTTGGCGCCAGTGGGGCAGCGCGCCAAGGCGATTGCCGCGGTTATGCTGGGATTGAGCGCCGCCAACGTTGTCGGCGTTCCCGGCGCGACCTGGCTGGGCCAGCATCTCGGCTGGCGCGATGCCTTCGTGGTGGTTGCGGTGATCGGTGTCGCCACCGTCGCGGCCCTGATCCGATTCGTGCCGGAACTGCACGGTATCCGGATCACCAACCCGATGACCGAACTCGGCGCACTGCGTCGCCCGCAGGTGCTGCTGACCCTGCTGGTCGGCGCGATCGGCTTCGGCGGCATGTTCGCCGTCTACACCTATATCACCACCACGCTGACCGACGTGGCCGGTCTGCGGCTCGGTCTGGTGCCGTTCGTGCTCATGCTCTTCGGGCTCGGGATGGTCGCGGGAAATATCGTCGGCGGCATTCTGGCCGATCGCGGCGTCGACCGGGCGATCTACGCTTCGATGATCGCCATGGTCGTCATCCTGGCGGTATTCGTTGCCGCCGCGCACAATCCGTACACGGCCGCCATCGGCGCCTTCTTGATCGGCGCATCGGGTGCGGCGCTCGCGCCCGGTCTGCAGACCCGGCTGATGGATGTCGCCGCCGACGCCCAGACCCTCGCCGCGGCGCTCAATCACGCGGCCCTCAATATCGCCAACGCGGCGGGCGCGTGGCTGGGCGGGCTCGTCATCGCGGCAGATCTCGGCTACACCGCGCCCGCTGCCCTCGGCGCGGGTCTGGCCGTGCTCGGCGTTCTGCTGTTCACGGTGACCGTTTGGACCGCTCGCCGCTCAGTGGCTTAGGTGCTGGGTTCCAGCGCGACGACCGGAATCACCCGATCCGTCTTGGTCTCGTATTCGGCGAAGCCCGGCATAACCTCCACCATGGCCGCGTAGAGCCGATCGCGTTCCGGGCCCTCGGTGATCGGGGTGGCCGTCGCCTCGACGGTCTCGGTGCCGATCTCCAGCGTGACCTTCGGATTCGCCCGCAGATTGTGATACCAGTCCGGGTTATCGGGTGCGCCCGCTTTGGACGCGATGATCACCAGACGGTCGCCGTCACGGATGTAGGCCGCGGGATTCGTGCGCGGCAGTCCGGTCTTCGCGCCGGTCGTAGTGAGCAGCAGCAGATCTTTGCCCTCGAACGGGCCGCCGACCTTGCCCGCATTCGCACGGAACTCCGCGATGATGTTCTGGTTCCAATCGTTGGCCATCTGCACTCCTCGGATCGAGAGATCGGGTCGAGGTAATCGTCGCCGATGGATGGTCCGCTCAGATCACCTTTTTGAAGAATCCGCGCAGGTCGGCGAGTAACAGGTCGGGGGTTTCGTGTGCGGCCCAGTGCCCGCCGCGGTCGTATTCGTGCCATTGCACGAGGTTGCGATGGTCGCGTTCGGCGAATTTGCGTGGCGGTTTGAAGTCGAAACCGAAGGAGGCCAGCCCGATCGGCACGCTGGTGGGCTTCGTCGCCTCGGTCGAGCGATGGTGTTCGAAGTAGAACCGGGCCGCGGGCGCCGAGGTATTGGTGAACCAGTAGATCGCCACATTGGTGAGCAATTCGTCGGTGCTCATCGCGTTCACCAGCGCCTGGCCGCTCCAGGCGAGTTGGCCGACCGGGGAATCCGATAGTGCGTGGCCGAGGGTCTGCGGCTGCGCTTGCTGGGCGGCATTGTGGACGGCGTGCGCGCGGAATTTCTGCCCGAAGTACACCAGGATGAGCTCGTATTCGCTGAGTCCGTCCAGCTCGCCGGGCTCGCGCCTGGGAAAGGAATAGAGCTGGGTCACGTGCACGCCGACGACTCGGTCCGGGGCGAGTCGGCCCAGCTCGGGTGCCACGATGGCGCCGCAGTCGTTGCCGTGCACACCGTAGAGGTCGTAGCCGAGGCGGTTCATCAGCTCGTCGAATGCCGCCGCCATGCGTGTCGGGCGCCAACCGGCGGTGTGGGTCGGTCCCGAGAAGGCGATGCCGGGGTAGGACGGGATCACCACGTGGAAGGCGTCGCTCGGATCGCCGCCGTGTGCACGTGGATCGGTCAATTCGCCTACCAGGCCGAGGAATTCGGCGAACGAACTCGGCCAACCGTGCGCGAGTAGCAGCGGCATCGCGTCGGGCTCCGGCGAAGTGACGTGCACGAAATGAATAGTTTGCCCGTCGATTTCGGTCGTGTATTGCGGAAATGCATTGAGCCGCCGCTCTTGTGCGCGCCAGTCGAAACTGTCGCGCCAATATTCGTGCAGCGGGCGGACGAATGACAGCGGAACGCCGTACTCCCAGCCGGGCCGCACCGGCACGCCCGGGTACACCCGGCCCGCGATCTCCCGAGCGGGCAGTTCCGCGACGTACCGGGTGTGCGTCAGGCGGTATGCCAGGTCGTCCAGGTCGGCCTGCGGGATCGCGATTCGGAAGGGCTTGATCTCGGACACCGACTCAGCCTGCGAGAGTCGGACGGCCGGAACAACGCCGAATCCGACTGTCATTCGATTACTTTCGCTTATCGGCCGCCGCGCGCAATAGCCGGTCGACCAGCGTATCGACGTAATCGTCGGTGAGCGGGCCGGTGCCGAACAGGGTGCGGGTGTAGAGCGGGGCCAGGATGATGTCGACCACCTCCAGCACGTCGGGTGTCTGTTCGCCGCGGGCGGTGGCTCGATCCAGCATGGCCTGGACCTGGTTCGCGCGTTCGCTGAGGAAGCGGTCGCGCGTCTGTTCGCCCGCCGTGCCGGTGTCGAGCAGCGCGAGAATCGTGCGCAGCAGCGCCAATCCGTCGGGTCCGCTGACATCGCGCGCTGCCTTGGCGGCGTAGGCGCGCAGATCGCCCTCGAGCGAACCGGTATTCGCTATCGCCGACTCGGTGCCGAGCCGATCGACGGTCACCTCCATGGCCAGCGCCTCGAGATTGCCCCAGCGCCGGTAGATGCTGGTATCGGCGACGCCGGCGCGCGCCGCGACATCGGCGACGGTGAAGTTGCCGTAGCCGCGTTCGGCGACCAGTTCGGTGACCGCCTGGTGTACCGCCGCGCGCACGCGGGCGCTGCGGCCTCCGGGACGGCGGGCGCGGGCTTGTTCATCCATGCCCCCATCTTAAAGCAGTCGAGACTTGCGTTTGTGTGTGGGCGGCCGCTATCGTGTGCTTAACGCCGCAACGAACTGCGTTTAGGAGCTGGCAATGGAACCGATCTTCTTTCCCGATAACCGCTCGTTCTGGTACGAGACCCTGCGCATCTTCGGTCACATCGCTTATGGCGGAGCCGATTTCGGCGAAGTCGCGGTCACCGCCCAGCGGATCGTCCCCGACGATTACGACAGTTGGTACGACGAGTGGCTGGCTACCGCCGATCGGGTGGCGGGTGCGGCGCGCACGGCACATCGGGTGAGCCGCGTCCAACGGTGGTGATGCACAACGGATTCGACGGCACGGTCGAGGAAATGCACTTCTTCGGCGCGGTCGCGGCCGTCGAGCGCGGCTACCACGTGCTCAGCTTCGATGGTCCGGGCCAGCCGGGCACCAGGCACCACCAGGGTCTGGCCTTCCGTCCGGACTGGGAGAACGTGGTCGGGCCCGTGCTCGACTATGTCGCTGCCCGGCCCGAGGTGGATGCCGACCGGATCGCCCTGTTCGGGGTCAGCATGGGCGGTGTCCTCGCGCCGCGCGCCGCCGCCTTCGATCAGCGGGTGGCCGCCCTGATCGCCGTCGACGGCATCTGACCTGCCCGAAGACGCTGCTCGAATTCACCGTCGAAGAGGGTGCCGACGCCCACTGCCAGTCCGGCGCGCAGCGTTTCGCATTCGCTCGCATTTACGACTGGCTCGACGACACCTTCGACCGGGCGTAACCCTTCCCCAACTGCTCGAGACTTTCAGGAGATCAACATGATCAACCGCATCGACCGCGCCATCGATATGACCGGTGACATCGTCAAAGGCATTGCCACACAACAGATGAACGTATCCACGCCGTGTCGGGAATGGGATCTGCGCGAACTGCTCAATCACTTGGTGGGCGGCATGAATATCTTTGCCGCTCAACTACAGGGCCTGACCCCGGTTCGCGACCACCACGACGACTGGCTCGACACCGACCCGCAGGGCGCCTACGCCGAGGCGGCCGTGCTCGACCGCGCGGCCTGGCATCGCCCCGACGCACTCGAGCAGAAGGTGCGTCTCGGCTTCGGCGAGGTGCCCGGCCCGATGGCGGCGGTGATCCACCTGACCGAACTCGTCGTGCATGGTGTCGATCTGGCGGTCGCCACCGGACAGGACGACTTGGTCGACGAGCAGCTGTGTGCGGAGATGCTGGCGATCATGCATGAGATGGGCATCGAAAACTTCCGCGTACCAGGGATGTTCGGCCCGGAGGTTGAGGCGCCCTGTGATGCTCCCGCGCACCGTCGGCTGCTCGCCTACGTTGGCCGAGCCTGAGGCCCGTGGCCCGTGGCCCGTGGCCCGTCGCATCGTTGCGGCGGGCCTTTGCCATGCCGTCTGCCTTCGTCGCGTCACCGACTGTCTTCGGCTGCGCCGCCATCAGCTCGGACGCGTCCGACCGCGGCGTCAGTTCTGCTCCAGTGGCCCCAGCTCACGAACAACGCTCGCCAGCGCGCGAATCTGCTGGGTTTCACCGCCGCTGCGCCAGACCAGCGCCCACCGGACCAGGTGTGAATCGCTGATCGGCACGTAGCGAATACCAGGGCGGTTGTAGTAACGGGCGACATGGCTCATGCCCATGGTGAAGGCGCTGCGGGTGCTGGCGACCGTCAGGATGTCTTCCACCGTCGAGACGGTGCAAACGCGTTCGATGGGACGGCCCCGGGGTGTATAGAAGGGGCTGATGGCGTCCTCCCAGTAGTCGGGCATCGGCTTGCTCGGAGCGAGTACCCCGCGATCGCCGAAAACCTCCAGGGATAAATGCTTTTCGTCCGCAAGCTCGTGGTCGTCGCCCATCATCGCCACCATGGGTTCGGTGGAGATGATCGGCCCGACAGTCAGATCGGGTTCCTCGACCGGTAACCATGCGATGACCACGTCGGCCTCGCCACGTCGCAACGGGTCGAATTGTTCGATGAACTCGATATTGCGGATCTGTAGTTCCCACTGCGGGTGCCGAGTACGGAAAAGCTCCCAAAATGGCCGGTAGTCATACGAATTGAAGCCGATCATGGCGATGCGAAGAATCCGGGCCGCCCCCTGTGCGGTCGAGCGTGCGTTCTGGATCGCTTGCGTCAGCTCGTGGTATGCCGGGCGCAAGTCGCTGAGCAACTGCTTGCCCAGTGCGGTGAGCTGGATATTGCGCGGGTTGCCGCGGTCGATGAGACGTCCACCGATACGTCGTTCCTGATTCTTGATCGACTGGCTGATCCGAGCTTGGGAAAGATACATCCGTTCCGCGGTCCGCCCGAAGTGCAACTCCTCGGCCAGCGCCAGAAAGATTTCGATATCTCTCAGTTCCATCGTGGTGCTCCTGATTGGTTACGCCAGCCAATCAGACCATTTTTCGACAGAACGCGCTGCTAAGGTTAGCGTTCGAAGTCTGGCGATGAACATACAGATCTGTATGTAAGTGTAGAATCGCCGGAATGACCAGGTCCGAAGCGCCCAAGCGCCGCACGCAGGAGCAGCGCAGTAGTGAGATGCGCACGCGATTGCTCGATGCCACCATCGACTGCCTGGTCGAATACGGGTATGCGGGGACGACGACGCCGCGGGTCGCCGAGCTGGCCGGGGTCACCCGGGGGGCCCAGGTGCACCATTTCGGGTCCAAGACCGATCTGGTGGTCGCTGCGATCAGTCATCTGGCGCAGTTGCGTGCGGAGACCGCGATGCGGGAGATGTCCAAGGTTCAGGGCGGCGGCGATCCGGTCGGGGCGGCCTTGGACTTCCTCTGGGAGCTACATCAGGGGCCACTGTTCATCGCCACCGCTGAGCTGTGGGTGGCGGGTCGGACTGATCCGGTTCTCGCCTCGGCCATGGAGAAGGTCGAGCCGTTCGTCAATAATGCCGTGCTGATGGCGGTCGCTCGATTCGTCCCGGATGAGATGCGGCGCAAGGAAGCTCGCGATTTCGTCTACACCGCAATGGATGCGCTGCGCGGAATTTTGGTCTCCAACTTTATCGATCCGGATTCGGAACGGGCACACCGGCGTTGGCGGCGGGCGTCGGTGCATCTGCGAGAGATCGCGAGCGCCGCACTGGCCGCGCGTCCGATGCTGGGTGCCGCCGAATAGCTAACGGCCATCGGGCTTTTCGACCCGGCTGCCTGCCGACATCTCAGTGTTGGCGGCAATACGTGCGCCCCTGCTTGTTGGTTGAGAGCCTCAGTGATGTACCTGGTTCCGGCCCTCCGGGTCCGGGCGCCGCCGAGGCGATCATGTCCGGCCGCTCGAACTCCATTTCGTGCGTGATCGCACCGAAGGGTGCGCGCAGTAGGGGCGGGCGAGCGGCATCCGGCGTTGATCATCTGCTTGGTTCCGGCGTCCGAATGTCCGGCGCGCTGCTGGCTGCGGCGTCCGCCCGTCACCTATGGCGTAGATCGCCGAGCGCGTCAACTATCTGCGCTTCATGCCCCAGCACGCCGGAAGGCTTGCCGTTGCCCTTGGTGGATGGCGCGATGCGCGCTACCCGCGGCATGGCGCTCCCGATCGCCCTGAGCTGGTAGTTCTCGTATTTCGCGGTATGGAATTCCTTGTGCCCTTGCAGATTTACATACAGCTCTGTATGTTTGTTTCTGTTCGATCCGGACGCTATCGATCAATGTGGGCTGTCGTCTACGGCGCATGGTCACCCCGGGTCAGGTACTACGTGAGGAGTTCGATGGCGAACAAGGTCTACGTCGTTGGCGTCGGCATGACGAAGTTCGAAAAGCCGGGCCGCCGTAAGAACGAGGACGGCAGCGCGTGGGACTACCCGGATATGGCGCGGGAATCGGGGACCAAGGCGCTCGCCGATGCCGGGATCGACTATCGCGAAGTCGAGCAGGCTTACGTCGGTTATGTCTACGGCGAATCCACCTCCGGGCAGCGCGCGGTCTACGAACTGGGGATGACCGGCATTCCGGTGGTCAACGTCAATAACAACTGCTCGACCGGATCCACGGCACTTTATCTTGCGGCACAGGCGATTCGGGGCGGTCTGGCCGATTGCACGCTGGCATTGGGTTTCGAGAAGATGCAGCCGGGCTCGCTCGGTTCAACCTGGGACGATCGCGAACAGCCGATGGCCAAGCACGTCATGGCGCTCGCGGAGATCTCCGAGGTGCTTTTCCCGGTGGCGCCGTGGATGTTCGGCGCGGCCGGGCGCGAGCATATGAAGCAATACGGCACCACCGCGGAGCATTTCGCGAAGATCGGCTACAAGAATCACAAGCATTCGGTGAACAACCCGTATTCGCAGTTCCAGGACGCGTATTCGCTCGATGACATCCTGGCCTCGCGGATGATCTACGACCCGCTCACCAAGCTGCAATGTTCGCCGACCTCGGATGGTTCGGGTGCGGTCGTGCTGGCCAGCGAGGAATTCGTGAATTCGCACGACCTCGCGGCGCAGGCGGTGGAGATCGTCGGCCAGGCGATGACCACCGACTTCGCCTCCACCTTCGACAACACCGCTAAGAACCTCATCGGCTACGACATGAATGTCCAAGCCGCGCAACAGGTGTACCAGCAGGCCAGCCTCGGTCCGGAGGACTTTCAGGTCATCGAGCTGCACGACTGCTTCTCCGCCAACGAACTGCTGCTCTATGAGGCCCTCGGGCTCTGTGGCGAAGGCGAGGCCGGAAAGCTCATCGACGACAACCAGACCACCTACGGCGGCAAGTGGGTGGTGAACCCCTCCGGCGGACTGATCTCCAAGGGGCATCCCTTGGGTGCAACAGGTTTGGCGCAATGCTCCGAACTCACCTGGCAGCTGCGCGGGACCGCGGACAAGCGCCAGGTCGACAACGTCACCGCCGCGTTGCAGCACAATATCGGCCTCGGCGGCGCCGCTGTCGTCACGGCCTACCAGCGGGCCGATCGCTGACCGCTCTGCTTCGCGAAAGCCTCGATGCAGCAACGATATTCATTCGACAAGGAGTAACTCATGGGCCATATCGAAGCCACCAAGGACGTCAACGCCACCCCCGACGCGCTCTGGGCGGTCGTCTCCGATCCGCAGACCTGGGACAAGTGGTTCACCATCCACGAGCGCTTCATGGAGGAGCCGCCCGCCACCTTGGCCGAGGGGGCCAAGCTGGTCGCGAAGATCGTCATGCTCGGCATGGCGAACAAGCTGGAATGGACCGTTGTCGCGGTCGAGCAGCCGAACAAGCTCACCCTCGGCGGCACCGGAATGGCCGGAGTGAAGACCGAATTCACCTTCGATATCCAGCCCAAGGGCGATGGCGGCAGCACCGTCCTGGTCTCGGGGGACTTCGAGGGCGCGCTGATCAAGGGCGCACTCGGGAAGGCGGTCGAGAAGGACGGTCTCAAGCAGCTGGACCGGTCGCTCGAACAGCTCGACGCTCTTGCCTCGGCCTGAGAAGGAGCCGGCAATGAAAACGGAGGCCGCTGTGGCCCGGCCAGTGGAATTCGACGACAGCGGGCTCGAAACCTGGTGTGACGATGAACATTTCGAGGTCACGAAGGAACGGATCGCCGAATACGCCGCCGCAACCAATGATCCGATCGAGGCGCATCTGGCGGGCAAGGTGGCCTCGCCGATCTTCGGCATCGTCCCGGTGTTCGAGGCCATGATGATGCCGGTGATCGATGTCGCGCCGATGGACATCTTCGGCCGAGTCATGCACGGGGAGCAGGATTTCCACTTCTACCGCGCGATCCTGCCGGGGGACCGGCTGGTCTCGCGGGCGAAGGCGATCGGCTACGCCAGCCGTTCGAATGGCAGCACCATCACCATTCTCATCGAATGCTGCACCGAGGCAGGGGAATTGGTGAACGAGCAGTACCTGACGGCCTTCTTCCGCAATATCGAGGCGGGCAAGACGGTCGGTGTCGCCGCACCGGCGCACAAATTCGACGAGAAACTGCGGGCACATGATCCGGTCGCGGTGGTGCCGCAGCATGTCGATCTCGATCAGACCTACCGCTATTCGCCCGCTTCCGGTGATCCGGTGCCGCTGCATCTGGATGAGCAGGTCGCGAAGGATGCGGGTCTGCCCGGGATCATCGCGCACGGACTGTGCACCATGGCCTTCGCATCGTGGGCCGTGCTGACCGAGGTCGCGGGCTCGGATGTCCACCGGCTGAAGCGATTTGCCGTTCGATTCGCCAAGATGGTCTTCCCCGGTGACGACCTGGAGACCCGGATCTGGAAGGTCGGCTCGGCCGACGGCGTCACCATCTACGCCTTCGAAACGGTCCGTGGCGAGGACGTCGTACTGAGCGACGGCCTCGCGGAGATCGCCGATTAGCCACATGTCCCCGGCGAGAGCCGCGACATTCATTTCGCCACGGGATACCGGGGCAGAGGACAGGAGTCGACGCACATGGGTGCACTGGAAGGAAAAGTCGCCGTTATTACAGGCGCGGGCCGTGGTATCGGCCGCGAGCACGCGCTGCTGTTCGCTCGCGAGGGCGCCAATATCGTGGTCAATGACCTGGGCGGCAGCAACTCCGGCGAGGGTACCGATGTCGGTCCCGCGCAGGAGGTCGCCGATGAGATCGTCGCGGCCGGCGGCAAGGCCGTCGCGAACACCGAGAACATCGCGACCTGGGACGGCGCGAAGAAGCTCGTCGATCAGGCGGTTTCGGAGTTCGGCGGCCTGGATATCGTGATCAACAACGCGGGCATTCTGCGCGACGCCTTCATCGCGGGCATGGACGAGGCACAGTGGGACGCGGTCGTTGCCGTACACCTGAAAGGCCACGCGGCCGTGCTGCATCACGCCGCGGCGTTCTGGAAGGACCAGAGCAAGGCTGGCAACCAGCCAAATGCGGCGGTCGTCAACACCGCATCGGCATCAGGTATCACGGTGCCGAATGCCGGTCAGAGCAACTACGGCGCCGCCAAGGCGGGGATCGCGGCGCTGACCCTGGTCGCGGCCGAGGAACTGGCGCGCTACGGCGTGCGGGTCAATGCCATCGCGCCGATCGCGCGTACCCGCCTCACCCTGGCCACTCCAGGCATGGGCGCGATGATGGCCGCCGAGGCCGAGGCGGCCGAGGAAGAGGGCGGTTTCGACGCCTTCAGTCCGGCCAATATCTCCCCGTTGGTCGCATACTTGGCTTCCGATAAGTGTGCGATCACCGGCAAGGTGTTCGCGGTACAGGGCGGTGCCATTTCCGAACTCGCCGGTTGGCACGACGTGAAGACGATCGAGGCCGAGGGCCCCTGGCTCATCGACGACATCGCCGCTCGGCTGCCCTGAGCTGACGCACCCCGTCGGCTTCGCCGACTGCCACCCCCTGGTTAGGAGAGCAACGATGTTCGAATGGTCCGAAACCGATGTGATGATCCGCGACGCTGTGCGGACCTTCATCGACAAGGAGATACGTCCGCACCTCGACGCGCTCGACAGCGGTGAGATGACGCCGTACCCGATCATCCGGAAGCTGTTCAGCGAGTTCGGAATCGACGCCATGGGTGGTGAGGCGATCGAGAAGTTGCTCGCCAAGCAGAAGGCTCGTGCGGCGGCCATCGCGGCCGGGGAGCCGAAGCCGGAGAAGAAGGAAAAGGTTTCCGGCGGTGGCCCGTTCAGCGGCCAGGAGTCGCTGATGGCCGTGCTGATCGCCGAATTGTCGGGCGTCTGCATGGGTTTGGTGACCGCGATGGGCGTGTCCATCGGCCTCGGTGCGACCACCATCATGTCGCGGGGCACCCTGGCCCAGAAGGAGCGCTGGCTCGCCGACATCGTGACCATGAAAAAGGTTGCGGCATGGGCGATTACCGAGCCGGACTCGGGTTCGGATGCGTTCGGCGGCATGAAGACCTACGTCAGGCGCGACGGCGAGGACTACATCCTCAACGGTCAGAAGACCTTCATCACGAATGGTCCGTTCGCCGATGTGATGATCGTCTACGCGAAGCTCGACGAGGGCGATGGCGGCGACAAGCGCGAGCGTAAGGTGCTCACCTTCGTGCTCGACAAGGGTATGGACGGCCTCACCCAGGGCAAGCCGTTCAAGAAGATGGGCCTGCACGCTTCGCCGACCGGTGAACTGTTCTTCGACAATGTGCGCTTGGGTCGTGACCGGCTGCTCGGTGAGACCGAGGAGCACAAGGGCGGCGACGGCCGGGAGAGTGCCCGCTCCAGCTTTACCGCCGAACGCATCGGTGTCGGTTTCATGGCGCTGGGCATCATCAACGAATGTCACCGGCTGTGCCTGGACTACGCCAAGAGCCGCAAGCTGTGGGGCCAGGAGATCGGCCGCTTCCAGCTGGTGCAGCTCAAGCTGGCCAAGATGGAGATCGCCCGAATCAATGTGCAGAACATGGTCTTCAACACCCTCGAGCGCGGCAAGGCCGGTAAACCGCCGAACCTCGCCGAGGCCTCGGCCATGAAGCTCTACGCGTCCGAGGCCGCCACCGAGGTAGCCATGGACGCGGTCCAACTCTTCGGCGGTAACGGTTACATGACCGAATATCGAGTGGAACAACTCGCCCGTGATGCGAAGTCCCTGATGATCTACGCGGGCAGCAATGAAATCCAGGTCACCCACATAGCCAAGGGTCTGCTCGCCCAGTAGCGCGAACTTTGCCGTCGGCACAGCACATGCCGAACGGCACGTGTTCAGACCGCGCGCAAGTGTGTGCGGCTGGCGTAGATATGTTCGGCTATCAGGGTCGCGATGCGGTCCGGAGCTTCTAGCATGGGGACGTGCCCGACACCGTTGACCAGGATGCGGTCGGCGGAGTCGGGCAGTTCCTGCAGGAAGCGGCGGGCGTATACGCGGTTGGGGATGATTCGGTCGTATTCGGCCATCAGCAGGCGCACCGGGGTCGGAAGGTTGGACAGGTCTTCCAGGGCGGGAGCGCGCACGGTGCCGAGGATCAACGGGATCATGACGTCGCAATGCAGAGCGGCGGTGATCACGGCTGCGATATCGCGGCGCGAGACGGCGGCGGCGTTCTTGCTGAGCAGCAGAAGTGCGAAGCGTTGCGCGATCGGATTGTTGATCGCGAGCCCGCCGAGCCGCTTACCCACCTGGACGATCGGCACCAGCGACAGGAACTTCGCCCCGACGCGGAACTGGATGAGCGAGGGCGACTGCCAGCCGCCCGCCGGTGCGATCGCGGTCAGGGTGCGGGCCCGGCCGCGTCGGGCCAGTTCGAAGCCGACCCAGGCGCCGAGCGAATTGCCCGCGATATGGCAGGTACGCCAACCGAGTTCGTCGAGTTGATCCTCGATCCGGTCGGCGAGGGCATGGACATCGGTCGACCAGCCGTCGATCGATTCACCACCCCAGTGGCCGGCGAAGGCGGGGGCGAATACCTCGCAATGCGCGGAAAGCCGCAGCGCAACCTGTTCCCAACAGTGCGGCGAAAGCATGAACCCGTGCAGCAGCAGAACCGGATCACCGGAGCCGATATGCAGCGCTTTGATGGGGGCGGGAGAGTTGGTGGTGCCTGACTTCATCGTCATTCACCCCTTCCTGGACTGCGATGTCCCGGGGGAGTTCGTCTGACCAGCATTGTACGGTCGTCTGGTGCCTTATATCATCTCGTCGATCAATGTGAACGGGGTCCGTGCGGCGACGGGCAAAACGGGCAAGGGGATGCTCGAGTGGCTGGCGGTCACCGAAGCCGACATCATCTGCCTGCAGGAAACCCGGGCAACCGATGAGCAGACCCGCGCCGCGCTCGCGCCCGCACTGGATGCGGGCTGGTATCTGACGCATGCGGAACCGGGAGCGAAGGGACGCGCCGGAGTCGGCATCCTGTCTCGTCGCGAACCGCGTGCCGTGCGCATCGGACTCGGGTGCTGGCAGGACCGAACCTGGCATCCCAGCGCCGAATTCGCCGGTACCGGACGCTATGTCGAGGCCGAATTCGATGAATTGACCGTGGCCAGCGTGTACGTGCATACCGGCGAGGCCGATACGCCGATGCAGGACGAAAAGTACCGCTTCCTCGACGAGATCGGCGCCCATATGCGTGCCCAGACCAGCGATTTCGTGATCTGCGGCGACTGGAATGTCGCGCATACCGAACTCGATATCAAGAACTGGAAGGGCAACCTGAAGAACTCCGGCTTCCTGCCGCAGGAGCGGGCCTGGATCGACGGCATGCTCGCCGCCGGATACGTGGACGTGGTGCGCAACCTGCATCTCGGCGTCGCGGGCCCGTACAGCTGGTGGTCCTATCGCGGCCGCGCCTATGACAACGACGCGGGCTGGCGCATCGACTACCACCTGGCACGTGGCGAGGTGGCTGGACGGGCGAAGCAGGCCGTGGTCGAGCGCGCCGCCACCTATGCCGAGCGCTGGTCCGACCACGCGCCCGTCACGGTGCAATACCGATAAGGTTCGCGATATGGCAGCGCTGGAGATCGGGATCGCATGAATATTTCCTCGAAGCGGGTTCGCGCCTTCGCCGCGCTGGGTGTGGCCCTGCTGGCCTTGGTGATCGCACTGCTCGCTTCGCGTGGTGGCGGGGACAGCAAGCCGAACGGGGCATCGGTCACCTCGACCACGCGCAGCGTCAGCGTGGCTGTTCCGGCGCGCGGCCCGGATGTCACCACCACATCCACAGTGCGAGCCCCCGGCGTGCCGGATCGCGCCTATGCGACCCTGGCCGAAATCGACGCGGGCCGCTGGCCGGATTCGGCGAACGCGTCCGGAACCAAGGGCGGTGACCGTTGGATGAACCGCGGCGGCACGCTGCCCGCCAAGGATTCGGCGGGTAAAGCCGTCACCTACCAGGAATGGGATGTGAACCCGAAGCAGCCCAACCGTTCCCGCGATGCCGAACGCATCGTCACCGGCAGCGATGGTTCGGCCTGGTACACCGGTGACCACTACGAAACCTTCACGAGGATGCGCTGATGACAGTTCCGTTATCGCAGTTCCTTGCCCGCCCCGAGGCCCGGCGGTCCACCGACGCCGCGGCTTCGGCGCCGTCCTCGGTGGTGGGTGCCCTTCCCGTCGACGCGCCGACGCTCAGCGGCGTGCGCTACGACGCACCCGTCGACTACGCGGTACGCGAACTGCGGGGGCCCAAAATGCGCACCACCGCAGGCGTTTTCGACGAATTCGCGCCCGCCTTTCAATTCCCGTACTACTTCGGCGCGAATAAGGACGCCTTCGACGAATGTCTGCGCGATCTCGACGATTTCGTCGGCCCCGCCGCCGGGTATGTTGCCGTGATCCGCGATTCGGCCGAGCTACTGATCGATGAACTGGAAGAACGCGCATGGTTCATCGAAGCCATGCGCGAGGCCGCCGAATACTGGTCCACCAAGGGCCTGGCCTTCCGGGTCGTGCTCCAAGGCGAACCATCCGACCCGGAAATCGTCCGCCTGAGCCCGTAGCGCCGAGCACAGTCGAATGCTGGCTGTCGGTCTCGCGGGGAACAACCATTCATGCCGGTCTGGCTCAGGTGAGGCGGCTGGCGAGGTCATCGGCGAGGAGTACGAAGACGTCGGTGGTGTGATCGATCAGTTCTTGGCGGGTGAGCGGGAGGTCGTTCTGTAGCCAGGCGGTGAGGGTCTGGACCAGGCCGCCGACCAGGTAGGTGGCGCGAAAGTCGATGGTGGGATCGGGATTCGGGTCGGTAATGCCGTAGAAGTCGATGCCCTCGGCGGCGACGATGCGGGCGAATACCCGCACCGTCTGGTTCGTGCGGGCGCGCAGTTCCGGCGTCGCCATGCCCGCGACCAGTGCGACGTGCGCCTTGCGCGGATCGTCGGTGAGCAGATGAATGCCTGCCGAGATCGCGGCATGCGCCTTGGCTCGGGTATCGGACGGTGCGGTCTGCAACGCACCGATGATCGCCCCGGCCAGTTCCTCCGCGATCCGATCGATGAGTGCGGCCAGCACCGCATCGCGGCTGTCGAAGCTTTCGTAGTAGTAGCGCTCATTGAGTCCAGCCTGTGCGCACAGCCCGGAGACGGTGAGCTTGGCGATGCCCTGGGTGCCGATGATCTCCAGTGCGGCATCGAGCAGTGTCGTGCGTCGCTGGGCGCGGCGTTCATCGGCGGAGACGCCGCCGTAGGCACGTTTCGTCGGGCCGCTCATCGCCACACCGGAGTCGTTTCATGATGCTTGCTCGCTCGTCGCCCGACCGGATTCACTGCGCGATGCAGGTCCGCCGGTTGCCCGACCACGCCCCCTGACGGAATCGTTCCGCGATGCAGTCCGGTTGATTGGGTGACCACCGCCCCCACGGAATCGCTTCGCGATGCACTCATACCGCGATTCTGGCATGGCTGTGGTTCCGGTCGACCGGATCGTGGTAGCCGAGCACGACAGCAATCTGGCATGGGATATTGCCAGATTATGAAATCTGGTGGATTCTGTTGTCAGATGCTGTGCATCCCGATGCCAGGGATGGCGGGGCAAACGCGCCCCACGGCACGCGCTCAACGAGGAGGCAGCGATGTCCGAGCCCGGCTACTTCGCCGAACATTCGATGGCCCGACGCGTCATGAGCAAACGCGCGGTTGGCCTCACCTACGGTCAGCGTGCCCTGGTGATCGGCGCGGTCAATCCGCTGCTCTACGTCGGAACCGCCGAGAACACCGAGCATCGGATGACCCCGTACACGCGACTCGCGTTAACCGGCAAGCTCTTCGAGGCCGTCTTCCTCGGCAGTAAGGATGAGGCGGATCGCGCGCTCGCCTTCACCACCAAGAAGCATGTGAAGGTCGTCGGCGAACTGCCCGAGGACGCGGGCCCGCACCATCCGGCGGGCACCGGCTACTCCGCATTCGACCCGCATCTGATGTACATGACCATGGCCTTCGCCTTCGACTCGGCCGAAGTAATGCACGATCTGCTGGTCCGCCCGCTCACCGACGGCGAACGTGAGGGTCTTTACCAGGACTACGTCCGCTGGGGCGAGCTGTTCGGCATGCCGCGCGAGGCCGCGCCCGGCAGCTACCCGCTGTTCCGGAAATCCTTCGACGACTACCTCGCCTCGGACGAGTTGTTCCTCACCGATGAGGCACGGTTGGTCGGTTCGTATCTGGCCGGTCAGCGCATGCCCTATCGGCAGCGCGGGCCGATCCGCCAGGTCGTCGACGCGTTCTACCTGCTGGTGCAGGGCAGTCTGCCGCCGCGCATCCGCGATATGTACGGGATGCGCTGGGGGCTTCCCGAGCAACTCGCCTTCCGAGCGCTCGCCCAGGGCGTGCGCACCGCGCATATCGCACCGCCGCTGCTGCCGCCGGTGCTGCGCGGGACGCTGGCCGGTCCGAGCGCGCCGGTATACAGACTGTTGTCCAAGCGGGAACGCGAACTGCACAGCACCGGCCGCCCGAGCATGCCCGGTGTCGACCCACGCAACTGGGCGGCGCGACATTCCGCGTGACCGCGGCGTGAGTGGCGGGCCTGGGGGTGGTAGCGGAGTGTGGCTATGGAGGGATCCGCGCAGGTCGCTGGTCGAATACAGCGGCGTGAGTGGCGGGCCTGGAGGTGGTAGCGGAGTGTGGCCATGGAGGGGCCCGCGCAGGTCGCTGGTCGAACACTGCGGCGTGAGTGGCGGGCCTGGAGGTGGTAGCGGAGTGTGGCCATGGAGGGACTCGTGCAGGTCGCTGGTCGAACACTGCGGCGTGAGTGGCGGGCCTGGAGGTGGTAGCGGAGTGTGGCCATGGAGGGGCCCGCGCAGGTCGCTGGTCGAACACTGCGGCGTGAGCGACGGGCCTGGAGGTGGTAGCGGAGCGTAGCCACGGAGGGACCCGCGCACGCCGCTGAGCGAACACCGCATGCGAAGATCGGGATATGTCCAGTCCTGCTCAGACGAACCCGGCCGCTGAACGTAAACAGCGGGTGCTGTCCGGGATCCAGCCCACCAGCGCGTCCTTCCATCTCGGCAACTACCTTGGGGCGCTGCAGTACTGGGTGACCATGCAGGACGACTACGACGCGCTCTACTTCATCCCGGATATGCACGCGATCACCGTGTCGCAGGATCCGAAGGAACTGCGCCGGCGCACCAAGGCCGCGGCCGCGCAGCTGCTCGCGCTCGGCATCGACCCCAAGCGCTCCACCCTGTTCGTGCAGAGCCAGGTGCCCGAGCATGCCGAGCTGACCTGGGTGCTCAGCTGCATCACCGGGTTCGGCGAGGCCAGCCGGATGACCCAGTTCAAGGACAAGTCGGTCAAACAGGGCGCGGAGAACGCCAGCGTCGGACTGTTCACCTATCCGGTCCTGATGGCCGCGGACATCCTGCTCTACCGTGCGCATCAGGTGCCGGTCGGCGAGGATCAGCGCCAGCATCTGGAGCTGACCCGAAATCTGGCCCAGCGCTTCAACACTCGGTTCAAGAAGACCTTCGTGGTGCCGGAGGCGCATATCGTCAAGGGCACCGCGAAGATCTACGACCTGCAGGATCCGACCTCGAAGATGAGCAAATCGGCCTCCACCGACGCCGGTCTGATCAGCCTGCTCGACGATCCGAAGATCACCGCCAAGAAGATTCGCTCCGCCGTCACCGATACCGAGCGCGAAATCCGCTACGAACCGGAAACCAAGGCGGGCGTCAGCAACCTGCTGGTGATCCTGAGTTCGCTCAGCGGCACACCGATCGTCACGCTGGAACGCGACTATGCCGGTAAGGGCTACGGCGATCTGAAATCCGATGTCGCCGACGCGCTGGTCGAATTTGTCACCCCGCTGCGGGCGAAAGTGGAAGAGTATTTATCAGATCAGGGTGAACTCGACCGCATCCTCGACGCAGGTGCCGAGCGAGCGCGCGAGATTGCCGGCAACACTCTGGCGCAGGTTTACGACCGGGTGGGGTTTTTGGCTCGCTAGCTGGGGAATACCGCTAGCGACCGCTCGTCGACCAGCACCGCGCGCGGTCTCTGTTGAAGGGGCGTGACAGATGCAGGTGATCGACAACATCAAGGCGGCGCTCGAACGGCGGATCCAGTCGCGGCCATGGCTGGATCATCTGATTCGCGCGGGCGGAAATTATCAACGGCAACGCGGTGATTACTACGCGGCCGGGATCACGTATTTCACGGTGCTGTCGCTGTTTCCGATGTTGATGGTCGCCTTCGCGATCGCGGGCTCCGTGCTGTCGGGCGACCCGGAAATGCTCACCGAAGTGCGGAACAAGATCATCGAGAACATTCCGGGATCACTCGGCGGCCAACTCAATGATCTGATCGATCAGGCCGTCCGATCGCGCGGCACGGTCGGTACGCTCGGTCTGCTCGTCGGTGTCTACACCGGACTCGGCTGGATGGCGAATCTGCGGGCAGCACTGACCGAACAATGGGAACAGAAGACCCCGGAAGGCAATTGGTTCCTCAGCAAGCTCTCCGACCTCGGCGCGCTGATCGGTCTCGGTCTGGCCTTCGTGGTCTCGATCGGCCTGTCCACGCTGGCGTCGAGCACCCTCGGCGCGCGACTGCTGAAGACGTTCCGCCTGTCGGAGTTGCCCGGTGCGCGGCTGATCCTGGTCCTCATTTCGATACTGCTCGGCTTCCTCGCTTCGTGGGCGGTGTTCGTCTGGGTGATCGCACGCCTGCCCCGCGAGCCGGTCACCCTGCGAAGTGCCGCCCGAGCCGCGGCGATTGCCGCAGTGGTCTTCGAAATCTTCAAATACGTCGCATCGTTCTACCTGCAGATGGTGCTGCACAGCCCCGCGGGCGCGGTATTCGGATCGATCATCGGCCTGATGGTGTTCAGCTACACGACCTATCGCATCATCCTGTTCGCAACCGCCTGGGCCGCAACGGCATCGGAAAACGAGATCGAAGCCGAAATCCCCCCACCCGCCCCCGCCGTAATCAAGCCCCGCATGAGCCCGGCCGGTCTCTCCATGGGCACCGGAGCGGCCTACTTCGGCGTGGGTGCCCTTGCGGCGCTGGTTCTTTCGGGTTTGCGCCGCCGCTGAACCGGGTGGTGTGAGTGGCTGACCCGGATAGATCCGTATGCAACCGTGTCACTCGTAAGAGTCGTTCGGCTCGCCAGCTGGACAGCTCCGGAGGCCAACAACGCGACACAAACCCAGTCCCAACGGGTTTGCCGCTGAGAACTTGTGCCCGATAGAGTTCGCTGTACGTCGAAGACGATCCATGTGTCGATCGGGGTTGGGGAGCAATGGACGAGTACACCGAGCGTCGGGCAGCGCACCTCAAACGATTGAACGCCGCGGTCTCCGAGGTGCGCGGGAACTCGCGATCGGCGGACGGTGGCGTGTATGTCGAAGCCGATGCTCGCGGCACGATCACGGCTCTGTTCATCGAGCCGTATGCGCTGGAAGCGGGTGCTCGACGGCTCGAGCGGCTGATCGCGGATCAGCACCGGATCGCGTATGGAAATGCTCAGGCTGAGGCCGAACGTATCTATACAGAGCTCAGTCAGGATGCGCCGAAGCGGCGAGGGTAGCGGCAGTGGTCCGCGAATACATTCTGTCGGTGAGTCTGTCGTACGCAAC
Source organism: Nocardia sp. NPDC050412 (assembly GCF_044458825.1). Classification (NCBI taxonomy): domain Bacteria; kingdom Bacillati; phylum Actinomycetota; class Actinomycetes; order Mycobacteriales; family Nocardiaceae; genus Nocardia; species Nocardia sp. NPDC050412. Next base: position 379,975 of record NZ_JBITIJ010000007.1, read on the forward strand.
TTGCGAGGCGCGGCAAGTGAAATCGAAAGTGTGGTGAATCCGTGTTCGAGGTCGACCCGGTGAGGATGCGTAAGCTGGCCGCTGATGTGAGGGTCCACTCGGACACCATCGCTGGTAAGGCGCCGGTCGCGAAAGACAGTCGTGATGATGCGCGGGACAAACTGCAGGGTTCTTCAACAGGGGTTCGCATCCAGGAGACGCTTGAAGCGCTGGACCGTGTAGTGGACTTTCATGTCGGCCGGATGCGAGAGCTTGCTGGTGTAGTCGAGCAACAGGCCACGGCCTTCGAGCAACTGGATGAAGCCAACGCGACCCGTTTGCGTCAGGTAGGGGAGCGGTGAGCGGGCTTCACGAGGATCATCCCCTCACAGTTCCTCAGGTACTGGGTTGGAATCTCGGCCCGGCCCGTGATGTGGCATCAATCGTGAAGCGCGTGTCAGGTGAGATCGATTCGGAAATGGCTGACGCGGGTCGCAAGATAGCGCAGTCATATGAATATTTCGAGGGCAAGTCAGGCGATAGCGTGCGCGAGCGCGGCGAGCAGGACAAGAAGGATGGATTCACGACCGTCGATGTATACGAGGAGATGGCGAAGTCGATCAACTCCATCTGCGAGACCATCGAAGGGAAGATCGGAGAGATCCGTGGGTGGCTCGAAGAGGTCGAGGATTCGGACTGGGATCTATTCTGTGAACCAGACGGCGAAGTGCTTTCGCGCCAATCGAATTGGGAGACGATGAAGGAGCATTGGTGGTCTCCCGCCACTGCTGTCGCCAACAAGGAGTTGGAGGAGTTTCGGCTGACCCAGGCGATTCGTCAAGCGCTGACCCGGATTCAGGAGGCCGATCTCACCGGGTCGGAGAACCTTGGACGGCTACTGGAGAAGTTAGCCGATTCCGTAAAGCAAGGCGTGTCTGGTACTCCGTCCGATCCGAACCTCGCAAAGGTACTCACGGATTACCAAACCGAAACGTCGAGTTCCAAACCGGTGATTTGGCCCTCGGATGGCGCACTGCTCGACGTCATTCGGATGGCGATACCAGATTTCAAGGCCACTCTGATGACCGAGGAGGAGTCCAGGGCTCTCGATAACCTCTACTCCAAGAAGGGGCTATCTGGTCTGAAGGATTTCTTCGATATCACCTCGCTGGCGGAGGACGAAGCCAAGAAGCGGTATCCGACCTCATACCTGGACGGGCACGGTGACGCATTCCGACATACATACTGGAATGCGTTGATGACGCAAAAGTTCGGTGAGGATTGGACCCAGACCTACACCACTAGCCATGAAAAGATCGGTGGGAACCCGCCGCATCGCGAGGCTATGGATCTGTACAACAACGAACAAGGGCGAAAGATCGGCCTGGCGAATTCGAGCGCATCTGCCGAAGAGTTGGCGCAGAAGGTCAAGGAACACATCGACAATGGGCAAGCCATCGTCCTCGGCAACCCCGTCGACCCGGCCACTGGTCTCCGGAGTCGGCCGACAATCACCTGGAGCAACACCGTGAGCGAGAGCGATACTGGCCAGCCTGCCGGAGTTGAGATTCCGTTGCCTGGGAAGAAATGATCATATGACCAAACTGAAGTACGTACTGCTGGTCTCCGTTGCCGTGTCGGCGCTGAGTGCATGCACCTCATCCACTGATCGACCGGATGATCAAACCTGCACTGGCACATTCGATTTCAGCCCTCCACAAGCAGAGCCGCTTGGATCGAACAAGCGTTTTGACGCCGCGCTGCGCGAGGTGGCAAAGGGTACGGATGGAGCCACGCTGATCGAGATAACCCGTGCTGCGGGTTGGGCTGATAGCTGGGAGCGGTTGGTGGAGGTGCGTGTGTCCACCGATGTGGCTGACCTCAACAAGAACGCGAACACACCAGGTCAGTGTTGGAAGCATCTCCCCGCAATGGGTTACCGGGAAGGACCGGAGCAGGGCTACTACCTGTTCGTCGACAAAGGCAAGCCGGTGCAGGTTGTCTCTTGGAGCGGCGATCGGAAGCCCCTCGAAGTACGCGACCGCGGAGCTCTGACCGCCGAATCGGTGCTCGTGCCTCGGCCAGGGCGCGACAGGCTGGAGCCGGCGTCATAGAAGCCCATGTTGGTGGGGCTATTCGGCTGCGCTACGTGGTCGAATTCCGCTTCAACGTATATCGAGGTGCTCATGTCCGTCGGACAGTAAGCAGGACGACGCCTCAGCGCAGACGACTGGCTCCCTACGAGACCGGTAGGCCGTCAGCGAGTGAACCCGCCAAGGTAGTCGCGGCGGTGAAGGCGACCATTCGGCTGGGGTGAATACGAGTGCGGGGCCGGAGGGCTGCTTCGAATTGCGAACGCCGACATGGTTGTTCGGGAGGGAAGCGACTTCGGCGCAGTTCGAGTGGGCGCCACTGTGACTGCTCTTGAACCACTTCGGGTCCGAGTGGTTCGTCATGTGGTGCCCTCTGAGGTCAGCGGTCGAACTCTCCGCGAGTTGTCGCGGCGGTGAAGGCCGACCATTCGGCCGAGGTGAACATGAGCGCGGGGCCGGAGGGCTGCTTCGAATCGCGAACGCCGACATGGTGGTTCGGCGACTTCGGCGCAGTTCGAGTGGGCGCCACTGTGACTGCTCTTGAACCACTTCGGGTCCGAGTGGTTCGTCATGTGGTGCCCTCTGAGGTCAGCGGTCGAACTCTCCGCGAGTTGTCGCGGCGGTGAAGGCCGACCATTCGGCCGAGGTGAACATGAGCGCGGGGCCGGAGGGGTTCTTCGAATCGCGAACGCCGACAAGGGTGTTCGGGAGGAAGGCGACTTCGACGCAGTTCGCGTTGCCTCCGCTGCGACTGCTCTTGAACCAGTCGGCACCGGTTAGATCGATGTTCACGCGTACTCCTTTGCCATTCGCCTGAGTAGAGCACGGCTGTCGGCGGGATCCATCGTGCTTTGCCGGAGGCTCTCGTACGCGTCATGGTATCGCTGAATAGTGGTTGGTTTCGCAAGATACAAGTTCCCCGTGAAAGTCTCGGTGTAGACCACTGGCGGCTCGATCGCTCGCCCCTGCTTATCCGCGCCGAACTCCAGGATGACGAATGGACCGACCGCGACCCCGAGGGGAAATCCCGCGCGGAACGGGAGGATTTGCAACCTCACATTGGCGCGTGTGCTCATGTCGGCGAGATGCCTCATCTGGGACGCCATCACCTTCGGCCCACCGATCATCCCCCGGAGTACCGACTCTCGCAGGATGACGTTGAGTGTTGCTGGTTGGTGCTTTCGGGTGATTCTCGTTTGCCGACGTATGCGCAACTGCACTCGGCGTGCATGCTCCTCGGGGCCATCGTCCGGATAGACGGATCGGATTAGCACACTCGCGTATGCCGGTGTCTGCAATAGCCCCGGCACGAGTTCGGGCTCATAGGTCGTCAGCCGTTGTGCCGAAGCCTCCAGGCCGACGAAGAAGTCGAAGTTCCTTGGCATGACGTCGCCGAACTCGTACCACCAACTCAACTCGTTGCCTTGCGCCGCAAGCCCTTTCATCGCGGCAGTGTGGTCTGCATCGAAGCTGTAGATCTTGCACAGCGCATCGAGGTCCACCTCACGCAGATGCGCCACCGTGCCCTTTTCGATCCGCTGTAATGTGCTGCCACTGCGGTCGATCAGTTCGGCCGCCTGATGCAGGGTGAGTCCGCACCCCTGTCGACCATCCCGCAGATACTTCCCCAGTTGCCGCCGTGCCAGCGTCGATCCGTCCTCCGACATGTCCCGCCTCCCATCAGGTTTCACCGTTCGCCACAGCAGAGCACACCGCCATCCCACGTGGAGGCGGCATCGCGAATGATCATGCGATCGGAGCATAACCCCAGGAAGAATTGCATCCACCACGGCTTTCGCGGACCAGATCAGCGTCGGCATATTTGTGGCCGGCGGGCTCACTCGACCCGCGACGAGACCGGCACCGCACGCTTCTCGGTCCGAGTGTCCGCGCCGAATGCGGCAGGCGTGGGCTGAACCCGCAGGATCGAAACCAATCGAGAACGGTTTTGCGTCCCAACGGAACCGATTGACCGTTTCGCGCGTCCAGTACAGTAAGCGGACGAAACAGCGAGGGAGGGATCGCCGATGGAAGTGGGGCAATCGGCCGCAAATGCGCTGTATCAGCAAGCCACTGGTGGAACATTTCGGATGGAGGCCGACGCTGCACGTCGGTGCGCTGAGGTCTATACAAGGTTCGTCGACACCACACTTGATCCCGAGATCAGGCGATCGATGCGATTGCAGCGGCTCGAAGGCTTCGGCGGCTTCGAGTCCGCTCAGCAGCTTCAGGATGGATTCTCTGGCAAGGCTGTTCAGATGACGGAGGCTCTTAACGGGATGAAAGAGGCAGCACTGAAGATGGCGGCGGCATACCTGCGAGCCGGTCAGTTGGTGGAGGAGGCCGACGCCATGTATGCGAAGTCGATAACCACCGGCACTTCAGGAGCGCAATCGTCATGACCCGAATCTGCAATACCTTGCTGGCGCTACTGGTGATAGCCGTCGCACCAGTCGCGGCGAGCTGCTCATCCAACAGCGACACTGCATCAGAACCGGTTGATTCTGGTCGAACCATCACGTCGTCCACCGCCGCACAATTGGTCCGGCCGACGCTTACCAACCCGAAGCTTCAACCGCCCTCCCAAGACAACAAATACACCACCAGCACGGGACGCCCCAAGGTCGTCTTCGACCCGTGCACATGGATCAGCGACGACACAGCTCGACGAGCTGGCTTCGATCCCGCATCCCGAGCGCGCGGCGACGACCTCGTGGCTGAGTACAGCTTTCTCACCTGCGACTTCCTGTCAACTTCGCGAACCTTGCAATTGAACTCAGGAAACGCGAGTTGGGAGGAAGACCTTGCGAAGGTTGGCTCGTATAGCGAGCCGATCACCGTAAATGGTCGCCAAGCCCTGCTCGTCCATGATCCGGCCACATCAATGAAGCGCAGCTGCCAAGTCGATGTCCGAACCAAAGTGGGCTTCGTACAGATAGCGGTTGATCTGACCGAACGCGCCCCACAAAACCTCAACCCCTGCGACGGCATCACCGACATCGCCTCCACCATCGAACCGGAAATCGGTAAGGACAACTGACGATGACCGGCCTCGACATCAACAGTGTCCCCTCAGCCCTCGGTGCATTCGATTCGAGCCGCAGGCCCGACACCACTCAGCCGAGCACGCTTGCGCGCGGTCAGCAGCAGGGTGCGGAGCAGTACGGTACGAAACTTTCCGCTGATGGCCAGGATCCGGCGTACATCACTCGGATGGAGCAGTTCGAGGGCATCACGCATGAGGAGATCTATACCCATGCGCAGCAGATGAGTCCGGGCATCATGCATCATCAGGCCGATACCTGGATCAGTATCGCCACCGCGCTGAGCGGTGGACTGTTCGGCGCGAATCTTGCGATTCAGAAGGCGTTGGCGTCGGGTATCGAGGGCGCCATGGCCGATGCGGCGCTTGCTGCGGCGCAGACGTTTTATCGGCAGGCCAGTGATGTCGAGCAGGTGATCAATGCCTGCGGGCATCGGGTAAAGGGTGTGGCGTCGGCCGCCGAAGTGGTGAAGATGACGGTGCCGCCACCGTCCGCGGCGCAGGGGAGTAGGGGTTCGGCGACCTCGCTGGACCCCGCGCAGGTCATTATTTCCGCGGTCGGCGCGGGCCTGGTCGGAGACGGTGACAGCCAGGAAGTCGCTTATCAGCGTGGTACCGAGGCGCTGTATCGCACGGCGATCGACACCATGAACAACAACTACAAACCGTCCTATGGTCCTGCCGGGTCCGGAGTTCCGACATTCGTGCCGGTCACGTCGCCGGGTGGGGGCAACGAGGGCGTTAGCGGGCCGGGCGGAAGTAGCGGCGGCAATGGCGCCACCACCGGATCGGGCACCGGAAACACCGGCGGTAGCAACGGCGAGTCGAACGGATCGGGGACATCGGGGAGCGATCAGGGCACGGTGAACCCCACGGGCCTCGACTCGAATTCCACTACCGGACAACAGACGCAGTCCCCGACGACGGCCGCGAGCACCACCGCCACCTCGCCCGCAGCGAGTACCGGCATCCCTGGCAGCCAAGCGGTGACACCGGGACAGTCCGGCCATTTCGGCACCTCTGGGCCGGGCGGCGCATCCGGACTCGGCAGCAGCACCACACCTAGCCCAGGCCGCAGCGTCGCCGGCATGCCGACGACCGGAAATGCCAGCGCGGCAACGGTTTCCACTGCCGCGAAAAGCGCGACAAGCACCGGACGCAACGGCATGTCGGGCATGTCGTCACCCGGCGCGGGGCGCAAATCGGGTGAAGACGAGTCGAGCCGCAAGGTCCCCGACTACCTGATCGGCCAGTACGAAGAACTGATCGGCCCGGACGATCCCGCGGCGCCCCCGTCGATTGGCGCCGATGCGCCCTCGGCGCAACCGGCCCACCCGAGCAGGGGGGACGGGCGCGGGTGAAGTTCGAGTTCACGCCTGATGAGTTCATGCACATCTGGCGCGAGACGCGGTCGGATCGATACCCCTTTCCTTTGCGGCTGATCGCCTCGGTGCGTTGGGAGGACGAATTCGAGCAGCTCACCCGCGAATTGGACCGCCGCCTGCCGCTGCACGCCAACCCGGATCTTTCCGCCGCCTTGCGAGTGGCAGCCGATCCGCGAATCGCATTGACGCTCATCGGAACTCGGCGCCGCCCGCTCCGTGCGTTCGGCGCGATCGACGCCGACATCGGCGTTACCCTGGTGCAACGGCCGGGCCCCACCCCCGAATTCGGCGGCAATGTAGTGCTCGAGGTCGGCACCGCCGCGATCGTGCCCGCCGTGTTCACCGCCGTGCTCGGCGATGTGCCGCCCGGACGCCATCCGGCCGTCGTCGAGGATGTCCAATGCCTAGTCGATAATCTCGAGTCCTGGACCGGCCTGAAAGAGACGCCGTCCGACCAAATCTACCGCCTCCTGCGCGCCCCACGCGCCGGTTCCGGAACCGTGGAAATCCTTCGCGGCCTCCGCGATTCACATCCCGCCCCACCCGAATACCTGAACTGGTTCGACGTCGACGTCGACGGCGACGGCCGCTACCGCTACCGCCACCAGTACAACGAATTCCACATCGCCCCCTACGACCAGTCCACGATCCGCCGCGAAATCACCCGCATGGCGCAGCCGATCCCCTGATCCGCCGCTCGAGGAGCCCCGCGTTTCGACTGCCGGATGGTCTGATGCAGGGCGGGCAATCCAGATAGTGGTTGCCCCACTGGCCGTCGACCGACGATCCCCACATCGACGATCTCGGCATATCCAGTGCTGCGAAGTCTCGCACTTGGCGGTGACCTTCTCGCGCCGCGCATGAATTCTCGCGCCGCGCATGAATTCTCGCGCCGCGCATGAATTCTCGCGCCGCGCATGAATTCTCGCGGCGCGCATGAATTCGCGGGCGAAAACGTGCGCGGCGCGTGAATGTGTGCGCGGGAGCAGTGGTGTGCGATGTGGAGGGTGCCGGCGATGCCATGTTCGAAAGGGGCTCGCATTCATAGCGTTTCGGATCGGTCACCCACAGGGGGCGGTATCGAGTGCACCCCGCGATGTCTAGGCCGTGTCTGCCGGATCGAGGGTCCAGCCGTCCCGGCCGCAGACGTGGCTCGGGTTTCTCAGGCAGTTGGCACCCGTGTCGCGATGTCTGCCGAACTACGAATGGCGTCGAGTAGCCGGTGCATGTGGACCCCGTCATCGAATGTCGGGACCGTAGTAGCGCCGGTTCGGATGTCCTGTGCCAATGCCGCATACAGTCTCGCGACATTGCCGACTTCGGTGCCGAGCGTCATTCCCGCCAGCGGGTCCTCGCCCTGCAGCGGCTGCCAGGAGCCCGCACCGCGGGAACCTTGCAGGCGCAGTTCGCTTAACGAAATGCCGCCCGCCCCGTTGGCGCCGGAGACGATCGCCAGATCCCCTGCGGTGCCCGAGATCTCTATCCGAGTGTGACCGTTGGTCACCTTGGAATCGTGGATGTGAGCCGACACCACGACTCCGTCTGCGGTTACGGCGTCGAACAGCAGATGGTTCGGCGTGGTGACAGCGATTGCCGTGCCGGTTTCCTGGATCAGGGCATGCGGGTGGCGGATGGCGAGCCGTGCCGACAGGTCGGTGAAATCGCCGATCAGGTACTCGACCGCGTCGAGCGTGTGGCCGCCGACAATCTCCACGATTCCCGCACCATTGCGCTGGTCGAGAGTGTAGGCCGCCCAAGCCGGTACCTGCGTGCCCGCACCCAGGTGACGTGCGGAGTACACGGTTGCCGAAACAACGTTGCCCACATAACCTTCCGCGAGCAACTGGCGGGCACGGGCGATCGCCGGCGAGTATCGGGTCTGCAGGCCGACCACGTGGTGGATGCCCGCGTCCGAGGCGAGCTCGGCCAACGATTCGGCCTCAGCGGTGTTCAGTGCGAGCGGCCACTCGCAATAGACATGTTTGCCCGCCGCCAGCGCCATGCGGATCAGCTCCGCATGCGCGGGCACCTTCACCGTGATCGCCACCAGATCGACCTCGGGATCCTCCGCAAGTTGGCGTGGATCGGTGAAGGCGTGCCTCGCGCCGAATATCCGCAACGCCCGCTGCGCACTCTCCGCACGGCTCGTGCCGACAGCGGTGATACGGAAGTCCTCGAGCGCCTGAAGTGCGGGAACATGTGCGCGCACGGCCCAGCCGCGGTCGGGACTGGCGCCGACGATACCCACCCGAATAGGGTCCATGATCACTCCTGAGATAAGCGGACCTGTCGAGTCCGTTTATAGCTAACCGGACTCGCTGAGTCCAGTTGTTAAGCTGGTGGACGTGATCAGTGCCGTGGACCGACTACTCGCCGACGAGTCTGGCCAGGCACCCCGTGCGGATGCTCGGCGCAACCTCGAGCGCTTGGTCGCAGCGGCGCGGTCGGCACTGGCCGAGATCGGGGTTGAGGTCACCGCTCAGGAGATCGCTCAGCGTGCCGGAGTCGGCAAGGGCACCTTCTATCGGCGGATTCCCTCGCGGGAGACGCTGCTGCAGGTCGTCCTGGAGGAAGTGCTGGACGAGATGATCTTCAGCGCCGATCGCGCGATCGCCGACCCTGATCCATGGCGCGGGTTCACCGACTTCGCCTCCGTGTATGTGCAACTGCGCACCGAAAGCTGCGGCGCCAACGAGGCGCTGGGCGGCGCCGGTTTCCCGGGTTTGGATCGATTGCTGGCCGAAATACGTGCACGGATCAGGCGTTTGGTCGAAGCCGCGCAGAGCACGGGCGAGATGCGACGGGATATCGCCTGGCAGGACGTAGCTTTTCTGCTCGCGGGAGTCTCGACCGACTCACACACCATCGGGCTTCAGGCCGACAGCGGTCAGTGGCGCCGCAACCTGCAGATCGTCCTCGACGGACTCAGGGACCGCAACCGCTCCTAGCGTTTCTCTCGAATACTCCGTCTCGACTGGCGGATCATGTCTCGCATAAGTGACCCTGACTTCTCCATCGGTACTGTCGCGGCTGACAACGTGGCCGGTGCGCTCGCGCACGTCCGGGCGCTGCACCTCGCGTGGCGATGTGCAGGACGAGGGCGTCCGGCCTCAGCGCTGTTGTCGCTGGCGGCGGGCGCAGAGCAGCAGTGCGAGGGCCAGGATGGCACCACCCGCCAAAAGCAGCGTGCGGGTACCCGTGTGGTTGTCGGGTTCATCGGCGGGCTGTGCCTCGTGGTCGGTGTCTTTCGGTGGTGGGGAGGCGAGTCCCGCAGCGACTTTCGTGGATGCGGACTTGGTTTCGGGGAGCTTGCCGACGGTGGCGCTCTTCGGCAGGGCGAAACCGTAGTCGAGCAGGCGCGCGGCCTGTTCCCACGGACGCAGCGGCAGCACATCGGCCTTCAACAGCGTCACGACGAGTCGGCGGCCATCGCGCTGGGCCGCGGCGACGAAGGTCTGTCTGGCATCGTCGGTGTAGCCGGTCTTGCCGCCGAGCGCACCGTCGTAGTCGTAGAGCAGGTGGTTGTCGTTTGCGACGGGGAAACCCGGATGGTCTTTGTCGTCAGGGTTTTTCGGGTCCTTGGGGTAGCCGGGAAAGTCGACTTGTTCGGTGTGGATGAGTTCGGCGAACAAGGGAATCGTCATGGCCTCGCGGAACAACACCGACAGGTCGTAGGCCGAGGTGCTCATGCCGGGACCGTCCAGACCGGACGGGCTGGCGGTGCGAGTATCCAAGGCGTACAACGACTTTGCCAGCTCGTTCATCTTCTGCACGGCACCGGCGTCGCCGCCGAGTTGGGCGGCGATGGCATGCGCGGCATCGTTGCCCGACGCCATGATCAGCGCCTGCATGAGCTGTCGGTTGGTGTAGCGGCCACCGGGACCGATGCCGACACGGGTGCCATCGGCGTTCGCGTCCTCTTGTGTCCCGGTGACGGTCTTGTTCAGGTCGAGGTTGCGCAGTGCGACGGTCGCGAGCAGCACCTTGATCGTGCTGGCGGGCCGGTAGCGCCCGTGCGGGTCCTTGGCGGCGAGCACCTCACCGGTATCGAGATCCGATACCTGCCAGGCCGTGGCCGAAATGTCCTGCGGCACTGGTGGTGCGCCGCGAGGGATGACGACGCCGCATTCCCCCAGGCGTGAGCCGCCGACCGGCGGAATCGGTACGGCCAGCGCGGTCGGCGTCGGCTGTCCGGGTTCGGGGACCTCGGATTCGTCGATCGGATTGGGCGGCTTCGTCTTCTGCGGGCAGCTGTCGGTATTCGGGGTGCTGAACGGCGTCGTCGTCGCGGTAGTCGGCGTTGCCTGCGAAACGGTCGCGGCAGGGCCCCAGGTCACGGCTGTTACGGCCAGTGCAGAACCGAGGCAGAGTGCGACGAGGAGGCGAAGGTCCCGGGTGCTCATCGGCTGCGAGCCTACTGACCGGCCGCGTTGTGGGCGGGGAAGAGGCACGGATGGATCTAGTATTGACAGGAACTACTAAATGAGAGTTACTATCAAAAAGTTGTAACTATCATTTTATGGAGGGGTTATGAAGACAGACTCGACTCGCCGCTGGTTGGCGCTGGGGGCGCTGGCCTTGGCAATGCTGACCATCGGCCTGGATATGACCGTGCTGACCGTCGCGCTGCCCACGCTCGCCGTCGACCTGAATGCGAATACCGGCGCGCTGCAGTGGTTCAGTTCCGCATACACATTGGCGCTCGCGGCCGTGATGCTGCCCGCAGGCGCGCTCGGCGACCGCTACGGCCGCAAGAAGCTGCTGCTCGGCGCGCTGGTGCTGTTCGGTGCGGCCTCGCTGGCCTGCGCCTTCGCCACCACCGCCGGTCAACTCATCGCGGCCCGCGTGGTACTCGGCGTCGCGGCGGCGGTCATGATGCCGCTATCGATGGCGGTGCTGCCGGTGCTGTTCCCGGATTCTGCGCAGCGGGCCAAGGCCATGAACATTTGGGTCACCTCGACCGCACTGGGACTGCCGCTCGGTCCGATCCTCGGCGGCTGGCTGATCGATAACTTCTGGTGGGGTTCGGTATTCCTGATCAACGTCCCGATGGTGGTGCTCGGCGCGGCGGCCGTCGCGGCCCTGGTGCCGGAATCGCGGAACCCGGATCAGCGGCCGATGGATTTGCCGGGCATTGTGCTGTCGATCCTCGGCATGGTCGGCGTCACTTACGGATTCATCCGGCTCGGTGATAAGGGGTGGGGCAACGGCCTCGGTTGGGGTGCGCTGCTCGGCGGTGTCGTGATCGTCGCGGCGTTCATCGCGTGGCAGCGGCGTGCGAGCTTCCCGCTGGTCGATCTGGGCCTGTTCGCCAGCCCCGGTTTCCGCTGGGGCGCGGCGTTCACCGTGATCATTACCTTCGGCCTGTTCGGCCTGTTCTTCACCGTGCCGCAGTACTTCCAGGCGGTCCTCGGCGTCGACGCGCTCGGCAGCGGAGTGCGGCTGCTGCCGATGATCGCCGGACTGCTGGTCGGATCACGGCTGGGTGATCGGTTGCTGCCGAAACTGGGACCGGCGCTCATGGTGGCGCTCGGCCTGACGGTGCTGGCAGTCGGCATGGGCTTGGGCGGGCTGACCGAGCTGGGGACCTCGTACTGGTTCGTGGCCCTGTGGGTCGGGTTGACCGGCGCGGGCATGGGCCTCGGACTGCCGGTCGGTATGGCGGTCGCGTTGGACAATCTCGAGGTGGCCCGCGCGGGCGTCGGCTCGGCGCTGGTGCAGGCGCTGCGTCAGGCGGCGGGCACCATCGCGGTGGCGCTGCTCGGCACCGTGCTGGCTACCGTGTACCGCGACGATCTCGGGGTGCTGAATGTCGATCCGATCCGCGACAGCGTGAATTCCGGTGTGGCAGTCGCGAAGTCGACCGGCAATGCCGCCATGCTGGAGCAGGTGCAGTCGGCGTTCGTCGGCGGGATGAGCGCGATGCTGTGGGTGTGTGCGGCGATCTGTGCGGTGGCGGTGCCGCTCGCGCTGCGGGTGTTGCCACGGCGGTCGACGGCCGCGCCGCAAAGCCCGGAGGCGATACCGGACGCGCTGGTGCCGGTTGATGGGCCAGAATCGACATATGTCGGTTGAGCTGCCCGCGGACGGGACGGCCGCGCAGAGCCTGCGCGAGCGGAAGAAGGAACGGACCCGCCGGACGATTCGCGAAGAAGCGTTCCGGCTGTTCCGTGAGCAGGGCTACACCGAGACCACCATCGAGCAGATTGCCGCGGCGGCCGAGGTATCACCCAGCACTTTCTTCCGCTATTTTCCGACCAAGGAACAGCTGGTGCTCGCCGACGATCTCGATCCGCTGATGATCGACGCGATACGAGCCCAACCGCACGACATCCCGCCGATGACGGCGTTCCGCAATGCGGTCGGGGAGGTATTCGCGAATCTGCCCGTGGCCGAGCTGGCATTCGAACAGGAGCGTCAGGCGCTGCTGTATCACGTGCCCGAGCTGCGCGCCGCCATCGGACTGGAACTGCAACGCGGCATCGACCTGATGGCGGGCCTGCTCGCCGAGCAGATGGGTCGGGATGCGGACGATTTCGAGATTCGCGTGACCGCCGGTGCTATCGCGGGGGTCGCGCTCGGCATCGCGAGGTTCAACCCGTTGAATGCCGAGAACCTCAATCGCGCACTGGATTTCCTAGAGGCGGGGTTACCGCTCGGCAAGCAATAGTGCTGCCGAGCGGCCGAAAATCCTAGGCGGACTTGGTAACCGGGCACCCATGTGCCAATGGGCCGAGCAGCTTGTTGTTGTCGTAGAAATGCTCGAGTTCGAGAATGCGCAGGTCGTCGCTGACCCTGGCGATCGTCACGCCGAACATCTCGATCAATGCGCCGGTGGGCTGGTGGCCCTTGTATTCACCGTCGTAGTGACCCCAGTGCCGCCAGCGGAAGGTGACAGCGGGTGGTCCGGCCAGCACCTCGAGCACCTCCCAGAAGAAGCCGTTCGGGAAGGCGGTGTGGAAGGTCGCGTGCGAGGACTCGAAGGTCTCCCGCTCGACCTCGTAGTACGGGTTATCGCCGATCAGGATGTTGTAGCTGCCGATCCGCGCGAATTCCTCGGCGTCCTGCCATGGTCCGCCGTTGACCCGGCCCCGGTAGTGCTCGGCCACCAGCGACACCCAGGTCGCAGGGTCCTTCTTGTGCGAGACCTCCATCTCGAAGACCCGCACCAGATCCTCGACGATGGCCTCGAGCGAGCCCGCCGCGTGGTCGGTGGTGCGCTCGCGCGGCACGGTTTCGTTGGTCAGGTGGTAGTCGGGCGCGCCGTTGCGCCAATCCTCGGCCGGCGTCGCGGCGACCACCGCGTCCCGGCCCTGCAGCCACAGCGGCGTCTCGGTTGTGGAATCCGGTGTATCAACTGTCATCTCGGCTCTCGCCCCTTCGAAGAGATCGGACGCGAGGCAGGCTAACAGCCGGTTGGTCTGTTGTCGCGGCAGGAGTGTCGAGGACGGGAATTTGCCGAACTCTAATGTCTCCCAGCAACTTTCGAGTTTAAAATGATGATGTGTCACATTCTACCGGATGTGTGCAGTGCGCGGTGCGGCGAATCGTCGTCCATGGTGGCGAAGAAGCCGCCGATCACATCCTCGATCTCCGAAATCGACTGTGCGCAATACAGAATCGGTTGGTAGTGGGTGATGTCGTAGACGGCGGTGCCCATCGTCGCCACGTCCAGCGGTCGCAGCTCGGCGTGCTGGAACTCCTCGATCTCGCCGTAGGAGGACAACAATCCGGCTCCGTAGCAACGGATTTCGCCGTGCTCGCGGACCACACCGAACTCCATGGAGAACCAGAAGACATCGGCGAGGAACTTCAGCGCAGTCTCGGTGGTCAGCCGGGCGACGGCCGCGCCGACCGCCTCGTAGATAGCGGCGAAGCGCGGGCTGGCGATCTGATTGGCGTGTCCGATGATCTCGTGGATGGCATCGGGTTCCGGGGTGTACAGCGGGGCCGAATGGTGCCGGATGTACTGGGTGGAGTGGAAGGTTCGATCGGCGAAGGAACCGAAGAACTCGCGCAGCGGCACCAGGCCGGCGGCAGGCACATACCGGAATCCGGTCAGCGGGGTCAGTGCCGCGGAAACCTCGTCGAGCTGCGGAATGTGGTCGCTCGGCAAATCGAGCCGGGCCGCGGCCGCGAGCACTTCGGTGGCGGCGTACTTCTGGTGTTTGCGTGCGAGTTCGGCCGACACGATGCGCCACACCTGTTGTTCCTCATCGGTGTAGTCGATATGCGGCAACGCTTTATCCGGTGCGTAATCCAGCGCCAGCGCGGCGATCGCATTGCGGCGGGCGCGGTAATCCGGATCGTGCACGCCTGGGTGCTCGTCGCTCAGGTGCACCATGACATCGCCGTCGCCGGATCGGGTTACCGGCGAGTACAGCTGAGCTTCGGTGAACATACCTCGATGCAAGCACCGCCGGTCGGTTGCGACAACAAAAGCCCGTCCAGCTGGACAAACTGCCTAGCTGGGCGGACTTATTCGCGTTATTACCGGCAGTAGACCGGCTGGGGCTGCGGCGAGCTGATCAGTGGTGGCCGTGCATTTCGTGCACCACCGCATGGCCCTTGCCGCGGCCGATCATCCACTTGTTGACCGGTGTGGTGAGGATGAAGGCGACCGCCAGGGACAAGGCGAGTGTCGCCCAGAACATGACCGTATCCAGGTGCGCATCCATCGCACCGGGCACAGCCAGGATGATGGCATTGTCGACGATTTCCATGACCGTGATCGAGACCGTATCCGCGGCCAGCGCGGTGGTGATCGCGGCAGCCAGCGGCAGACCCGCTTTCAGGAGGCCGCGCATGGTCAGTGCATAGCCGAAGAAGAAGGCCAGCGCGATCGCCAGCACCATTGTCGCGGTGTTGTTCCAGCCGAGCGCGGTGCCGATCACCATGCCGAGGATTTCACCGATCGCGCAACCGGTGAGGCAGTGCAATGTGGCCTGAGCGGCCATTTGCCAGGACGCTGGAGCGTGCTGCTCGGGGTTTGCGTGCCGAGTGTGCTCGGCGGCTGCCGCATGCGCGGAATGTGCTGCATGCCCAGCATGTTCGTGGTGTCCGATGGGCGTTCCGTGCTCGTGCTCCATGTCGGGAACTATACCCCGGTAGGGTAATTAGTCAACACGGATTCCGGCTGTTGTGCCCGATTTGCCAGACGTGGGCGAGCCGGATAAAGCAATATGGCGAATGTACGAAGGAGGGCGCATGAAATCCGTGCGGATCGATCTCGACCAGAAACTGCTCGCCGCCGCGGCCGCCATCATGGGCACGTCGACGAGCAGCGCCACCATCAACGAGGCGCTGCGCCGAATCGTTGTGCACGAGCGGCAACTTCACCATCTGGAGCGATTGGCTGCCGGTGTGCTGTGTGCCCTGCCCGGTCCCGAGATCGCGGTTGCCGACGGCTGAGCGGAACTCTGTCGTCCCGGCGATTGACCCTGACGCAGGGGAAACCCCTCAGTATGGTCGGCATGATTACGAAAACCACTGCGATGCAGCATTTCGCGGTTCACCACGACGGGGTCGTAATCCCGGTGTGTCGCGGCGGCGGGGGACGACCGCTGATCCTGTTGCCCGGGCTGCTCACGGCACAGGCCGATCTGCATGAGTTGACCGAGCTGTTGCGACGCGACCACGACGTAGTGACCTTCGATCTGCGGGGCCATGGCCTCACTTCGGCCGCCGACCGGTACACCTTCGATTCGTTCCTGAGTGATTTCGTCGCCGTCATGGCGAAGCTGCAGCGCCTCGACCTACCCTCGCCGCCCGTGCTCGTTGGCCACTCGCTGGGCGCGGACCTGATCGTGCACTACGCCTGCGCGTATCCAAGCGCCGTGGCCGAGCTCGTTCTCATAGACGGAGCGAACCCGGTGCCCGAACCGTTCATCAGCGAGGCCGACCTACCGGAGTTCCGTGCAATGTGGGAGGACTTTGCAACGCGCCAGGAGGCCACCAAGGGCTCCTCACGTCAGGTCTCGCTCACCGCGCAGGACATTCTTGACCTCAATCTCGAGCTGGATGTGATTCGGTCCGGAATCCTTGACCAGTATCGAAAGATCGAGTGTCCGATCAGCATGGTCATGTCGACCTCGATGGCGGGCGACAGTAGTGACGGGCGGGCATTGTGGCGCAACCAGAACTGGCGTGCCGGCGTCGAGCGGCTCGTCCGCGAGCGGCCGCACATCTGCACATCCTGGCTCGACGCCGGTCACGGGCTGGTCATCACTCACGCCCCGCAGATCGCCCAGATTATCGGGAATACGCAGGCTCAGCCGGTCAGGCGACTTCGTGAATAGCTCCCAGGTTCAGGAGACGGGCTCGATGCTGACCATCGGCGAGCTGGCGTCGTACGCCGGAGTGACGGTGCGGGCGGTGCGGCACTATCACGCCAAGGGGCTGTTGCCGGAGCCGGAGCGGGACCACTCCGGCTATCGGAGGTACGGCGCTGGCGACTTGGTCGAGTTGATCAAGATCCGAACCCTCGCCGAGGCGGGGGTTCCGCTGACACGCGTGCGTGAGCTGCTGCAGGCCGACCAGGAGGAGTTCGTCGCGGCCGTCGCTGACATCGACAAGCGGCTACGGGCGGAGATCCGGGAGCGGCAGCAGCACCGCGAGCGGATCGCTCGCCTCGCCGCCGGGGACAACCTGGTGCTGCCGCGGGAGGTAGTCGAGTTTCTCGACCGGCTGCGGGCGCTCGGGGTCGACGAGCGGATCGTCCGGGTCGAACGGGACGGGTGGATTCCGCTGGCCGCGCACTCACCCGAGCGAGTCCCGGAATGGGTGGCACGCAAGCGGGAGCAGCTCGCCGCCCCGCAGCTCATCGACTTCTATCTCACCCTGGGCCAGGCACTCGACTGGTCCGACCACGACCCACGGTTGATCGAGCTGGCCGACAATACGGCCGCCTACCTCACGCAGCTGGCCGACAAGCAGGGCGAGGAACACATCGGCGATGTCGACATCGAGCCGCCGCTCGCCATGCTGCTGGACACACTGGCACTCGATACCGCGCCGCCGGCGCGTCGACTGATCGAGCTACTGACGAAGCGAGGCTGGACCGGGTGGACGAAGCTCGAGCGCGTGGACCGCGAACAGCGTGCGGCCGCAACACCTCCTCCTCTCAGTCGCCGACCGCGTGCCCGGTGACAAATCAGCTGCCTCGTCACAGGTGCGCAGACCATGATCGCCATCGCGTTCGACCTGTCGGTGGGGGCTGGCATGATGCGCAAGATCGCACCGCATTCGAGGGGGAATGATGTCGGTACCCATCACCAAACTGCCATCCGGGCAACGTCCACGGGAACGGCTGCTGACGCTCGGACCGCACGCGCTCAGCGACAGCGAATTACTCGCCGTGCTGCTGCGCCAGGGACGCAAGGGCGAAAGCGCACTGGATATGGCCGCCGAAATGATCGCCGAGCACGGCGGCATCGCCGGTTTGGCTGCCGCGCGGCCAGAGGAATTATCGCGGCGCGCGGGCGTCGGGGAGGCCAAGGCCGCGGCCATCATCGCCGCCTTCCACCTCGCCACCAGGGCCCGCAACAGTCCGGAAACCGCCCCGCGTCTGGATGGCGCCGCCGATATCGTCCGGGTGGCGCTGCCGCTGTTCGCCGGTGCCCGCGTCGAACGGCTGCTGGTGCTGGTGTGCGATGCGCAGAATCGATTGCGGCACAAGGTATTCGTCGCCGAGGGTGCGATCGATCAGGTCGCCGTCCCGGTCCGCGAAATCCTGAATACCGTGCTGCGCCACGACGGTCGCGCCTTCGCGGTCGTGCACAATCACCCCTCCGGCGATCCGGTCCCCAGCTTCGACGACCGTCGAGCGACCAGCCTGCTCATCGAATCCGCCCATACCGTCGGCCTGCGCTTCCTGGACCACGTGGTGATCGCGGGGGAGAGGTGGGCCAGCGCCGCACCGCTGCACCGGTCAACGCAATGATGCTGCGGCGCAATAGGAATGGCATAAGACCGCATGCATCCTATGTGAGAACAGCTGCAGCCTGCTGATCCGGTGTGTTGCGGTCAGCGGGGCAGTACCGGAATGCGTTGCAGCAGTGCGGGCGTCGGCTCGTCGACACTCGCCGCGAAGTCGTCGTGCCTGGTGACCCACCGCACCACGAACGGGCACACCGGCACGATCCGGCGGCCGCTCGCCACGGTTTCCGCCAGCGCGTCGTGGATCAGAACGCTGCCCAATCCCCGGCCGCCGAACGCCGGATCGACCTCGGTCGCATAGAAGACACGGTGCACACCGTCATCGAAATACAACTCCTCGCCGACAGTCGCGCCATCGAGTCGGATCTCGTACGCATTGCGCGCCGGAACGCCGACTACCTCTACTTTCGGTTCGGCTCTGTTTACTGTTCGCTCGCTCATGCCCCGTGGAACGCATCCGTACCGCCGTTTATTGCGCAGACGACGAAGGCCGCCCGCGTCTTTCGATGCGGGCGGCCTTCGGGTGCCTCGGGTCAGCGTGCGAACAGCAGTGCGCGCTTGACTTCCTGGATGGCCTTGGTGACCTCGATGCCGCGGGGGCAGGCATCGGTGCAGTTGAAGGTGGTGCGGCAGCGCCAGACGCCTTCGACGTCGTTGAGGATGTCGAGGCGTTCGCGGGCACCTTCGTCACGGCTGTCGAAGATGAAGCGGTGTGCGTTCACGATCGCGGCCGGGCCGAAGTAGCTGCCGTCGCTCCAGTACACGGGGCAGGAGGTGGTGCAGCAGGCGCACAGGATGCACTTGGTGGTGTCGTCGAACCGGGCGCGGTCGGCCTGACTCTGGATGCGCTCGCGGGTGGGCTCGTTACCCGAGGTGATCAGGTAAGGCTTCACGGCACGGAACGCGTCGAAGAACGGCTCCATATTGACCACGAGGTCCTTCTCCACGGGCAGGCCGCGGATCGGCTCGACGGTGATGGTGAGGGACTTGCCGCTCTTGGGCAGCATGTCCTTCATCAGCACCTTGCAGGCCAGCCGGTTCACGCCGTTGATCCGCATGGCATCCGAACCACAGACACCGTGCGCGCACGAGCGCCGGAAGGTGAGCGTGCCATCCAGGTAGGACTTGATGTAGATGAGCACGTTCAGGAAGCGGTCGGTCGGCAGTACCGGAACCTGGAAGGTTTCCCAGCGCGCGCCCTTGTCGTCCTCCGGGTTGAACCGGGCGACCTTGACGTCGACCATGACCGAGCCCTCGGGCACCGGTGCGGCCTTCTGCGGGGGTGTTTCGAGTACGGCAGTCATCAGTACTTACGCTCCATCGGCTCGTAGCGGGTCTGCACCACCGGCTTGAAGTCGAGGCGGATATCGGAGATGAGCTCCGCACCCTCCTTGTAGGCCATCGTGTGCCGCATGAAGTTGACGTCGTCGCGGTCCGGGTAGTCCTCGCGGGCGTGGCCGCCGCGCGATTCCTTGCGGTTGAGCGCGCCCACCACGGTGACCTCGGCCAACTCCAGCAGGAAGCCCAGCTCGACGGCCTCGAGCAGGTCGCTGTTGTAACGCTTGCCCTTGTCCTGCACCGTGATTCGGGTGTAGCGGTCCTTGAGCGCGTGGATATCGGTGAGCGCCTGCTTGAGGGTGTCCTCGGTGCGGAACACCGCGGCGTTCATATCCATCGTGTACTGCAGTTCGGTGCGGATATCCGCGACCCGCTCGTTGCCGTGATCCGACAGCAGCATGGCCAGCCAGTCCTGCACCATCTGCGCCGGGCTCTCCGGCATCTCGACGAACTCGGTACGCTGGGCGTACTCGGCGGCGGCGATGCCGGAGCGGCGGCCGAAGACATTGATGTCGAGCAGCGAGTTGGTGCCGAGGCGGTTGGAGCCGTGCACCGAGACGCACGCGCACTCACCGGCGGCGTACAGGCCGGGCACCACATCGGTGTTGTTGCGCAGCACCTCGCCGCGGATCCGGGTCGGGATGCCACCCATCACGTAGTGACAGGTCGGCATGACCGGCACCAGTTCCTTCACCGGGTCCACACCCAGGTAGGTGCGCGCGAATTCGGTGATGTCGGGCAGCTTTTCCTCGAGCACGTCCTCGCCGAGGTGGGTCACGTCGATGTAGACGTAGTCCTTGTTCGGTCCGGCGCCGCGACCCTCGAGCACCTCGAGCACCATGGAGCGGGCGACGATATCGCGCGGCGCGAGGTCCTTGATGGTGGGGGCGTAGCGCTCCATGAAGCGCTCACCGCTGGCGTTGCGCAGGATGCCGCCCTCACCGCGGACGGCCTCGGAGATCAGAATGCCCAGACCGGCAAGGCCTGTCGGGTGGAACTGGTGGAACTCCATGTCCTCCAGCGGCAGACCCTTGCGGAACACGATCGCCATACCGTCACCGGTCAGCGTGTGCGCGTTCGAGGTGGTCTTGTACATCCGGCCGGAACCGCCGGTGGCGAAGATGATCGACTTCGCGTGGAACACGTGCAGTTCGCCGGTGGCCAGCTCATAGGCGACCACACCGGTCGCGACCGGACCCCGATCGGTCTCGGACATGACCAGGTCGAGCACATAGAACTCGTTGAAGAACTCCACGTCGTGCTTGACGCAGTTCTGGTAGAGCGTCTGCAGGATCATGTGGCCGGTGCGGTCGGCGGCGTAGCACGCGCGGCGAACCGGGGCCTTACCGTGATCGCGGGTGTGACCACCGAAGCGGCGCTGGTCGATCTTGCCCTCGGGCGTGCGGTTGAACGGCAGACCCATCTTCTCCAGGTCCATCACCGCGTCGATGGCCTCCTTGGCCATGATCTCCGCGGCGTCCTGGTCGACCAGGTAGTCACCACCCTTGACGGTGTCGAAGGTGTGCCATTCCCAGTTGTCTTCTTCGACATTGGCCAATGCGGCGCACATGCCGCCCTGGGCCGCGCCGGTGTGACTGCGGGTCGGGTAGAGCTTGGTCAGGACGGCGGTGCGGGCTCGGGGACCGGCCTCGATCGCCGCGCGCATACCGGCGCCACCGGCACCGACGATGACGACGTCGTAGCGGTGCTCCTGAATCCGGGATTCACTCATGCCTGCACCTCGCTACGCTCGGCTCCGGCATGTGTGAAACACGCTGTGTCGATGATTCGTTCGCTGCGCTCACTCATCGGAGTTCGCCTGTTCCTAACTGATGTTGGGGTCGAAGGTGAAGATGACGTAGGTGCCAACGCCCACGATCAGGATCATCGAGATGGCCAGCAGGGTGTTCAGCCAGAACCGGGTCGAGTCCTTGCGCGAGTAGTCCGCGATCACGGTGCGCAAACCGTTGCCGCCATGCAGTTGGGCGAGCCAGAGCATGGTCAGATCCCAGAACTGCCAGAACGGGCTGGACCAGCGGCCCGCCACGAAGGCGAAGTTCAGGCGCTTCACGCCGCCGTCGAGCAGCAGCATGATCGTCATGTGGCCCAGGACCAGCACGATCAGCAGCAGGCCGGACAAGCGCATGAACAGCCACGCGTACTTCTCGAAGTTGTTGTTGGAGCGGGCACGCGGCGAGCGGGGCAGATCCAGGCTCGCGGGCCGGTCGTAGGACTTACCGAGAATAGGTGCGCTCATGCCTGCACCTCGCTGGCGCTCGGCTCCGGCATAACCGCACTGGCGGCTGTGTTCATGATTCGTTCGCTTCGCTCACTCATGGGATCAGTGCTCCGTGAACAGGTAGAAGAACTGGCGGCCGACGGCCGGAACCACCAGCAGGAACCAGACGGCCAGAATCACCCAGAGCATCGTCTTCTGGTACTTCGGGCCCTTGCCCCAGAAGTCGACCAGAATCACGCGTACGCC
Source organism: Nocardia sp. NPDC050412 (assembly GCF_044458825.1). Taxonomy (NCBI): domain Bacteria; kingdom Bacillati; phylum Actinomycetota; class Actinomycetes; order Mycobacteriales; family Nocardiaceae; genus Nocardia; species Nocardia sp. NPDC050412. The sequence goes on from NZ_JBITIJ010000007.1 coordinate 402,235, forward strand.
GTTGAGCGCGTGGAACAGCACGCAGACGACGAGACCCATCTCCATCAGGGCGACGATGGGGTTCTTGTAGGTCTCGATGGCGTGGTCGTAGGTGTCGGGGCTGACCCGTACCAGTGCGGTGTCCAAGACGTGCGCGAAGAGGAAGAAGAAGATGGTGACACCGGTGATCCGGTGTAGCGCCCAGGACCACATTCCGGGGTCGCCTCGGTACAGCGTCTTCCGCTTCGGCTGTGCCGGAGCTTCTGTCGTGGTCATAGAGTGCGGTGCCTCCAACGTCGTTGATGGACCCGGTTGCAAGTCCGAGGCAGGCGACGTGGATGTAAATGCCCAGGTGGCTGCGCTTTGCTGCTCCAAATAGCTCGCGCGGGGCCCGCCGCCGGGAACCTGAACCGATCTGATCTGGACTCTAATCCCCTCGCAATCGCGGAACTAATTCGGCAGGCCGTGCGTTGCGCTACAGTCGAGCGAGTTAGGTTTACCTTTCTTGATGCGTAATGGGTTGTGCCGTGGCCCCTGCGCGGGCAAGTGCGGCTCGGTCCCTGAGGGGCCGCCGATATCAGACTGAGACCGAAAAATCTTGTGCGACAAGGCAATTCAAGTTATGTGCAATGCCTATGTGTCGAACTCGCGGTTTCCGGTCGGCGCCGGGGCTCTCAGTTCGACGGGCCGAATTGTGAGCGTCGGCAATGTGGAAAATGTCTCATTCGACGAACGATAACCTACTCATCGGTAACAGAAAACTATCGCAGATTCCGATCGGCGACAGCCGAAATTCGCTACGACGACATCCATCGGCGTCGTTCCAGCAACCGCGTCATGAGTTCGCGGTCCGCGGGACGCCCCGCGCCCGTGACGGCGACCAGGATCGAGCGTTCGGCGGCCCCGGCGTTGGGTGAACCCGAAGCCATCTGCGACCAGTGGTAGCGCACCTGAGCCTCGATGAAAGTGTGGTCGCTGCCCGCATCGCAGAGCAGCACCGCGCGATTGATCGGAAAGCGGTCGATCACCCGCTGCAGTTCGAACTGTGTTCCGGTGTTGGCCGGGACATATCCCGACAGATCGACCGCCACCAGGTCGACTCTGGCCAACAGCAGGTCGACCGCGCTCTTCCAGAAACTGCCGTGGCACAGCAGCGCGCGGACGGGGTAGCTACCGGCCGGATCGTGCACGCGTTCGGGCATATTGGTGATCCCGGTCAGCCGGTGCTTACCCGGCGGCAGCGGCTCGGATCCGAATCCGGCCAGCGCGGTGCGGAAGGTGCGCGGCGATGCGGCGAACATGGTGCGTATCGCGTTGTCGGCCCGCGCTCGGGCAACCTCCGCCGGGCTGACCGAACCCGAGCTACGCAGAATGTAGACATAGCCGAATTCACGCCACGCGCCGTGCAGGAAATTGCGAACTCTGGCCTGATTCTCGAACAGTCGCAGATAGGCGATCTCCAGCGGCGGTGATTTGAACACGTTGCGCGCGGCCGACACCACGGTCAACCGGTAGTCGACCGACTTCGGTTTGACGAACTGCACTCGCAACGGGGGAATCTCGGAGGCGCGAACGTAGTGGGGATCGGGCCCGAGGTGACTTAGCGCCGCGGCGTATGCCGGGTCACCGGACCACTTTTCGGCGATATACGCCGCGTACCAGCGTCGCCAGCGTGGTAGTGCGAACGCGATGATGACCACCGATATGGCCGCGAGTATCGCGACCATCGGCACCACCGCCTCCGGAGCATCGCGCAGCGTGCCATTGGGGTCCTCGGTCTGCACGCCGAACAGCAGCACCGCAATGATCAGCCCGATCGGAATCACGACCCACCGCACCCGCCGCAGCGCCACCTGACGGTGCCCCCGGATTACCCGCAACTCGTTCAAATGCGCCTCGAGCGGCGGCACCAAAAGTGCGGCGCGATCGGGATGACGTTCGACCTTCCGGCGCACCCGATGCGCGCTGTACCAGGCATGCCAGTTGCGCGCCCCTTCGGAGCCGCGCTCCCACAACCCGAACCCGCACAGGGGCGCCAGAAACAGCACGAACTGACGCCATCCCGACAAGGGCACCTGCGGCATACCGCTGTACAGAAAATCCGGTGCGAAGAAGATCAGTCCGATGAGTGCCGCCGCCCACGGCAGCGCAAGTGCGGTGTTGCCGAGCCCGGACCACAGTGCCTTCGATTCCGTCGCGCGCACACGTTGTCGAAGGTCCTCCGCGGTCATGCCGGCATCACTTCAGGACGGCGACGACGTAGGTGATCACGTAGGTGAGAGCGAATATCACCGGCACCCACTGCTCGAGATGGGTGAGCGGCCGGTAGAGACGCCGGTTTCGACCCTGACCGAGTGCGGTCCACTCCGCCCGCCAATACGGTGACGCGGGCAATCGCTCCTCCAGCGCGCCGACGACCTGATATTTGGCCGCATTGAGCTGACGGTAGGACCGCAGCAGGTAGTACCAGGCCCCGCACTGCACGACCAGCGCCACTGTCGGGCACACCAGCGTCCACACCGCGCGGCTCGGATGGAGTTGCAGCATCACGCCGATGATCGTGAAGGCGCTGGTGTTGAGAGTGAGGAAGAAGCTGTTGGTCAGGCTGCGGCGGGCGCTGATCCGGTCGGCCATCTCGACATACAGCTTGTACTGTTCGAGCACCGCGTCCTGGTACCGGTCCGCATAGCTTTCTGGCGTGACGTGCGAATTCCACAGGCCGTCGCTGATCGGGCTGGACACCGATGCCACCTTCCGGAGGGGCCGAAGGGAATTCGATGATATCCGAAATCTGTTGCCGCGCATCGAGATCTGGTCAGGCCGACGATCAGGTGTGGGGCGAACCGGGCGACATCGAGCATGGCCGGGAGAATTCGACCAGCCGAGTCGCCCGCCATACCGAAACCGCCCCAAGACCATGGAAGGTAGCGAACACGTGGATATCGACTGGAAACTATTGCGGACCAGCGCATATGAGGTCATGCAGCGGGCGTACGCGCCGTATTCTCGATTCCCGGTCGGGGCGGCCGGGCTGGTCGACGGGCGAGTGGTCGTCGGGTGCAATGTGGAAAATGCTTCCTATGGATTAGGGCTGTGCGCCGAATGCGTACTGATCGGGAACCTGTTCGCGGGCGGCGGTGGCCGGTTGCTCGCGCTCTCGGTCACCGATTCCCGGGGCGAAATCCTGATGCCCTGTGGGCGTTGCCGACAGTTGCTCTACGAACACGGCGGGGCCGATCTTCTGGTGGACCACAAGACCGGACCGGTTCCGCTTCGAACCCTGCTCCCCGACGCCTTCGGACCTGACGATCTGGATGCCGGACAGACCTAGGTTGTCCTCAGCAATTCTCTTCGACGATTTCGGCTTCCGTCGACCTCTCGACGTCCGCGAGCTGAGTCGGTGGGAGCCCCATCCAGTCCTGTGACTCGTCGCGTCAGCTTCAACTGGGATTCGCCGAAGCGCTCGTCGGCCTGGCGGATGCGGGCCTCGAGATCCGTCGCGCGGCGGTCCAGGTGTGCATGCGTCATTTCTCCCCAAAACGTCGCTCCCCCAATCGTCGACTCGATGATGCGCAGAGGCTATCGGAGAGCACCGACAAGTTCCAGGCGGCGAGCGTGCCACGTGTCAGACTTGCCGGTGTGACGGCAGTGGACGCGGTTTCGATCATTACGGCCAAGCGGGACGGCGGAGAGCTGTCGGATGCGCAGATCGATTGGGTGGTGGATGGATTCACCAAGGGGGTGGTGGCCGACGAGCAGATGGCGGCGTTGGCGATGGCGATCGTGTGGCGGGGGATGACGCGTCGAGAGACAGCGCGGTGGACGAATGCGATGATCGCGTCGGGGCGGCGGATGGACTTCACGGATCTGCCGCGGCCGACGGTGGACAAGCATTCGACTGGTGGGGTGGGCGACAAGATCACGTTGCCGTTGGCGCCCTTGGTCGCGGCGTGTGGGGCTGCCGTGCCGCAGCTTTCCGGGCGCGGGTTGGGACATACCGGCGGGACATTGGACAAGTTGGAGGCGATCCCGGGGTGGCGGGCCGATGTGCCGGTGGCGCGGATGCGGGAGATCCTGTCCGATCCCGGCATCGGCGCGGTGGTGTGCGCGGCGGGTGCCGATCTCGCCCCCGCCGATAAGCGGCTGTACGCGTTGCGTGATGTCACCGGGACCGTCGAATCTATACCGCTGATCGCCAGCTCGATCATGAGCAAGAAGATCGCCGAAGGGACCGCCGCGCTCGTACTCGATGTGAAGGTCGGCTCCGGCGCTTTCCTGAAAACCCTGGACGGTGCGCGCGAATTGGCAACGGCCATGGTCGAACTCGGCACCGATGCCGGGGTGCGGACGGTGGCATTGCTGACCGCGATGGACACTCCGCTCGGACGCACCGCGGGCAATGCATTAGAGGTCGCCGAATCGGTGGAGGTGCTCGCCGGCGGTGGCCCCGCCGATATCGTCGAGCTGACACTCACCCTCGCCCGCGAGATGGTCGCTCAGGCCGGACTCGATATCGACCCGGCCGACGCCCTCGCCGATGGTCGCGCAATGGACCATTGGCGCGCCATGGTTCAAGCCCAAGGCGGCGATCCGGACGCGCCCCTGCCGCGTGCGAAGCACACCGAGACCGTGTGGGCCGCACACGACGGTGTGCTCACCCGCCTCGATGCGATGGCCGTCGGCATGGCCGCCTGGCGACTCGGCGCGGGCCGAGCCCGCCAGGGCGATCCCGTCCAATTCGGCGCAGGCATCGAAATGCACGCCAAGCCAGGCGATTTCGTGACCACGGGCCAACGCCTTCTCACCCTGCACACCGACACCACGCAAGCCTTCCCCGGCGCCCTCGCCGCCCTCGAGAACTCCTTCACCATCGGGACCGCGCCCCCACCGCAAGCCCCCTTGATCTTGGACCGCATCGCCCCCTGACACCACCGCACCCGAGTTCGCCCGGCGCGCAATTTCGTCGGCGCGCGAATTCGCATGGCACGCCCGAATCCCCGGCGCGCGTGAACCCGTCCGGCACACACGAACTTTTGCTCGGCGGACTCGGACTCGGCTGCTGCGGACGGACTTGCCCGGGGGGTTCGAACGCACCGAGGTGGTGGGCAAAGGTTTGCGGCAAGCAGGCAGGAAACCGACCGCTACGTTAATTCTTGGCTGGTCAAAGGGGCTTTCCGGTACTCGAGGTGTGGCAATCGGCTACTCGAGCAGGGAAGTTGCCGATTATGTCTCGAGTGGGGATGGCGGAGAGCGCAATCACAGCCGCATGAATGGGTTGGTGCGGCTAACGTGTGGTCATGACAGGACCGATGCCTTTGACCCTTGCCTCGATCCGCCAAGCTCCCAAGGCGTTGTTGCATGATCATCTCGACGGTGGTCTGCGGCCCGCGACGGTTTTGGAGCTCGCCGCCGATTGCGGTTATGACGACCTACCCGCCGACAAGGAGACCGAGCTGGCGGCGTGGTTCCGCGATGCGGCCGACAGCGGCTCGCTCGAACTTTATCTGGAGACCTTCGCGCATACCGTCGCGGTAATGCAGACCCCCGAGGGCCTGCGCCGCGTGGCTCGGGAATGTGCGGAAGACCTCGCCGCCGACGGTGTGGTCTATGCCGAAGTGCGCTTCGCTCCCGAACAGCATCTCGAGGACGGCCTCACCCTGGACGAGGTGGTCCAGCACACTCTCGCCGGATTCCGCGAGGGCGCGGCAGCCGCGGCCCGAGACGGTCACCCGATCGTGGTGATCTGCCTGCTCACCGCCATGCGGCATGCGGCACGTTCCCGCGAGATCGCCGAACTCGCGGTGCGGTGGCGCGATCGTGGCGTCGGCGGTTTCGATATCGCGGGCGCGGAAGCGGGCTTCCCGCCCAGCCGCCACCTGGACGCCTTCGAATACATGCGTGCCAATAGCGCGCACTTCACCATTCACGCGGGTGAAGCGTTCGGGCTGCCGTCCATCCACGAGGCGCTGGCATTCTGTGGATGTGACCGGCTCGGCCACGGTGTGCGGATCACCGATGACATCACCGTTTCCGGCGCGATCGAAGACGCGCAGCTCGGCCTGGTCGCGAACTATGTGCGGGATGCGCGAATTCCGCTCGAGCTCTGTCCATCCTCGAATGTGCAGACCGGCGCGGTTCCCTCACTCGACAAGCATCCGTTCGATCTGCTGGCGCGGCTGCGCTTCCGCGTCACCGTCAATACCGACAACCGCCTGATGAGCGACACCAGCATGAGCCAGGAGATGCTCAAGCTGGTCGACACCTTCGGCTATGGCTGGAGCGACCTCGAACGCTTCACCATCAACGCGATGAAGTCCGCGTTCATCCCGTTCCCCGAACGCCTGCGCATCATCGACGACATCATCAAACCCGGTTATGCCGTACTGCTCGGCTAGTTACTTCTCCTGCGTGAGCCGGGACTCGAAGTTGCGCTCCAGGTCCCGCCAGCTCTGGGCCTCCGCGGCGAACGGCGGGTTGGGGGCCAGGCGGGTCGGGTCCGGGTTCAGTAGGTAGGAGACATACCAACCGAGCGGGGTGGACTGCGCCAGCGCCTGCTCCACCGTGTCGTCGTCGGCGTAATCGGCTGCGTCGGTGAACAATTCGACCGCAAGATCGAGCTGTTCGATATCGACCGCCTCCGGGCCCTCGGCCAGGTCGTCGGCGAGGCCGGGCAGCACGTAGACGTTCTCGTCGGTCACCTCGACCTCGAGCGAACCGTCGACGGCGGCGGTCTGCACATCGGTGTAGGTGCTCACCCGCGCCAGCTCGTGCTCATGGTCATCGGCCAGGTAGCGGGCCAGCGCGCGCTCGGAGCCGAAAACGGTGATGGAGCCGTCCTTGCCGAGGAAGATCGGCTCGTCGTCGAGGTAGCAGCGCAGCGTGAAGTAGGTGCCGTCGGAGGTGACGATCTTGACCGGGTCGATGCCGACCTCATGCCAGAACGACTCGTCTTCCTCGTCCTCCCCCTCTTCGTCCTCCTCCTCGTCCTCCGCATCGAGGTCGACGGATTCGAACTCCTCGTCCTCCTCGCTGTCGGCCGCGTCATCGGCGTCGACGACGTTCTCCTCCGCGGCGAGCAACTCGGCCTCCGCGACCGCGACCGCCTCGGCATCGACCTCGGGGGTCTGCACCACAGAGTCGATGGCGTCGAGGACGTCGTCCCAGCCCTTGGCGATGGCAGCGCCGATCTGATCCCACAGCTCCTCGCCGTCGCGCCCGACGAAGGCGCTCACGCCGCTGGCCAGCGCGCCGACCACCGGATGGGAGCCGAAGAACTTGGTCACCGTCTCCAGCTCGCACACCTCACCGATATTGCGCACCATGCTGAGCGTGTCGTCGAGCTCGGCGATGGTGTCCACGTCGGGATCGCCCGCGACCAGCTCCGGCACCCCGACCAGATCGAAGGTGAAGTTCTCCTCCGGCTCCAGTTCGGCCGCCGACAGCCCGGCCACGACCTTCCACGCCGGATGGTCCACGAGATCGTTATCGGAGTTGGTCCGGATGAACGCGGCCAGCTCCGCGACGGTCTCGAAACCATAGAGGGAGTCCTCATGTCCGAGGAACGCCTCCCACTCGTCATCACCGTCGCGCCAGCGCGGTGCCCACAGGGTGACGAGATCGCCGTCGGTCAGGCCGAGCTCGATCGGGACGATGTCTCCAGAAGCCATGTGCGGAAGCCTATCGACCTTCCGAGTCAGTGACTATCCGGCCCGCCCCCAACTCTTCCCGAATCACCCTCCGGCGCGACCACGAACGACTCGTTCAGTGTCGCAACGACCTTCGATCGCTGCGTGCCGGCGTCCTCAGCGGCCTGCCGACAGGCCCATACGATCAGCTGACCGACCTCGGCGGGCGGCAGCGAAGTGACTGACTCCGAGAGGCTCAGGGCGACCAGCGCGCCATCGCTGTTCACCTCGACGCTGACCGTCCCGTCCTCGGTCCGGAACCGGCCATGCACCTGCTCGAGGCCGTACAGTGCGGCCTCGAGGGCTTCCAGTTTCGCCGTCGCGTTGGCAACCAACGCGTCCATCTCAGCACTCATGCCTGCGCCTCGCTGGCGCTCGCCTCCGGCATGACTGCTGTGGCAGCTGTGTCCATGATTCGCTCGCTTCGCTCACTCATGGCCTGCGCCTCGCTGGCGCTCGCCTCCGGCATGACTGCTGTGGCAGCTGTGTCCATGATTCGCTCGCTCAAACCTGCCTCATCCAGCTCGTCGGTCCCGTGTCCGCGTCATCGATCCGGTCCAGTTCGTCCACCGCGGCCTGGCGTGTCGGCAGGCCGAGCTTGTCCAGGATGTCGGCGGGCATACCCGCCTCGGCGAGCAGTTCGCGGCGGCGGGCTCGGGCGGCAACGGTGGAACGTTTGGTCAGTCGCAGGATCTCGTCGGCCAGAGTCTGTGCGCCGTAACGGTATTCGCTGCGCTCGAACTTGATCTCGATCGGCATGCCCTGATCGGTGGCACGGACCGAGATGGTGCCCGATCGGTTGGTGCTCGCCGCCACCGTGACGTTGGGTATCGGTGGGGTCTGGGGCTGGGACATTATTCGTTCGCTCCGCTCATTTATGAGGTCGGCCGGTAGAAGCCATGAAAGTTCATGCCCATGTTGTCGGTTCGAACCGAGCTGATCTGGACCGGATTACCGGCCTCGACGAACTGCCCGTTGCCGATCACCATCGCGACGTGGCCATCCCACACTGCCAGATCGCCCGGCATCAGATCGCCCGGCGACACCTGCATATGGCCATTGCCCTGTTCCTGGGCCAGTCGGGGCAGATCGACACCGGCCTCGCCGTAGGCGTACTTGGTGAGACCGCTGCAGTCCAGTCCGGAGCCGGGTGTATTGCCACCCCACACATAGGGCGTGCCGACCGCGCCGATGGCCGCCTTGACCGCGGTGGCCGCCTTCTCGTTCGGGGCTTCCACGACACTGCCGTCGGGCAGGGTGATCTTTACGCCTTTGCCGGAGGCCGACGACTGCCCGGTCCCGGTCGCGGTGCTCGTACTCGGTTTGGAACTCGACGCCGTGCTCGCGGTCGTGGTGCTGGCTTTGCTCGCGGTGCTCATCAGGCTGCTGAGCATGCCGCCCGCGCCGCTCGCGACACTGCTCACGGTCGATGACAATTGCGAGGCGCCCTGGGTGGCGGTGCCGACCGTGCTGGCGACATTGGACAGCGACGGCGTCGACGGCGCGGGAGTCAGCTCGTTCATCGACGCGGTCTGGGTATCGAGTTCGTTGCGTACCCGGCCGACCACATTCAGCCCCTGACCGATGTGGTCGATCGCGGAGCCGACGAGCACCGTCAGCCCCTCCGGTGTGGCCAGCGCAGGACCGAGACTGGTGGCCTGGCTCACGAAGGACTGGACGATCCCGTTCAGTTCCTTCTGGCCCGTTTCGACCTGGGCGGCAGCCTGATTCACGACAGTGGCCATATCGTTGCCGCGGTCGGAAATGGTGGCGGCCGAGGTCTGCACCCGCAGCGCCTTCGCGGTGACGGCATCAGCCGCCGCACCGTCCCATGCGTTATTCACCTGGTTGATGCTGTTGCGGCCGACCGCGTGCACCTGGTCGACGGCGGTCGAGGTGGAGGTCAGTGCGTCGGCGGGTCCGCCGGTGGGCAGGACGCCGGTGCCGAAGCTGGAGAGTAGATCGAGCAGTGGCTGAACCAGGGCGCTGACATCGATCACGGCGTCATCCGTCCAGGCCGGTGGCATTCAGCCCGGCGGCATTGTTCAGGTCGGTTTCCTCGAGGACGACGGCCGAAGATGTTGCCGTACCGCCCATACTCGCGAGCACTGCCGACAACTGACCGATCGAAGCAACGTGCCCGGCATGTGCCGCGGCGTAGGCGGCCATGAAATCGCCGCCGATCAAGCCCATGATCGGGCCGAGGAGAGTGGGATCGGCGGCCGCGGCGCTCACTCCCGCGGTGGCGAGATCGCCGGACATGGCCGCGGCGGTCGCGCCGTAGGCGGTGATGCCCTCGGTGTCGGCCGACATCTTTCGCATAGTGCTTCCCCCATCTGTTCGTTCCCAGGCAGAGTACGTCATCCACCTAGTTCGACGCGCTGCCTTGCCGATCGGTTCCAGCCGTTCGAAAAAAATTCGGGTGGAGGTTCGCCGCCGAACTCGTTTTCGACCTTATCGTTCCCTCATGCGCACGCACACCGTGGACCATCCGCTCGCCGCCGCCCTGCTGACCACGATGCGCGATGTGGGAACGGCCAATCCGGCCTTCCGCGCGGCATTGCGCGATCTCACCGGAATCCTGATCTACGAGGCGCTGCGCGACGCGCCGGTGGTCCACTTCCCGCTCACCACACCGGTATCCGACACCGAGGGAACGCGATTGGCGCAGCCGCCGCTGTTGGTTCCGGTGCTGCGCGCCGGGCTCGGCATGGTCGAAGCGGCCGCCGAACTCATTCCGGACGCCAGGGTCGGCTTCGTCGGTATCGCCCGCGACGAAACCACCCATCAGCCAGTGCCGTACATGGAATCGCTGCCCGCCGACTTGTCCGAAATGCCGGTCTTCGTGCTCGACCCGATGCTGGCCACGGGCGGTTCGATGCGCCACACCCTGCAACTGCTCGCCGCTCGCGGCGCCACCGACATCACCGCGGTCTGTGTGGTAGCGGCACCCGAAGGCATTGCCGCCCTTGGTGATTCGGGACTCCCCGTGCGCCTGATCACCGCAGTCGTCGACTCGGGCCTCAACTCCGACGCCTACATCGTCCCCGGCCTAGGCGACGCCGGTGACCGCCAATTCGGCCCCCGCTAACCCCACCGACACCGCCGCCATCGAGCCGAGCCAAATGGCGGCTCACCCCATCGAGGGTAGTCGAATGGTTGCTCAAAAACCCACCCACAACCACCAATTGACTACCCTCGACAACGAGTTAGCTGGAAGGTGAGCCGGGTGTGGCACGCGATGGGACCAGCACGGCAACGGCGAGCCATCCGGGGGCGGCAAACCTCGAGAAGTCGGTGCCGGACGACAGGACCGCGTGGCCAACAGAGTCCGGCAGCAGGCCAAGCCGCCCCGTCGGCTATTGCGCGAGTCGCCCGCAGTATTCCCGCAACTCGGCAAGCCGTCGCTCAGCCGAGGTTCGCGCGGGCGCGAGTACGTCCCGGCTGGCGACCGGCTCGACCACTTCCAAATAGCACTTGAGTTTCGGTTCCGTGCCGGACGGCCGGACCACGATCCTAGAGCTGGCGCCCTCGAAAATCAGTGCGTCGGTGCGCATTCGGCCGCGCACCTGGAGCAGATCGGTGTATTCGACCGGCTCGCCCGCGATTTCGTCGGGCGGGGCGATGCGCAGCCGGTTCACGAGGTCCGCGGCCGCTGCCGGGTCGGGTAGGCGCAGCGACACCTGGTCGGTGGCGTGCAGGCCGAATTCGACCGCGTAGTCGTCGAGTTCGTCGGCGAGGGTGCGGCCCGCGGCCTTCAGACGGGCGACGAGATCGGCGGCCAGCACCGCCGCGGAGATGCCGTCCTTGTCGCGGACCGCGACGGGGTCCACGCAGTGGCCGATGGCCTCTTCGTAGGCGTAGACCAGACCATCGCCCGCGCGGGCCAGCCATTTGAAACCGGTCAACGTTTCCGCGTACCGCGCGCCACGGGCGGCCGCGAGTTTCGAGAGCAGTCGCGACGACACGATGGTGGTCGCCACCAGTGCATCCGGCGGCGCGGTCCGCAGCACGTAATCGCCGAGCAGCACACCGGTTTCGTCGCCGCGCAACATGCGCCAGCCACCGTCGCCGTCCGGGTCGTGATTCTCGGGTATGGCGATGGCGCAGCGATCGGCGTCCGGGTCGAGCGCGATGGCGAGATCCGCGCCGATCCGGGTGGCGGTGGCGAGCAAAAGGTCGGTGGCGCCGGGCTCTTCCGGATTCGGGAAGGCGACGGTGGGAAAGTCGGCATCGGGCGCGAATTGCGCACCGACCACGTGCACATGCTTGAACCCCGCCGCGGTGAGGGCAGCCACCGCCGTATCGCCGCCGACCCCGTGCAGCGGCGTCAACGCGATCCGGACATCGGAGCGCTCACCGGGACCGCCGATCAACTCGGGCAGCCGGGCCACCCGATCGATATAGCGGCGCACCACATCATCTGCGGCCGGTGTGACGGGCGTGCGGGCGATCGGGTCGGTGACGGCCTCGATGCAGCGCTCGATCTCGGTGTCGGCCGGTGCGATCAGTTGCGAACCGCCGTCCAGATACACCTTGTAGCCGTTGTCGGTCGCCGGATTGTGCGATGCGGTGATCTGCACTCCCGTAACGGCGCCCAGCTCACGCACCGCGTAGGCGACGACCGGGGTAGGCAGCGGCCGCGGCAGCAGCGTCACCGGAAAGCCCGCGGCAGCAAGGATTTCCGCGGTCACGATGGCGAATTCGCCGGAGCCGTGCCTGGCATCGCGCCCCACGACCACCGCGCCGCCGCCGAGACAGCGACCGCGCAACCAGTCCACGAGTCCGGCGGTCGCCCGGCTCACCGTGTCCAGGTTCATGCCGTCGGGCCCGTCTCGCAGCGGCCCACGGAGCCCGGCGGTACCGAAGCGCAGCATCTAGAGCCGTTCCAGTACGCCGCGCAGCAGTTTGCCGAGACGCGGTGCGGCCGCACGTCCTTCGGCGAGTACCTCGGCGTGCGAGAGATGCGCACCCGTGACGCCCGCGGCGAGGTTGGTGACCAGCGAAATACCGAGCACTCGGGCCCCGAGCGAACGGGCCGCGATCACCTCGAGCACCGTCGACATGCCCACCAGATCCGCGCCGATAGTGCGCAGCATCCGGATCTCGGCCGGCGTCTCGTACTGCGGTCCGGTCAGGCCCGCGTACACGCCCTCGGTCAGACTCGGGTCGATTTCCCTCGCCAGCGCACGCAATTCAGGATCCCACGCATCCACGAGATCGACGAAGGTCGCACCCGCCAGCGGCGTGCGGCCGGTGAGATTGAGATGGTCGCTGATCAGCACCGGCTCGCCGACGCGCAGTCCGTCCCGGATCCCGCCCGCCGCATTGGTGAGCACCACGGTCTCCACGCCCGCCGCAATCGCCGCGCTCACCGGATGCACGACATCGCCCGGCTGATAGCCCTCGTACAGATGCTGACGCCCCATCAGCAGCAGCACGGGCGTGTTATCGACGGCGACCGAATGCACAATCCCGACATGCCCTTGCGCGCTTGGCGTCCCGAACCCGGGCAGTTCCGGCATCGGCACCGACGCCGACGGCGTCCCGATCTCCGCGGCCGCCTCCTGCCAGCCCGATCCCAGCACCACCGCAACCCGGTGCCGCTCCACTCCCGTACGTTCGGCGATCGCCCTCGCGGCCTGTTCGGCAAGCATGCCGTCACCGTATCTGATTTGCCGCGCCTGCGGCTGGGTCTAATTGCCGCGCCTGCGGCGCGGCGGGTTCGCGGCCCCCTGGTGTCTCGCGTCCGAGCCGTCGAGACTCGCGACTTCGTCGCATGCGCTTCGACGGCTCGGACGCGAGACGGGCCGCGAACGGTCGCTCGTAAGACTCGCTCCGTGGTGGTTGGTGATGGCGGGGGCGTTCAGCACCTGATGCACGCGTGCTGGGCGTTTGAGTTCCGCGCCTGTGTCATATGTGCTTCGGCCATTGGGGTGTGAGACGGGCCGCGAACGGGTCGTTCGTAAGGGCTCGCTTCGTTGTGGTCGCTGAGGGCGGTTTGTTCAGCGGCTGATGCCCTCGTGCCGGGGGTTTGAGTTCCGCGCCTGTGTCATATGTGTTTCGGCCATTGGGGTGTGAGACGGGCCGCGAAGGCGCTCGTCAGACTTGCGCCGTTGGAGCTGAGACGGCAGCACGGCTTGCTGTCGTGCAACCCGCCGAGTGTTAGCTACCCGCGAGTAGGTGTCGCGCTGCGCACCCGTTACGCTGCACGCATGCCGTATCTGGAACGTGAAGGGGATGTGTTCGTCGTCTACCTCGGGAACGAGGGGCAGACCGACAGCGAGAACCGTTTCCATCCGGATTGGATCGATGCGTTCCACGGGCTGTTGGACCAGGTCGAGGCGTCCGAGGGGCCGGCGGCGCTGGTCACCACGGCGAGCGGGAAGTTCTACAGCAACGGGCTCGATACCGATTGGCTGTTCGGCAACCTGGATCAGATGCACGGCTACCTCGACCGGGTGCACAGCATCTACACCCGCCTGCTGACCTTCCCGCTGCCGACGGTGGCCGCGGTCAACGGTCATGCCTTCGGTGCGGGCGCGATGCTGGCAACTTCGCACGATTTCCGGGTGATGCGCGCCGACCGCGGCTTCTGGTGTCTGCCCGAGGTGCACCTCGGCATGCCGTTCACCGTCGGCATGAACGCGCTGCTCACCGAGCGTCTCACCAACCAGGTGTGCGTACAGGCCATGACCGCCGGTCACCGCTTCGCCGCCGACGAGGCCATCGCTGCGGGAATTGTCGACGCGAAGGCGGATGCTGATGTTTTGCTGAAGTCCGCGATCGAGCGCGCAGGCGCCCTCGCGGCAAATCGCAAGCCCAATCTGCCGGTGATCAAGCGGTCGCTGCACGCCAAGGCGCTGGCCGGGCTCGCGATCCCGACCACTCCGGAGAATCTGGCGTTCGCCCGGGGATAACCGCAACTTGATCACAACCCTTGCGCCGCGCGGCGACATCGCCCCTGGGCGCAGGGTGCGCCCGATCGTGTGCGCAGTGCCAGACTGTGTGCCATGCCACCACCGCGCAGCGGGCACCCCGAATCACGCACGGACCACCACGTCGCGCACCCGGGTGCGGCGGCGGACGCCGCGATCCTGGCCGCCGCGCCCGAACTGATCGCGCTCTCGCATTCGATCCACGCCGAACCGGAACTGGCGTTCGAGGAAACCCGCAGCGTCGGCAAGACCATCGCGCCGCTGGCCGAGCGCGGTTTCGCGATCGAGACCCCCGTCGCCGACCTGCCTACCGCATTCCGCGCGACCTACGGATCCGGCGAGCTCACGGTGGGTATCTGCGCTGAATACGACGCACTGCCCGAGATCGGGCACGCCTGCGGACACAACATCATCGCGGCATCCGCGGTCGGCGCCGGACTCGGCCTCGCCGAGGTGGCCGACGTCCTCGGTATTACCGTCGTCGTCTTCGGCACACCCGCGGAGGAGAGCGGCGGCGGCAAGGTGCTGATGCTCGAGCGCGGCGTCTTCGACGATGTCGCGATGGCGATGATGGTGCACCCCGGTCCGATCGATATCGTCGACGCGCGCTCGCTGGCGCTCGCGGATCTGTCGGTGGTCTTCCACGGCCACGAGGCGCATGCCAGTGCGGCCCCGGAATTGGGCCGCAACGCGGGTGACGCAGTGACCGTCACGCAGGTTGCTCTGGGATTGCTGCGTCAACATCTCCGACCCGGACAGCAACTGCACGGTATAGTCAGCGACGGTGGCGTAGCCCCCAACATCGTTCCCGGACGTGCGGAACTGCTGTATTACCTACGCGCAGTCGACTCCGCATCCCTCGACGATCTGATGCGACGAGCGTCGGCTTGTTTCGAGGCGGGTGCGCTGGCAACCGGCTGCACTCACGAAATCCGGACGGTTGCGCCGACATATACCGAGCTGACGCCCGATTCGGGATTACTGTTTGCCTATCGTGAGCAGATCGTCGACTTGGGCCGGGTGCCGATCGCACCAGAACTCGAGGCGCAGCGACCGCTCGGGAGTACGGATATGGGCAACGTCACCAACGTCATACCGGGCATACATCCGGTCATCGGCATAGATGCCGGTGGGGCGGTGACGCATCAGCCCGGCTTCGCCGCGGCGAGTGTCAACGCCTCGGCCGATCGTGCGGTAACCGACGGTGCGATCGCGCTCACGCGTACCGCTATCGCCGTAGCTCGCGATCAAATACATAGGGACAGGTTGTTGCAACGGCTCGTTCAACGACAGGAGGACATTCGGTGAGCATTACTGGCCGTTCCGCGGCGCACGCGACACGCTCGGTGTCGGCGACGCGCGTGCCCACGGGGGGCCACGGGAGCGCAGCACAATCGGATACCGCGGAAGTCGGACCGGATGCGGTCGATTCCTGGCTGGCCGAGCACACGGTCGACCTCATCCAGTGGCGCCGGCATATCCACGCGAACCCGGAGCTCTCCCGCACCGAATTCGCCACCACCGAGTTCGTCTCGGCCTGGCTGACCAAGGCGGGATTGACGCCGCAGAAGATGCCCAACGGCACCGGAGTGCTCTGTGACATCGGTCCGGTGGATGCACCGCGCATCGGACTGCGCGCCGATATGGACGCACTCCCGCTGCAGGAATTCACCGGACTCAGCTTCGCCTCCACCGTCCCGGGCGTCTCGCATGCCTGCGGGCACGACGCGCATACCACGATTCTGCTGGGCACCGCGCTCGCACTGGCCGATCAGGAACTCCCGGTCGGCGTGCGATTCGTCTTCCAGCCCGCCGAAGAGGTGATGCCCGGCGGTGCCATCGATATGGTCGCCGCTGGGGCGATGGAGGGCGTCGACCGGATCTTCGCACTGCACTGCGATCCGCGCCTCGAGGTCGGCCGGGTAGGCATCCGGGTCGGTGCGATCACCTCGGCGGCCGACACCATCGAATTGGTTCTCGATTCGCCGGGCGGGCACACCTCGCGTCCGCATCTGACCAGCGATCTGGTCTACGCCATCGGCACCGTGATCACCGGCCTGCCCGGGCTGCTCAGCCGCCGCATCGACCCGCGCACCAGCACAGTGATGGTCTGGGGGGCGGTTAGCGCGGGCAAGGCGCCCAATGCGATACCGCAGACCGGCATGCTCACCGGCACCGTGCGCACCGGCGATCACGCGACCTGGTCGCTGCTGGAGCCGATGGTGCGCGAGATCGTGGACGGCCTGCTCGCCCCGACCGGGGTGCGCTACCAGTTGAACTACCGCCGTGGTGTGCCGCCGGTGGTCAATGACGAGCACTCGACCAGGATGTTCGAAGACGCGATCCGCATGCTCGGCCCGGACGCACTCGCCGACACCTTGCAGTCCGGTGGCGGTGAGGATTTCTCCTGGTACCAGGAGGAGGTGCCGGGCGCGATGGCTCGCCTCGGCGTTTGGTCCGGGCACGGCGAACAGTTGGATCTGCACCAGCCGACCTTCGACCTCGACGAGCGCGCGCTTGCCGTCGGTGTCCGGGTACTCAGCAATATCGTGTTCAACGCGAGCTGACGAAGACAAAGGAAGCGGCCGACCCTCGATGGGGGTCGGCCGCTT
Organism: Nocardia sp. NPDC050412; assembly: GCF_044458825.1. Lineage (NCBI taxonomy): Bacteria > Bacillati > Actinomycetota > Actinomycetes > Mycobacteriales > Nocardiaceae > Nocardia > Nocardia sp. NPDC050412. The sequence continues at coordinate 419,449 of NZ_JBITIJ010000007.1, forward strand.
CCGCGTCTGTTCAGCTACCGAAGAATCCAGGTCCGACGTTCTTGCTGTTTCGGGTGCGCAGCGCGTGCACGTATTCCGCTGGCGCGCCAGCCTTTTCGGCCGCATCGGCCATCACGCCGATATAACGCGCCGATGGTAGCCCGCCCTCGTAGGCATCGAGTACATATAGCCAGGCCAGGATGGGTTCGGAACCGCTGCCCGCGCTCGGCACCACGCGCAGCCGGATCTTGCGGTGGATGCCGAAATCGGAACCCTCCCAGCGGTCCAGGCGCTGCTCGTCCTCGGGCGATACGTCGTAGAGCACGACGAATACCCGCTCGCCCGGCTCTTCGACGACGGTGGCCAGCGGGCCCTCCCAGCCGATGTCGTCACCGCTGAAGGTGAGGCGCCAGCCCTCCAACCAGCCTGTCCCGTACATGGGGGAGTGCGGACAGCGCTCGAGCATCTGGGACGAGTCCATGTTGGACCCGTAGGCGGCGTAGATCGGCACGACGCAAGGGTATCCAATAACTTGCGCGCATCGTCTCTATCCCGGCGAGATGACCGTGTGTTCGCCAGCTAACGTTGTTTACCGGCACCGGAGATCCCGGTCGAATAGCTCGAGCGGAGGTATCCATGACCCGCATAGCGATCATCGGTGGCGGACCGGCCGGTTACGAAGCGGCACTGGTGGCGGCCCAACACGGGGCCACGGTCACCCTGATCGATAGCGACGGCATCGGCGGGGCGTGCGTCCTGTGGGACTGCGTACCGTCGAAGACCTTCATCGCCTCGACCGGCGTGCGCACCGATCTGCGTCGCGCCCGTGACCTGGGCATTACCCTCGATCCGAGCCAGGCCCAGATCGAACTGGGCGAGGTGAACGCGCGCGTGAAGGCGCTGGCGTTGGCCCAGTCCTCCGATATCCGCTCCAAGGTGCAGGCCGCGGGTGTGACCGTGTTGACCGGACACGGACAGCTCAGCGATCCGGCCGCCGGTCTGGCCGCGCACCGTGTGCGCGCGCTCCTGCCCGATGGCACCGAGGAGGCCATCGAGGCCGAAGTAGTGTTGATCGCCACTGGCGCGAGCCCGCGCGTGTTGCCCGGCGCCGAGCCCGATGGTGAGCGCATCCTGAACTGGCGTCAGCTCTACGACCTGGAGGAACTTCCAGAGACCCTGGTCGTGGTCGGCTCCGGTGTGACCGGCGCCGAATTCGTTTCCGCGTACACCGAAATGGGTGTGCGGGTGAAGTTGGTCTCCAGCCGTGACCGGGTGTTGCCCGGTGAGGACGCCGATGCCGCGCTCGTGCTCGAGGACGCACTCGCCGAACGCGGTGTCGAACTGGTCAAGCACGCCCGCGCCGATGCGGTAGAGCGCACCGCCGCAGGCATCGTGGTGAAGCTCTCCGACGGCCGAACCGTCACGGGTACGCATGCGCTGATGACCGTCGGCTCGATCCCGAATACCAACGACCTGGGCTTGGAGCGGGTCGGCATCGAACTCGACCGCGGCGGCTACCTGCGTGTGGACCGGGTGTCGCGCACCTCGGTGCCGGGCATCTACGCCGCGGGCGACTGCACCGGCCTGCTGCCGCTGGCCTCGGTGGCCGCCATGCAGGGCCGCATCGCGATGTATCACGCGCTTGGTGAGGGCGTCAGCCCGATCCGGCTGAAGACGGTCGCCTCGGCCGTATTCACCCGCCCGGAGATCGCGACCGTCGGCGTGAGCCAGACCGCCATCGATAACGGCGAGGTGCCCGCGCGCACGGTGATGCTGCCGCTGAACACCAACCCGCGCGCCAAGATGTCGGGTCTGCGCAGGGGTTTCGTCAAGATCTTCTGTCGGCCCGCGACCGGTGTGGTCATCGGCGGTGTGGTCGTCGCCCCGATCGCCTCGGAACTCATCCTGCCGATCGCGCTCGCGGTCCAGAACAATCTGACCGTCAACGATCTCGCCCAGACGTTCTCGGTGTATCCGTCGCTGACCGGCTCGGTCACCGAGGCGGCCCGGCTGCTGATGCGTCACGACGACCTGGATTAACAGGCGGTGTTTGATTTGCAGCGCCTTCGGCGCTGCGTGTTCGCGGCCCCCCGGTGTCTCGCGTCCGAGCCGTCGAGACTCGCGCCTGCGGTGCATGCACTTCGACGACTCGGACGCGAGACGGGCCGCGAACGTCGCTCGTAAGACTCGCTCCGTTGCGGCCGGATTATGCGGTCGATCTCGAGTGCCCCGAGTCTTACTGTCTTGTCTGGACTTTCACCGCGTTGCCAGTCCGGCGCGCATGTGGTTCACTTCCCGCAGAGATGCGATCGGCGGGCGATCGCGAGGGTTCTGTGTGGGGGGATCGATCCTTTCCAGCGGGAACGGCGAACGGCCGCATGGTCGTTCGCCGCTCCTGTCTCAGGGGCCAAGCGTCTCACCAGGGAAAACTGTGTGTGACCGAGCCGGTCGCACCCGGGAAAGGGATTGCGAAAAGTGAAACATCGTAAGCCGAGTCGGACGCAGCGAGCGATGGCGAGCACATCGTTGCCGCTGGCCACCGCGGCGGCCGTGGCCACGCTCTTCGCGGCGCCGGCGGGGGCAGTTCCGGATCAGCCGAGCACACCGACCACTCCGGCGCCCGCGCCTGCCGATCCGGGCAGCACCGCGCCGACGGATCAGGGCCAGCCGGAGACCACCAAGCCGGATCCGGGTAAGCCGGAGGCCAAGCCGACGCCGAGCCAGCCGGGTGTCACCACGCCGGATCCGAACCAGGTCATGCCGAATCAGCCAAGGGATCCGAAGCTGTCGACGCCGACTCAGCCGGGTGTCACCACCCCGCGCGTCGCGCCGCTGCCGGTTCCGGGCCAGACCGGACCCGATGTCCCCGCCGTGGTGCCGGAGACGGCGCCTGGTGCGGAGGCTCCGAAGCCCGCGCAGCCCGGAACCACCGCACCGGGTGCGAACACCCCGAGCGGTCCGAACGCGCGGACCCCGCAGCAGCCGCAGCCCGACACGCTGGTGCAGCAGCCGCGCTGGGAGGCCCCGCGCTTCCAGCAGGCGCCCGCCGCACCGGTCGTCGAGATGGACGGCCCGCACCAGGAGATCGGCGCCAATATCGACGGTGGCTCGCTGGCGCCCGGCTACGTGGCCAACACCCACCACTTCAACAATGCTGCGGGCTACGTCGGCACCATCGGGTACCGCACCCCGACCGGTCAGGGCGAGGCCGGTGTGTCGGTCGAATACGTCGGCGCCAACAGCGTCAAGGTCACCTCCTACACCGGTGGTGAGGGTCTGGCCGACAACAAGACCGAGGTCATCCTCGACACCACCCAGGCCAACCTGGCCAAGGCCGCTGTCGAGCACTGGATTCGGGAACAGCCGGGCGGCGCGGCTGCCCTCGAGGCCGCCGCACAAGTTAAACTTCCGGTGCCGCCAGGCGAACTGGCTCCGCAAACGGTCAACGTCGCCGGGGTCACCACCCAGTGGGGTGGGTCACTCCAGTACTGACACGAGCTGATTCGACGGGTGGGGCGGTCGTTCTCGACCGCCCCACACGTGTGTCCTGGGGAAAGGATTTGGTGTGGGCTCCGAGGGTGATGGCAGGGACAACGAATCCGACCAGTCCGGGTCGGAATTCGGACCCCCGTTGGACGATTTCGGCCCGCCGGTCTCCGAATTCGGCCCGCCGGTAGGCGAATTCGGTCCGCCGACGGGCGGTCAGGCGCGACCGCAGTGGTCGGTGCCCGAGCCTGCCACCGATCATCCCGAGCTGATCTGGCGGCCCGCCGACGAACCGCCGACGGTGCCGCCACCACCCCCGCAGTACCGCGCGCCGGATACGACGGTGTTCGGCGATGCGCCGCCACCGCCGCCGCGGCGACCGGAACCGCCGGTCGAACCGGACCCCAACGAGGCCACCGTGCGGCATACGACACCTGCCGCGAGCCAGCGCGACACCTGGTGGAACAGTCCGACCGAATCCGGCGGCGTGCCGAAGCCGCCGTCCGAGCCGCCGGGTCTGTCCTGGGCCGACGATCCGATCGCGAAGCGTCTTGCGCCGAAGCTGATCTCCGACACCATCACCGCCACCCCGACCCGGCACAGTTCGCGCGGCCGGTGGATCGCGCTAGGTGTGCTCGCCGCGCTCGTGGTGGTTCTGGCGCTGGTGGTGACCTTCGTCGCGGTCAGTCGCGACGACAACGGCAGTCCGAAGGCGGCGCCGCCCGCACCGCCGAGTACCTCCGCCGCGCTGAGCTGCCCTGCGAGCAAAGACGGCAAGGTGACCCGCGGCAACGGGCAGGGCGACACCTCGAGCGGCCCGGGTGCGATCCTCGGCTTCCAGTACGAGTTCTACGTCGACCGCAATGGTGAGCGGGCGCGCAGATTCGTCGCGCCGGATGCCGAGAATGTGTCGATGGCCGAGGTCATCCAGCAGGCGATCAATGAACAGATCCCGGTCGGCACCACGCATTGCCTGCGGATTGCCGAGGTCGCTGCCGACACCTTCGAGGTGGATCTGACCGAACATCGGCCCGATGGCACGACCAATGTCTACCGGCAGACCATCATCACGGTGGTCCGGGACGGCAAGAGCGTGATCTTCGCCATCCGGGAGCGCGTCTGAGCTCTCGATGGCTTCCTAGAGCTGAAATTCATCCCATGATAGGGTACGTGGGCTGCTGATTTCGGGAGGTTTTCCATGTCGCCGACCAATCCACCGCTCGCGGCCAAACTGGGCGGACTGAAGAGCTCGGCGATTCGCGACCTGCTGAAACTGACCGCGCGCGACGAGGTGATCAGTCTCGCGGGCGGTTTGCCGGATGCGGAGTTGATGCCGAGAGAAAGGCTCGCCGCGGCGGCAGATGCGGCGCTGCGTGGTTCTGCGGTGTTGCAGTACACCGAGTCGGCCGGGTGGGTTCCGCTTCGCGATGTGCTGCGGCAGCGGGAGTCGGCGAAGCTGGGCCGGACGGTGGGGCTCGACGAGATCTTCGTGACTCATGGTTCGCAGCAGGCGCTTTCGCTGCTCGCCGAGGTGCTGCTGGACCCGGGTGCACCGGTTGTTGTCGAGGATCCGGCGTATGTCGGTGCGCTGCAAGTGTTCCGGGCGGCCGGGGCGCGAATTGTGCCGGTCCCTTTGGATTCCGAGGGAATGCGGCTGGATGTGCTGAAGGAACTGTTGGCGCGCGGTGAGCGTCCGGCGGTCGTGCACACGGTGAGCAATTTCCACAATCCGGGTGGCGTCACCATGAGTCCGCCGCGTCGTCGTGAGTTGGCCGAACTCGCCGACAGCCACGGTTTCTGGGTGATCGAGGACGATCCGTACGGTGAGCTCTGGTTCGACCGGCCTTCGCCCGATCCCGTGGCAACCTACTCCCGCAACGTGATTCGGCTTTCCAGCGCCTCGAAGATCCTCGCGCCCGCGCTGCGGGTCGGCTGGATGGTGGCGCAGGAGCGGATCTGCCGCGCGGTCGAATTGCTGAAACAGGGCGCTGACCTGTGCGGTTCGGCGCTGACCCACCAGATCGCCGCCGACCTGCTAACCGACGAGACCTGGCTGACCGGCCATGTCGACACGGTCCGTACCGCCTACGGTGACCGCGCCAAGGCGCTCGTGCACGGCGTACGCACCCGCTTCGGCGAACGCCTTACCTGCACCGATGCCGCCGGCGGCATGTTCGTATGGGCGGATTTCACCGACGGCACCGACACCGATCGGCTGCTGCCGCGAGCCCTGGAGCACGGCGTGGCCTTCGTCCCCGGCTCGGCCTTCGCCGTCGACACCGACTACAGCCACTCCATGCGCATGTGCTTCACCACTTCGGACGCGGCGACGTTGGCGGAGGCGATCGACCGGCTGGCTCGCGCGGCCGAATAGTCGTCAATCCACCCAGTTGTAGGTGCGCTCCACGGCCTTGTTCCAGGCGGCGAGGTGGGTTTCGCGGTCCGTCGCCGACATCGCGGGCTGCCAGGTCTTATCCGCGGCCCAGTTGGCGCGGATGTCATCGGTGCTCTCCCATAGTCCGACGGCGAGTCCGGCCGCATATGCCGCACCCAGCGCGGTGGTTTCATTGACGACCGGACGGACCACCGGCACATCGAGGATGTCGGACTGGAACTGCATGAGCAGATCGTTGCCGACCATCCCGCCGTCGACCTTGAGGGTGGTCAGTTCCAGTCGCAGCTGCTGGGATTCGGCGTCGGCGCGCATCGCGTCCATGACCTCCCGCGTCTGAAATGCGGTGGACTCCAACACCGCTCGCGCCAGATGCGCCTTGTCGACGAAGCGAGTGAGGCCCGCGATGACGCCGCGGGCATCCGGTCGCCAGCGCGGCGCGAAGAGGCCGGAGAACGCGGGGACGATATAGGCGCCGCCATTGTCCTCGACGCTGCGCGCCAGCGGCTCGATCTCGTCGGCGGCGGAAATGATGCCGAGATTGTCCCGGAACCATTGCACCAGTGAGCCGGTCACCGCGATGGACCCCTCCAGTGCGTAGACCACCGCCTCATCGCCGAGCTGGTAGCAGACCGTGGTGAGCAGGCCGTGCTTGCTGAACACCGGTGTTGTGCCGGTATTGAGCAGCATGAAATTGCCGGTGCCGTAGGTGTTCTTGGCCTCGCCGGGGGACAGGCAGGCCTGGCCGAAGGTCGCCGCCTGCTGGTCGCCGAGAATGCCCGCGACAGGTATGCCCGCCAATGGGCCGGAGCCGATCTCCGCGTAGATCTCCGATGAGCTGCGGATCTCCGGCAGCATCGAACGCGGTATCCCGAATTCCGCGCATATCTGTGAATCCCACTGCAGCGTACGCAGATCCATCAGCATGGTGCGTGACGCGTTGGTCACATCGGTGATGTGCTGACCGGTGAGCTTCCACAGCACCCAGCTGTCGATGGTGCCGAAACACAGCTCGCCGGACTCGGCCCTGGCTCGCGCGCCCTCGACATTGTCGAGGATCCAGCGCAGTTTCGGACCGGCGAAGTAGGTGGACAGCGGGAGACCGGTGCGGTCTTGGTAGCGTGTCGCGCCGAATTCGCCGCCCAGTTCGGTGACCAGACGGTCGGTGCGGGTGTCCTGCCAGACAATCGCGTTATGAATCGGCTTGCCGCTGGCCCGATCCCACACCACGGTCGTCTCGCGCTGATTGGTGACGCCGACCGCATTGATCTCCGCGGCGGAGATCCCAGTGCTCCGCAGCACCTCGCCGAGCACGAATTCGGTATTGCGCCAAATGGTTTCCGGATCGTGCTCGACCCAGCCCGGCCGCGGGAAGATCTGCTCGTGCTCGCGTTGCGCGACACCGACGACGCGGCCCTGCCGGTCGAAGATGATGCACCGACTCGAGGTCGTGCCCTGATCAATGGCGGCCACATAGCGACGCATTCGTGCAGGCTACTAAAACCGACGTGGCCATCGGGGAAAACAGCGGAGCGCGCCACGCATCACCTCGCGACCAGCAGGTTGTCGGACTAGTGTTGGGATCGGTTACCGGCGAGTAGCGCGGGTTATCGGCCGCGGGGCCCCGACTTGGGATCGTCGCCGGTTCCTCTAGCCTGGAAAACAGAAGACCGCCCGCCGGACTGAGCAGCCCGATCGTGTGCCCGAAAGACCACAAACGTCGTCTGAACCCCGACGCCGGGGTCGGCTGGAGGAGTCGAGCATGACCAAGAAACCGCAATCGCAGTTCCTCGGCCCCGAGCAGCGCGCGACGGCATGGGAGCGCTTCGGTAAGGATCACTTCGACGTGGTCGTCGTTGGTGGTGGCGTGGTCGGCTCGGGTATCGCGCTCGACGCGGCGACGCGCGGTCTCAAAGTAGCGCTGGTCGAGGCGCGCGATCTCGCCTCCGGCACCTCGAGCCGCTCCTCGAAGATGTTCCACGGCGGGCTGCGCTATCTGGAGCAACTGGAATTCGGGCTGGTCCGCGAGGCGCTGCGGGAACGTGAACTCGCACTGGCCCGGCTCGCACCGCATCTGGTGAAGCCGCTGCGCTTCCTCTACCCGCTCACCCGCCGCGGCTGGGAACGTCCGTACGTGGCCGCCGGGCTGGTGCTCTACGACACCATGGGCGGCGCGAAATCCGTTCCCGGCCAACATCATCTAACCCGGCACGGGGCACTCCGGCTGGCGCCCGGTTTGCGCCCCGACTCGCTGATCGGCGGCGTCAGTTACTACGACACGGTTGTCGACGATGCCCGCCACACCATGACCGTCGCCCGCACCGCCGCGCACTACGGTGCGGTTATCCGCACTTCCACCCAGGTCGTCGGCTTTCTGCGCGAGGCGGATCGGGTCGTGGGGGTGAAGATGCGCGATAGCGAGGACGGCCGCACCGGGGAGATCCGCGGGCATGTGGTGATCAACGCGACCGGTGTGTGGACCGATGAGGTCCAAGCGCTTTCGCACAATCGCGGCCGCTTTCACGTGCGCGCGTCCAAGGGAGTGCACATTGTGGTGCCGCGCGACCGCATAGTCAGCGATGCCGCGATTATCCTGCGCACCGCGACCTCGGTGCTGTTCGTCATCCCGTGGGGCGCGCACTGGATCATCGGCACCACCGATACCGACTGGAATCTGGATCTCGCCCATCCGGCGGCAACCAAGGCCGATATCGACTATCTGTTGGACCGAGTCAACCAGGTTTTGGTTACCCCGCTCACCCCCGCGGATATCGACGGTGTCTACGCGGGTCTGCGGCCTTTGCTTGCGGGAGAAAGCGATTCGACTTCCAAGCTGTCGCGCGAACACGCAGTCGCCCGCGTTGCGCCGGGGCTTGTCGGCATCGCGGGCGGCAAGTACACCACCTACCGGGTGATGGCCTATGACGCGGTCGATGAAGCGGCGCAGGATATTCCGGCGCGCGTCTCGCCGTCCATCACCGATAAGGTTCCGCTGCTCGGTGCCGACGGCTACTTCGCGCTGATCAATCAAACGGTGCAACTCGCCGAGGCCTATGGTGTGCATCCGTACCGGGTCAAGCATCTGCTCGATCGCTACGGTTCACTCATCGACGAGGTCATGGCCATGGCCGACGGCAAACCCGAACTACTGCAGCCGATTATGGACGCGCCATCATATCTGCAGGTGGAGGCCGCCTACGCGGCCGCCGCGGAGGGCGCACTGCACCTGGACGACATTCTGGCCCGCCGGACGAGGATCTCCATCGAATACTCGCATCGCGGCGCGAACTGCGCCGAACAGGTAGCCCATCTGGTCGCACCGATACTCGGCTGGGACGACGACGAAATCGACCGGGAGGTAAGCACTTACCAGGCCCGCGTCGACGCGGAGATCCGCTCCCAGACCCAGCCGGACGACCCCTCCGCCGATGCCCTTCGCATCGCGGCCCCCGAACCGCGCCCGGAGATCCTGGAACCGGTCCCGTTGGACAGCTGAGGGCTAACCGACAGCTGGCGGCTTTTTCGGGGTTTCGACCTGGGTGGCCCAGGCCAAGAGCGACCGAATATAGCGCAGTACCAGTTCATCCGGGTACTGCTGCGGGTCGGCCAGATGCAGCCGAGCCAATTCCTCCAATGCCGCGAGCATGATGCGCTCGGTCGCACCATCCGGATCGACGGTGACTCCCGCATGGCGCGACAGATGCCGCGCGCCGATCGCCCGCGCATAGGCCCGGCCGACTTCGAGCCGGTCGCGCAGATCCGGCGGTCCGCCGTCGGGTGGGCTGAGGATGATCCGCCAACTGGTCGGCGCGGCATGCAGATAGGCGAGAATGCCGCGGCCGATCCGATCCGCATCGTCATCGGTGTCCGCCCAGTCGAGACTGCCGATACCGGCCAGTGCGATGGCCGATTCGCGATCCACCAGTGCGGTCATCAGCCCGGACAGATCGGTGAACTGCTGATACACCAGTGCCCGTGCCACCTCGCCCTCGCGCGCGACCCGATCGATACTCACGGCGCCGAAGCCGTCGACGGCGACAATAGCGCGCGCCACATCGAGTAGCTGCGCGCGCCGCTCGGCTGCGGACATGCGGCGCTTGGGCGTGGAACAGGACTTCGCAGTGGGGTGCTCAGAGGTCGAGCGCTCCGTGGTCACGGCAAAGACGGTAGCGCAAGTAGCAGGTCCACCGCCTTGGCAGCGCTCTGCACCGCGCTCTCCATGGTCGCCGACCAGTCGGTCGCGGTCCAATCACCGGCCAGTACCAGCGTCGGCACCGAGGTGCGCTGATCCGGGCGCAGGCCGTGCGTGCCGAGCACCTGCGAGAACGTCGCTTTCGGCATTCGAACTACGTGTCCCTGAACGACTTTCGCATTTTCGGCGGCCGGGTAGTAGCGGCGCAGCAGGCGCATTTGTTCGTCGATGATCTGCTCGTTGGTCTTGTGTATCTGCTCGTACGCGCCGCTGGTGGTCAGGCAGTACAGCCAGGCCCGGTCGGTGCTGCGCCCGGTCATCAACTGCCGGTCGAAGACCTCGTCGATGACGCCGGTGCCGCCGATCAGTGCCTCGAATTCGGCCTCGGTGCCGAGCGGGCGGTCCAGGTACAGGTTGGTGCTGACGATCGGTGTATATCCCAATTTATCTGCGGCGGCGTAGATTTCGGAATGTTCCGGCAATTCATCCAGCAGTCCGCCGATATTCGAATTCGGTACCGCGCAGACAACGGCATCGGCCGGGACGACCGAACCATCGGCGAGTACCACCCCAGTCACCGCACCATTCTCGATATTGATGCGGCGGGCCACCGCGCGATGGCGGACCTCGACACCGTATTTCTCGAAAACCTTTTGGGCCCCGGCGATGTAGAGGGTATCGAGGTCGGTGGTCGGGTAGCCGATGGTGACCGCCCGACGGTGTTCGACCCCGAGCCGGATGCCGGTGGCCAGCAAATCGGCGAGGATCTTGGCCGATTCCTGCTGGACGGGCTCGGCCGCGAGGCCGAGAGCGAGCCAGTCCCACAACGCTTCTCGCGCCGGAGCGGGCATGCCTACCCGGTTGAACCACTGTTCGGTGGTGAGATCGGCGAGGTCAGCGGGTTGGTGCAGGCTCTGCCAGCCGAGTCGCACCGTGGCTCGGGCGGCGCGCAGCCGATCGAGCAGGCTCGCGTCGGGATGTGCGCCGAACAGCGTGCGCCATGCGCCCCAGCCCTCGGTCGACATGAACACGCTGCGCCCGCCCGGCCAGCGCAGCGTCCCGCCGTGCGGGAAGGCGACGTACTGGCGGGTGCCGACGCTGGTCAGGTAGCGGAACAGATGGTCATAACCGCTGGCGATCACATGCTGGCCGTTATCGGGAAGGTCATCGGCCGCTTCGACTTTCATCGCATGTGTCCGGCCGCCGAGTCGGCCGCGGCGTTCCAGCAGCGTGACCTGCTTACCCGCCTCGGCCAACCAGACCGCGGACGCCAGCCCGGCCAGTCCACCCCCGATGACCACGTACCGCCGCAGATCGTTCACATTGCACTCCCTATATTAACTTACATTCTGCAAGTTAATCGGGAGTGCCTGGGCCGTCAAGGGTTTGGTCGAACGGCGATCTGCTGCATGGCATGGAATTCGATCGAGCTGTGCGCGGAGAACACCGTGACCTCGTCACCGTGGTCGCGCACCAGTTCGCGCAGCCGCTGCTGGTTCTCGATGCGGGCGGCGGGAAGTATCTGCACATTCTTCTCGAACATGGCCGTACCGAACGGTTGTCGCGGCCGAACCGGGTCGAGTACGCCGGGATGGAAGTAGGAGTCGCCCGCGGATAGCAGCCAGCCGCTTCCGGTATCGACGGCGACACCCGCATGACCGCGGGTATGCCCCGCGAGCGGGATGATCAGGATTTCCGGGGGCAGGCCGGTCAATTCGCGCACCGCGTCGAAGCCGAACCAGCTGGCACCGGTATCCGCGTACGACTCCCAGCGTGGACCGTGCCGAAACTGAGGTTCCTTGTAGCGCAAGCGTTCTTCCCGCGTATGTCCGCCCTGTAGGGCGCGCAGTTCCTCGGCGTATACGTGCACCCGCGCATGCGGGAAGTCGGCGAGTCCGCCCGCGTGGTCGAGATCGAGATGGGTGAGCACGATGTCGCGGACGTCCTCACGTCGGTAACCCAGTGCCTCGATCTGGTGCACGGCGGTCTGCGCGAGATCGAGGACCGGATTGGTGAGCCGCAGGAAGCGACGGCCGAGCCATTCCTCGGGCCGATGGACCGCCTGTTCGCCGACGCCGGTCTCCACCAGGACGAGTCCGGAGTCGAGTTCGAGGAGCAGGCAGTGGCAGACCATTTCGGCGCGGCCGAAGATGCTGCCGGTGCCGTCGAGGAGACGGCCACCGAGTGGGCGCATGGTGCCGCAATTGAGGTGGTGCACGCGCATCAGGAAAGCTCCCGTTCGAAGGTAGTACGCAGATGGGCGGCGACCGCGCGCAGCGGCGCGACATCGCGTTTGGTCTTGGCCAGCATCAGGGCGCCCTCGATCGTGGCGAGGGCGACGGTAGACAGTTCGGTGGCCCGCTCTCGGCCGATTCCCTTGTCCCGCAGGTACTTTTCGATCGATTCGCGCCAGGATTCGAAACCGGTGACGCAGGCCTGCCTGATCGTTTCGCTTTCGCGCCCAGCGTCGAGTGCGATGGTCGCGATCGGGCAGCCGCGTTCGAAATCGGACTCTACGAGCAGCGCGGTGAGGACGTCGAAGACGGTGGCGATATCGCCGCCATCGGCAAGGATCGCGTCGAGCTGGTCGCGCAATTGCCTGCTCGATTGGGTGATGGCCTCGGCGGCGAGTTGTTCCTTGCCGCCCGGGAAGTGGAAGTAGAGCGAGCCCTTGGGGGCGCCGCCCGCGCTGACGAGTTGATTCAGGCCGGTGGCGTGATAGCCCTGGGTGTGGAAGAGGTCGGCCGCGGCGTCGATGAAGCGTTGGCGGGAGTCGGTGCGAGGTGCCACGCTTTCACGGTACGTGAACTATGACGACCGGTCTAGTTAGTTCGGGAACTGACGGATATTCGAGATGGTCGGTAGCAGTGGATTCAGGGTGTTAGCTACTGAGTGGCAACTCGTTCCCGCTCGGTTCGATCAGGCGGGTTCGGGTTGGCAGCGGGGACAGAAGTAGATGCCGCGCTCGCGCTGGGTGATGCGGTCGGACTGGGGGTTTCGGGCTGTTCGACCGGGCTGGGGTTCGGTCTCGCCGAGTAGATGCACGATCATGCGGGTGCCGCAGCGCTGACACGGACGGCGGGCGCGCCCGTAGGCCAGTGCCCGCCACGGCGGTTCGGTTGCGGCCTTGGTGAGCACGCGATGGGCCTCGTGCACGAGGGCGAGCAGGTCGGGGACATCGGCGACCGGTGTGGCCGGGTGGACGCGGCGCAGGAAGCAGATTTCGCTGCGGAAGATATTGCCGATACCGGCCAGATTGCGCTGGTCCAGTAGGGCGAGGCCGATGGGTTGGGCCGGATGCCGTTCCAGCCGTCGCAGCGCCTCGGTCACATCCCAGTTCGCGCCGAGCAGGTCAGGCCCGAGATGGTCGGTGGCGGTGTGCTCGTCCGCGCGTCGCAACACCTCGACGGTACCGAGCGAAAAGCCCACCGCCTCGGTGTCATCGGTGCCGAGCACCAGCCGGGCGGTCACCGGCGGCCGCGTCCACCGTTCACCGGCGCAGTAGGTCCGCCATTCGCCCTTCATCTTCAAATGCGTGTGGACACTGACCTCGTCGGTGCGGACGAAAAGATGCTTGCCATAGCTGGCGACACCGTCGACCCGCTGCCCGACCAGATCGACCGTCGCATAGCGCGGCACCCGGAAATCGCTGCGGATCAGTGTCTTTCCCTCCAGCGCGAGCCGCAGCCTGGCCGCGGTCAGGAATACGGTGTCGCCTTCAGGCATGGCTCGACCATAGATTGATTCGGGCCGGGGTCATTGTCTGCTCCGCAGTGCGCGTCCGCTCATCGCCGCGCAATTCACCCTTCGCGGTGTGCGAGTGGCCGTCGCCGCGCGTGCCGGAACGGGCACGTCGTGCGTGGGTTCGTCGTCGGGTCACGGCTTGCTTCGCGATCGCAGGTCGCGTGGTGTCGCGGAGAATTCGGTCTCGCTTCGCGGTGTGCGAGGGGCCGTCGCCACGCGTGCCGGAACCGTGCCGCTTTGCGTGGGTTCGTCGTCGTCGGGTCACGGCTTGCTCCGCAATCGGAGGCCTCTTGGGGTTGCGGAGAATCCGGCCTCGGTGAGGAAACCGGCGAAGGTGTTGCCGTGCACGGTTTCTCCGTCGACTCGGTCGATTACGAGCGAGTCGACGCGGCGGTCGCGCACCAGATCGGCCAGGGCGGTGGCCGCGGCTTGGCGGAGGTTCGGGTCCTCGGTGAAGGTGAGTAGGGTTTTGCCGCCGCGCTCCAGATAGAGCGTGAGTTCGCCGTCGACGAGCACGACGATCGCACCGGCCTTGCGTCCTGGACGGTGACCTGCGCCCTCGGCCGGTCCCTTCGGCCAGGGAAGTGCCGCGCCATAGGGGTTCGCGGGATCGCTTGCCGCCAAGGCTGATGCGGTGCTCCGGCGTTGTCCGCCGCTGCCGGGACGGGTGCGTTCGGTGTCGAAGGAGCGTAGTCGGTCCACCACATCGGTGGTCGAGAATTGTGCACCGCCGAGCGAATCGATGAAATAGCCGCGGCGGCAACGGCCGCGATCCTCGAATTCGGTGAGCACGCGGTACATGAGTGCGAATCCGCCGGGCACGCCCTCGTTCTGCACCGAGCCGCGGGTCAGCACGCCGTACCGCTCCAGCAGGGTGTCCGCCGTTGCGTGGGCGCGCAGGGTGTTGTCCGCCACCCGTTCCGGCAGGAGTGACCAGCGGCCCGCCACGGCGGGCGGTCCGGATCTGGTCGGCATATTCGGTCGTGGGAGATAGGCCCGTCCGCGTGGCGCGCGCCGGGGTGTGCGATGTGCGGTTGTGGTCCGGGCCGTGCCTGAGAGCAGGGCGCGGACCGGGGCGAAGGTGTCACCGGAGACGACGCCTGCCCAGACGAGCTCCCACAGTGCGGTCGCGACTCGAGCGTCGTCGAGGAGTCCGGTGGCATCGGAGAGTTGACGGAAGAAGTATGCGCCGCCGCCGTGCAGGACCGGCGGAAGTCGCGGTGGCGAACTGTTTCGGCGGGCTGAGCCGTTGGTGGTCGCCGAGGTGCCTCGATTCGCGGAAATGCCCGGCATCGCTGAAACATCCTGTACTGCATCATCCAGCGAGACGACCTGGTCTGGCCCTGCGGGTGGTTCCTCCGTATCGGCATCGATAGGCGTCCATGGGGCGATCGATGCGCCCAATGCGTTGAGCAGGCGCAGGTGTACCTCGGACAGTTCGATCTCGTCGGCGGGCGTCAGCGTGAACGGCGCCTGGTCGGCCAGGTGCAGGGCAATCCAGCCGTCCTTGGCAGTGATGGCGCCGTGCCCGGACCAGATGACCTCACCGGTGGCCATCAGTTCGTCCAACATGGAGGGGGAGTAATCGCGCACCCGCGCGGGCAATACCAGCGATTCCCATGCGGACGCGGGAATCGGCACTCCCGCAAGCTGTTCCATCACTGCCGCGACCCCGTCGACGCCGCGCAATTCACCGGTACCGATGTGTTGCCAGGACGGTAGGAATCGGCCGAAGGCGGCGGTCGCGACGGGTTCGACCTCGTGTCGGGCGGCCGCGAGGGATCGGCGGCGCAATCGGCGCAGCACCTGGCTGTCGCACCATTCCGGGCCGCTGGCCGCCGGCGTGAATTCGCCCTCTACCACGCGCTTTTCCGCGACCAGCCGATGCAGTGCCGTCGCGGCGACCGCGGTGCCGAGTCCGAAACGAGCGGCCACGGCCTCGGTGGTGAACGGTCCGTGCGTGCGGGCATAGCGCCCAACGAGGTCTCCGAGCGGATCGGCGACCGGTTCGATGAATGCGGCCGGGGTGCCGATGGGCAGCGGCACGCCGAGCGCGTCGCGCAGGCGCGCGGCATCCTCCACGGCGACCCACCAGGTCCGTCCGGCGAACGTAACCTCGAGTGCGCGCTTCGATTTCACCAAGCCGGCGAACCATTCCGCCGGATTACCGGTGGGTTCTGCGTCGTCGAGTTGAACGCCGCCACACCGCTGCGCGGCTTCCTCGGCAGTAAGCGGTCCGAGCAGCCGCAATAGATCGGCCAGCCCCTCCGCATCCCGCGCCGACCGTTCGGGTGTGAGCCGCTGCAATTCCCGCTCGGTTTGCTCGATGACGGTGGCGTCCAACAGCTCCCGCAGTTCCACCCGCCCGAGCAATTCGGCGAGCAGACTCGAATCGAGCGATAGTGCGGCCGCCCGACGTTCGGCCAGCGGACTGTCCCCGTCGTACATGAACTGCCCGATGTAATCGAACAGCAGGGAATTGGCGAACGGTGACGGTGTCGCGGTCTCCACCTCGACCAATCGCACCTGGCGACGCGCCACCCGTCCGAACAGATCCCGCAGCGACGGAAGATCGTAAACGTCGCGCAGACATTCGCGCACCGTCTCCAACAGGATCGGAAAGTCCGGAAACTTCCGCGCCACATCGAGCAATTGCGCCGACCGCTGCCGCTGCTGCCACAACGGCGCACGTTTACCCGGATCGCGTCGGGGCAGCAGCAGCGCCCGTGCCGCGCACTCCCGGAATCGCGATGCGAACAGCGCCGATCCGCCGACCTGCTCGGTGACGATCTCGTCGATCTCATCGGGCTCGAACACGAACAGCTCAGCACCGGGTGGATCGTCGGTGGTATCGGGCAGTCGCACCACGATTCCGTCATCGGAGGCATTCGGCGCGACATCCACGCCGAACCGCTCCCGCAGCCGCGCACCGATCGCCAACGCCCATGGCGCATGCACCGGTAAGCCGTACGGCGAGTGCAGTACCAGTCGCCAATCGCCGAGTTCGTCACGGAAGCGCTCGACGATCAGGGTTCTATCGCTGGGCAATTGTCCAGTGGCAGTGCGTTGTTCATCGAGCAGCGTCACCAGATTCGCGGTGGCATTCTCGTCGAGGCCTGCACCACGTAGGAGTGCGTCGACTGCCGGATCCGCTGGGGAGTTCTTCTTGGGGTCGAGGCTCGAACCCTTCGGCGATTGCGCACCGGCCTTGCGGATGAATTCGCCTAGCGCCGCACCGAGTTCGGCGGGCCGACCGAGTCCGTCACCATGCCAGAACGGCAACCGTCCCGGCTGCCCGAACGCGGGCGTGACCAGCACCCGGTCGAAGGTGATCTCCTCGATGCGCCAGCTGGTCGCGCCGAGGGCGAATACATCGCCGACCCGCGACTCGTACACCATCTCCTCATCGAGTTCGCCCACCCGGGAGGCCTTTTCACCGACCATGTAGACCGCGAACAGGCCGCGATCCGGAATCGCGCCACCCGAGGTGACGGCCAGTCGTTGCGCCCCCGGCCGACCGGTTAGCGTGCCCGCGTCGCGGTCCCACACGAGCCGGGGTCGCAATTCGGCGAACTCGTCCGACGGATAGCGACCGGCGAGCAGATCGAGCACCGATTCATACGCCGATCTGGGCAGCGAAGCGTAATTGCCGGTGCCGCGCACGGTTTCGAACCAAGCGTCGACATCGATGGGTTCGAGCGCGCAGGCCGCGACGGTCTGCTGGGCCAGGATGTCCAGGGGGTGCGCGGGAACTTGCAGGGCCTCGATCTGCCCGGCAGTCATCCGCTGTGACGCGACCGCGCAGTGGATGACGTCGGTGCGATGCTTCGGGAACAGCACCCCGCGCGAAATCTCACCGACCTGGTGCCCGGCTCGCCCGACTCGCTGCAACCCGCTGGCCACCGAAGGCGGCGCCTCCACCTGCACCACCAAATCGACCGCGCCCATATCGATTCCGAGTTCGAGACTGCTGGTAGCCACCACACAGCGCAGCCGTCCGCTCTTGAGATCGTCCTCGATCAGCGCCCGCTGCTCTTTGCTCACCGACCCGTGGTGCGCCCGGGCCAACAGCGGATCCGCGCCGTGGATCACTTCGGTCGATGCGCCGAGTTGGGCGGGCGGTTTGTGCCCGCCGCGCGGGTCAGGCCGGGAGGAGGCAGCTTGCGTAACCACGGCGGGCCCCGTGCGCGGCGAATCGGACACAGTCTCGACGGCCTCGCCCAGCCGCGCGGCATAGGCCTCATTGAGCCGTGCGGTCAGCCGCTCGGCCAACCTGCGCGAATTCGCGAAGACGATCGAAGACCGGTGGTCCAGCACCAGGTCGACGATCGCCTCGTCCACATGCGGCCAGATGGATCCGGGCTGATCGGAATCGCCCGGCTCGGTCATATCCGCGATCGGCACACGCACGGACAGATCGAAGGTCTTGGGAGCGGGCGGCGAAACGATCGTGATCGGCGCATTTCCAACCAGAAATCGCCCGACCTCCTCAGGCGGGCGCACCGTCGCCGAGAGCCCGATCCGCTGCGCGGGCCGCTCGGTCAGCAGATCCAACCGTGCCAGCGAAAGCGCCAGATGTGCGCCGCGCTTACCGCCCGCGATGGCGTGCACCTCGTCCACGATCACCGTGTCGATATCGCTGAGCGTCTCCCTGGCCGCCGAGGTGAGCATCAGGAACAGCGATTCGGGAGTGGTGATCAGAATGTCGGGCGGCGTCCGCTGCATCGATCGCCGCTGCGCCGCACTGGTGTCGCCGGAACGAACACCGACGGTGATCATCGGCGGGTCCAGGCCGAGCCGTTTCGCGGTCTGGGTGACCCCGACCAGCGGCGCGCGCAGATTCCGTTCGACGTCCACCGCCAATGCCTTCAGCGGTGACACATAGAGCACCGAGGTGCCGACCTTGCCCTCGGGTTTCGGTCGGGTCGCGAGTTGATCGATGGCCCACAGAAAGGCCGACAGCGTCTTACCCGAACCGGTTGGCGCGACGACCAAGGTGTGCTCACCTGCGGCAATGGCCTTCCATGCGCCCAGCTGAGCAGACGTCGGCGCGGGAAATGCGCCGTCGAACCACTCTTGGGTCGCGGTGGAGAACTGGGCCATGGCATCAGTGTGCACCCGGGCACCGACAACCAGCAGCGGCGGCCGGAATACCTCGAGTCCGGCAAATGGCTGGTGGGCCCGAGCGAAGGGGTGGCAATCGAAGTACGGCCGCCAGCGTCGCGCCGTACGCTTCCAACCGTGCAAAAGGTGCTCAGACTCGACCTGGTCAGCCATGGCATGACCGAGGCGATGCGAAAGGCACGTTTTCCAGTAGACGAATCGCTGACCGAGGCCGGTCGCCGAGCAATCGCCGCGTGTGGCCGCCTGACCGCGGCGCGGGTACTCACCGGACCCGAACGCCGGACCGTGGAAACGGCTGCGCTGATGGGGCTTCCGGGCGAGGAGGACACCCGGCTGCGCGATCTGGATGCCGGCGCGTGGCGCGGCGGCGAACTGATGTCGGTGCCGCAGGATGAGCTATATGCCTGGCTGACCGACCCGCAGTTCCGTGGTCACGGTGGCGAATCCGTAACCGATGTGGTCGAGCGGACCAGGTACTGGATGGCCGAAATCGCTTCCGAGGGCATGTCAACCATCGCCGTCACCCATCCGGCGGTGATCCGCGCGGCACTGCTGGTGACCCTGGACGCGCCGCCGAAATCGTTCTGGCGGATCGACATTCCGCCGGGCAGCGTCACCCGGCTGCACTATCGCGGCGAATGGACGTTGCACTTCACCGCGTGAGATCCGGGCTCATCGCGCGCAGTGGCCCTTCGCCCATAGTTACGAGCAGTCGTACCGCATCGGTGATCAAGCGCACCGGAATCGACGGATCGACGGCTCGTTGCATGCCGAGCCCGATACCCATGCTCAGGATTGCGGTCGCGGCATCCTCGGCGGGCATCGGCAGCGGGATTCCGGTCATGTCCGAAAGCGTCTGCACCTGCGCCGCGACAGCGCCGCGCATCATGGCCAGGCTCGAGACCAGCGCGGCCTGCAGTTCCGGATCGTCGCGGGCGACCGTGGCGAATTCGACTTCGAGCATGGTCCAGCCGACATCGCCGATGGTGTGCTCGGCCCATTCGTGGAATCGAGCCAGCTGGTCGTCGAGCGTCTCGCCCGCCGCGATCAGATCGGCCACCTCGCCGAATTTCGTCGCGTGGATCAGCCCGAGCACCTCTAGGCACAGTTCCTTCTTGGTGCGGAAGTTCGAGTAGACCGCGCCCTTCGAGTAGCCCGCCTCCTCGGCGACCCGCTCCAGGCTGGTTTTCACATAGCCCTCGGCCAGGAAGAGATCGCGTGCGGTCGCGATCAGGTCGGCCCGGGTGCGGGCCTGGCTTTCGGACCGGGTCAGACGTGCCATGCCGCCGATTCTACGTACCGGTGGCTTTCAGATACTGAAGGTATTTGAATCCTGCTAGTGTGTGGAACCATGGGTAACAAAAACCGGCGCGGCATGGCCGTAGGCTGCGGCGGAACGCTCGGGTTCGCCTGGATCGTGGCCGCGCTGGCCGCCACCCGCGAGGTACTCGACTGGGAGCCGCGCGAGGCGGATGTGCTGCTCGGCACATCGGCGGGTGCCGAGACGGTCACCCTGCTCGGCAGCGGCATCGGCGTGGATGAACTCGTCGCGATGCAGCGCGGTACCTCGACGAATCCGATTCTGTTGGCGCATATGCGTTCCGAGCCCGGGCGGTTCCCGCCGCTGCCTCGACCGCGGCTGGGTGAGTTGGCATTGAGCCTGCGTGCGCCCGCGACCGGTCAGCGGTTGCTCACCGCGGGCAGCGGCCTGCTGCCGATCGGCGGTGGCGATGCGAGCTGGCTGCAGCACCTTGCCGATCGCCTGAATCCCGGCCGGTCCTGGGTATCTCACCCCGCGACCTGGCTGGTCGCCATGGATTACGCGACGGGAGAACGGGTTCCATTCGGCTCGCCCGACGCACCATCGGCGAACCTGGGTGCGGCGCTGCGTGCGTCGTGGGCGGTTCCCGGCTGGTTCCCGCCCGTATCGATCGACGGACGTCGCTTCATCGATGGTGGTGCGGGCTCGACCGCATCAGTGGACCTGCTTGCCGCACAACAACTCGACGAGGTGCTGGTGCTCGCGCCCATGGCCTCCGTCGAAGAAGTCCCCGCGACCGGTCCCGGTCATTTCCTGGAGCGGCAGCTGCGCAATCGCATGAGCGCCCAGCTCGCTGCCGAGGTCGCGGTGTTGCGTGCGGCTGGTACGCGCGTCCTCGTGATCGGTGCCACCGCAGCTGACCTCGCTGTAATGGGACCGAACTTCATGGACGGCCGTCGTCGTCTCGAAACCCTCGAACACAGCCTGCGCAGCACCCGCCGAGCGCTGGAACAAGGAGCATTCGCATGAATATTCTCGGTCACGGTTATCCGGGTATCGACCTGAAGGGCGCGCGGGTGCTGATTACCGGCGCGGGCCGCGGCATCGGACAGTCGACCGCGGAACTGTTCGCGGCCGAGGGCGCTGAACTCGCCATTGCCGATGTCGACACTGTCGCAGCCGAATCCGCCGCTGCCGCGATCGGCGCGCGTGCCTATGAGCTCGATGTCCGTGTCCGCGACCAATGGGACAAGGTCGTCGCAGACTTCGGCGCGGTGGATGTCCTGGTCAACAATGCGGGTGTCATGCCCGCGGGCGCGTTCCTCGATGAGCCCGACGCGGTCGGCCGCGCCACCATCGATGTCAATGTCTGGGGTCTGATCCACGGCATGCGCGCCGTGGTGCCCGGCATGATCGAGCGCCGCCGCGGCCACGTCGTCAACGTCGCCTCGCTCGCGGGCAAGATCCCGGTCGCGGGCTTGGCCGTCTACAACGCCAGCAAATTCGCCGCCGTAGGCCTATCCGCCGCAACACGTTTGGAGTTCGCACCGCAGGGCGTCAGCGTCAGCTGCGTGATGCCCTCGGCTGTGCGCACCCGCCTCTCCTCCGGTCTGTCCCTCGGCAAGGGCATGCCGACAGTGGATCCCGAAGACGTCGCCGCCGCCATCCTGCAAACCTGCGAAACCCGCAAGGCCGAAGTGGCCGTCCCGAACTACCTGGGCCCCATCGACATTGCCCTGGCCGCCGCTCCCGAGCGCGCAGTCCGCCTTGTTCGCCGACTCCTCGATGGCAACCGCGCCCTCCACCCAGCCGACTCCGAAACCCGCGCGAAGTACGAACAACAGGTCCGTTCGATCACCGAATAGTCGGATCTTATCCGGCAAGAGAACGATTGCCCCGAGGCTGCACCTGCTCCGCAGTCGAAATCGACTGCACCCGGTGCCTCGGCACCTGGCACCTATATCTGAACCGACCGGGCACACCCCGTCACAACCGGGCACCCATAAGCGGGTGCCCGGTGCCGAGACAGCTACCTCTGCGGTTACACCTGAGGTGGTTCGATGCTGAGGTCGCGCAGGGCGTTTCGGTAGAGCTCGACGTTGGCCAATTTGATGTCCTCGTAGCCGCGGACCATGTCGGGGAGTGCGGCGGCCCGGGTAGCGCGGTCGTAGTCCGCTGGGCCGAGGTTTGCGGCCAGTGTTGTCACCATTTCCGTGTAGTGGCTGAGCAGAGTGCGTTCGACGCGGCGGACATGGGCATAGCCGAATGGGTCGAATTTGGTGCCGCGCAGGCGCTTTCCCTTGGCGAGGACACGCAGGGCGAAGTGACTGCGTGGGCCGAGACCGATCTTCTTCTTGCGGCCCATGGCGCGCAGGATCGGCGGGTGTAGGCGGTAGGTGAGGTTGGCGCCGTCGGGAATTCGCTCGCTGACCTGGTCGAGGAAGGCCGGGTCGGTCAGGCGCCGCGCGACCTCGTATTCGTCCTTGTATGCGGTAAACTTGTAGAGGCCACGGGCCACTTGCTCGCTGAACTCGGTCCGGTCGGTGATACGCCGCTCGGCATCCCAAATGCGTTGCACGGTACGGACGTAGGCGCGGGCCACCCGCACGCCCTGGAAGCTGATCAACTCGACGGCACGCAGTTCGAGCAGTCGCCTCGTCTCACCTGACGCGGTCACACCATCGAAAAGATCTGACGGAATGGCGATCTCGGGGCGCTTGTGCGTCTTGGGTGTGGTGGCAGCGGCGAATTCATCCGGCCGCGCGATTGCCACCCGTCCCCAACGGAAAGCCGCGATATTGGCATGCACCGCAACACCGTTGATCTCGATGGCCTCCTCGATCGCCGACGCGGGTATGCGCAGACCACCGATCTGATAGGCGGCGCCGACGAGCAGGAAGTTGGCGGCCGCGGTGTTGCCGAACAGCACCTCGGCCGCGGCCAGCGCGTCGAACGAGCGCACCGAGCGCGACACTTGCTCGAGTCGGGCAAGCAGGTCGCGCTCTTCGGGATACGCGACGGACTTGTCGTAGACCATTTCGCCAGTGGGGGTCTTGCTGGTCGAGGCGACGGACAGGGTGGTCTGCTTCGACCCGTTGGCCAGATTCTTGTTATCGGTGGCCGTGAGCAGGTCGAATGCGACGATGCAGTCGGCCGAACCCGGCGTAAGCCGGTTCGCCGGTTCCAATTCGCCACTCGCGAAGCGCAGATGCGATACGACCGGTCCAGCCTTCTGACTCAGGCCGATCTGGTCCAGACTCGCCACCTCGTACCCGGCGCGTAAGGCCGCGGTCGCAAGCACCTGGTTGACCGTCACGATTCCGGTGCCGCCGATACCGGCGAGGAATACATTCTGGGTCGTCGCAGGCGCGCCGTTCGGCAGGTCGGGTTGTACCGGCGGCTCGGGGCGTCGAGTCGCCTTTCGCTTCTCGGCTTTCGCGGGAAGCTCGACCGTTACGAACGAGGGGCAATCGCCGTCCATACAGCTGTAGTCGGTATTGCAGGAGGTCTGATCGATGCGGGTCTTGCGGCCGAATTCGGTTTCGACCGGCTGCACCGAAAGACAGTTGCTCTTGACACCGCAATCGCCACAGCCCTCGCAGACCGCCTCGTTGATGACCACCCGGGTCCGCCGAACCGGCAGCGTGCCCCGCTTGCGCTGGCGGCGCGCGTCGGCGGCGCAGTGCTGGTCGTAGATGAGCACGGTCACCCCGGGAATTGCGCGCAGGGTGCGCTGGGCTTCGTCGAGCCGATCCCGGTGCCAGAGCAGGGTTCCGGCGGCGAGGTCGCGCTTGCGGTACTTCTCGGGTTCATCGGCACAGATGATGATTTGTCGCACGCCCTCGGTTCTGAGTTTGTGGGTCAGCATGGGCACCGCGAGTGCTCCCTCGGCGTCCTGCGCGCCGGTCATCGCGACGACATCGTTGTAGAGCAGCTTGTAGGTGATATTCACACCCGCGGCGATACAGGCCTGCACCGCGAGTTGTCCGGAGTGGAAATACGTTCCGTCACCGATGTTCTGGAACAGGTGCGGCACCGAGGTGAACGGGGCCTGCCCGATCCACTGCGCACCTTCACCGCCCATCTGGGTCAGCCCGGTCACCTTGCTGTCGTCGCGGCCGGACATGGTCACCATGGTGTGACAGCCGATGCCGCCACCGGCGATCGACCCTTCCGGCACGGCGGTGGACCGGTTGTGCGGGCAGCCGCTGCAGAAGTACGCGGCCCGCTTCGCGGGCAGAACCGAAAGTGACAGTGGTTGCGGCAAGGTGCGTTTCATCTCCAGCCGACCCTGCAGCGCACGGCGCAGCGGTGCGACGATCCGACCAGAGGTGAGCTCGCCGTCATGAGCGAACAGCGGCCGGTTCTCGGCATCGCGCTTGCCGATGATCTCGGGCGCATCGACAGAGCCATACAGGATTTCGCGGATCTGCGTTTCGATGAACGCGGTCTTGTCCTCGACGACCACGATCCGCTCCAACCTGTCGGCGAACTGCCGGACGCGTTCGGGAGCAATGGGATACGGCATGCCGATGCGCAGCAGTCGGACCCCGGCACGATGCAGCGCGTCGTCGTCGGCGCCGAGATCGATCAGTGCCTGGCGCACCGCGTCGAATGTGGTTCCGGTGGCGGCGATTCCGATGCGGGCACGCGTCGGATTCACCTCGATGACGTCGAGTTCATTGAGTGCGCTATAGGCCTGCACCATCTTCCAGCGCGGTCCGTACAGATCGGCCTCGGCGAGCACGCTGTCCGTCGGCGCGGCCATCGGGCGCTGTTGGTAGGTGAATGGCCTTTCCTCCCAGTCGATCTCGGGAATAGTGATGTCGATATCGCCAACCTTGCCGTCGACTGTCCAAGCGCCATCGGCCACGTCGGCGACAATTTTCAGCGCGACCAGACATCCCGATGCGCGCGAGAGGGCGACACCGTGCAAGCCCATGGTGATGATCTCGCGGGCGTTGCGCGGAAAGAGCACCGGAATACCCATTGCGGCCAGCGAACGCTCACTCACCGCCGGCACGGTCGAGGACTTGGATGCCGGATCATCGCCGACCAGCAACAGCACGCCGCCACGCGCATTCGCGCCGTACATATTGGCGTGCCGCAGTGCATCAGTCGCGCGGTCGAGACCTGGGCCCTTGCCATACCAGACTCCGACAACGCCGTCATGGGTCGCCGCGCCGGCGGGCAGATCCGCCTGGCTGCCCCACACCGAGGTTGCCGCAAGCTCCTCGTTCAAACCGGGGACAAACGAAATATCGTGCTCGGCCAAAACATCCGGCATCCCGCTGAGCATCTTGTCGACACCGCCCAGCGGGCTGCCCTGATATCCGGAGACGAAGGTACCGACCCGGCGTCCGGCGCGCAGATCGCGAACATGCTGCTCGACCAGCTGTCGAGCGATCGCCTGGACGCCGGTGAGGATAACGGTGCCCGCACCCACGCGGTAGCGGTCGGCGAGGTCGTAGGGGGCTGGGATCAGTTCGCGGTCGGCGAGCTCGGTCATGTAGTCCACCCATCCGCGAGGCGCCGATCGGGCGCTTCGCTGTTTTGAGCATTTGTTGCCGCAATCCTGTACTTGAAGAGCTGAACGCACAACTGATGCGCGCCACATTGAGCAGACTGCGCAATTTGAAGCTCGATCGGTGGACACCGGCTATGCAGGATGCGAGGTGAAATGTGATCCCGCCCACGATGACCCGGTATGAGCTGCGTCAGGCGTTACAGCCAGGCGGCTACGCCACCATGATGGGAGCAGGTGCCCGAGCGGTGTTGGCTGTAGCTGTATGTGCCGTCGGCGCAGCGGGCGGTGGCTCCGGGCGGGGCGGCGGGGGCGGACTGGGGGCGGTGGACACATTGGTTGTCCGAGTTGAGGTATGAGTCGTCGCCGCAGGTCTGCTGGGATTGTGCAAGTGGGGCGGCTGCCACCGGTGGTTGGTACGTGGGGGGTGGTGCTGAGGCGATCGGTGCCGGGGCCGGCGCGGGCGGCGATACCGACGTGGTCGGCGCTGCGGTCGACGCCGCCGTGGTGGTCGTAGTCGGCTGCGGCGATGTTGTCGCGGGCGGTGTCGAGGTGGCCTTCGACGTGGTGATCGACGCCGTAGCGGCGGTGAGGCCGGGGCCGCTCGATTGCGGCGCGCAGCCGCTGAGCAGCAGTGTGAGCGCACCCGCGAAGGCGATGCCCGTGCCGACGAAGGTGGTGAAGCGATTCCTCATGTTCCCCTACTGAATTTCTGCCAGGGCGATCTGAAAGGTTTGGGTGCCTGGACTACTCGCTCCATCGCTCTGGCATACATCCCGTTACCGACACTCGCAGCGACTCACCGCAAAACACTTACCGATGAAAAAGGGTCCAGGCCAGTCGGTTTGGAAACCGACCGGCTCGGACCGTCAGTGGCAAGGGCAGGATTTCGAACCTGCGGCCTCTGCGTCGCGATCTCCGAGAACCCGCGGACACAGTCTCGATTGACGAGCGAACTACAGTCCCTCGTCGAACGGGTACCGAACGCCTAATACGGATCGGTCGCCGACAAAGCAGTTCATGACGAGGTCATCGGCGACTTGGATCAACACATCGCGACCTTCGACCGTGGATGCCCAATCCATCGGCAGCCCGGACACACCATGGGCCCGGTGGCTCGTGCGAGCTATCCCGAGCGGGCACCGTCGACCTCACCTAGGCGCCCAGGCGGCGGGGGGCGGGTTGTGGCTCAACCGAACTGGATGCCCTGCGCCAGTGGCAGCTGATCGGAGTAGTTCACGGTGTTGGTCGCCCGCCGCATGTATGCCTTCCACGAGTCCGACCCGGATTCCCGGCCGCCGCCGGTGTGCTTCTCGCCGCCGAACGCGCCGCCGATTTCCGCGCCGGAGGTGCCGATATTGACATTGGCAATACCACAGTCGGAGCCGTCGGCGGCAAGGAAGCGTTCGGCTTCGCGCTGGTCGGCGGTGAAGACGGCCGAGGAAAGGCCTTGCGGCACACCGTTGTGCAGGTCGATGGCGGCGTCGAAGTCGCGGTAGGTCAGCACGTAGAGGATCGGTGCGAAGGTTTCCTCGCGGACCACGGCGGTCTGGGCGGGCATGCGCACGATCGCGGGACGCACGTAGCAGGCATCGTCGCCGAACCCGTCGACTCGCTCACCACCGCAGACCAATTCGCCGCCATCGCCGAGCGCACGATCGATTGCCGCACGCATTTCCTCGTAGGCGCGGCGGTTGATCAGCGGGCCGACCAGCACACCGTCGTCGAGCGGATTGCCAACGCGCAGTTGACGATATGCCCCGGCTACGCGATCCAGCAGCGGCCCGACGACATCGGCGTGCACGATCAATCGACGCAAGGTTGTGCAGCGCTGTCCGGCCGTACCCGCCGCCGCGAACACGATGCCGCGCGCCGCCAGCTCCAAATCCGCTGTGGGCGTGACGATCGCGCCGTTGTTACCGCCCAACTCCAGCAGACATCGCCCGAACCGAGCGGCCACCCGCGGCGCCACCATGCGACCCATCCGCACCGAACCGGTCGCGCTCACCAGCGCCACCCGCTCGTCGTCGACCAGCCGGGACCCGACCTGCGCACCACCTTGAATCAGCTGGTGCACTTCGGGATCCGCGCCGACATCGGCCGCCGCCCGGCGCAGCAGCGTATGGCAGGCCAGCGCAGTCAGGGGTGTCGTCTCCGACGGCTTCCACACCACCGTGTCACCGCAGACCAGCGCGACGGCGGTATTCCATGCCCACACCGCGACCGGGAAGTTGAACGCCGAGATCACCCCGACCACGCCGAGGGGATGCCAGGTCTCCATCAGCCGATGTCCAGGCCGCTCCGATGGCATGGTCTTGCCGTAGAGCTGGCGCGACAGCCCGATCGCGAACTCGCAGATGTCGATCATTTCCTGCACCTCGCCGACCGCCTCGGCACGGATCTTCCCCGCCTCCAGGGTGACCAGTTCGCCGAGTTCGGCCTTGTGCGCGGTGAGTAGTTCGGCCAGTCGCCGCACCACCCCGGCCCGGACCGGGGCGGGTACGGTGCGCCAGCCGCGGAAGGCCGCCGCCGCCCTCCCGATCGCCGCATCCGCGTCGTCGAGGGAGTCGGCGGGCAGCGTCATGAGCGTGCCACCGGTGATCGGCGTCCGCGCGGACAGTTCGCCAGCGACCGGTGACTGCGCGCCGAGTGTGTGCAGTAGTTCCGCCGCACGGGTAGCCAGGTCCTTGGTCAGGTGGTCTTCGAGCATGTCTGTCATCGGTTGCTCCGCTGTAACTTTGGGTCGGCGAACAATATCGGATGGGTACGGTGAGTTAACGAGCAAAAGTTTTCGCCACGAGTAGCCTCCGCTGGGTTAGCCTTCGCTGATGGCGGATACACCGGCAAGACCCGTACTCGATGACATCGATCGCCTGCTGATTCGTGAACTGATGGCCGATGGTCGCGCCACCCTGTCGAATCTGGCCGAAAAGGCGAGTTTATCGGTCTCGGCTGTGCAATCGCGGGTCCGCAGACTAGAGGCGCGCGGGGTGATCCGCGGCTACACCGCACATGTCGATCCCGAGGCGCTCGGGCAACTGTTGTCGGCATTCGTCGCCATCACTCCTCTCGACCCTTCGCAACCTGATGACGCGCCTGCCGTGCTGCAACATATCCCGGGTATCGAGGCATGCCACTCGGTGGCCGGTGACGAGAGTTACGTGTTGCTGGTGCGGGTGGCCTCTCCCCGGCACCTCGAGCAGTTGCTGCAGGAGATCAGGGCGACCGCCAACGTGCGAACTCGAAGCACCATCATCTTGCAGACATTCTACGACAGATAGCCTGTGGCCGTAATTAGTCCGTTATTTCATAGAATTTTCGTAAAGATTTTCGTACCCTACTGATGTGACCATCGAACTGGAGCGCACCCGCGCGGGGAGTGGCAATGCACCGGTCACCCCCGCCTCCCGGGTACACGAGATCCTGTCGGCGCACATCCTCGCCGATGGATTCGACCTGGTGCTGGATCTACGGAAATCCCGTGGCTGCCTGATCGTCGATGAACGCGACGGCAGCTCCTACCTCGATATGTTCGGCTTCTTCGCCTCCAATGCCCTCGGCATGAACCATCCCGCCTTGGCCGAGGACGAAGAGTTCCGCGTGGAACTGAGCGTCGCGGCGCTCAACAAGCCGAGCAACTCCGACATCTACACCGTCGAAATGGCCCGCTTCGTCGACACTTTCGTGCGGGTGCTGGGCGATCCCCGGCTGCCGCACCTGTTCTTCATCGACGGTGGCGCACTAGCGGTGGAGAACGCGCTCAAGGTCGCGTTCGACTGGAAGAGCAGGCATAACGAATCCCACGGGCGCGCACCGGAACTCGGCACCAAGGTGCTGCACCTGACCGGAGCCTTCCATGGCCGCACCGGCTACACCATGTCGCTGACCAATACCGATCCGGTGAAGACGGCCCGCTTCCCCAAATTCGATTGGCCGCGCATCGACGCGCCGTTCCTGGCCAACGGCGTCGATATCGCCGCCGCCGAAGCACACGCACTCGACCAGGCGCGCCGCGCCTTCGCCGAAAACCCGCACGACATAGCATGTTTCATCGCCGAACCGATCCAGGGCGAGGGCGGCGACCGGCATATGCGCCCGGAATTCCTGCAGGCCGTGCAGCGGCTGTGTCACGAGAACGACGCGCTGTTCATCCTCGACGAGGTACAGACCGGCGTCGGCATGACCGGAACCACTTGGGCCTACCAACAACTCGGGCTCGAGCCCGATATTGTCGTGTTCGGCAAGAAGACCCAGGTCTGCGGCATCATGGCGGGCGGGCGTGTGGACGAGGTGTCCGATAATGTCTTCGTGGTCAGCTCTCGGCTCAATTCCACCTGGGGCGGCAATCTCACCGATATGGTGCGGTCCCGACGCATCCTCGAGGTGTTCGAGCGCGATGAGGTGATCGAGCGGTCACGACCGCTCGGCGCACATCTGCTGCGGCGTCTGGAACAGCTCGCGGCCGACCACCCTCGGGTCACCGAACCGCGCGGGCGCGGGTTGATGTGTGCCATCACGCTGGCCTCGGCCGAATTGCGGGACGAGGTGCTGACCGCGCTGCGGGAACGCGAGCATGTGCTGATCCTCGGCACCGGCGAGCGCGGTATTCGGTTCCGGCCGCCGCTCACCGTTACCGAGGCGGAATTGGATGCCGCGGTCGACGCACTCGAACGGGTACTCAGCGACGCCGGATAGTTATCCGCCCGCAATCGGAAATTCGACTGTCCGAGTACGTAGTTCCGGATGATTCGGGCAACCCGATACGCCCTGGCGGGGATTGCTGTGGAATCCCGGCGGCAGCGCCTAGGCTTCGCACCCATGTCATCTCGTCTTCACCACCTCCTGGCACGGTGCAGCGCGTGAACCGACAGCGCAATCGCCGAAGCTGCGCCCAATTGCTCGCCTCGGCGACCGTCCTCGTGACGGTCGCCGGGTGCGCCCCGAGCGAGGCCGGATCGGTGGGTGTGACGACTCTGCCGCCCACCACCGTCACCGCCCCGACCAGCGCGGCACCGCCGCATCTGGAGAATCTGCTACCCGGTATGCCACCGCCGTTGTCGCCGACCGACATCTATGCCGCGAACCGGGCGTTGAGTCCGACGGTGGCCGATCATCGGCCCCTGGTCTACGTGCCGAACAGCGAATCGCATTCGGTTTCGGTGATCGACCCGGCAACCTTTCAAGTAATCGACAGTTTCCCGGCCGGAGGTCGGGAGCCCCAGCATGTGGTCCCGTCCTATGACATGCAGACGCTGTATCTCACCAATGATCTGCCGATCGGCGGGGGCACCCTGCTGCCGATCGATCCGCGCACCGGCAAACCCGGCGAGCCCTTCCCGGTGCGCGACCCCTACAACATGTACTTCACGCCGGATGGCCAATACGCGCTCGTCGTTGCCGAGGCGGATAAGTCGCTGGACTTCTACGATCCGCACACCTGGCAGAAAATGCACGCGCTCGCGGTGCCCGACTGCGCGGGCGTCGACCACATGGACTTCACCGCCGACGGTCGATTCGCCCTGGCCAGCTGCGAATTCATCGGCCGCATGCTGGTTTTCGATGTGGCCGAGCGCAAGGTGATCAAGATGATCGACCTGCCGGGCGGTCGTGCTGGCAAGCCGCAGGACGTCAAGCTCTCCCCGGACGGACGCAGCTTCTTCATCGCCGATATGGTCGCCGACGGCATCTACTCTATCGACGCATCGACTTGGGAGAACACGGGTTTCGTGCCGACTGGAAAAGGTGCGCATGGTCTGTATGTCACCCGCGACTCCAAACAGATGCTCATCACCAACCGCCACGAGGGCAGCATCTCCGTCTGGGATTTCGCCGCGAATAAGTTGGTGCGCAAGTGGTTCATCCCGGGCGGTGGCAGTCCGGATATGGGCAATCTGTCCGCGGACGGGCGGGTTTTCTGGGTATCGGGTCGACACCACGGTGAGGTGTACGCGATCGATATCGAGAACTGGAACCTGTTGGCGCGCATACCTGTTGGGCGGGGAGCGCACGGACTCACCATCTGGCCACAGCCGGGCCGTTACTCAACGGGACACACGGGTGTGATGCGCTGAGTTGGCTTCCGGCTCAGGGGAGTCGGAGGCCGAGACCGCCTTCTACGAAGCGACTGACCGCGGTGGTGCCGGTTTCGAGGGCGGGCTCGTAACCGGGGCGGGCCCAGCCGGTGAGTTCGGCAGTGTTGTCAGCGCCGGGCGTCACGACGATTTCGGCGACCAGTTCAGCGGTGGTGGGTTCGCAGACGGCCCAGGAGAAGTGGGATTCGTCATCCCACTGCTCGGTGCGGCGGGTGACGTAGTTCGGATCGGTGATGCCGCCAGCGGCGAGGGC
This sequence comes from Nocardia sp. NPDC050412, assembly GCF_044458825.1. Classification (NCBI taxonomy): domain Bacteria; kingdom Bacillati; phylum Actinomycetota; class Actinomycetes; order Mycobacteriales; family Nocardiaceae; genus Nocardia; species Nocardia sp. NPDC050412. The sequence goes on from NZ_JBITIJ010000007.1 coordinate 451,496, forward strand.
TGGGCGGTCATCGATGCGGTCGTCGGCGCGCAGCGCCCGCAGATACCAGGTGCCCGCATTGATTTCGACGGGTTCCATCAGTCCTCGAGCTCCCTGCGGCGGCGACGGTCGCGTGGACGGCGACGTTGATGCTCGTGCCGACCGCCGAACAACAGTGCACCCGCCAGCGGGATGGCCAGGAACCAGAGCCAGCTGCCGGTGACGAAGAAGAGAATGACGGCCAGGATCGGGATCACCGCCATCACCCGCTCCGGCCACTCGTCGAGGAACCCGGAGTCGCGTTTGGCGGGCGCCGCGACGACGGGAGCGGGTTCGGGCAGGTCGACGAAGACTTTGTCCAGGTCGGCGCGGGTCAGCGCCGCCGCGACCACGGCACTGCGCTCATCGAACTCCGCCACACTGAGCCGCCCGGCGGCGAAATGATCGGACAGGCGCTGCATCGCTTGCTCACGCTCCGCGGTGCCGATGCGAATCTCGGGCAGGTCACTCATAACAGCAAGGCTAGCGGCTTTCCCCGAATGTTCTCGTGCTGCCGCATCGACCCCGAGCTGATCGAATTTCGCGTCGCTGAGCGGACTGGTTGCGTCATGATCGCCCTGCCGCCGGACCAGATTCGCGGATTCTGTGATGGCGGTGTGGATTTCGGGTAGCTAAAAGACGAACGGAAGGTAGTAGGAGGTTCGACATGGGCAAAACGTGGTTCGGCCACTACCGCCTCGATCGGTTGCTCGGCAGCGGTGGGACCGGACAGGTCTGGCTGGCTCGGGACACCGTCGCCGACCGTGCCGTCGCACTGAAGGTGCTGGACTGCTCGCACGCCACCGATCCGACCTGCCGACTGCGGTTCACCAGGGAGGCCCGCCTGGCGGCCCAGGTCCCCGGACCGCACCGGGTTCCGATCCACACCTTCGGCGAACTCGACGGCCGCCTCTATATCGATATGGAGTTCATCGAGGGCACCGATGTCAGCGCATTGCTGCGGGAAGCCGGGCCGCTGGATCCGGCACGTGCCGTGGCGATCATCGCGCAGACCGCGATGGCGCTCGATGCCATGCACCGGGTCGGCCTGGTGCACCGCGACGTCAAACCGTCCAACATCATGGTGGGCCCGACCGGGTTCGTCCACCTGATCGACTTCGGCATCGCACATCGCATCGACCAGCCCGCGATCACGGCCCACGGCAATGTGGTCGGCACCCTGGCATATATGGCGCCGGAACGCTTCGACGGCATCGCCGACGCACGCGCGGACCAATACTCGCTGGCCTGCGTCCTGTACGAATGCCTCACCGGCCAAAGACCTTTCGGCAATGTCGACTCTCCACAGCAACTGCGCGCCCACCTACTGACCGCCCCGCCCAGCGCCGCCGCCCTGAACCCTGCCGTCCCCGCGTCCCTCGACACCGCCATTACCCGCGCCATGGCCAAGGATCCCAACCAACGCTATTCCAGCGCAGGCGAATTCGCCGCTACCGCCTATGCCGCGGCAACCGGCCGTGAGGCGTCGACAGTCGAGATCGCCGCGTCAACCGTCCCGACCACCCATGTCCTACTCGAACCATGTCATGCGGCCGAGGGCGTGAGTGCCGAGCCGGCAGATGAGCCGATGCGGGCCGGCGCCATGGAGCGGCTGCAGATCGCCGAGTCCGCCGCGGGTGAGTGGACGCGTGATGCCGGGTCTGCGCGTGCGGGGGTGCGGACCGGACCGGCGGAAGCCTCGCGGATGCAGGATGTCGCGGCTGGGCGTGAGTCGATGGGGGTCGGTGGGGCCGCTGAGGGCATGCGTGATGCCGTGTCTGCGCATGAGCCGGGATCGGTCGGTGGGGCCGTGGGCGAGTGGACACGAGATGCTGCGCCTGCGCCTGAGCCGACGTGGGTAGGCGGGGCCGGGGCGGAGTCGACGCGAGATGCTGAACTGTGGTGGGAGCGTGCCGGTTGGTGGGGAGTTGGGCCTGGGCATGCGGCTGTTGCTATTGCCGCGTTGGTCGCTTTGATCGGGTTGGCGCTGTGGTTGGGGCGGCCTGGGGGCGAAACGAGTTATGCGGCACCGTCGTCTGCTCGGACTACGCCAACTGTTCCCAAATCGTTGGCGCCGACCGGGCCGGCGCAGGCGGCGTCCCCGAATGCGGTGATTCCGGGCGTCGGGCAGCCGTGCGAACCGGGTGTCGACGGCAATGTAATTGCGGCGGACGGCACACCGCTCGTATGTCGGACCGTGGGTGGCGGTATCGCGAATTGGGCTCCCGCACAGCCCTTCGGGGACATACCCGACGGCCAGCAGTCGGAACCCACGGTCGTCGGCAATGGAAATCCGCATGTCAACAGCTCGGCCAATGGCGAATCGGGCAACGATAAGCCGAACAAGGGCAAGCCTGGACACGGTGGCCGCGCCAAGCCGGGCAAGTAGCCGCCGCCTCAGTCGGGATCGCTCCTCGAGTAGAACTACGTAGGGGAGGTCACACTGTTCGCGGGTGGGTGACGGGGATAGGGTCGGGTTAGGTTCGGGCGATGCGGTTTCGATCGGGTTGCCGCCCCACTCCGCAACGGCGCGGCCATCTGCCTCGTCCCAGCGATGGAGGTAAGTGATGGGGGAACAGTTCGGGAAGTACCGGCTCGACCGTCTGCTCGGCCGGGGCGGTATGGGGGCGGTATGGCTGGCGCATGACAGCGAAACCGGGCGCACGGTCGCGCTGAAGGTGTTGGCGGAGCATGTGGCCGCCGACACGGATTACCGAAAGCGGTTCCAGCGAGAGGCGCGGCTCGGCTCGAGTCTGCGACATCCGCATATCGTGCGGATTCACGGGTTCGGCGAACTCGACGGCCGGTTGTACATCGATATGGAGTACATCGACGGCATAGACCTGGCCGAAATGCTGACCAGGGTTGGCACTTTGACACCCACCGCAGCCGTCGACTTCGTGACGCAGGCCGCGTCAGGTCTGGATGCGGCGCATCGAGCCGGGCTGATCCACCGTGACGTCAAACCGTCGAACATCCTGGTCGGCACCGGCGGGCACGCATATCTCATCGACTTCGGCATCGCACAGAGCTCGGGCCAGACGGCCGTCACCGCCACCGGCATGGCCATCGGAAGCTGGGCCTATATGGCGCCGGAACGTTTCAACGGCACCGTCGATGCCCGCTCCGACGTCTACTCCCTGGCCTGCGTCCTCTACGAATGCCTCACCGGCCGTCGCCCCTACGGCGACACCGACCCGGCCCGCCAAATGCACGGCCATCTGATGACCGACCCGCCCCGCGTATCGACCGTGAACCCGGCCGCCCCACCGCAATTGGACACGGTAATCGCCCGCGGCATGGCCAAGGACCAAACTCAGCGCTACCCCACCGCCCGCGAATTCGCCGCCGCCGCATACGCGGCCACCGCGTTCGCGCGCCTCCCACACCCCGCACCGCGATCATCGCCGCCCGGCACGCCCAAGCGCCCGACACCCAAGCATCCGACACCCAAGCATCCGACACCCAAGTCGCCGATTGCATCAGCCCAGCCGTCCGTGCAGCCTCCGTCCCCTGATACGCCGCCCCCTGATACGCCGCAGCCGCATGCGTCGCAGCCTCCGCTCCCAGATGCACCACAACCGCACGCACCGCTATCTGAGACCCGACAGCTGGTAGCGGATGAGCAGCCGACACCAACGCCGGTGCGGTCGCACTCGCCGATGCGACCAGAGACACCCGCGCCGACACGGGTAGAGACACACCCGCCGACAGGAGCACAGACCCCGGCCCTGACATGGGCACAGCCGCAGGCCCCGACCCGGGCAGACACCCACGCTCGGACAAACGTGGAACCACCCGCGCCGACCCCATCGGCAGACTCACCAGCGCCACTGGCCGAGTCGCCGAAGCCGCTCAATCCCACGAAGGTCATGACCGAGCCCGGCCCAACGCCGACACTCGTGGCAACCCGCCTGGCACCAGCACCGGCGGGACCCGCGGCACCGCAACAGCATTCACCGTGGTCGCCGAATCGTGTCGCGGTCCAACCGACACCGGTCGTGCGCCCGGCCAAGCGTGTTGCACCACAACCGAAGCGAGCACCGTGGCGCGCTCCGATTGCACCCCGCTGGACGGTCTCACAGCGCCGCCCATGGATCGCACCACCCCCACGCCGGGCACCACCCCCACGCAGGGCACAGCGTCGGCGCCGTAAGCCCTTCCTGTCCAGGCTTATCGGCGCACTCGCCGTCATAGTCCTGACACCGTTCATGCTGGCGGCGGGCTGTGCCGCGCTGATCGCCTTCGGCAATACCGGCAGTGGCGGCGGCACGCGCACGGCAGATCCGTCGGTCGCGGTGCGGGATGGCGATACCGCGCAATCGGCCGACCCGCCAGCGCCGGTGTCTGCTGGGCTGAACAGCCCCGTGCGCGATGGCAAGTTCGAATTCGTGGTCACCTCGGTGGATTCCGGTGTCCCGCGGATCGGATTGCAGAATGCGAGCGGCTCCTATTCCGTCGTCACGGTCGAGGTCCGCAATATTTCCGACGAGGCGAAGTGGTTCCTGCCCGTCGGTCAACGTCTCGTGGACACCCAGGGCCGCCAGGTCGACCACAACGCGATCGCGACTATGTGGCAGACCACCCAGCGTCGCTACGGCTACTCGTTCGAACTCCAGCCCGGCCAATCGGCCACCACCCAGCTGGTCTTCGACGTCCCGCAGGACGCGACTGCGAATCGGCTGGAACTACACGACTTCATGCTCTCCAACGGCGCCACCGTCGAGCTGAACTAAGGCCGCCAAGGACGCGTGCACGGCTTGCCGCCCGATCGTCAATGCCTCGGCGAGCAGTGCGGTATCGCGCGCGGCGCTGTCTACATCCGGAGCGCCGAGGGGCGGGTGGATCTGCAGAGCCGCGTCTGCGAGGCCCGCCAGGACGTGATCCTCGATGGCCTGCTGATGCGGCCGCCGCAGCCAGGCACGGTAAGCGCCCGGTGCCCGCACACGCAGATAGCTGCCCCCGACTACCTGGTGCAAACGCGGTGCGGGTGGGCGTTTTTCATCGGTGCGTCGGGTGCGCAGCACCAAGGCGTGCGTCGCACCGTCGCGCACCGCGGTGCGGATCGGCACCGTTTCGGACAGCCCGCCGTCGAGATATTCGGCACCGCCCAGCGGCACCGGTGGACCCGCGAGAATCGGCAGCCCCGCCGAGGCCCGCAGTGCGGTCATCAGCGTGGGTTTGTCGACGATGTGGCGGCGCAGATCGACCGCGTGCCCGGTGCGGATATCGGTGCCGATCGGATGAAAGGTAGTGGTATTGGCCAGAATTGCCGGAAAATCCATTGGCACGATGCCGTCGTAAACCTGGTTCACCAGGTAGTCCAGATCGAAGGCGGGCCGCCCGCGCAGCAGTCGGGCCGGATCGATCGCGCGTCGCATGATCACCGGATCGGTCCAGGACCGCATGCCCGACAGCGCCCGCCCGCACAGGAACCACGCACCGTTGATCGCACCGGCCGAAGTGCCGTACACGGCATCGAAGATCGAGGCGAGCCCGAGTTCCACGAGCGCCTGCACCATCCCGCTGGAGTACACGCCGCGGCTGCCACCACCCTCGATGACCAAGGCGAGGCGATACCCGTCGGCACGGCTGGCTGATTCACGTCGGCCGCGGATGACCTCCGCGACGGTGGGCACGACGGCAGAGCTGGTCACCGGACCACGATACGACAGAGCGGGCGCGGACGTCGGTGTCCAGCGCCCGCTCGAGACGGTCTTCGCCAGCTGTTTACTTACTTGATCTCTGCCAGCACGGTGCCCTGGGTGATGGCCGCGCCGGCCTCCACGGACAGTCCGGTGACCACACCGGCCTTGTGCGCGTTGACCGGGTTCTCCATCTTCATGGCCTCGAGTACCACGATCAGATCGCCCGCCTCGACCGACTGGCCCTCCTCGACCGCGACCTTGACCACGGTGCCCTGCATCGGCGCGGTGACCGCATCACCGGAGGCCGCACCGCCACCGGCGCCGCCGCGCTTGCGCGGCTTGGGCTTCTTGCGGATCACCCCGGCGCCATTGCTGCCCGCACCCGCGGCACCGGCGCCGACGGTGAAGTTGCCCGGCAGCGACACCTCGACCCGACGCCCACCGACCTCGACGACGACCTTCTGCCGCGGCAGATCCTCGTCCTCGTCAGCGATGGCACCGGCCGGGGTGTACGGCTCGACGTTGTTGGCCCACTCGGTCTCGATCCACTTGGTGTAGACGTCGAACTTCTCGCCGTCACCGATGAATGCCGGATCCTCGACGATCGCACGGTGGAACGGGATGACCGTGGCCAGCCCCTCGACGTGGAATTCGGCCAGCGCGCGCCGGGCCCGCTGCAGTGCCTGTTCCCGGTTCTCGCCGGTGACGATCAGCTTGGCCAGCATCGAGTCGAACTGACCGCCGATCACACTGCCCTGCACCACACCGGAATCGACGCGCACACCGGGCCCACTGGGCTCCTGGTACACCGACACCGGGCCCGGCGCGGGCAGGAAGCCGCGGCCGGCGTCCTCGCCGTTGATCCGGAACTCGAAGGCGTGCCCGCGCGGCGTCGGATCCTCTTTGATCGCCAGCTCGTGGCCCTCGGCGATGCGGAACTGCTGGCGCACCAGGTCGATTCCGGCGGTCTCCTCGGTGACCGGGTGCTCGACCTGCAGGCGGGTGTTCACCTCGAGGAACGACACGGTGTCGCCCTGCACCAGGTACTCCACGGTGCCCGCACCGTAGTAACCGGCCTCCTTGCAGATGGCCTTGGCCGAAGCGTGGATACGCGCGCGCTGATCATCGGTCAGGAACGGCGCGGGCGCCTCCTCGACCAGCTTCTGGAACCGGCGCTGCAGCGAGCAGTCGCGGGTACCGGCGACCACGACATTGCCGTGCTTGTCGGCGATGACCTGCGCCTCGACGTGGCGGGCCTTGTCCAGGTACTGCTCGACGAAGCATTCACCACGACCGAATGCGGCGGTGGCCTCGCGCACGGCGGAGTCGAACAGCTCCGGGATCTCCTCGATGGAGTGCGCGACCTTCATGCCGCGACCGCCGCCACCGAAGGCGGCCTTGATCGCGACGGGCACGCCGTACTCCTTGGCGAACTCGACCACCTCGGCCGCGTTCTTGACCGGATCCTTGGTGCCCGCCGCCATCGGCGCCTTCGCGCGCTCGGCGATGTGGCGCGCGGTGACCTTGTCACCGAGGTCGCGGATGGACTGTGGGGAGGGGCCGATCCAGATCAGCCCGGCGTCGATGACAGCCTGGGCGAAATCGGCGTTCTCGGAGAGGAATCCGTAGCCGGGGTGGATGGCGTCGGCGCCGGATTTGGCCGCGGCGTCGAGGATCTTGTCGAAGACGAGGTACGACTCGGCCGAGGTCTGCCCGCCGAGGGCGAACGCCTCGTCGGCGAGTTTCACGAAGGGGGCATCTGCATCCGGCTCCGCGTATACCGCGACACTGCCGATACCGGCATCCTTGGCCGCCCGGATCACGCGAACGGCGATCTCGCCTCGGTTAGCTACGAGTACCTTCGATATCCGCGCGCTGGCATGGCTGGGCACTGAGCCTCCTGTTAGCAATCTTCTTGGTCGCCCCGTGGTCGACATACTTCCGTCTCGGGCGAGTGTAGGCAGTCTGCCAACAACCGCCGCACTCGGATAGCCCTACTCCACAGTAGGTCACACATCACAACCCGCGGCGTTGCGGTCAGGCCCGGAGGAGGCAGTCTGCGTAATCACCTAGGGCGCGGGAACGCCGCAAATCAGATACCGCCCTCGGTTGTGATGCGTCCGGAGCACGGCTATCGGGCTCGCGCCTTGCGGGTACCGGCCGTCCGTGCGTCACCCGGTTCATACCCCTTGGCAATCGGCATGCGAACCGAATTGCCCCATTCGGTCCAGGACCCGTCGTAATTGCGCACGCTTTCGAAGCCGAGCAGATAGGTCAGCACGAACCAGGTGTGGCTGGACCGTTCGCCGACCCGGCTGTAGACGACCAGATCGTCCGCGGCCGCCAGATCGCCATAGATATCGTCCAGTTCGGCGCGGGAACGGAAGCGGCCGTCGCTGTGGAAGGCCTCGGTCCACGGAATGTTCACCGCGGTCGGAATATGTCCGCCGCGCAGGGCCGCGTCCTCTGGATTGGCCGGCGGCTGGATCAGCTCACCGGAGTACTCCTCGGGGGAGCGCACATCGATCAGCGGCTTGCCGAGGTGGGCGAGCACATCCTCGCGGAACGCCCGCACCGAACCGTCGTCGCGCCGGACCGTCGGATACTCGCTGCGCAGCAGATACGGCGGGTCGAAGGTGGTGTCGCGCGCCTCGGAGATCCACGCGTCCCGTCCGCCGTCGAGTAGTCGCACATCCGGATGCCCGAACAGGGTGAAGACCCAGAACGTGTGCGCCGCCTGCGCGTTGCCGCGATCACCGTAGACCACCACGGTATCGTCGCGCTCGATTCCCTTGGCGCGCATCAATTCGGTGAATCGGTCACCGTCGATATAGTCACGCGTAACCGGATCGTTGAGGTCGCCCCGCCAATCGACCTTGGTGGCGCCGGGAACGTGACCGATGTCATAGAGCAGGATGTCCTCGTTGGACTCGATGATCTTCAGCCCCGGCGTGCCGATGTTTGCCGACAGCCACTCTGTGGTTACTAGTCGGTGAGGATGTGCGTACGAACCGAAGGCAGGATGAGAGTCCGGGGCAACGGGCACGATATGGGTCCTTCACACGAGGTAGACGGGTGGTTACAGCGGTTCGGGTCTCACGCCGATGTTAGGTGTGAGGCGATAGTGAAACTCGTTTCAGATCACAAATCGGCTGAATGGGCGAATAAATCGCACCCTCATCCGATAAAGTCTCCCGGGAGGAGGGGTGAGCTATGTCCGATTCTTGGCCGAGGCGTCGACTGCTCGCGATCCTACGTGGCGCCAGCGAACCTCTCGACGCCCAAGAACTGGCCAGAATCACCGGACAGCACGTCACCACTGTTCGGTTCCATCTGGATGTGCTTACCAGGGAATCGCTGGTGCGCCAGTTCCAACAACCGCCGCGCGGCCGTGGGCGCCCGCGTATCGGCTACAGCGCGGTCCAGCGATCGGTTGGCTATCAGGAACTGGCTCAGGTCCTAGCCGACCAGCTCGGCCCCGATCCGCGGCGTCGATCGGAGGCGGCCATTGCCGCCGGACGCGCCTGGGGCGCGAAGCTCGACGCGGGCGACCATGCGGTCGAATCGCTGGAGGACGCCAAGGACGTCACCATGACGCTGATGTCCGAACTCGGTTTCGCACCGGAGCGCGATGCGGCCGCCGAAACCGATGAGCAGGTCCTGATCCGGCTCACCGCCTGCCCGCTGCGCGAACTCGCGCGCACGCATTCCGAGGTGGTGTGTGGCGTGCACCTGGGCCTGATCAAAGAGGTGCTCGACCGCAACGGCGTGCGCGGGGAGGTGAATGTCCGGCTGCAACCGTTCGTCGAGCCGGAGCTCTGCGTGGTCCGATTGGAGATGATGGCGGCCCGGCGGGATCCGGAGCGTGACGCGACTCCGGTGCCGATCGGCGCGGAGGCCGGGGCGGAGACGCGCATCGCGCCGCCCTCAGCTGGGCGAGTGGCTCCACAGTTGCGCAACGCCGATCCCAACGTCGCCAAGCAGTCGGCGCAGCAGTGGTAGACCGATTCCGATAACGCTCGACGGATCGCCATCGATGCGATCGACGAACCAGCCGCCCATCCCGTCGAGGGTGAACGCGCCGGCGACCTGCAAGGGCTCACCGGTCGCGATATAGGCGTCCAGTTCCTCGGGTTCGGGCTTGGCGAAATGCACTGTGGTGGAACTGCAGTCGACGGCTTCGGCGACGATTTCGCCGTCTCGCATGCGCAAGACGCAATGGCCGGTAATGAGATCCGCACTGCGTCCGGCTATTTCGGACCAGCGGGCACGCGCCACCTCGGGCGTATGCGGCTTGCCCTGTAGTTCGCCGTCGACGAGCAGCATCGAATCACAGCCGACCACAACGCAATCCGCGCCGAAATCCGGAATCGTGGCGGCCACCGACCGCGCCTTGGCCCGCGCGAGCTCTACCACGACGACCTCGGGCGCCGTGGCGGGCGGCAGTGCCGCGGCGACGGCGTCCTCGTCGACATCGGAGATCTGGACGACGGGTTCGATGCCCGCCGAGCGTAAAACCGCGCGGCGGGCGGGCGAGGCGGAGGCGAGAACGAGTCTCGTCATCCGATCAGTCGCGCAGGTGTGACAGTTGTGGGAAAGAATACGGCGAGAACGGCGAGGTGCCGCGGTGCATCATGGTCGGGCGACCCCAGAAGTCGGACGGACCGGCCGGTCCGCTACTCGGGGCGCTGTTCGCGGCCGCCGACAGCACCGACACCAGCGCCGCGAGTTCCTCGTCGGACGGCGCACCCTTGATGACTCGGATGAACGGCTGCTCGGCCGGCGCGGGCGCCGGGGCTGCCGTCGGTGCGGCCGCTTCGACCGCGTCCGCGATCGGGTCGACTGTGAGATCCAGTTCGACGGCGGTCAACACATCTTCATCTGCCACGGTCGTCACAGTGCCAGATCCTCTCTCTATTGCGATCGAGCCTTATGCCCGACTCGAAGACATATGGACCAAGCGACCCTCATCCTCGAATCGACTCATTGCGTCTCTGCAACCAGTGTGCGCGGTCCATGGAGGTTATCGCTTGATCACAGTGGAATGTTGCCGTGTTTCTTGGGCGGCAGCGAGACCATCTTGCGCTCGAGCAGACGCAGCGCCGACACGATCTGGCCGCGGGTGTGCGAGGGCGGAATGACCGCGTCGACGTACCCGCGCTCGGCGGCCACATAGGGGTTCACGAGAGTGTCCTCGTACTCGTTCTGCAGCTCGAGGCGCAGCGCGTCGACATCGTTTCCGCTCTTCGCGGCATCTTGCAGCTGTTTGCGGTAGACGAAACCGACGGCGCCCGAGGCACCCATCACCGCGATCTGAGCACTCGGCCACGCGAGGTTCACATCGGCGCCCATGTGCTTGGAACCCATGACGTCGTAGGCGCCGCCGTAGGCCTTGCGAGTGATGATCGTGATTTTGCCCACAGTGGCCTCACCGTAGGCGTAGAGCAGCTTCGCGCCGCGCCGGATGATGCCGTTGTACTCCTGGCCGGTGCCGGGCAGGAAGCCGGGAACGTCGACGAGGGTGATGATCGGGATATTGAAGGCGTCGCAGGTGCGCACGAAGCGCGCGGCCTTCTCCGAGGCGTCGATATCGAGGCAACCCGCGAACTGGGTCGGCTGGTTGGCGACGATGCCGACGCTGCGGCCGTCGATCCGGCCGAAGCCGACGATGATGTTCATCGCGCGCTCGGCCTGCACCTCGAGGAATTCGTCGTCGTCGAGCAGCCGGCGGATGACATCGTGCATGTCATAGGGCTGGTTCGGCGAATCCGGGATGATCGTGTCCAGCTCGAGGTCCTCGTCGGTGAGCGAATCCTCGATGGCGCCGTTGATCGGGTCGGTGGCCGGGAAGCGCGGGGCCTCGGCGCGGTTGTTGCTCGGCAGGTAGCTCAGCAGATCCTTGACGTAGTCCAGTGCGTCCTGCTCGCCGGAGGCGACGTAGTGCGCGACGCCGGATTTCGTCATGTGGGTGTGCGCGCCGCCGAGGTCCTCCATGGTGACGTCCTCACCGGTGACCGTCTTGATGACATCCGGACCGGTGACGAACATCTGGCTGGTGCCGTCGACCATGACGACGAAGTCGGTCAGCGCGGGCGAGTAGACATGCCCACCGGCGGCCGGGCCCATGATCAGCGAGATCTGCGGGATCACACCGGAGGCCTGGATATTGCGGTGGAAGATCTCGCCGTAGAGACCGAGCGAGACGACACCCTCCTGGATGCGCGCACCCGCACCCTCGTTGATGCCGATCAGCGGGCGGCCGGTCTTGAGCGCCAGATCCATCACTTTGACGATCTTCTCGCCGTAGACCTCGCCGAGGCTGCCGCCGAAGACGGTGACGTCCTGGCTGAAGATGCAGACGTCGCGGCCGTCGATGGTGCCGTAGCCGGTCACCACGCCGTCGCCGAGCGGTCGGTTGTTCTCCAAGCCGAAGTTCACGCTGCGGTGGCGGGCCAGCGCGTCCAGTTCCACGAAGGAGCCCTCGTCCAGCAGTGCGAGGATGCGCTCGCGGGCGGTCATCTTGCCCTTGGAGTGCACCTTGTCGACCGCGGCCTCACCCATCGGGTGTTTGGCCTCTTCCAGCCGATTCCGCAGATCAGCCAGCTTCCCAGCGGTGGTGTGGATATCGGGGGCGCCCGCCGATTCCGATGCGGGCTGGTGCTGGACACTCGTCATGGCTCCGGAGTGTAACCAGTGCCAGTGCCTCTCGGTAACCGAGTGTCGCTTACCGGTCAGTAGAAAACCGCAGCTAGATCATGTTCCAACAGGCGAATGGCGGCAAACTTCCTGGTCGATTCCCGAACCGAATGCGGTGCTAGGCGCCGGAAAATCGGTGGAGTGGCGCCGCGGTGCCCAGATACCCTGAGGACGTTCGCATTTCAGCTCGAGATAAGGGGGCAGTGAGGTGCATGGGAGGACAACGCACACCTAGCTGAGGAGCAAATCATGTGGGAATGGAGCAGCCGAGTCGCCGAGCACGCCACGGCGACCTCGTGGACCAGTTGGCAGACCGTGGAAACCGAGCCGACCGTGCTGGACCCGCAGGAGTGGGCCGAGGTCGAAGCGGAATCCGGCGACGGCATGTTCGTCGCGGTTCCGATTCGCGAGTACGACCTCGTCGGATAGCCTGCCGGTGTGCACAGGCCACCGTTGGATGCAGAGCAGTTGCGGCGCAGTCTCGCCGAGTCGCCCGAACTGTCGTTCTTCTCCCACATCGCTGTGGTGGAGTCGACCGGGTCCACCAATGCGGACCTGATCGCTCGGGCCGGGGAGGCCGACGCCGATCGCGCGGTACTGCTCGCCGAAACCCAGGAACAGGGCCGGGGTCGGCACGCTCGGAGCTGGGTCAGCCCGCCACGCGCACAGATAGCGATGTCGGTGTTGGTGCGGCTGCCCGGCATCGAGCCGGCGGTGCTGGGCTGGCTGCCGCTGCTCACCGGTGTCGCCGTGGTGGACGCACTGCGCGCTACCGCCGGTGTGGAGGCGAATCTGAAGTGGCCCAACGATGTGCTCATCGATGGCCGCAAAGTCGCGGGCATCCTGGCCGAAGTCGCCTCCAGTGGTGGGGCGCCCGCCGTTGTCGTCGGAATCGGCCTGAACGTCGATCTCACCGAGGCGGAACTGCCGGTGCCGCATGCCACTTCGCTCACGCTGGCGGGTGCGAAGGTAACCGACCGCACCGAGCTCGTGCGGTCGCTGCTGACCGAATTCGCCCGCCGCTTCACCGCGTGGCGCGACGCCGGTTGGGACACCACCGATCTGATCGGCGTCTACCGCGACCGCTGCGCCACCCTGGGCGCACCCGTCCGCGCCGAACTACCCGGCGGCCAGACCCTCGAGGGCATCGCCACCGATGTCGACACCGCGGGCCGCCTGCGCATCGGCGAACACGTGGTCTCCGCCGCCGATGTAACCCACCTGCGCGCCGAATACTGACCGCACCCTGGCGGATTCAGGGGAGCCTTTTGTGCGGCACCGACATTCGGAGCTTCAGACCGGTTGCATGATGCCGCGCGCCGCCTCGCGGGCGAGCAGGCGGTCGCGCTGTTCCTCGAACTTGAGCACGTCCTTTTCCAACTTCTCCAGGAATTCGCCGAGTTGCTGGCGCGCCTGTTCGCCGCGCGGGCCGAAGTCGTTGCGGTCGAAGACATTCCACTTATTCAGCACGGGCGCCACCACATCTTCGAGGTGCTGGCGCAGATCGTAGATGCCGTGCTTGGCCATCAGTGCGCCGTTGCGCCGGAAGTTGGGCATGCCGTAGCCCGGCATGACGAAGTTGGTGAGGATTTTGGTGATCGCCGTTATGGCCTGGTCGGGCACAAGATCCAGGCCCGCGCCGCAGAGGTTGCGGTAGAAGATCATGTGCAGGTTCTCGTCGGCGGCGACGCGCTGCAGCATGCGGTCGGCGATGGGGTCGTTGCAGACCTTGCCGGTATTGCGGTGGCTGACCCGGGTGGCCAACTCCTGGAAGGTCACATACGCGACGTTGACGAGGAATCCGCCCCAATCCTGGGGTGAGGGTACGCCGCGGGTCATATGGATCATGCGGGCCTGTTCGAGCGCGACCGGATCGACGCCACGGGTCACCACGAGATAGTCACGCAGGACGATGCCGTGTCGATTCTCCTCCGCCGTCCAGCGCCCGACCCAGGTGCCCCACGCGCCGTCCTGGGAGAAGTACTCGGCGATCAGTCGGTGGTAGGAGGGCAGATTGTCCTCGGTGAGCAGGTTGGTGATCATCGCGGCCTTGGCGACCTCGTTCAATTTGGACTGTTCCGGTTCCCAGTCCTGACCGCCCATCGCGGCGAAGTTGCGCCCCTCGTCCCACGGGACGTAGTCGTGCGGATGCCAGTCCTTGGCCATCGACAGGTGGCGCTCGAGATTCTGTTCGGCCACCGGTTCGAGTTCGGTCAGGATTTGCAGCTGGGTCAGATCCTTGGTCACGCACGCCTCCACGGTTCGTTTTCGACGTCTTGTCAAGCCGGACTTGTCTTTTCACAGGCAGAGCATTGAGCAGAACAAAACGAGAGCTGGTCGAACGAGAGCCGGATCGAGCGGCTGCCGTCGGATCGAGGCTATGGAGCGATCCTGTGCGGAATCTCGAGGGTTCTCGAGAGGATCTCGAGGTCGCGACGGCGCAAGGTGCCGATTGTGCAGCACGGCACGTGTCGCTGTCCACGCTTTCCGGCGTGTTCTCGCGGTAGGGTTCCGGCATGGGTTATCCGGAGGAGGTGCTCGCCCCGGACGAGCAGTTGATACTCCATCGTCATCCGCATTGGAAAATGCTGTTCTGGCCGATCGTGACGCTCATCATCGCGACCGCGCTGGCCGGATTCGCCGGGGGGCTGATCTGGCGCAGGACCGAGGGCACGACCCGTTCGGTATTGCTGATCGTGGTGCTGGTCGTCTGGCTGGGCATCATCGGATGGCGTTGTGTCGCACGGATTATCAGCTGGAAGTCGACGCATTTCATCGTGACCGACCGCAGGGTGCTCATCCGGCAGGGCGTGATCACCCACACCGGCATCGATATCCCGATGAGCCGGATTTCCAGTGTGCAGTTCCGGCACGGCCTGTTCGATCGGTTGCTCGGTACCGGCACCTTGATCATCGGATCTTCCTCGGAGGAACCGCTCGAATACGACGACATCCCGCAGGTGCAGCAGGTACACGCGCTGCTCTACCGGCAGGTGTTCGAGGAATCCAGAGCCGACGATCCGCGCTGGGACCACCGCATATGACCGCAGTACTGCTGGCCGAAGACGATGAGGCCATCGCCGCACCGCTCTCGCGTGCGCTCGGGCGCGAGGGCTATTCGGTCACCGTGGAACGCTTCGGGCCCGCGGTGCTCGAACGCGCCTTGGAGGGCGGTCACGATCTACTCATCCTAGATCTCGGTCTGCCCGGTATGGACGGGCTCGAGGTGTGCCGCCAAGTGCGCGCCCGCGGCGCCGATCTGGCTGTGCTGATGCTCACCGCGCGCACCGATGAGGTGGACTTCGTTGTCGGGTTGGACGCGGGCGCGGATGACTATGTCGGCAAGCCGTTCCGGTTGGCCGAGTTGCTCGCGCGAGTCCGAGCGTTGTTGCGGCGCAGTGGAATCGGTGACGAAGCGGTCGAGGTCGGCGGTATCCGGCTGGAGCCCGCGGCGCGGCGGGTGCTGGTCAACGGCGTCGAAGTCGGTTTGGCCAACAAGGAATACGAGCTGCTCAAGGTGCTGATCGATCGGGCGGGTCAGGTGGTGCCGCGCGAGACGATCCTGCGCGAGGTGTGGGGCGATGCCGAGCTGCGCGGTTCGAAGACCTTGGATATGCACATGTCCTGGCTGCGCCGCAAGATCGGCGACGAGGGACCGATGGCCGAGCGCCGCATCGTCACCGTGCGCGGTGTCGGCTTCCGGTTGAACACCGATTGATGGTGCGGCACAACTGATATGAGACGCAGAATTCTGCGATCGATGCTCACCGTGCTGACCATCACCACGGTGGTACTCGGCGTCCCGCTGATCTACACCGCGTGGCTGTGGGTCGAGGACATCACCCGCAACGATCTGGAGAACCGGCTCGAGCGCATCGCCGCGGAGATCATCGCCCAGGAACACGGCGACGGCATGGTGCTCGGCGAACTCGACACCCGCCCGGTGCGGCCGTTGATCCCCATGGACGGCAAGCTGACCATCATCTATCCGGCCCCGCGGGACAATGCGTCCCGGCTCGATATCGGCGCGGACCGGGTGCACGATCCGGTGGTGGAATCGCTGGCGATGGGGACCGAGGGGTCGTTGCGCCTGGAGGTGCCTTCGGGGCCGATGCATACGCGCCAGATCCAGGCCGTCGCGGTGGTTGCCTTCGCGGTGCTCGCCTCACTCGGCGCGGCGGTATCGGTGGCGATGATCACCGCGCGCCGGGTCGCCGACCCGCTGCGTGACGTGGCGGCCCGCGCCGCCCGCCTGGCCATGGGTGACTTCCGGCCGGATCCGCGGCGGCACGGAATTTCCGAACTGGACCGGGTTTCCGATGTGCTCGATTCGGCGACCGTCGAGATCGCCGGGCGGCTGCAGCGCGAACATGCGCTGGTCGCGGACGTTTCCCATCAGCTGCGCAGCCGCCTGACCGCGGTGCGATTGCGGCTGGACGAGTTATCGGCGCATTCCGATCCGGCCGTGGTGCACGAGGCCGAGGAGGCTATGGCGCAGGTCGACCGGCTGACCGATGCGATCGACGATCTGGTCCGAGCCTCCCGCGACGAGGACGCCGCCGATCGCGATCCGGTGCCGGTAATGGACGAGTTGCGCGGCGTCGTCGAGGAGTGGTCGCATCCGTTCACCGAGGCAGGCCGGATCCTGCGGTTGATCGGCGACGAATCCTTGCGCGCCCCGATCACGGGTTCTCGGCTGCGCGAAGCCCTCGCGGTGCTGGTCGACAATGCGCTGATGCACGGTGGCGGCACCTGCACGGTATCGGTGCGCACGGTGCGCACGGTCAGCGATCGCGAGCCCTTGGTGGTAGTCGAGGTCGCCGACGAGGGCGATGGCGTCCGTGACGAACTCGCACCGCACATCTTCGACCGCGGCTTCTCCGCAGGCGGCTCCACCGGCGTCGGACTCGCCTTGGCCCGCGCGCTCATCGAGGCCGATGGTGGACGGTTGGAATTGCAGCGCCGCCGTCCCGCGCTGTTCGCGATGTTCCTCGGATCCAGTGCGTCGCAACGCACGCCCAACGGCGCGCCGGCGCCTGAACCGCGCTAACTGCGGCCGAGCTGCTCTTCCTCGAGCAGCTCCTCGATTTCCTCGACGAGCTCGCTGATTTCGTCCGGGAACACCCAGCGTCGCATCGACCAGAAGCGGAATGCCATCTGCAGCAGGTTGCCGATTATGAAGGCGCTGAAGAAGTCCGCGATGTTCTCGACGGTGAAGCTCACATCGGGTTGGCGTAGGTCGAAGACGTAGCTGGAGATCCACAGCGGGATGAAGCTCAGCACGACGCCGACGCCGCTGACGCCGAAGAACAGCAGCGCCTCATGGTGCTTCTCACGCCCGCCGCGGTTCTTGAACGACCACTCGCGGTTGAGGATGTAGGAGCAGATGACCGCGATGACGCCGGAGATGATCTTCGCGGTGACCGGTTTGGTCTCCAGCACGGTCCACTTGAGCACATAGAAGATGCCCGAGTCGATGATGAAGGTGGTCGCGCCGACGATGGCGAATTTGATCAGTTCGTGGTGGCGGTATGCGATCTCCCGCAGGGGCTTGGGGAGGACGTTGACCACGTCGTCGACGAAAGACACAAGGCCCGAGTGTACCGGTAGGGATCATGGCGCCCGGACATGACAAGATTGCACGACGTGACCACCCGCCGTTCATTCGATCCTGCCGCCATGCCCACCGTCACCATGATCGGTGGTGGCCAGCTCGCACGCATGACGCACCAGGCCGCCATCGCGCTCGGTCAGCGGCTGCGGGTGCTGGCCGAGAATCCGGATGACCCGGCCGCCCAGGTGAGCCCCGAGGTCGTACTGGGCAGCCACACCGATCTGACCGCGCTGCGCAAGGCCGCCGTCGGCTCGCACGCGCTCACCTTCGACCATGAGCATGTGCCGACCGAACATCTGGAGGCGCTGGTCGCCGAGGGCGTGAATGTGCAGCCGCCGCCGCACGCGCTGGTCTTCGCGCAGGACAAGTTGGCCATGCGGACCAAGCTGTCCGAGCTCGGGTTGCCGGTGCCCGCCTTCGTGCCCGTCACCTCGGTGGCCGATGCGGTGCGATTCGGTGACGAACACGACTGGCGGATCGTGCTGAAGGCGGTGCGCGGCGGTTACGACGGGCGCGGTGTCTGGATGCCGGGGTCGGCGGCCGAGGCCGAGACCATCGTGGCCGATCAACTCGCGCACGGTGTGCGGCTGCTCGCTGAGGCCAAGGTGGATCTGAAGCGCGAACTGTCGGCGATGGTGGCGCGTTCGCCGTTCGGTCAGGCCGCGACCTGGCCGGTGGTGGAGACGGTCCAGCGCAACGGTCAGTGCGCCGTGGTGATCGCGCCCGCACCGGACTTGAATGACGAATTGGGCGCGCAGGCCGAGACGCTCGCGCTGAACCTCGCCAAGGAACTCGGTGTGGTCGGTGTGATGGCCGTCGAACTCTTCGAAACCAACGACGGCGCCATCCTGATCAACGAACTGGCCATGCGGCCGCACAACTCCGGTCACTGGGGCATGGACGGCGCGTGCACCGGTCAGTTCGAACAGCATTTGCGCGCGGTGCTCGACTATCCGCTCGGTGACACCAGTCCGCTGGCGCCGGTTACGGTGATGGCGAATATTCTCGGCGCGGCCGAGGCGCCGACCATGTCGATGGACGAGCGGCTGCACCACCTCTTCGCCAGATTGCCGCAGGCGAAGGTACACCTGTACGGCAAGGGTGAACGCCCGGATCGCAAGATCGGGCATATCAATGTGCTCGGCGACGATGTCGCTGTGGTGCGCGAGCAGGCCGAGCGCGCGGCGTACTGGATGTCGCACGCGATTTGGACCGACGGATGGGATCCCCACGGTGAGTAATGCGCAAGTTGGCCTGATCATGGGTAGCGACTCCGACTGGCCGACTATGGAGGCCGCCGCAATCGCCTTGGCGGAGTTCGATATTCGCTTCGAGGTCGGCGTCGTCTCGGCGCACCGCACGCCCCAGCGCATGCTCGACTACGCCCGCGAGGCCGCGGGGCGCGGTCTGAAGATCATCATCGCGGGGGCGGGCGGTGCCGCCCACCTGCCCGGCATGGTCGCCTCCGCTACCTCGCTCCCGGTCATCGGCGTCCCCGTTCCGCTCAAATATCTCGACGGCATGGACTCGCTGCTGTCCATCGTGCAGATGCCCGCCGGCGTCCCGGTGGCCACCGTCTCCATCGGCGGCGCCCGCAATGCCGGCCTGCTCGCCGCCCGCATCCTCGCCACCGCCGATCCGGTCCTGCGCGCCAGGATGGAGCAGTTCCAGGCTGGTCTGGAAGCCATGGTGCTGGAGAAGGACGACGCGCTGCGCAGCAAACTCCTCGGCTGACCAACCGACTCGGCCACGCCGCGCGCGGCGAGGATCAAATTGCCGCCATGCGGATCCCGTATCGGCGCGGCTCAGTACGGTGATGCGGTGGCGATTGAGGAAACCGTTCGGGGGCGTAGTGGGGATGATGCGGCCAGATTTCGGCTGACCGTCGTGGATCAGGCGCTGCGGTTGTTCACCGAGCAGGGGTATGAGGCGACGACCGTGGATGAGATCGCGGAGGCGGCGGGGATTTCGCGGCGCACGTTCTTTCGGCAGTTCCGGTCGAAGGAGGATGTGATCTTCGCCGATCACGAGTCGCAGTTGGCGCGGGCGGCGCAGTCCTTGGCGGCGGCGCAGGGGGATCCGTGGGAGGCGGTGTGCGCCGCGGTGGTGCAGGTGTTCGAGCGGTTCACCCAGTGGCGCGAGATCGCCGAGCGGCGGTATCGGGTGGTTCGGAAGGTGCCCGCACTGCGGGAGCGCGAGATCGTGACCGTATTCCGGTATGAGCGGTTGTTCACCGACTATCTGCGTGAGCGGCTGCCGGAGGTGCCGGATCTGGCGCGGGTGCAGTTCACCGCCGCGGTGACGGCCACCCACAACTACCTGTTGCGCCGCATGGTGCGCGGCGAATCGGATGCGGGCGCGGCGGATCTGCGCGAGGAGTTGGCGGCGATTCCGCGCGGGCGCGGGTCGGGTGCGGCGGAAATGGTGGTCGCGGTGTTCCCGAGGGATATGCCGCCGAGGCAGGTCGCCGATTTGGTGACCCGGCAGCTCGGTAGTCTGTGACGGAAGTCATTGTATGCAGTATCTGACACTCAGTGCCACACTTTAACCGCACTTGGCGTACATCCTCGGGCGTATACTCAAACGGAGTGTGGCACTGAGTGCCGATCGCTGGAGCTCCCATCCAGCAAAATCACGACCGACAAACCCAGGAGTGTGTCCCATGGCAGGGAACCCCGATTTCAATCTGTTCCAGCTCGAGGACTTCCACGACGAACTGCGTGCGGCCATCCGCGGACTGGCGGAGAAGGAAATCGCTCCGTATGCCAAGGACGTCGACGGCAACGCCCGCTTCCCGGAAGAGGCGCTCACCGCGCTGAACGCCGCGGGCTTCAACGCGGTGCACGTGCCCGAGGCCTACGGCGGCCAGGGCGCGGATTCGGTCGCCACCTGCATCGTGATCGAAGAGGTCGCTCGCGTGTGCGGTTCGTCCTCGCTGATTCCCGCGGTCAACAAGCTCGGCACCATGGGCCTGATCCTCAACGGCTCCGAGGAGCTCAAGCAGAAGGTGCTGTCGGATATCGTCAACGGCGAGATGGCCTCCTACGCGCTGTCCGAGCGTGAGGCGGGCTCCGACGCCGCCAGCATGCGCACCCGCGCCAAACAGGACGGCGACGACTGGGTCATCAACGGCTCCAAGTGCTGGATCACCAACGGCGGCAAGTCTTCCTGGTACACCGTCATGGCGGTGACCGATGCGGAGAAGGGCGCCAACGGCATCTCCGCATTCCTGGTGCACAAGGATGACGAGGGCTTCGTGGTCGGCCCGCTCGAGCACAAGCTCGGCATCAAGGGGTCGCCGACCGCCGAACTGTATTTCGAGAACTGCCGGGTGCCGGGTGACCGCATCGTCGGCGAGCCGGGCAGCGGCTTCAAGACCGCGCTGCAGACCCTCGACCACACCCGCCCGACCATCGGCGCGCAGGCCGTCGGCATCGCGCAGGGCGCCCTGGACGCTGCGATCGCTTACACCAAGGACCGCAAGCAGTTCCGCACCGCGATCGCCGACTTCCAGAACACCCAGTTCATGCTCGCCGATATGGCGATGAAGATCGAGGCCGCCCGCCTCATGGTCTACACCTCCGCCGCCCGCGCCGAGCGCGGCGAGAAGAATCTCGGCTTCATCTCCGCTGCCGCCAAGTGCTTCGCCTCCGATGTGGCCATGGAGGTCACCACCAACGCCGTGCAGCTCTTCGGCGGCGCGGGCTACACCACCGACTTCCCGGTGGAGCGAATGATGCGTGACGCCAAGATCACTCAGATCTACGAGGGCACCAACCAGATCCAGCGCGTCGTCATGTCGCGCGCACTGCTGCGGGGCTGACAACGCATACCGACCGGGTGTTCAGGCCGCTGCGCCGAGCGGTGGGAACACCCGGTCTTTCTGTGCCCCCGGATAACCCTACACACAACAAACTCACCAGCCCGGACGCCTGGCGGTGACCGGTCCCGATCCTCGCGGACTACCTGCGTTAAGCGACCAGATCGGCGTATTCGCGGTGCTCCGCGATGTACTGCTCGACGTACCAGCAGGTCGGGATGACGGCGAAGCCCTGGGCGCGCGAATCCTGCAGCGCGTACTCGACCACCTGGGCGGCCACGCCGCGGCCGCGGAACTCCGGGAAAGTCATGGTGTGGTGGAAGTCGCGAACTTTAGGGGGATGGTTGTCGGCGGAGCCGACGGGGCGAGTGAGATCAGCATCTTCGCGTTCGGCGTAGTCGGCGTACCCGGCGAGGGTGTCGTCGAGATAGATCTCGAATCGGGTATCGGCGACATTGTGCTCGAGCCTGGTGGTCATGATCGGGTCAAACTCCTCAGCGGCTGGGAATGTTCCGTCTACAGAATCGCGCCTGGGTTGAGAATGCCATGCGGGTCGAGCGCATCCTTGATCCGGCGAGTGAGCGTCATCACATCCGGGCCGAGTTGATCGGGCAGCCACGCCTTCTTCAACCGGCCCACCCCGTGTTCGCCGGTAATGGTGCCGCCGAGCTCGATGGCCAGGTCCATGATCTCGCCGAAGGCGCGGTGCGCGCGTTCGGTCATCGCCGCATCGGTCGGATCGTGCACGATGAGCGGGTGGGTATTGCCGTCCCCGGCGTGCGCGATCACCGAGACCAGCACGTCATTGCGCGCCCCGATGGCGGCGATACCGTTGACCAGATCCGCGAGCCGCGGCAGCGGAACACCGACATCCTCGAGCAGCAGCGGTCCGATCTTCTCCACCGCCGGAATGGCGAAACGCCGTGCGGCAGTAAAGGCTTCGCCTTCCTCGGGATCCTCGGTGTGGAAAACCTCGATGGCACCGGCTTTTTCGCAGATGCCGACCATGACTTCGGCTTCGTGCCTGGCGAATTCGCCAGGCGCGTCCGAACGGGCGACCAGCAGCGCGGCGGCCTCGCGATCCAGACCCATCCGCATCTCGTCCTCTACCGCATTGATCGCGACGGCATCCATGAACTCGAGCATGGCGGGCCGCAGGGTGCCGGTGATGCCGAGGATGGCCTCGGTGGTGGCGGTCAGCGTCGCGAAGGTCGCGACCACGGTGGATTGCGGCGGTTGGGCGGGCAGCAGCCGCAGGGTGAGTTCGGTGATCACCCCGAGCGTGCCCTCGCTGCCGACGAACATCTTGGTCAGCGACAGGCCCGCCGAGTCCTTCAACCGTGGCCCGCCGAGCCGCACTACCGTACCGTCGGCGAGTACGACCTCCATGCCGAGTACATAATCGGTGGTCACGCCATATTTCACGCAGCACAGCCCGCCTGCGTTGGTGGCCGCGTTGCCGCCGATCGAGCATATTTCGAAGGAGGACGGGTCCGGCGGGTACCACAGGCCGTGCTCGGCGACCGCGCGTTTGACCTCCGCATTGAGCAAGCCGGGCTGAACCACTGCGGTGCGGGTGACCGGGTCGACGGTGATCGCGCGCATGCGTTCGGTGCTGAGCACGATGCCGCCGTCGACGGCAGTCGACCCGCCGGACAGTCCGGATCCGGCCCCGCGCGGCACCACCGCGACCTTGTGTTCGTGCGCCCACCGCAACGTCGCCGCGACATCATCGGTGCCGGTAGCGCGGACGACGGCCAGAGGTGTGCCGGCGTTCGGATCGCGCGCCCAGTCCTGCCGATAACCCGCCAACAGGTCGGAATCGGTGAGTACCGCACCATCGGGCAGGCGGGAGATCAGGTCATGCAGGTCCACACAGCTCACGCTATACGGCGGGTGCGGCCCACGGTGCGTGCCCGACTGTAACAGCCGCGCGTCCGGTTCTCCCTGGAGGTTTGCTACAACACCGAGCCCGGCGGGATGTGGGCCGGTCCAGTGGTGCCGGGCCCGTCGGCCGATAAGAATTCCGGGCGAGGCGCCCATTCGGGGCGCTGTCCGATTCCAGTAGGTGCGCAGGCGTGCCGAGGAGGTTTCATGCAGGTCGAGTCGCCGGATTACCGTGATTTGGTCGCTGCCGTGTTCTCCTACGAAGTCGTCGACGGGGGCATCGATCCGGATTCTTTGCGCCGCATCCACGCGGGGGATATCGCCGAATGGATCACGGCGCTGGATCGTTCGGGCATGTTCGGCAAAACAGCCATCACCACCGTGTCCGATCAGTGGCACCGTAACCCCCGCCTCCTGCTCGACGCTCTCCTCGACGATGTCGACGACGTCACCCGCCACCGCTGCCTCGTCGCCTGGTCGGTCCTGGACCGCCGTTCAACGCTCACCCGGATCGGCTGATCGAGTCGGGTTCCAGCCGATCTTGTTTCCGGAACGATCACCTGGTGGACACCTGCCGCTGGCATGCTGGCGGCGTGACGAGCACCGAGTCCCTGGTGGCGGGCTTCTCCCGCTGGTGCGAGGCCGTCGTCGCGAGGTTGCCGTTGGGGCTGAATCGCCTTGTCGCCCCGACGTTTCTCGGCTTCGCGCTGATCAACGGCTGCACCTTCGGTGTCGATTTGGCACTGCTCACGGTGCTGCACGGCGGGCTGGGGCTGCCCGTTTGGCTGTCGGTCACCGTCGCCTATATCTGCGCGTTCGGGCTCAGCTTCGTGCTGAATCGCACCTTCAACTTCCACTCGCATGCACCGGTCGGCAGGCAGGCCGTGCTGTATGTGGTGGTTGTCGTGATCAACTACCTCGCCTTCATACTCGGCGTCGGTAGCGGACTGACCGCACTGGGTTCGGAATACCACCTGTCGCGGCTGCTGGCGGGGGCATGCGAAGCGGTCTACATGTACAGCGCGATGCGCTGGATCGTGTTCCGCGGCCTAGCGCAGGATCTCGATATCGTCGCCGTCGACCACGACGACATCGTCGTCGGTGAGCGCCCAGTGCGCGAGGCCCTCGGCCCGGTACCGAGCGGCGAGTAGCGCGGACTCACCATCCGGATCGGTCGCGGAATCCAGATGCGGCACGATGCGGTGGTCGACCAAACCCAGTCCGTCCCAAAGCGGTTCGATGCCGCATGCCGGTTCGACCTCGGCTGGGTCATCGGTGGATTCCAGACCGCGCAGATCCGGAGTCAGCAGACAGGCCCCCGCGCTGTACCCGGCGTACACCAGGGCGTCGGCGGCCAGTAACTTCGGCAGTACGAAATCGGCTCCGCTGCGGGCGAATTGGGCGCGCAGGACGAAGGTATTGCCGCCGCGCACCCACACCAGCGGATATTCGGCCAGGGTGGCTTCCAATTCGGTTGCGCGACCGACGAATTCGCGCAGATCTAGCACGTCGGGGGAGTAGCCGAGCTTGCGCAGCGGGGTCACGTCACTGGTGACCGCACCAGCCCAGGCCGCGGGCCAGGCGTCACATGCATTGGGAATCACCGCGACTCGGCCCGGCTCGCCGACGAGCGCGGCGAGCCGGTCGTAGTGTGCGCCGAATCGGTAGCTGGACAGGAAAAGTCGCACCGCTGCTCAGATGGTGAAGGCCAGGCTGTGCACCAGTCGGTTGCCGAGTTCCGCATCGCCGGAGATGGTGAATTCGCCTTCATGCGCATCCGCGGTGGTGCGGCCGCCGCGCAGCCGGGCGAACAGGCCGGAACCCATTCGAACCACCACGGTGGCGGGCGCGTCCAGTTCCTCGACGATATTGGCGCGGCCGTCCACCGCGACGTGCAGCGTCTGTGGCAACGGGCCGGTCAGCTCGAAGGTGATGCGTGATCCGTCCGGCGCCTGCGCACCCTTCGCCACCGCCCGCCCGATGGTGGCGGTGAGTTCGCCGAAGGCCCGCTCGGCGCGCGGCCCGCCCTCGTCGACGGAAATGCCGAGCCCATCGGCGATATCGAGTTCGTGCATCCAGCAGTCGAACAGCCGCACCCGCATGAACCGTCCGTAGCTGACCTTGCCGATCGGCGAAACGGTTTCGGCCTGCCATTCCGTATCACCGAAAGACGCGAGCGCCTCGCGCCTGCGGTCGGTGACGTCGCGGTACAGCTCGAGCAGTCGCTTACCCGACAGTGGCCGCAGCCGGTCGACCCAGATCTCGTTGAGCACACCGGATTCGTTGCGCACATGCGGCAGTGTGGTCACATCGGTTTTGGGTCGGATCGGATCGTGCGCGGGCGGGCGTTCGCCGAGCAGCCAGGATTCGGTCCCGACGAGGTGCGCCACCACATCGAACAGCGACCAGCCCGGCAGCGGAGACGGTGTGCGCCAACGCTCTTCGTCGAGATCGGCGACCAGGGTCGCGATCGTCTCCCATTGCTCGGACAGCAGGCCGGTCAGCTGCGTCCGGTCCTGGGTCGGGTCGGTCATTCTTGCTCCTCGGCGCTGGTCTTGTCGTCGTGTGCCAATGCCGATATTCCGGCGCGGATGGCGGCCGCGGTGGACTCGGGATCGTGCGGGCGCCGCAGCAGCAGTCCGGCGGCGAAACTCAGTTTGTCGCCGTGCCGACGCGGTACCACGTGCAGGTGGACGTGTGGGACGGTCTGGAAGGCCGCGGTGCCGTCATTGAGGACGAGATTCGCACCGTCCGCGGCCAGTTCGCTGCGCCTGATCGCCAGCGCCAGCCGGTGTCCGGCGCGGAAGAGGTGCGCGCCCATGTCGGCGTCCAGATCCGTCAACTCGGATGCGTGTCGCTTCGGGATGACCAAGGTGTGGCCGCGCGCGATCGGGCGAATGTCCAGGAACGCGCACAGCGTGTCGTCCTCGTAGACCTTGGTCGCCGGGGCCTGTCCCGCCGCGATGCGGCAGAAGACACAGTCGTTCACACCGCCGACCCTACGGCTTACCACTCACCGGGAACATAGTCGGGCATGACGCACGTCACTATGGGAAGGTATTGCGCCGCACCGACCAGGATTCGAACCTTGGTGTTGGTCGCGAATCCGACATAACGGCGGAATCCGGCCGCAACTTGTGACTGCCATCTCAGCTACGCTCGCCGCTAGCGATTGCTTGCCAGGTCGCTCGAAAAGATCAGCGAGCCGGGTACAGTTGCGAGAATTTGGACGAACTTACTCCCAAGTAACATCGTCCTGCCGTGACCGGTTGCTTGAAGCTGAGCCAGAGAAGGAAGTCTGACAAGTGGAGACAACGCAGAGCGTAGGCGACCAGTCGCCGCGCGGAGCGCGTGTCGGAGTCGTTCGCGAATCGAACGCGGGCGAGCGACGCGTCGCACTCGTGCCCAAGATCATCCCGAGCCTGCTGAAGCAGGGCGTCGAGGTGGTGGTAGAAGCGGGCGCCGGGCTCGGCGCGCTCATTCCGGACGCGGCATATGTGGACGCGGGCGCGACCATCGGTGATCCGTGGTCGGCCGATGTGGTCGTGAAGGTCGCGCCGCCCAGTGACGCCGAGGTGGCCAAGCTGGCCAGCGGGCAGACCCTGATCGGCTTTCTCGCCCCGCGCAATGCCGAGAACCAGATTCCGGCGCTGAAGGCGGCCGGGGTACAGGCCTTCGCCGTGGAGGCGATTCCGCGTATTTCGCGAGCTCAGGTGATGGACGCCTTGTCGTCGCAGGCCAATGTTTCGGGGTACAAGGCCGTACTGCTGGCCGCGTCGGAGTCGACGCGGTTCTTCCCGATGCTGACCACCGCCGCGGGCACGGTGAAGCCCGCGACCGTGCTGGTGCTCGGTGTGGGTGTCGCGGGTCTGCAGGCTTTGGCGACGGCGAAGCGTCTGGGTGGACGGACCACCGGCTACGACGTGCGTCCCGAGGTCGCCGACCAGGTGCGTTCGGTGGGTGCGCAGTGGCTCGATCTCGGTATTGATGCCGCTGGTGAGGGTGGTTACGCCCGCGAACTCACCGATGAGGAGAAGGCCAAGCAGCAGCAGGCGTTGGAGGATGCGATCAAGGGCTTCGACGTGGTGATCACCACCGCGTTGGTGCCGGGTCGTCCCGCGCCGCGGTTGGTGACCGCCGCGGCGGTGGAGGGTATGAAGCCCGGCAGTGTGATCGTGGATCTGGCCGGCGAGACCGGCGGTAACTGCGAGCTGACCGAACCCGGTGAGACGGTGGTCAAGCACGAGGTGACCATCTGCTCGCCGTTGAACCTGCCCGCGACGATGCCCGAGCATGCCTCGGAGTTGTACTCGAAGAACATTGCGGCACTGTTGGAGCTGATGTTGGTCGACGGAAAACTGTCGCCCGATTTCGGTGATCAGGTGCTCGCCGATTCCTGTGTTACTCGTGAGCGAGGCTTGCCGAGCGAACCGACAAGCGGAAGCGTGGATGCCTGATGTACACCGAACTACTAGCCAATATCGCCATCCTGGTGCTGTCGGGGTTCGTCGGGTTCGCCGTCATCTCCAAGGTCCCCAATACCCTGCACACGCCACTCATGTCGGGTACCAACGCCATTCACGGCATCGTCGTGCTGGGTGCGCTGGTAACCCTCGGCAACGTTCAGGATCCCTCGATCCTGACCCAGATCATTCTTTTCGTCGCGGTCGTGTTCGGAACCTTGAACGTGATCGGTGGTTTCGTGGTCACCGACCGGATGCTGGGGATGTTCAAGGGTAAGAAGCCCGCAGCGGTGAAGGCTGCCGCAGCGGAGCGTTCAGAGGGAGCAGCGTGATGCATACCTTCGACAATGTGACCTATCTGGTCAACGGGCTCTACATCATCGCCTTCGGCATGTTCATCTACGGTCTGATGGGGTTGACCGGCCCGAAGACCGCGGTGCGCGGCAACCTGATCGCCGCGGCGGGCATGGTGATCGCCGTTGTGGCGACAATGATTTCGATTCGCCACACCTCGAACTGGATCCTGATCGTCGCCGGGCTCGTGGTCGGTGTGGCGCTGGGTGTGCCGCCTGCCAAGTTCACGAAGATGACCGCGATGCCGCAGTTGGTGGCCGCGTTCAATGGTGTCGGTGGTGGCACGGTGGCGTTGATCGCGTGGTCGGAATTCATCAATTCCCAGGGTTTTTCGCATTTCGACGAAGAACCCACCGTGCACATCGTGATCGGCTCGCTGTTCGCGGCGATCATCGGTTCGGTGTCGTTCTGGGGATCGCTGATCGCGTTCGGCAAACTGCAGGAAATCCTGCCCGGACGTCCGATCGGTCTGGGGAAGTTGCAGCAGCCGTTGAATCTGTTGCTGCTGTTGGGTGCGATCGCCGCCGCCGTGGTGATCGGTATCGGCGCAACGAATGATGGTGTGCCGCAGTACTGGATGATCGCGGTGCTCGTGCTCGCCGGTGTCCTCGGGCTGGCGGTGGTGCTGCCCATCGGCGGCGCGGATATGCCGGTCGTCATCTCGTTGTTGAACGCGCTCACCGGTCTCTCGGCCGCCGCGGCGGGTTTGGCGCTGAACAACACCGCGATGATCGTGGCGGGCATGATCGTCGGCGCGTCCGGAACCATCCTGACCAACCTGATGGCCAAGGCCATGAACCGCTCCATCCCCGCCATCGTCGCCGGTGGCTTCGGTGGCGGCGGAACCGCTCCCGGTGCCTCGGGTGGTGAGCAGAAGCAGGCCAAGGCCACCTCGGCCGCGGATGCCGCGATCCAGATGGCGTACGCCAACCAGGTCATCGTGGTCCCCGGCTACGGTATGGCCGTGGCCCAGGCCCAGCACGCGGTCAAGGAAATGGCCTCCTTGCTGGAAGCCAAGGGTGTCGAGGTCAAATACGCCATCCACCCCGTCGCCGGTCGCATGCCCGGCCACATGAACGTGCTGTTGGCCGAAGCCGAAGTCTCCTATGACGCACTCAAGGAAATGGACGACATCAACGGTGAATTCTCCCGCACCGATGTGGCTTTGGTGATCGGCGCCAACGACGTCACCAACCCCGCCGCCCGCGAGGACTCCTCGTCCCCGATCTATGGCATGCCCGTCTTGAACGTGGACCAGGCCAAGAGCGTGATCGTGCTCAAGCGATCCATGAACAGTGGTTTCGCCGGAATCGATAACCCGCTGTTCTACGCCGACCACACCAGCATGCTCTTCGGCGATGCCAAGAAGTCGGTCGGTGCGGTCACCGAAGAACTCAAGGCACTGTAAGTACGTAAGCACGAAAGCCCTCGGCACCTGCCGAGGGCTTTTTGTGTCTCCTGGCTCGAGTGTCGGCCTTGTAGTTCGCATTATGAGCGTTCGTGCTCGCGCCCTTGATGTTCGACGGTTCCCGTTCCGAGTGGATTCTTGCGCGGGCAGCTATCGTCGGTGTTCGTGACTCCAAGGACGCCCAGGGGCTGGCGCTGGTGTTTACGCCAGGCGAGTGGGCAGCCTTTACCGCTGGTGTGAACGATGGCGAGTTCGATCGCTCGTAGACCAGTTAGGGGGGTGTGCTCGAGCTGCTACGCCCCACCAGGAAAGCCCGTCTAGCTGCGAAGCGTAGGCGGGCTTCCCTATTCGAGCTGATTTGCAGTGGAAACAGTTGTCCCACAATATCTTCTGCGTTGAGAACATCCGTCGCGTTCAGTCAGTGACCAAAGCACTGGCAGCGGTGCGGATTACTTCCGGGATCTCTACCGGTTTGCGGGTTTCATTGTCCACGTACACGTGGACGAAGGTGCCGGTGGCGGCCAGTTCCAGGGCGTCGCCGGATTCGCGGAAGATGGCCAGATCGTAGGTGATGCTGGAGCGGCCGAGGCGGGAGATGCGCAGGCCTACCTGGAGTTGGTCGGGGAAGCTCAGGGAGCCGTGGTACTGGCAGGAGGTTTGGGCGACCACGCCGAGGGCGGGCAGGTCGCGGATATCCGTGCCGGTGGCGTGCATGAGCCAGGCATTGACCGCGGTGTCGAAGTACGAGTAGTACGTCACGTTGTTCACGTGGCCGTAGTGGTCGTTATCGGCCCACCGGGTCGGCATCGGCCAGAGGACTGGATACTGCTGCGTCACCCGGCCGACGATAGCTCAGCCGGGGCGCTGCCCTGCCGGTGGTCGCGCGGACTCACACCGAAGTGGCGTTTGAACGCCGTGCTCAGTGCGAACGCGCTGCCGTAGCCGACCTGGCGGGCAATGGATTCAATGGTGGCATCGGATTCCTGCAGCAGATCGGCGGCCAGGGCGAGACGCCATTCGGTGAGGAACGCCATCGGCGGCTCACCGACCAGATCGGTGAACCGGCGGGCCAGCGCGGCCCGCGAAACCCCGACCGCCTCCGCCAGACTGGCGACCGTCCAGCCGTGCGCCGGATTGTGCTGCAACAGCCGCAGCGCCTTGCCGACCAGCGGATCGCTGTAGGCGTGGTACCAGGCGGGCGCGTCATTGCGGGCGAACCAGGCGCGCAGGGCAGCGATCAGCACCATATCGAGCAGCCGGTCCAGGACCACACCCTGTGCGGGCTCGTCCTTGGTAGCCTCGTCGACCAGGATGTCGAGCAGTCGGGTGTCGAAATCGCCGCGTTGCAACACGATCACCGGCGGCAGGGCACGCAACAGCCGCTGACTCGCCGCGCCCGCGGACTCGTAGGTACCGGTCACCATCAGAGTGGCGCCGTTCGCATCGGTTCCCCACTGACGCACGCCGAGACTCAATGTCTCGCAAAGTATTTCACCGTCGGCAGTCTTGGTGACATTGCCCGGATCGATGAAGATCTGCGGTGCGGTGGCCGGATCGTCGGCGATCGTATACGGATCGGGTCCGCGGAAGATCGCGATATCGCCCGCGTTCACTTGCCGCGGCTTACTGCCCGCCGCATCGGTCATGATCCAGGCCGTGCCGCGGATCATCGATACCACCGTCAACGGCGCCCGGTCCTGAATGCGCAGCGACCACGGCGGATCGAGCAGAGAGCACATGACGAACGCACCTCGGGCGCGTGGACCTTCGAGCAGACTGGCGAGCGCATCCACCTCACAACAGTAGACGCTGACGCATGATCGCGAGTCGCTGAACTATGTTTCGTCGTGGGCCGCGCCGATGTACTGGAAGCATGACAAACAGCACCTCGCACCAGCGCCTCGTCCTCGTCACCGGCGGTACGGGCAAGACCGGCAGCCGTGTCGCGACTCGGCTCCGGCAGGCCGGTCATCCGGTCCGGATCGGTTCCCGCGCGGCCGAGATTCCCTTCGATTGGGCCGACCGCAGCACCTGGACACCGGCGCTGTTCGGCGTTGACGCGGTGTACATCGCTTTCCAGCCGGATCTGGCGGTGCCGGGTGCCCCCGAGACCATCCGAGCGTTTACCAATGCGGCCAAGGCCAACGGTGTGCGCAAACTTGTGCTGCTGTCCGGTCGCGGCGAACCGGAGGCCGTGGCGTGTGAGCAGATCGTGCAGGGCTCGGGTCTGGATTGGACCATCGTGCGCTGCAGCTTCTTCGCCCAGAACTTCAGCGAAGGCGCATTCCTGGAGTATGTGCTCGCGGGCGAGGTGGCGCTGCCCAACGGCGATGTGCCGGAACCGTTCGTGCACGCCGACGATATCGCCGATGTCGCGGTCGCCGCGTTGACCGAGGACGGGCACAGTGGCGAACTCTACGAACTGACCGGGCCGAGGCCGTTGACCTTCGCCGAGGCCGTCGCGGAAATCGCCTCGGCGACCGGACGCGACGTCGCGTTCATTCCGATCTCCCGCACGGATTTCGTTGCGGCACTGACCGAGTACCAGGTTCCCGCGGACGTCGTCAGCCTGCTCGACTACTTGTTCGGCACCGTTCTGGACGGCAGGAACGCCAAGACCGCGGACGGGGTCCAGCGTGCTCTGGGCCGGGAACCGAAAGATTTCCGCGATTACGCCGACGAGACGGCCGCCACCGGAATTTGGAACATCTCGACCGAGTAGGTCGTTGTTAAGACGTAGGACCACCGCGCGGACGCCGATCTCAACGGCGAGATCCGCGGAGCCGGACCATCGGCCGATGATGTCCAGGACCGGCTCCCCGCGCGGCCACGCGGTCGTCCTCGACGCGGTACCGTCGAATTGGTGGCGACCACGACGACCGATCCGCAGACCCGGATAGCACGCGCCGCGGTATTCGTGGTGTTCGCGTTGAACGGTTTCCTGCTGGCCATGTGGGTGGTGCACATCCCGGCCATTACCGACCGCACCGGTATCGCGCATTCCACGCTCGGCATGTTCATCCTCGTGCTGGCCGGTGCTGGCATTGTCGGCATGCGCATCGCGGGCCCGCTCGCCGACCGACTCGGCAGCCGGACGGTGGTCGCGGCAGCCGCGGCGATCACATCGATATCTGTGCTCGGCCCCGGACTCGCGACCGGCCCGGTCAGCTTGGCGATCGCATTGGCCTGCTTCGGTTTCGGCAATGGCGCGCTCGATGTTTCGATGAATACCCAAGCGGTGCATGTCGAGCGGGCTTATGAGCGACCGATCATGTCGGCGTTCCACGCATTGTTCTCCGGTGGCGGATTCCTCGGCTCGCTACTGGGTGCGGCCGCTCAGGGCGCTGGATGGGATGTGCGCCTCAGCTTGTCGCTTGCCGCTGTGGCAGGGTTGGCGATTACCGCCGTGCTGGTGCCTCGTCTGCTGCCGGACACCGGAGCTTCGGCGCGAGAAGCGAATTCGGACGTATCCCGCGAGAACGGACCGCACGACCGCATTCCGGAAAGCGCGGACAACCTTCCACGGAACCCGCGCGTTGACGCAATCGCATCGTACGATGCCGCGACAGCGCGGTCGGCGACCACACCGAATCGCTCCCGAAAAGTCTTGGCGCTGGCCGCAATCGCCTTCGCACTGCTGCTCACCGAGGGTGTCGCCGCGGACTGGAGTGCCCTGCAGGTTCGCGACCATCTCGATGTCGACGATGCCACCGCCGCACTGGCATTCGGCGCATTCTCCTGCACCATGACCGCGGGCCGACTCGCGGCCGACCGTGTTGCGGGCGCCTTCGGCCGCGTCGCCGTCGTCCGCTACGGCACCTTGATCGCCGCATTCGGATTGGTCCTGATCATGGCTTCGGGTTGGGTGCCACTGACGCTGCTCGGCTGGGCGATGTGCGGTCTCGGCCTCTCCGGCGGCATACCGCAAATCTTCACCGCCGCAGGCAATCTCGGCTCGGCTACGGCGGCTACCGATATGTCGCGGGTGTTCAGCCTCGGTTACCTCGGCCTGCTCGCCGGTCCCTCGATCATCGGCTGGCTGACCGCGCTGGTCCCACTCACCACCGCACTGTTCGTCCCCCTCATCGCCGTCCTGCTCTGCTGTCGATACGCGGGTGCGGTTGCCCTACAAAAAGTCACCGGATAGCGGCAGGCGCGAATGACGAATCCCGGGCGAGCGCGGCAAGCTCACGCCATTGCGGCAGCGGCAGCGCAGTCGGATCAGCGGTGAGTACCTGAAGACACACGTGATCGGCCCCGGCATCCAAATGCTGTCGAACGCGCTCGCCGATCATCTCGATATCCCCGTATGCCACCACCGAATCCACCAGCCGTGAACTCGGACCACCCGCGATATCTTCGTCATTGAAACCGAAGCGACGCACATTGGCCACCTGATGCGGTGCGGATTCGAGATAGCCCCCGATATGCGCCATGGCCACCTCGCGGGCGCGCGCCTGATCGGCATCGAGGACGACGACCTGCTCGACACCGAGAAATGCCTCCGGCCCCATGATCCGCCGTGCCTCGGCGGTGTGCTCGACCGGCGTGTGATAGGGATGCGCACCCCAGGTCCGCTCGGCGGCCAATGCCAACATTTTGGGTCCGAGTGCGGCGAGTACCCGACGTGGCGCCGGGTCCGGCTGCGGCCCGTACTGCGGAACAGCATCCATCGCATCGAGAT
The DNA here is from genome assembly GCF_044458825.1 of Nocardia sp. NPDC050412. Classification (NCBI taxonomy): domain Bacteria; kingdom Bacillati; phylum Actinomycetota; class Actinomycetes; order Mycobacteriales; family Nocardiaceae; genus Nocardia; species Nocardia sp. NPDC050412. Next base: position 486,088 of record NZ_JBITIJ010000007.1, read on the forward strand.
AGCCGCGCATCAGCGCCAGCGGCTTGCCGCCGGACGGAATCGTGTAGCCCCCGGCCTCGACGGGCCGACCCCCGACCCGATGACCGCCGAGTCCGAGCAGATAGCGACCCGGGAACGCCTCGCCGAGCGCGCGCTCGGCGGTGGCCATCGCCATCGGATCACGCAGTGCCGCATTGGCAATGCCCGCGGCGACCACCAGCCGCTCGGTCGCCTCGAGCAGTAGCCACGCCTGCCCGACCGTGTCGCGACCGAATCCTTCGCCGAACCATAATGCGCCGTAACCCAATTCCTCGAGCTCGGCGGCGGCCTCGCGCACCCGCTCGACCGGTTGTCCGTCGAATGCGAAGGTCCAGATGCCGACGCCGCCGAGTTCGTGCTTCACCATCATCGCGCTCCCAACACTGAACCGGAGAGGTTCTCCGATTCCTTGGCGGTACGATAGCGGAGAACTTCTCCGGTTAACAAGGGATGTGCATGCGGGTCGATGCTCAGCGGAACTATGAACGCGTACTCGAGGCGGCGACAGCTGCCTTCGCCGAGGAGGGGCCGGAGGCCTCACTCAATGAGATCGCCCGCCGCGCGGGCGTCGGCGCGGGCACCCTCTACCGGCACTTCCCCAACCGACAAGCACTGCAGGCCGCCGTGCTGAGCGAGCGGATCGAAACGCTCTGCGCTCGAGCCGAAGAGCTGCGGGCGGGGGAGCCGAGCACGGCACTCATCGAGTGGCTGTGCGCCCTACTCGTGCACGCCCGTACCGACCACGGCTTGGGCGGCGCCGTCCTGGCTGGACCGATCGACCTGGGTTTCGATTGTCAGCTGGCCATTCGCCAGGCGGGTGCCACTCTGCTCACCAGGGCGCAACAGGATGGCGGCATCCGCGCGGAGGTGGGCATCGACGATGTGATCCAACTGGTCGCGGGCATAGCCCTTGCGGCACGGCACGGCACCGATCCGGAGCAACCGGACCGCCTGCTGCGGCTTGTCACGGATGCCCTGCGTAGTCCAACCGGATAGCGTCGGTAAGTTCGAAAGATGTTCGACAACAACAGGCTCGAGCGCCGGATCGATCAGCTCGAACGAAAGCTCGACATGATCATCAAGCACCTCGGTCTCCCCAGCCAGGACCCGGCGATGCCCTATGACGAAATCGACGAACTCATACGGCAGGGCAAGAAAATCCACGCCATCAAGCTCTATCGCACGCTGACGGGCCGCGGCCTGCGGGAGGCCAAAGACGCGATCGAGGAACGCGAGCGACACTTGCGCTGACGAAAGCATATTAGTCTCGTCGGCAACGGCTCCGAACGGCCCCACGCTGGTCGCCGATCGAACCGGCCGCGGGCCGAAGACATTGTGGGACCCTGTCTCCATGGCTGATCAGCGAGTATTGACGGCTGCGGTGCACCAGGAAGAAGACTGGTACGTCGCGCAGTGCCTCGAGGTCGATGTAGCCAGTCAGGGACAGACGATCGAGGAGGCTCTGACCAATCTCCGCGAAGCGGTCGCCCTCTATCTGGCCGAGGCGCCCGAGCCCCAACTAACTGCGACTCCATTAGTGACTTCGTTCCGGATTTCCGGCACGGCGGCGTGAGCCCGGCGCTGTCGGACCTTCCGGTGCGGAAGGATTGCGCGTCTCGGAATCGGTCGGGTTCGAACACGTCCGTACGGCAGGTAGTCATGCTGTCTATCGGCGCGAAGATGGCAGGACCGCGGTCGTGCCGCTGCATGGCACGGTCAAGCGCGGCACGCTCGCCGCGATCCTCCGGCAGGCCGGAATGACAGCCACCGAATTCCTCAACCTGCTGTAAGTCCTTCACCGTGGTGGGGAACTCGCCGACCACTCCGCCAGTTCACGGCCGTGACGAGCGGTCGGCGGACCTGGCCAGTCGATCCAGCAGCGGAGCCGTGCGCGGCCCGACGAATTGCTGCATCACCAATGCCATATTGGTGCGTTCCACACCGGGAATCTTCAATATCTGCCCGGCGATCCGGTACAGATCGTCCGCGTCTTGCGCCACCACCCGCACGGTGAGATCGGTCAGCCCGGTCATGCCGCACACTTCGGTCACCTCCGGCACCCGGGCGAGTTCGGCGACCACCGAATCCAATCGATGCTGATCGACGACGACGGCGACAAAAGCCGCCAGCGGGTAGCCCAGCGCCTGCGGTTGTACCCGACGTTCGAAGCCGGCGAGCACACCGCTTGCCTCCCAGCGCGACAACCGCGCCTGCACAGTGTTGCGGGACAACCCGAGCCGGGTCGCCAGCTCGACGCCGGTCGCGCGTGGGTTGGCGACCAGCTCGAGCAATAGCCGCGCGTCGGTGGCGTCCAGGGTCGCGTCGGCGGGTTCTCTGCTGGTCATGCAACGCAGTATGACATCAGTTCGCCGGTCATATTTGGGCATTCTGCTTACTCGCGTGTCGATCACTTGCGCACTTCGCATACTAGTGGATGCTATGTGATATAGGGCACACAAGCCCTGCGCTCGTGGTCAGGAGGCGATCCCGAATGACGAATAGAACCGAATATCCGGTTCAGTTGGTGCAACCCGACGGCCGCCGTGTATTCGACCGAGAACACGCCGCTCTGGTCGCCGACATCGGGCCCACGCAGCTGCGCGCGATGTACACCGACCTGGTCGTGACCCGCCGGATCGACACCGAGGCAACCGCTCTGCAACGCCAGGGCCAGCTCGGACTGTGGGCGCCGATGATCGGGCAGGAGGCCGCCCAAGTCGGCTCGGCCTACGCACTGCGCCCCGACGACTACGTCTTCTGCAGCTACCGCGAGCACGCCGTCGCCTACTGCCGAGGCGTCCATCCCACCGAACTCACTCGGATGTGGCGCGGTGTCGCGCACTCCTGCTGGGATCCCGACGCGGTCAATATGACCAACCCGAATATCATCGTCGGCTCGCAAGGTCTGCACGCGACCGGTTACGCCTACGCCGCCCACCTCGACGGCGCGGAGATCGCGACCATCGCCTACTTCGGTGACGGCGCCTCGAGTCAGGGCGATCTCGCCGAGGCATTGGGCTTTGCCGCGACCTGGGGCGCGCCGGTCGTATTCTTCTGCCAGAACAACCACTGGGCGATCAGTTCCCCCGTCCGGATCCAGAGTGCGACCCCGATCGCGCGGCGCGGCTACGGATACGGAATTCCCGGACTTCAGGTCGACGGCAACGATGTGCTCGCCGTCCTCGCGGTCACCAGGCAGGCCGCCGCCCGCGCCCGCACCGGCGGCGGACCGTCGTTCATCGAGGCGCTCACCTATCGGATGGGCCCACATACCACCGCCGACGATCCGACGCGCTACCGCTCCGCCGCCGAGACCGAGGAGTGGGCGCGCCGCGATCCGATCGCACGGCTACGCAAACTGCTGGAACGAGAGTCGCTGTGGGACACCGCATTCGAGCGTCACGTCGATGCGCGCGCCGCCGAAGTCGCGCAACAGGTGCGCAGCGCGACCATCGACATGCCGGATCCGGCACCGACACAACTGTTCGATCACGTCTATGCCACCCCGCATCCGCTGATCACCCAGGAGCGGAGCGAATACGCGGAGTATCTGGCCGGCGACCCCGGCGAGACCACCGCGCGACCGGAAGGAGTCCCCAGATGATCACGACCTTCGCCGCAGCGCTCAATGCCGGGCTGCGGCGGGCCATGGACGACGATCCGAAAGTCGTACTGATGGGCGAGGATATCGGTCGCCTGGGCGGCGTATTCCGGGTAACCGATACCCTGCAAAAGGATTTCGGAAACAACCGCGTCATCGATACTCCGTTGGCCGAATCCGGCATTGTCGGAACGGCATTCGGCATGGCGCTGCGCGGTTATCGGCCGGTCTGCGAGATTCAATTCGACGGCTTCGTCTATCCGGCCTTCGACCAGATCGTCTCGCATGTTGCCAAGATCCACTACCGGACGCAGGGAAAGGTGATCGTGCCCATTACGATTCGCATTCCGTTCGGCGGCGGAATCGGTTCGGTGGAGCACCACTCGGAATCACCGGAGGCGTATTTCGCCCATACCGCGGGACTGCGCGTCGTGACGCCGAGCAATCCCGCTGACGCGTATTTCATGATCCGTCAGGCGATCGCGCTCGATGATCCGGTGATCTTCTTCGAACCCAAGCGGCGCTACTGGGATAAGGCCGAGGTCGATTTCGACGCCGAGGCGATGCCCCTGGACCGTGCCCGCGTCTGCGTCAGCGGTACCGATGCCACCGTTGTCGCCTACGGCGGCACCGTGGCGTCGGCCATCACCGCCGCGAAAATTTCCGCCGAGGAAGGGCATTCGCTCGAGGTGATCGATCTGCGCAGTTTGTCGCCGATCGATTTCGACACCATCGAGGCCTCGGTGGCCAAGACCGGCAGGCTGATCGTGACGCACGAAGCGCCGGTTTTCGGCGGCCTCGGCGCCGAGATCGCCGCGCGGATCACCGAACGCTGCTTCTACTACCTGGAGGCGCCGGTGCTGCGCGTCGGTGGCTTCGACATCCCATACCCCCCGGCTAAGCTCGAAAAGCACCACCTGCCCGATCCGGACCGCATCCTCGCGGCGGTCGATCGCTCACTCGCCGCCTGACTCACTGAGAGGTGCCCTAGTGGAAGATCGTGCCCCCGAGGAAGATCAGGGCAATATCCTGGAATTCCGGCTACCCGATCTCGGCGAGGGACTGGCCGATGCGGAGTTGGTGTCGTGGTCGGTGGGTGTTGGCGACACCGTGCAGCTGAATCAGACGATCGCCGATGTGGAGACGGCCAAGGCAGTGGTATCGCTGCCGTCGCCGTTCTCGGGCACGGTGATCGAATTGCTCGCTCAGCCCGGCGAGACGGTCGCGGTGGGGACGCCGCTGATCCGGGTGCGCAATGATCTGGCGGTCGCACCGGAGGGTGCGAACGGTCGGACTGCGGTGCTGGTCGGATACGGGCCCGAAGGCGAGACGGTTTCCCGGCGGCGTAGCAGGCCAACGGAACCGACCGCGCAGAGTTCGACGACTGTCGAGTCGGGAATGAGCCGCGCCGCGGCGACCCCTGGGGCGCGCAAACTGGCCAAGGAACTCGGCATCGACCTCTGGTACGTCGCGGGTTCGGGCCCCGACGGTGCGGTGACGGTCGAGGATGTGCGCGGTGCGGTCCCGGTATCGCAACCGCGCTCCGTGCCGACCCACACCGATGGCCCGACCACATCACTGACGCCATCGGTCACCGATCCGAATGCGGGCGTCCCCCGCCCCGCATCCCGCGAAGAACGCACGCCGATCAGCGGTATCCGCAAACGCACTGCGGCCGCCATGGTCGCGAGCGCGCGCACCATCCCGCAGGCCAGCACCTTCGTCACCATCGACTTCACCGCATCGATGGAACTGCTCGATCACCTGCGCACCACCAAATCCTTCGAGGGGCTGACGCTGACACCGCTGGCCCTGGTCGCCAAATCCGCACTAGCCGCGCTCGCGGAGTATCCCGGCATCAACGCATTGTGGGACGAGGCGAATCAGGAGATCGTCACGAAGCACTATGTGAATCTCGGCATCGCGGTCGCCACCGAGCGCGGCCTGCTGGTGCCCAATCTCAAGGAAGCTCAGGCATTGAGCCTGCGCGACCTGTGCCGGGAAATCAGCTGGCTCGCCGAAACGGCGCGTTCGGGCGGTGCCACCCCGACCGACCTGCGCGGTGGCACCTTCACCATCACCAATGTCGGCGTCTTCGGTGTCGATGCCGGTGTTCCGCTGGTCAATCCGGGCGAGGCCGCGATCCTGTGCCTGGGCTCGATTCGCAAGCGCCCATGGGTATTTCGCGACGAACTCGCCATCCGCTGGGTCACCACCATCGGCATCAGCTTCGATCACCGGATGATCGACGGTGAATTGGCATCGCGCTTCCTGGCGACTGTCGCCGGATTGCTCGAGGATCCGCTCACGCTATTGAGCCGGATGTAATCACGCCCCCGGGTCGCCGTAGTGGGCGGCGATGTCTTCGGAGCTGCTCCATCGGCTGTAGGTCGGCGACTGTGGCCACCCCTGGGGCGAGTCCTGCCACTGCTCCTGCCGTCCATAGGGCAACACGTCGATCAGCGCGAAGCTGTGACTGAGCTGCTCGGTGCCACGGCCATTGGTGTGCCAGGTGCGATAGACCTTGTCGCCGTCGCGCAGGAATACATTGATCGCGAATCCGCCGCCGGGCGGTGCGCCGACGTCGCTGCCGAACGAGCTATTCGCCGTGGAATACCAGGCCATTTTGTTCCCGACCCGCCGCTTGTATTCGAGCGCCTCGTCGATCGGGCCCTGGGTGACGATGACGAACCGGGCATCGTAATTGTCCAGGAACTCCAACCGAGTGAACTGCGAGGTGAACCCGGTGCAACCACCGCACTGCCACTTCTCGCCCGGGAACCACATGTGGTTGTAGACGATCAGCTGTGACTTACCGTCGAAGATCTCCGCCAGCCGGACCGGTCCCTGCTCGCCCACTAGGGTGTATTCAGGCATTTCGACCATCGGTAGGCGGCGCCGCTGGGCGGCGATGGCATCGAGTTCTCGGGTCGCTGCCTTCTCCCGGACGCGCAGCTCATCGAGTTGGTGCTGCCAGGTGTCGGCATCGACGACGGGCGGGAGGGCGTTCATGACTGCGCCTCGCTGTTGTTCGGTTCAGTCATGATCGCCCGAGGCGCTGTATTGATTCTGCGCTCGCTCATGTGGTCCTCCCTGATCGTTTCGGGTTTGCAGATATAGACGCGGCCCGGTCACCGAACTCATCGGGTCGCCAGAAAAATCCCTGAACTCGCCGAGATGGAGCCGTTACTACCCCTTGGCGCCATTTTCGGAACATACTGGTATATCCGCTGGTCATCGCATGAGCACCGTAGTTGGGCGTCAACGGAAGCGGAGGGCAAAGCATGACGATTCTGCTCCAGGTACTCGAGCAGAGCTTCACGCCGACCACGCCGTGGGAACGGCGCAAATTCACGTTTGTCAATGCCGACAAGATCGTCGGCATGCGACTGGACGGGCAGTCCGGCGTCTGGCTGGACCTGTCGCGTCCAGGTGAATCACAGCGCCTGGCCCGAACCCTGGACCCACGTGACGCCGTCACGTTCCTGCTCACCACCTTCGCGAAAATCGCCGAGTGCGAGGAGCGCGGTGGGTCGTGGCTGATCGGACACGACGGCGCGCACACCGAGTCCATCGTGGCCACCAGGTTCCCACCCCGGGCCAGTGAAGTCGCCAATGATGATCTGCTGGCTCGCGCCTGGCTCTGAGTCCTGATCGGCTCTGAGGCGCTCCGGCTGGGTTCTACGAATGTCGGTGCATACGGGTACATCTGGCACCGTGCGTGCCGACATCCGACTATGGCTGCCTGCTCTGATCGCGGCGGCGCTGTTCGCGCTGCCCGGGTGCGCCGAGGTGGGCGGTGAACCGGTCGCACCCGGCGGGGTGGGGGAGCTCAGCCCTACTCGGGTTCAGCTCGAACGTTTGCTCGCCTCGGTGCGGGTCGTTGCGGCGCGGGGTCATCCCGGCGGCTATGAGCGCGGTTGTAAGGAGGGGCAGCGGTGCGTATTCGGACCATTGTGGTCCGACAACTACGACGGCCCCGGCGGGCACGACGGCTGCGATACCCGCAACAATGTGCTGAGCGCACAGCTGACCGAGGTGAGCTTCCGGCCGGGCACCCACAACTGCGTGGTCACCGCGGGTACGCTCGACGACCCGTACACCGGCGGACGGATCACCTTCAGCAAGGCCGATGCGGGCGATATCCAGATCGACCATGTCTATCCGTTGGCCGCGGCCTGGGATATGGGTGCGGCGTCTTGGCCGGCCGAGCGGCGGGTGCGGTTCGCCAACGATATCGATGTGAATCTGCTGGCCACCGAAACGAGCGCCAACCAGGCCAAAGGCGACAGCACACCGTCCGAATGGCTGCCGCCCGCGCGCACGAACCATTGCTCCTATGCGGGCAAATACCTGACAGTCGCGGTCCGGTACGACCTACCGGTGACCGCCGCTGACAATGCCGTGCTGAACGACATCGCCCGTTCCTGCCCGTAGCGTCGCCTATGCCCCGGTGGCGACCGGGCGTTTCGGGTCGTTCGACCATTGCGACCACGAGCCGGGATACAGGGCCGCTTCGATGCCCGCGGCGGCGAGTGCGGCGACCTGGTGAGCCGCGGTCACACCCGATCCGCAATAAACCGCGACCGGCCCGGACGCGAATGCGGCGAAACGGTCTCGCAAAGCGTCCACACTGCGGAACCGGCCGTCGGCGTCGAGGTTCTCCGCGGTCGGTGCGCTGATCGCGCCCGGAATGTGGCCCGCCTGCGGATCGACCGGCTCCACCTCGCCGCGGTAGCGCTCACCCGCGCGTGCGTCGAGCAGGACGCCGGACCATTTCGCCACTGCATCGGCATCGATCACCGGCAGCTGACCGGGATTCAGTTCGACATCGCCGAATTCGGGATCGGCCTCCGCCCCGCAGGCGATCGCACCGCCCGAACTGGTCCATGCGGGCAAGCCGCCGTCGAGAATCCGCACGTCCGCGATCCCGGCCCAGCGCAGCAGCCACCAGGCCCGTGCCGCCGCCATCCCGCCCGTCGCGTCATAGACGACCACCGGTTCGCCGGTCCGCAGACCCCAGCTGCGCGCGCATTTTTCGAGCTGTGCGGGATCGGGCAGTGGGTGCCGCCCGCGCGCGGGGGATGGTGGTGCGGCCAGTTCGGTTTCCAGATCCACGAAGACCGCGCCCGGAATATGTCCGTCCAGGTAGTGCTGCGGGCCGTCCGGATCACCGAGTGCCCACCGCACATCCAGTAAACGAACTGGCTTGTCCGCCAATACTTCCCGAAGTTCCTCCGCCGAGATCAGTACCGCGCTCAACAAAGCTCTGTTCCGCCTCTCCGAATATCCAGGCCGCACTGGTAAGAGCCACTATGCCTGGGTATAGGTCCTACGTCATGTGCCACATCAATTTTGGGCGTACCCGGTTACCCGTGTACTTATGGCGCGTCCGCGTTCGAAGTGGACGCGGGTTCGGCGTTTCACCCTAGCCGGATTCCGCGCAATTCAGTCCAGTTTCCAGCGACTGGCTGTGACAACTGGACTGATGACCGGGGAAGATTCCAGAAATGTCCAGGCTTTCCTCGTCGCTCGCCGATATCCCGACACCGGTTCCCCCTCAGGCGCGGCTCGCGCAGCCGGTCGGGGCCGGGGTTGTCACCGCGCTGGTCGGCTTCACCAGCTCATTCGCGGTGGTGCTGAGCGGTTTGACGGCAGTCGGGGCCACCTCGGCACAGGCGGCGTCGGGACTGCTCGCGCTGTGCCTCACCCAGGCCATCGGGATGATGCTGCTGAGTTATCGGTATCGATTGCCGATCACACTGGCCTGGTCGACACCCGGTGCGGCACTGCTCGCCAGCACCGGTGCGGTCGTCGGTGGCTGGGCGGCGGCAGTCGGGGCGTTCGCGATTACCGGTGGGCTGATCGTGATTACCGGACTGTGGCGGCGGCTCGGCAATCTCGTTGCCACGATTCCGGTGGAGATCGCGCAGGCCATGCTCGCCGGTGTGCTGCTGCCGCTGTGTCTGGCGCCGGTGAAGGCCGTGCAGGCCAGTCCGGCGGTGGTCGTGCCGGTGATCGTGGTGTGGCTGGTGCTGCAGCGATTCGCCAAACGCTGGGCGGTGATCGCGGCCTTCGTGACCGCGGCGGTCGGGGCGGGGATCAGTATCGCCGTGCAGCACAAGCAACTCGACTTCGCGGCGATGCGACCGTCGCTCGAACTGACAGTGCCGCATTGGAGTTGGCAGGCCATGATCGGAATCGCCATTCCGCTCTACATCGTCACCATGGCATCGCAGAACATTCCGGGCACGGCCGTGATGAAGTCCTTCGATTACCAAATCCCTTGGCGTGCTTCGATGTCCGTCACCGGTATCGGTACCGTGCTGGGCGCACCGGCAGGTGGGCATGCCATCAATCTGGCCGCGATCAGTGCCGCGCTCTCGGCCGCCCCCGCCGCGCATCCGGATCCGAAGCGCCGCTGGATCGCGGCCTTCACCACGGGTGCCTCCTATCTAGTTCTGGCCTTGGGCTCGGCGGCGCTGGTCACGCTGATCGCGACCGCGCCCAAGGGCACGCTGGAAACCGTTGCGGGCCTTGCCCTGCTGGCGACTCTCGCGGCCGCCCTCGCCGGCGCTTTGAAATCCGAACAGCACCGCGAGGCGGGCATCGTCACCTTCCTGATCGCCGCATCCGGTGTCGGGTTCCTCGGCATCGGTGCGGCCTTCTGGGCACTGGTCGTGGGTCTTGTCGTCCGCAAGGTCCTCGCACACCGCCAAGACGCGTGAGAAGTTGTCGGTACTCGTCGTTACGCTGCGCCGCATGAAAGCAATCGGCACGTTCTCCGTCGCCTCCTTCACCCCGACCGATGTCGTGCCGGATCCGGCCATCACCACCGCGTTGCCGGTCGGCCTCGCACGGATCGAGAAGGAGTTCGCGGGCGAGATCACCGGTCGGTCCGCGACCCTGTTCACCGCCGCCTTCGACCAGGCGACGGGTGCGGGCACGTACGTGGCGATGGAGTCCTTCGATGGTGCGCTGAACGGTCGCACGGGTAGCTTCAACTTCGCGCATTCGGCGACCACACTCGGCACCGACCGCACGGCCGAGTTCTTCGCCATTGTGCCGACCAGCGGCACCGGTGCGCTGGCAGGTATCACCGGCACCGGTGGTCTCACCGTCGACACCGACGGTGTGCACCACATCTGGTTCGATTACGAACTCGACTGAGCAGCGGGACGAGGATGGCCGCAGGGCCTGTCGGACCCGCCTGATTGGATGGGGTGATGCTGCACGGTCTGTGGTCGCCGGGATCGGGCTTGCTGCTCTGGCAGGAGGCCGCGGTCGCGCTACCCGAACCGTTGGGTGCGGTGCTGGCGGCGTCGAAGTTCCGGCACCGGGCGCAGGTGCTGATCAGCGGGTCGCAGGGAGCGACCGAGCAGGTCAAGGCGCATGCCATGGTGCCCGCGGCGGCCGCGGTCGCGCTGCGACAGCGGCTGCCGGCCGATGCGGTTTCGGGGGATCTGCGGTTTCTCGCGCATGTGGCGCACGGTGTCGAGCGATGGGTGCGGGCCGGGCGGGTGGCCGCCGAGCTGCGCCGCGACGACGGACAGTGGTGGGTGCGCTGGCGGTTGGTCGGCGGCGAGCGCCAGCGCGCCTGGCTGGCGGAGTTGGCGGTGGCGATGCCGCCCGCATTGCGCGTCGCGGGGAAGCCGGCGATGCTGCTCGAGGATATGGTCGCCGAACTCGCCGATCCGATCGTCCGGGAACTGCTGGATCCGCCGCCGTCGACGCATCCGCTGGTGGCCGCACTCATCGATGACGTCGCCCTGGATGGCGGCAGCCATCAGCTGGCCGAGGTGCTGGAACGCTGGCGGGCGAGTCTGACCGGGGATGAGCCCGAGTTGGTGCTGCGGCTGCTGGAGCCCGAGGGCGATATCGCGCTCGGCGAGGCCGATACCGATGCCGATGAGGTGGTGGCGCTGTGGCGACTGCAGGTCTGTCTGCGCACCGATGGTGAAGCGCCGAATCCGGTTCCGCTGCTGGGTGATCCGGTGCTGGTCCGCACGGCGATCGAGAAGCTGGGAGAGGCGGCGCGGGCCTATCCGCGGCTGCGCGACCTACCGAGCGATCCGCAGTCGATGGACCTGCTGTTGCCGACCGAGGTGGTCGCGGATCTGGTCGAACACGGCGCGCATGCGCTGCAGGCGACAGGTGTGCGGTTGTTGCTGCCGCGTGCATGGAATATCAGCGCCCCGACCATGCGGCTACGCGTGGAAAGCGCCGTCCCCGCCGCCGAGAGCACGGTGGGCATGCGCGGACTCGTCTCCTACCGTTGGGAACTCGCGCTCGGCGATGCCGTGCTCACCAAGGCCGAGATGGAACGGCTGGTCCGCTCGAAATCGGATCTGGTGCAGCTGCGCGGCGAATGGGTGCAGGCCGACCACAAGATGTTGGCCGCCGCCGCGCGCTATGTCGCCGCCCATCTCGACGACACCGAAATCACCTTCGCCGATCTGGTCGGTGAACTCGTCACCGGCCATGTCGAGAAGGTTCCGATCACCGAGGTCAGCGCAACCGGTTGGGCCGCAGACCTTTTGGACCAGACCCGCGAACCGGTACCGGTCACCGCGCCGGTCGGTTTGAAGGCGCAGTTGCGGCCCTATCAGGAGCGTGGCTTGGCCTGGCTGGCGACCATGAGCCGCTACGGTATCGGCGGAATACTGGCCGATGACATGGGTCTGGGTAAGACCGTGCAGGTCTTGGCCCTGCTCGTGCACGAGCGAGAGGGCACCGACGGCACTGGACCGACGCTGCTTGTGAGCCCGATGTCGGTCGTCGGCAACTGGCAGCGTGAGGCGCAGCGATTCGCCCCTGATCTGCGGATTTTGGTGCATCACGGTGTCGGCCGCAAGTCGGGCACGGAACTGGACGAAGCCATCGCGGACGCGGATCTGGTGATCACCACCTATTCGCTTTTGGCAAGGGATGCAGCCGAATTGGCGCGGCAGCAGTGGCATCGGGTGGTGCTCGACGAGGCGCAGCACATCAAGAACGCGGGAACCAGGCAGGCGAAGGCGGCGCGGGCGCTGCCTGCCCGACATCGGTTGGCACTCACCGGAACTCCCGTGGAGAATCGTCTTGAAGAATTACGCTCGATTCTGGACTTCACGATGCCGAAAGTGCTCGGCAGCGCACAAACCTTCCGTGCCCGGTTCGCCGTGCCGATCGAACGCGATCGAGACGAGAATGCCATCAGTCGACTGCGCACCGTCACCCAGCCGTTCGTGCTGCGCCGGGTGAAAACCGATCCCGCCGTCATCAGCGATCTTCCGGAGAAGCTCGAGATGACGGTGCGCGCCAACCTGACCGTCGAGCAGGCGGCGCTGTATCAGGCGGTCGTCGACGACATGATGGCCAAGCTGAAGGATGCGAAGGGTATGGCGCGCAAGGGCGCGGTACTCGGTGCGCTGACCCGGCTCAAACAGGTCTGCAACCACCCCGCGCATTTCCTCGGCGACGCCTCCGGCGTGCTGCACCGCGGCAGCCACCGCTCCGGCAAGCTCGCCCTGGTGGAAGACGTTCTCGATGCGGTGCTGGCAGATGACGAGAAGGCCTTGCTGTTCACCCAGTTCCGCGAATTCGGCGATCTCATCGCGCCCTATCTGACCGAGCGCTTCGGTACGGCGATCCCGTTTCTGCATGGTGGCGTGCCGAAGAAGCAGCGCGACACCATGGTCGAGCGTTTCCAGGAACCGGCTGGACCGCCGCTGATGTTGTTGTCGCTCAAGGCCGGTGGCACCGGCTTGAACCTCACGGCGGCCAACCATGTTGTGCACCTGGATCGTTGGTGGAATCCGGCGGTCGAGAACCAGGCCACCGACCGCGCCTTCCGAATCGGTCAGCAGCGCAATGTGCAGGTACGCAAACTGATCTGCGTCGACACCATCGAGGAGAAGATCGACGAAATGATCAGCGGTAAGCGTCAACTCGCCGATCTGGCCATCGGTGCGGGCGAGAACTGGATCACCGAATTGAGCACGGACGAACTGCATCGGCTTTTCGCCCTCGGCGCGGAGGCGGTGGGCGATTGAGTCCCTTCGAGGACTACAGCAAGTACGGCAAGCGCCGACCGGTGCGTGGCGGCGTCGAAGCACGCAGCCGCCGTGGCGGATTCGGACGCACCTGGTGGGGCAAGGCGCTGATCGAGGCGGTCGAGCAGATGGCCGAACCCGGTCGGCTCGCCCGCGGCCGCACCTACGCCAGGGCCGGACAGGTCGTGAGCTATCGGATCGAACCCGGTGCGGTCACCGCGGAAGTGCAAGGCAGTCAGCCGCGCCCGTTCACCTCGGTTTTCGCCATCCGGCAGCTGCGCGACGAGGAACTGGAACTGCTCATCGAGACCATCCGGACCACGCCGGGTGTGCTGGCCGAAATCGCCTCCGGCGCGCTGCCGACGAGCCTCGGCGAGCATCTGCTTCCGACAACGGCCGCTGACCTCGACTTCTCCTGCACCTGCCCGGATCCCGGCTGGCCGTGCAAACATGTGGCCGCGGTCTGCTATCTGCTCGCCGAACGTCTGGATGAGCGTCCTCGCGAAATCCTCACCCTGCGCGGCCTCGACCTGGACACCCTCATCGTCGGCATCGAACGTGACACGACGCCAACGGTTTCCGATGACGTATACGGCGACCGTGCCCAACTGCCCGACCTGCCGAAGCTCGAATTCCGCCCCGCCATCGATGATCTGGATCCGACCCTGCTACGTCGGGCACTGCGCATGATCGCCGAGGACGAACCGACGGCCGCGGCCGGTCTGCGCGATCTCCGCGCACTCTACGAAGCCTTGGATCGCTGACATGTCCGAACAGCCGCGTGTCCTGTGCCGTCGGGTGCTGTCATGATCGACGATCTGGGTGCGGTCGTACGCATTGACCGTCCGGTGCGCCGAGTGGTGTCGCTGGTTCCGTCGCTGACCGAGGCCATCGCGGTCAGTCGCCCCGAAGTCCTTGTCGCGGCGACGGATTGGTGTACGCATCCCGCTGACCTGGACGTCGAGCGGGTTCGGGGCACCAAGAATCCGAATGTGCGCCGAATCATCGAGCTCGCACCGGATCTGGTGCTCTGCAATCAGGAAGAGAATCGCCGCATCGATGTGGAGCGACTGCGGGATGCGGGCATCCCGGTGTGGGTCACCAGAATCGAAACGCTGGACGCGAGTTTCGCCTCGCTGCGTCGACTTTTCACCGAAGCACTGGACGGGTCGGTGCCGGACTGGCTCATCGAGGCCGAAACTTCCTGGGCCGCGCCCCAGCCCGGGCCGCCGCGCAACACGGTCATCCCCATCTGGCGCAATCCCTGGATGGTGGTCGGCCACAACACCTTCACCGGCGACCTGGCAGCGCACCTCGGCCTGCGACTCGTGCACGCCGAGCGCGCGGAGCGCTATCCGCGCGTCTCCGAGGACGAGCTGACCCGCGATGTCGAACTGGTCCTGCTTCCCGACGAGCCATACGTATTCACCAGATCCGATGGACCCGAAGCCTTTCCGGGCCTGGCTGTCGCCTTGGTCGAAGGCCGCAGCCTCACCTGGTACGGTCCATCGCTGGCCACCGCCCGCGCTGTCCTGACCCGCCAAATCGCGGATTCATTCATCGCCTGATCTCGCTATGCAGCGAATCCGGTAGTCAGGGAGGTCGAAATGCCCGGCCTCGACGCCGTCGAGCGCCTCTGCGTGCTTTGATATCTATTCGATCGTTTGCCGTCCGCTCGATCCGCATCGCATCAGGATTCGATTCGGTAGGTCCGCTGGGCGTTGGTTCGGAAGATCTTTTCGAGCTCGTCGTGGCCGCCGCCGTGGTGGGTGATCGCGGCGGCGATTACCTCGGCGCTGTCGGCGATAGTCGTAATCGGTTTATCCACTGGGAAATTGGAGCCCCACAGCAGCCGGTCCGCGCCGAAGACATCGTAGGCGTGGGTGATGAGCGGGCTGATCCGGTCCAACAGCACCGGAACGGGTGTCGGCATTCCACGCGGTGGTACCCGGTGGCCGAGGATTGGCATCATCAAGCCGCTGACCTTCGCAACCACATTGGGCTTTTCGGCGAGAGCGGTGAGATCGTCGCGCCATCGGATGAATAGTTCCCGGCGCAGACTCGGATTCGTTCCGGTGCGTTTGCCGACCGGACCGAAAATCCCTGCGGGTGTGGCGAGATGGTCGAGCACTATCGGGACTTCAGGATAGCGTTCGGCAAGCGCCGTCACATCGGGGAGCGCGTGTGAATACACCCAGGCCTCGAAAGACAGCCCACGCTCGGCCAGTGCCGCGAAGCCGTCGAGGAATTCTTTGGTGGCGAGCGCGCCCTCGTGCTCGGCATAGGGCCGGACATTCGAATCCGGATGGTGTGCGACGTGCGCGCGAATGCCGCGCAGCAATGTCGATGCGGCCATATGGGCATCGAGCAGCAGCGCGAAATCCGGTGCCGCCGGGTCGGCGCTACCGACGATTGCGCCGAGGGCAGGATTGTCGCCGCCGAATGGCAGCCCGGCTACCCACTTCGTCTCATCAGCCCTGGCCAGCGTCCCTTTTCCGGTCCACCCGACCTCGATATGCACGATCGATTCGACGGGCACGCCGTCGGCATCCGCGCGGTAATTCGCGGGCAGATACGGATTCGCATAGGCGGTCGGATCTCCGACGAACTCCCGATCCCGGCGCGGCGCCACCTGCTTGGCCCAATCGATCGGAATGGGCAGCATCCGGAGCAACTTCGCCGTCCGGCTGAATTCGCGCGGCGTGCGGAACGGGTCCCATTGATGAATATGGCTATCAATAACGCGGATATCCGAGAGATCCATGTCCGCCGTCCCAATAAGCTGAAGACCCTGACCTCGCGATTGTCACACGCGCGTAGTCGGGCGCGTTCGGGATCAGCGGGAACCGTAAGCGGACAGGAACGTCCGCACCGCCGCATCGGCGATATCGCGCTGCTCGGCCTCGCTCACCTCGCGGGTGCCGAGCCGGGACCGCGCCTCCAGTGGCGCGGTGAGCAGCGCGAGTAGTTGTTCGGCCGCCTGCGCCGGGTCTTTGGTCTGCAGCCGACCCGAAAGAGCGAGTCGCGTGAGTCGATCGGCCAGCGCCTCGGCAATGCGCTGCGAGGTGCGCTCCAGCACGGTGTCGGCCAGGTCCGGAAAGGCGGCGAGCTGCGCGTAGGTCAGCGCGCGTAGCGAACGGGCGCGCTCGCTGGAGCATTCGGCGAGCAATGCGCGTGCCGTCGCGGTGAGGGCGGCCGACAGATCCTCGCCCGGCTCGCGCAGGCTGTCGACGATCGCGAGGGTTTCGGTGGCAACGGCGTCGGCGGCGGCCAGCACGGCGTGTCGGAACAGGCTCTGCTTGTCATTGAGATGGTTGTAGACCGTCGGCTTGGCGACACCCGCCTCGTCCGCGATCTCCTGCACGCACGCCTTGTCGTAGCCGCGTCGCGCGAAGACGGTGAATGCGACGTCCAGGATCGCCTGCCGCTTATCGATGCGCCCCCGCGCCGTTGTAGTACCCGTCACCCCTGCATATTAGCGTCAAATGAACTCAGGGGTTCACTCTTGTGTTCCTACCAGTCAGTTGTCTAGATTGAACTCGTTGGTTCAAAACGAGGAGGTAACCCATGATCGTTCATCTGTTGCGCTTCGGCTTCCGCGAAGAGACCACCGAGGCGCAGAAGGTCGAGGTACTCGCGCTGATGAAGCGCACCGCATCGGTCGAATCGGTGTCCTTCGCAACCGTCGGTCAGAATCTCGGCGACGCGAGCGAAGGTCTGACGCACGCCTATTGCGTCGGCATCGAGGATCTGGACGCGCTGGAGCGGTATATGCACGATCCGGTCCATCTGGCCGGTGACCCGCAGATCATCCCGCACTTCCAGAGGATCGCCATCGGACCCGACGTATCGGATGAGCCGGACCCCGAGCTGCGCGACAAAATCATGGCGCTGCACAACGCCAAGCTGGCGAAGTACCCGGAGTGGGCACGTCAGATGGATGCGATTCCGGAGGTGCGAATCTTCTGACGGCCCAACCTATTTCACACGTTGCGGCGGTACTGTCCGCCGACGGTGAAGAAGGTGTCGGTGATCTGTTGCAGGGTGCAGACCCGGGCGGCGTCCATCAGGGCCTCGAAGATGTTGTCGTCGGTGCGGGCAACAGCGTCCAGGCGGGCGAGGGCGGCATGTGCGGCATCGCGGTGGTCGTGCTGGAATTGACGCACGCGCTGCAGCTGTGACTGCTTCTCCGCTTCGGTGCCGCGAGCCAATTCGATGACCCGGTGCGGTTCGCCGTGTGGATTGCGGAAGGTATTGACACCGATGATCGGCAGCGAACCATCGTGTTTGCGGTGCTCGTAGCGCATGGATTCGTCTTGGATCTTGCCCCGCTGATAGCCGGTCTCCATGGCTCCGAGGACTCCGCCGCGCTCGCTGATGCGATCGAATTCGGCGAGCACGGCCTCCTCGACGAGATCGGTGAGCTCATCGATGAGAAAGCTGCCCTGGAGCGGGTTTTCATTCATCGCGACTCCCCACTCGCGGTTGATGATGAGCTGAATGGCCAGTGCGCGGCGCACCGATTCCTCGGTGGGTGTGGTCACCGCCTCGTCATAGGCGTTGGTGTGCAGGCTATTGCAGTTGTCGTAGATCGCGATGAGTGCCTGCAGGGTGGTCCGAATGTCGTTGAAGCTCATCTCCTGTGCGTGCAGCGACCGGCCCGAGGTCTGCACGTGGTACTTCAACTTCTGTGAACGCTCATTGGCGCCGTAGCGATCTCGCATCGCGATGGCCCAGATACGCCGTGCCACCCGGCCGATCACCGAATATTCCGGATCCATGCCGTTGGAGAAGAAGAACGACAGATTCGGCGCGAAGTCGTCGATCTGCATGCCGCGTGCGAGATATGCCTCGACATAGGTGAATCCGTTGGCGAGGGTGAAGGCCAGCTGACTGATCGGATTCGCACCGGCCTCGGCAATGTGATAGCCGGAAATGGAGACCGAGTAGAAGTTGCGAACACCGTTGCGCACGAACCATTCCTGGATATCGGCCATCATGCGCAGGCTGAACTCGGTGGAGAAGATACAGGTGTTCTGGCCCTGATCCTCCTTGAGGATGTCGGCCTGCACGGTGCCACGCACCGTCGCCAGGGTGCGCGCCTTGATATCCGCGGTCTCCTCGGCGGTGGGTTCGCGGCCCTCGGCGGCCGAGAAACGTTCCAACGCTTGGTCGATGGCGGTATTGAGGAAGTAGGCCAGGATGGTGGGGGCCGGGCCGTTGATGGTCATTGATACCGAGGTGGTCGGCGCGGTCAGGTCGAAACCGTCGTAGAGCGCCTTCATATCGTCGAGTGAGGCGATCGAGACGCCGGAGGTGCCGACCTTGCCGTAGATATCCGGGCGTTCGGCGGGATCGTGACCGTAGAGCGTCACCGAATCGAAGGCCGTGGAAAGCCTTGTCGCCTCGGCATGTTCGCTGAGCACCTTGAAGCGCCGGTTGGTCCGAAACGGATCGCCCTCACCGGCGAACATTCGCGCCGGATCCTCGTTATCGCGCTTGAACGGAAAGACGCCCGCGGTGAACGGGAACCGTCCGGGCAGATTCTCCGAGCGCAGGAACCGAAGCAACTCACCGTGATCGGTGAAGCGCGGCAGTGCTACGCGCGGAATGGAATTGCCGGACAGTGTTTCCCGGCGCAGCGGGGTGTGGATCTCGCGATCACGAACCCGCACCACTTGCTCATCGCCTCGATAGGATTCGGCCAGTGCGGGCCAACCCGCGAGCAGTTCGGCATTGTCGGCATGCAGCGCGTCACGCGCTTTTTCGGCGAGCTCGGCCACCGCGATGTCGTCGGGCAGCTCGGCCGCCACCTGCTCGAGCCGCTGCAGGCGTTGTGCCGCAACGATTTGCGTGGCGGTATCGGCGTGGTAGTCGCGGACGGTATCGGCGATCTCAGCGAGGTAGCGCACCCGGGCGGGCGAAATGATCTGCGCGAACCTGGTGGAGGACCGGGTATTCACCTTCGGAAGTACGCCGGGCTGCATTTGCAGACCGCGCTCGGCGAGCAACGCGGTGAGGTGCTGGTAGAGCGCGGTCACGCCATCATCGTTGAAAGTGGCTGCGCTGGTTCCGAATACCGGCATCTCCTCGGGAGTCTTGCTGAACTCCTCGCGATTGCGAATCAACTGGCGCGAGACATCACGCAGCGCATCCTCGGCGCCGCGGCGCTCGAACTTATTGATGGCCACCACATCCGCGAAATCCAGCATATCGATCTTCTCCAGCTGGGAGGCGGCGCCGAATTCCGGTGTCATCACATACATCGACACGTCGACGTGGTCGGTGATCGCGGCATCCCCCTGGCCGATGCCCGGGGTTTCCAGAATCACCAGGTCGTATCCCGCTGCCTTGCAGGCGGCCACGATGGCGTCGATATTCTGCGGCAGTTCGTGGCCGCCGCGGGTGGCAAGGGAGCGGAAGAAGGTGTGATCGCTGTCGAGGGCGTTCATCCGGATACGGTCGCCGAGCAGCGCACCACCCCCGCGTCGTCGGGTTGGATCCACCGCGAGAATCGCGACGCGTAACTTGTCCTGCTGATCCGAACGCAGGCGCCGCACCAATTCATCGGTGAGCGAGGACTTTCCGGAACCGCCGGTGCCGGTGATGCCGAGCACCGGCACCGTGCGCGCGGCGGCGGCCGACGCCAAGGTCTGCCGATCGGACTCCGAGAGCGTGTCCTGCTGCAGGCAGGTGATCGCGCGGGCGAGCGCGGCCCGCTCACCGGCGAGTACCGCGTCCAGCACCGGCGGCTCGGCGGCGAGATCGAAATCGCAGGTGCGGATCAGCTGATTGATCATGCCGGGCAGGCCCAGCCGCTGACCGTCCTCGGGGGAGAAGATGGTCACCCCGGATTCGGCCAGCCGCGCGATCTCCTCGTCGACGATCACCCCGCCGCCACCGCCGAAGATCCGAACATGGTCGGCACCGGCCTTCTTCAGCGCGTCGGCGAGATATTCGAAGTACTCGACATGTCCACCCTGATACGAACTCACCGCGACGCCCTGGGCATCCTCGGTGAGCACCGCGTCCACGACCTCGCTGACCGCGCGATTGTGCCCGAGGTGAATGACCTCGGCGCCCTGCGCCTGCAGGATCCGCCGCATGATGTTGATCGCCGCATCGTGCCCGTCGAATAGCGCGGCCGAAGTCACGAATCGGACGGGATGGGTGGGCGTGTGGAGCGCGGTGCTGTCGGCCACGGGGTCCTCCGAGGGAGATCCTATTTTGGCGCCCGATACTAGGACGTCAAACTAATCCTACGGTGGCGACAGTCACAGCGCTAGGTGAAACCGGTTTCGGTGGCCAGCGCGGGTCCGGGTTGCTCGGCAGTTGCCAGTGGGATGGGTCACAGTCTGCTTGCAGGTCTATATTTAGTTGGACATCCAACTATAGGATGACCGTAAATCGCGCGATGCGCGGCGTCCACCCACGAGAACAGGACTGGCATGGTTCGCGAACTCACTCATTACATCGGCGGACAGCATGTCGCCGGGACCTCGGGCAACTTCGCCGATGTCTTCGATCCGAATACCGGCCAGGTGCAGGCGCGGGTGCCGCTCGCGAGTAAGGCCGAGGTCG
The DNA here is from genome assembly GCF_044458825.1 of Nocardia sp. NPDC050412. NCBI lineage: Bacteria > Bacillati > Actinomycetota > Actinomycetes > Mycobacteriales > Nocardiaceae > Nocardia > Nocardia sp. NPDC050412. Next base: position 507,322 of record NZ_JBITIJ010000007.1, read on the forward strand.
ATGCCGTTGTCGCGAATGCGGTAGAGGCGCAGCAGGTGTGGGCCGCGTTCAACCCGCAGAAGCGCGCGCGGGTGCTGATGAAGTTCCTGACGCTCGTGCAGGACGAGATGGATTCCCTTGCGGCGCTGCTGTCTGCCGAACACGGCAAAACGATCCCCGATGCCAAGGGTGATATCCAGCGCGGTATCGAGGTCATCGAATTCGCGGCGGGCATTCCCCATCTGCTCAAGGGCGAGTACACCGAGAGTGCGGGCACCGGCATCGACGTCTACTCCATGCGTCAGCCGCTCGGTGTGGTCGCAGGCATTACCCCCTTCAACTTCCCGGCCATGATCCCGCTGTGGAAGGCCGGACCGGCGCTGGCGTGCGGAAATGCCTTCGTACTCAAGCCATCCGAACGCGATCCTTCGGTGCCGCTGCGCCTGGCGGAGTTGTTCCTGGAGGCGGGTCTGCCCGCGGGCGTATTCAATGTGGTCAATGGTGATAAGGAAGCGGTCGACGCGATCCTGCATTCGCCGACCGTCAAGGCTGTCGGTTTCGTCGGTTCCACCCCTATCGCGCAGTACATCTACGAGACCGCGACCGCGAATGGCAAACGTGCACAGTGCTTCGGCGGCGCCAAGAACCACGCGATCGTGATGCCGGACGCCGACCTCGACGATGTCGCCGACCAGCTCATCGGCGCGGGCTACGGCTCGGCGGGTGAACGCTGTATGGCCATCTCGGTCGCCGTGCCGGTCGGTCAGGAAACCGCGGATCGCCTGCGCGAGAAGCTGATCGAGCGGATTGCCAAGCTGAATGTCGGACGCTCCGACGATGCCGGTGCCGATTTCGGCCCGCTGGTGACCAAGGACGCACTCGGTCGGGTCGAGAATTACGTCCAGATCGGCCACGATGAGGGGGCCGAGCTGGTTATCGACGGCCGTGGGCTCGCGGTCGATGGCGGCGAAGGCGGGTACTTCACCGGTGCAACGCTTTTCGACAATGTCACGCCGGAAATGCGGATCTACAAGGAAGAGATCTTCGGCCCGGTGCTTGCGATCGTGCGGGCCAAGGATTACGACGAAGCGCTGGCCCTGCCCAACGAGCACGAGTACGGCAACGGTGTCGCGATCTTCACCCGCGACGGCGATACCGCACGGGATTTCGCCGCCCGCGTACAGGTCGGCATGGTCGGCATCAATGTGCCGATTCCGGTGCCGATCGCCTACCACACCTTCGGCGGTTGGAAGCGCTCCGGATTCGGCGATCTGAACCAGCACGGTCCGGATTCGATTCGCTTCTACACCAAGACCAAGACCGTTACCCAGCGCTGGCCATCCGGGCTGAAGGACAGCAACCACTTCGTCATTCCGACGATGGACTGAACAGCCCACGGACGGGAGGTCGACGATCGTGTTCGCACTGAATGACGACGAGCGCGCCATTACCGAAATGGCGCGCGACTTCGCCGACGAATACCTCGCTCCGAACGCCCTGGAATGGGATGAGCAGAAGCACTTTCCAGTGGATGTGCTGCGCAAGGCGGGTTCGCTCGGCATGGGTGGCATCTATATAGGCGAGGATGTCGGGGGCTCCGGACTGCGCAGGCTCGATGCCGTGCGCATCTTCGAACAACTGGCCACCGGGTGCCCGGCCATCGCGGCGTATATCTCCATCCACAACATGGTTTCGTGGATGATCGACAACTACGGCAATGCCGAGCAGCGCAACCGCTGGCTGCCCCGGCTGACCTCGATGGAATGGCTCGGCAGCTACGCGCTCACCGAACCGGGTGTCGGATCGGATGCTGCGGCCTTGAGCACCAAGGCCGTTCGCGACGGTGACGACTACTTGCTCACCGGTGTGAAGCAATTCATCTCGGGTGCGGGTAGCGCCGATGTGTACGTCATCATGGCGCGCACCGGCGATGCGGGTGCTCGTGGGATTTCGGCGTTCATCGTTCCGGCCGATACCCCGGGAATTTCCTTCGGCGCCAACGAGAAGAAGATGGGTTGGAATGCCCAGCCCACTCGTCAGGTGATTCTCGACAACGCCAGGGTTCCCGCCGCCAATATGCTCGGCGTCGAGGGCAACGGCTTCCGCATTGCCATGAACGGACTCAACGGCGGTCGACTCAATATCGCCGCCTGCTCACTGGGCGGCGGCCAGGCGGCGCTCGAAAAATCCGTCGCGTACCTGGCCCAGCGCAAGGCATTCAACACCCGACTGCTGGACAACCCGGCATTGCAATTTCAGCTCGCGGATATGCGTACCGCACTGGAGGCGGCGCGGACCCTGCTGTGGCGGGCTGCGGCGGCACTGGATGCGGATGCCGATGACAAGGTCGAATTGTGCGCCATGGCAAAGCGCTTCACGACCGACGCCGGATTCGAGGTCGCGAATACGGCGCTGCAGATGCATGGCGGGTACGGATACCTGGCCGAATACGGCGTGGAAAAGATCGTCCGCGACCTGCGGGTGCACCAGATCCTGGAGGGCACCAACGAAATCATGCGGGTGGTCGTCGCCCGCTCGGTGGTAGGAGCAGCATGACCGAATCCGAAGTTCTCATCGATAAGCGCGACGGACTCGGTCTGATCACGCTGAACCGGCCCAAGGCCATCAATGCCCTGAATCATCCGATGGCCCTCGCCATTTCCGCCGCCCTGCAGGTGTGGGCCGATGACGACGAGGTGCGCACCGTCGTCGTCACCGGCGCGGGGGAGCGCGGGCTCTGCGCGGGCGGCGATATTGTCGCCATCCACCGTGACGCAGCCGCATTGGATGAGCACTCTGCCGGTGCCGCCAACGCGGATTCGGCCACCGGCCTCTTCTGGCGCGACGAGTACATCCTCAACGCCCTGATCGGCCGCTACCCGAAGCCGTATGTGGTGGTCATGGACGGCATCGTGATGGGCGGCGGCGTCGGTCTTTCCGGCCACGGCAGCCACCGGATCGTCACCGAGCGCTCCAAGATCGGTATGCCGGAGGTCGGCATCGGCTTCATTCCGGATGTCGGTGGCACCTACCTGCTCGCCCGCACGCCGGGTGAAATCGGCACGCACGTCGCACTGACCACCGCGCGGATGAGCGCCGGTGACGCCATCGCCGCGGGTTTCGCCGATTACTACGTGGCCTCGGAACATATTCCGGCGCTGCTGGAAACGCTGCGGACCGAGACCGCCGAGATCGCCATCGCCAAATTCGCGACGGACGCACCGGAATCCGACCTGGCGGCCCAGCAGGACTGGATCGATGCCTGCTACAGCGCCGACACCGTCGAGGAGGTCGTCGATCGACTGCGGACGCACGGCTCGCCGGAGGCCGCCAAGGCCGCGACCGAACTGCTCGCGAAATCACCTGTAGCACTGAAGGTGACGTTGCGTTCGCTGCGCGCCGCCCGTGCCGCGAAGAGCCTAGAGGCGGTGCTGGACGAGGAGTACCGGGTGTCCATCGCCGCGTTGGCCTCGCACGATCTGGTCGAAGGCATCCGTGCGCAGGTGATCGATAAGGACCGTAACCCGCGATGGTCACCGGCGACGCTCGCCGATGTCACCGCCGAACAGGTCGAGGCGTACTTCGTCGAATTGGGCGATAAGGAACTGGGTTTGGAGGTAGGCAAGTGACGAAGAAGATCGGTTTCCTCGGCCTCGGCCATATGGGCGGGCCGATGGCCGCGAATCTGGTCGCGGCCGGATATGACGTGCTCGCCTTCGATCCGGTCCCCGCCGCACAGGAGCAGGCACGCAAAGACGGTGCCACCGTTGTGGATTCGGCTGCTGCGGCCGCAGCGAATCGCGATGTCGTGATCACCATGCTGCCCAATGGCAAGCTCGTCCTCGACGTCTACGCCGACCTGCTTCCCGCCGCGAATCCGGGCACCCTGTTCATCGACTGCTCCACCATCGATGTCGCCGACGCCAAGGCGGCCGCGGTTCGTGCCGTCGACGCGGGCCATCGAGCATTGGACGCTCCGGTCTCCGGTGGTGTCGCGGGTGCCGCCGCGGGCACGCTGACCTTCATGGTCGGCGGCACCGAGGCCGACTTCGCCGATGCGCTCGACGTGCTCCAGGTAATGGGCGGCAAGGTTGTGCACTGCGGCGGCTCCGGCGTCGGCCAGGCCGCGAAGATCTGCAACAACATGCTGCTCGGCATTTCGATGATCGGCCTGTCCGAGGCGCTGGTGCTCGGCGAGAAACTGGGTTTGAGCCACCAATCGTTCTTCGATGTGGTGTCCACCGCATCCGGCCAGAGTTGGGCGCTGACCAGCTACTGTCCGGTCCCCGGTCCGGTCCCGACCAGTCCGGCCAACAACGACTACCAGCCCGGTTTCGCCACGGCATTGATGACCAAGGACCTCGGCCTGGCCGCGAACGCCCTGCGCGATAACGACGTCGACGGCAAACTCGGCCTGCTCGCCGCCGAGATCTACACCCGGTTCAACCAGTCGCAGGCGGGGAAGGACTTCTCCGCTATCGTCACCGATATCCGTAACCGTTCCGATCGAGAAGGTGCCTAAGGATGGATGCATCGCGCAGCGATTCCGTGGGGGGTGGTGGTCGGGCTACGGGAGGGCCCGACTTCGAGACGATTCTGCTGGAGCGCAAGGGCCGGGTCGGATGGATCACGCTGAACCGTCCGAAGGCGCTGAACGCGCTGAACGCGCAGGTCCTCGACGATGTTATTGCCGCGCTCGACGAACTCGAGCACGATGACGCGATCGGCGCCATTGTCATCACCGGTTCGGAGCGGGCCTTCGCGGCCGGCGCCGATATCAAGGAGATGCAGCCCAAGTCGTACATGGACATGTTCATGAACGACTACTTCGCCCGCTGGGACCGGCTGGCGCAGTTCCGCAAGCCCACCATTGCCGCCGTCGCCGGTTACGCCCTGGGTGGTGGTTGTGAGCTGGCGATGATCTGCGACATCCTGCTCGCCGCCGATAACGCGAAATTCGGTCAGCCGGAGATCAAGCTCGGCGTCATTCCGGGCATCGGCGGCTCGCAGCGCCTGACCCGCGCCGTCGGCAAGGCCAAGGCCATGGATCTGGTGCTCACCGGCCGCAATATGGATGCCGAGGAGGCCGAGCGCGCCGGTCTCGTGTCCCGCATCGTGCCCGCCGCCGAACTGCTCGACACCGCACTCGAGGTCGCCGAGACCATCGCCTCGATGTCGCTGCCGGTCACCATGATCGCCAAGGAAGCCGTGGACCGCTCCTTCGAAACCACCCTCGCCGAGGGCCTGCGCTTCGAACGCCGAGTCTTCCACTCGCTCTTCGCAATCGACGATCAGAAGGAAGGTATGAGCGCCTTCGTCGAGAAGCGTCCGGCGAAGTTCACCAACAGCTAGCGCTGCCAGCGCTGACGTACAGCACTGTGCCCGGCCGAGTGAACCTCGGGCGGGCACAGGTGTATTCGATCAGCGGCAGCCACGTCACCGGAACGATTGCGACAGAGGCGGTTCTCCAGCGCGCTCGCAACCAGGTTCAGTTGAAGGACGTCGCCGGGATTCCCGCGACTTCGATGGGGGTCGGCGCGTTGACACCACCGGGTGGTTGAGCGGCACTGTGGTCTATGGCGAGCAGTCCTGCGATGGTCGCACCCAATGCGAGCGTAACCGCAACGGCGGCAATGAGTTTGCGGCGACCGGTGGTGGTCGGCACCAATGAAGCGGTGAGCGCTCCGCTGCGTAATCGCGCCATGCGTACATCGCCGGTGGGACGTTCCGCGGCGAGCAATACCGCTCCGCGGGCCGAAACGTATTCGGGCTCCTCGTCGTAGATGACCGGGAGTTCGATCATTTCGGACAATTCTTCGCGGATATCGGGATTGCGGGTGCAGCCGCCGAGCAGGACCAGGGCCTCCGGTTGGACGCCGGTTTCCTCGATGAGTTGGCGGACGAACGAGGCGGAGTGGTGGATGCCCGCGGCGCACAGTTCGGCGAGGTCGCTGCGGGTGACCACGGCACGCCCGCCGGAGTTGGCGTCCATGGCGGTGATTACCCGGGCGCTGCTGAGTTCTTCGCGGTGCCTGCGGCTGGTCAGTTTGTCGGTGAGTACGCCGCCGCGGGTCAATTGCCAGCGCAGCAGTGCGTCGTAGCCGTCGCCGCCGAGGACGGTGCTGCGTTTGCTGGACAGGATGGTGTCGGTGCGGCAGTCGGCGTGGGTGATGGTCAGGCCCGAGCTGCCGAGGTCGTAGAGGATGACCGAGCCGGTGGTGGGCAGACGGCCGGTGAAGCGCAGGTAGCGCAGCTGAGCCAGCGGTTCGTCGACGATGGCGAGCGGGGTGCGGCCCGCGGTTGTGCGGATGGCGTCGGCGTGCAGCGGGCAGCGGCAGGTCACGGCGGTTCCGGTGATCAGCTCGTCGCGCCGGTCGGCGGCCGCGCGCATCTGGCAGATCGCCTCGAAGACCGGTTCCTCGACCCCACCACCCGCCCGACGCGGTATCTGGCATCGATCAATCGGGGGGAGATGCGGCTGATCGGAATGCGTCAGCATCGCGCGGGCGCCACCAGCGCCCGCCGATACCCCCAAGACCAGCACCATGGAATCCATGGTGGACCCTTTCGCCTCCGCTGCCAAGACAACGGGGCGGAGAATTCGCTAGTTGGATGCCAGACCGTTACCGCGCGGTGGTGCGGGCCGTGTAAAGACCGACCGGTTCGGGTGTTTGGTTACTGCTCGTGTGCCGACCATCGGGCCGGTTCTTCGCCGGTGGCGAAGTCGCCTGCGGCATGGCGAAATTCCGCGAGCAACTGCAGCAGAGTATGCAGCCGATCCGGCGGAAGACCGGGAATCGCGAAGACTTTCGCGTTGAGTTCCTCGGTTGCCTCAGCAACCAATTCCCTTCCGGCAGGGGTGATTTCGATCAGGGTAGCCCGCCGATCGCTGGGGTGCGGAACCCGCTCGACCAGCTCGGCGGCCTCGAGTCGATCGACGGTATTCGTCACGCTGGTCGGGTGCACCTGGAGTCGCGCACTGGCCTTCGCCATGGGCAGTGCACCCGTCTTACTGAAAGCAAGCAGCATGAGAAGTTCATATCGAGAGAACGTCAGACCGGTCGGTTTCAAAGCCTCGTCCACCCGAGCCATCATGATTTGCTGGGCGCGAACCAGCGAGGTCACCGTCGCCATTCCGTCGGCGAAATCGCCCCAGCCGTGGCCGACCCATTGACGATGGGCCTCCTCGATCGGATCAATCGGAAGTGGACGTGGCCGCGACATGGTCTTGATCATTCCACGTTCGGCCGCCGCTGCGGATCTTCTCCCGGCCGGTGAGCGCGGCATTGGTCGCATCCGGACGGGTGGTCGAGATTCGGGCATCATCGGTTCGGATCACACTGAGTGCAACCGTGGGCATTTCGATGCGGCCCCGGCAATATTCATGGCGAGGCGGGCGTGGCTGAGTGGTTGAGGCAACGGTCTGCAAAGCCGTTTACGCGGGTTCAATTCCCGCCGCTCGCTCCAAATGAGGGTGCCTTCGCCGGCGACTGCTCGCAGGTCGCTCGAATGGCCAGCCATGGGTGCCCGGCCCGGTGACACGCCACCGCCGGGCCGGGTGTCCGTGGTTCAGGCCGCTTCGAAGGCCACGGCGTTTCCGAGCACTTCAAGGCGGACACGCTCGCCCGCGGTCGGCGCCGCAACGCTGGCACGGCGCACCCGCACCGGATCGATATCGCCGTCCAGCGCGATCGTCAGCATCACATCGGCCCCGCGGAACTCGACATCCCGCACCATTCCGCTACTCGGTTCGTTGCCCGAAACCACCTGCGCCACAAGCTGTTCCGGACGGAACATAATGGTCGCCGACCCGGTCGGCGCGGACTTCTGCACCGGTACCCGGCCGAGCGCACATTTGGCCACATTGCCGTCGACCACCGCATCGAGTAGCACACAATCACCGAGGAATTTGGCGGTGAACAGATCAGTGGGCGCGGCGTAGACCTCTTCCGGCGCGCCGACCTGGGTGAATACCCCCTCGCGCATGACCGCGACCTGTTCGGCGAAGCAGAGCGCCTCCTCCTGGTCGTGGGTGACCAAGATGCTCGTCATGCCCGCCGCACGCAGCGTCTCGGCAACGGCCTGCCTGGTGGTGGCCCGCAACCCGGCATCGAGTGCGCTGAACGGCTCGTCCAGCAGCATCACATTGGGTTTGCGGGCGAGCGCGCGTGCGAGCGCGACGCGCTGCTGCTGGCCGCCGGAGAGCTGATGGGGGCGGCGGTCGGCGTAGGATGGATCGAGCGAGACCATCTCCAGCAGTTCGTTCACCCGATTCCGACCGCGTCGTAGCCCGCAGAATCCGCTGCGCAGGCCGTAGGCGATGTTCTGGCCGACGGTCAAATGTGGGAACAGCGCACCGTCCTGTGCGACGTAACCGACATTGCGCCGCTGCGGCGGCACCGAAAACCGGTCGCGGGTCACGGTTTCCGTGCCGATGGCGACCGAACCCGTGTCCGGAGCCTCGAAGCCGGCGATCACCCGCAATAGTGTGGTCTTTCCGCATCCGGATGAGCCGACCACTGCGGTCGAACTGCCGTTCGGCACTTCGAGATTGATCCCGCCGAGTACCCGGTGGTAGCCGAACGTCTTCGAAACATCCGCCACGACAAGCCGACTCATAACCCGGCCGCCTTCCTGGATTGGGTGAACAGCAGATACGTCACCGGCACCGCCGCGACGATCATGATGAGTGCATAGGGTGCCGCCGCCGCATAGTCCAGTTCGCCCGACAGCGACCAGAATCGCATTGCTAGTGTGCGAGTTCCGCTGGGCGCCAACAGCAATGTCGCGGTCAATTCGGTCGCGACCGCAACGAATACCAGTGCACCGGCGGAGGCCGCGGCGGGGGCGGTCAACCGCAGCGTGACGCGCAGAAAGGTGACCGGCCCCGACTGACCGAGCGAGCGCGATACCTCCTCCAGTCCGACCGGCACCTGCGCCAGCCCGGCCCGCACGCTGACCAGCGCCCGCGGCAGAAACATCAACACATATGCGGCCACGACCATGGTCACCGTCTGATACAGCGGTGGCGCCCACCGAATCGTGACCGTCACCATGGCCAGCGCGATCACAATGCCGGGCAGGGAACTCGTAATGTAGTTGGCGCCCTCCACCATTCGGGCGAATGCCGAGGTCGAGCGCACCGCGATCCAAGCCACCGGGAACGCGCACAGCGTGGTGAGCAGTGCGGCCATCGCCGCAAGCGCGATGGTCTGCCCGAGGGCCGTACCGATTTCGGTGAAATCCCAGACCTGCGCACCGCCGATGCGCAGCCAGCGCACGATGGTCCACAGCGGCACTCCGATCGAGCCCACGACCACCGCGGTCAATGCGAGCAGAACCGGAACCGTGCTGGGCCCCAACGCAACCCGGGCAGCGGCCCGAGGTGCACCGCTGCCGATCCTGGCGTAACGCCCCTTACCGCGCGCCCCCGCCTCGGCCGCGAGCAACACCAGACAGCACAGCACCAGCACACCGGCCAACATGCTGCCCGCCGGACCGGCGAAGCTGGATTGGTACTGCTCGAAGATCGCGGTCGTGAACGTATCGAACCGGATCATCACGAACGCGCCGTATTCGGCGAGCAGATGCAGCGAAATGAGCAGTCCGCCGCCGAGAATCGCCAATCGCAACTGCGGCAAGACGATTCGGGTGAATACCGCGACCGGACCGGAACCCAGCGCCCGCGCCGATTCCTCCACTGCCGGATCGAGGCGGCGCAGTGTGGCCGACGCCGGCAGATACACCAGCGGGAAATACGACATTGTGGAGATCACCACTCCCGCCCACAGCCCGTGCATGGTCGGGAAAACGCTGACCCAGCCGTAGCTGTTCACGAACGCCGGCACCGCGAGTGGCGCCGCGAATACCGGCCCCCACCACGCCGCGCCCGGCACATTCGTACGCTCCACCACCCAGGCCAGTCCGACCCCGAGCACCACGCAGATCGGGACGGTGACGATCACCAGGCCGACCGTATTGCGCAGCAGGTCACCGACTCTCGGCCGGAACACCAGTTCGGCAGCCTCGTGCAGGCCGGTGGAGAAGACCGTGGACACGATGTAGCCGAGCGGCACGAACGTCGCAGCCACCAATAGCAGCGCGACGGTCGTGACGAGTAGCCCGGGTCTTCCAACCCGGGGTGCGGCGACAGCGGTCCGGAGGGCCATGACTAGAGCAGACCCGCCTCGGTCATCAGCGCCGTCACCTTCTTGGCATCGAGCTTGCTCGGGTCGACGGCCGGCGCCTGCAGTGAGGCCAGCGACGGCAGCGCCGGATTGGCCGCGACATCACTGGCGACCGGGTACTCCAACGAGGTGCCGTCGCGCAGGATCTCCTGCCCGGCCTTGGAGGTGATGAACGCCAGGAACTTCTGCGCCGACTCCTGCTTCTTGCTCGACTTCAGCACACCGCCACCGGACACCGAGACGAAAGCGCCCGGATCCTGCTTCTTGAAGTAGTGCAGCCCGGTGTGGCTGCTGCTCTCCTTGGTATTGGCCTGATCGCGGTACCAGTAGTAGTGGTAGATCACCCCGCCGTCGGGCTGACCGGAGTCGACCGCCTTCATGGTGGCGACATTGTTCGGGAATGCGGTGGCGTTGTCCTTCATGCCCTTGAGCCACGCCTTCGTGGCGTCCTCGCCCTCGAGCGTCAGCAGGGCCGCCACGATGGCCTGGAAGTCCGCCCCGGAAACGCCCGCGCCCCAGCGTCCCTTCCACTGCGGCTGCGCCAGATCGAGCAGTGATGCGGGCAGCTGATCGCCCGCGATCTTGTCCTTGTTGTAGACGAAAACCGTTGAGCGGGCGGCGATTCCGGTCCACTTGCCGGTGGAGGGACGGAATGGCGCGGGTACCTGGTCCAGCGTCGCCTTATCGACATCGGCGAAGAGTCCGGCGTTCTCGACAAGCGCCATGGCGGGGGAGTTCTCGGTGAGGAAGACATCCGCGGGGGAGGCCGCGCCCTCGGCGACCAGCTGATTGCCCAGAGCGGTGTCACCGCCCTGGCGCAGGGTGACCTTGATGCCGGTCTCTTTGGTGAACGCGTCCACCCATTCCTTGGTCAGGGATTCGTGCTGGGCGTTGTAGACGGTGATCTCGTTCTTGTCGTCCGAGGAATTCGAACAGGCGGTCACGCCGAGCGCCGCGACAGCGACGGCCAGCGCTGCGGAAATCGCTTTCCATCTGATCGACATGTTCGAGTCCTTCCGACGTGCAAGGTTCCACTTCATATGATGAGGCTTACCTAAGCAAGATACCGCGTCCGAACTGCGGCGATGGTATCGGTACGGCTGCGACGGCGGGCCGGTCAGGACAGGCCCGAGAAGTCCCGCAGCACAACGTGATTGCGGTCGGTGCAGGTGCCGAGCGTGTAATCCGGCAGCAGGCCGAAGTATTCGCCTCGGGTGGTCGCACTCCAGCGACGCGCGGCCGCGGTGCGGGTCTTGTAGAAGTTGATCATGTACCCACCCTCGTATAGGCGCAGCAGGCTGTAGCCGCCCGGATACTCCTTGACCGCCGCGACTTCCAGGAATTCCACCGCGGCACCGGTGTCGGGACGGGTGCGGCGGTTGCGGTGGGTATGGCCGCTGTGCTGCAGGAATACCCCGGGTGCGCGCTCGTAGAGCGTCTGGAGTTCGATGCTGTCGGGGCGATTGAGGACGAAACCTGGTCCAGCGGTATTGGTCAGTCCGGCTTCGACCGTCACCGGGTGATGTCCGAAGACCAGCGTCGGACGATCCGGATCTTCGCGAAGCAGTTCACCGAGCCGGTCGAATTGCGGGCGTTCGATGCTGCCGCCCGAACCGTCGAGTTCACTGGTATCCAGGCCGAGCAGCCGCAGGCCGCCCAACTCGTGCTCGATCAACTGCTGGCGCGGATCGAATTCCTCGGCCCAGCAATCGTAATGATCCGCGGGTGCCGGAATGCAGCCCTGGTATTCCGAGCCGACATGCGGACGGTCGTGGTTGCCGCGCACAGCGAGGTAGTCGCTGCCCTGCGCGCCCCAGGAGTCCAGGCGTCTGCGAACCGAGCGCGTCTGCTCCGGCTTCGCCTCGGCGGTCAGATCACCCGCGATGAGCAGGATGTCGGCCTCGCGGTCGGGGCGGCGCAGATCATCGAGCAGGGCCGCCAGCATCACCTCCGGATAGGACGGCAGACCCGGCTCCTGCCGGAAACCCGGCGGCATGTCGGCGACGACGAGGCCGCTGACCTCTTCGCCGTAGTGCACGTCATTCGCGAGGGCGAGGGTGCGCAGCGGGCGGCCGGGCGGCGGTGTCAGGGTGGTGAATTCGCCGGTGGATTCCGGACTTCCGGGGGATCGGGTGGTCAGTGATAGTGCGGGCACGGCTCGGGCACCGTTCGACCATGCCTCGAATCGGTAGGCACAGCCCGGTTCGAGACCATCGATCTCCGCATAGTGGAACGGGGTGCGCTCGTCATCGGCATGGACAATGGCCAGCGCTGAATCGGCCGGACCGAGCCGCACTTCGGCGTCCGTGTCGACCGGCAGCAATCGACCGCTCGGATCCGGGGTCACCGTCGTCCAGGTGAGAATCACCGAACGATCGGTGACCGTGACGACCTCCAGATCGGTCGCGAAGAGCGGATCCGCTTGGGCGCGAACCGAACCCGGATCCGCGAGACTCGCGAGCGCGGCCAACCCGATGGCGCTGAGGAAGGTCCGACGCGACGGTCCGCAGCAGCTCATCCGACGAGGTTACGTCAGTTCTTACCCGACTCCGCCGAGCAGACCTTCCACTTTCCGTCTTCCTTGCGCAGGTGCTCGGTGGTGCCCGTATCGGTATCCGGGGTCTCTCCCGGGACGGTCAGCGTGAGTTTGCCGGTGATCCGGGCCGTCGCACGGTCACCGGTGACGACGATGTCATCGATCTTGTCGATGTTGACCTCGATTTTGGCAGTATCGAATTCCTTCTTCTGCTCATCGGTCAGCGTATCGAATTCGGCACGGTCGGCCGCGCATGCCTTGTCCGCCGCGGCGGCGAAACCGTGCGACTCGAGCGTGTCGTAAAAGTCGTGGATGGCCACCTGGATCTTCTTATCGTCCGAAGCCAGCGGCGTCTTACCCTGCACGGTCAGCACCACGCCCGCGGCGACCGCACCCGCAATGACGAGTACCAGCACCAACAGGCCGATGATCAGCCCGGTCCTGCGCTTCTTCGGCGGCGGATACCCCGGCTGTTGATAACCACCAGGCGGCGGATACCCCTGCTGCGGTCCATACCCTTGACCACCCGGCTGCGGATAACCCCCGTGCTGCGGTCCATACCCCTGAGCACCCGGCGGATAACCCCCTTGCTGCGGATACCCCGGCCCACCCTGCTGCGGATAGCCATACGGCTGCTGCGGCTGCCCCCGCTGCTCCCCGAACGGCGGTTGCCCACCCGGCGGATATGTCATGTCCCGTCCTCCCACTCACCCCATCTGTGTGTGAGATTACGGCAACTCGCCCCACCCGACCGGACACCGATCGCGACAGCCCAACACCGATCGACGGAGGTGGCGGGAGCGGTCCGGTTCTGGACATCTGCCGCGTAACCAACTGCCGGGATGCGGTCGTCGGCCAGTTCGGCGGCGAGGCGGTCGAGCTTGTCCTGGGAGCGGGCGATCAACGCGACGGAGAATCCTTCGCGTCCGAATCGGCGGCCGGTGGCCATGCCGAGTCCCGAGCCTGCGCCGACGATCGCGATCGTTGTCATCGTGGTCCTAAGTTTGTAGGTGTCTGGGGTTGGTGCCCTGGATGCCCAGGGCGGTGGGGTGTGGCTGATGTTTGCTTGCAGCTGTTGTGGCTCCGAAGGAATGGCCGCCCCACCGTGCTGGACGCTCCGGCCACTGATTGAGATCTGATGCGGTTCGTCGCTGGTCAGGGACCTGATGGCGGGGTTGTCCACGGGCTACGGTCGCGGGAACGGGAGTGTGGGAGTGGCGCTGCGCCAACGGATTTGGGTGGGTATCGATGTCGGCAAGGCCACTCATCAGGTGTGCGTGATGGATGAGTCCGGCAAGGTGTGCTGGTCGGGCAAACTCGCCAACGATCAACGGGCGATCGAGGCGCAGCATCGGGCATGGGGAGATGGTCTCGATGTCGTTGAAGGGGTAGAAGTTGAGGAACTCGACGTTGCTCGACAGCGTCAATGTCCGACGAAGGGGTCGACCTCTTCACTGGGGCATTTGCTCTGGCTAGATCGAAATCCCACACTTCGCGGCATATGCCTGGTGTGACGACGAAGAGGTGTTGTTAACCAACCTGTCGCCGCGCGGTGAATTGGTCCAGGCGCTCTAATGTCCGTGGCATGGTGCAGACGACCCCGTGGAGCGCGCGGAAGATACCGGACCGGTTGCCTGGTCGCGTGTCCGGTCGGGGGGAAGCGGCAGGCAAGCGAATCCGCCGCGGTATTCGCGTCTCGGTAGCTTCGGGCCGCGACAACGCGGGCTATTTGTGCGCTGCGATAGGCAGTACGGCCACACTGGCGCTTTTGTTCGATCCGTGGCTGGTGGCAAACGGCCCAGACGGTACGACCCGCACCAATGCTTTCGGTCGGATTTCGGCAACTAGCTCGATGGCGGGGCTCTGGTCGTCGACGCCCCCTTCCATCGTGTCGGTCAGTGGATTGTGGGGCCTGCTGGCTAGCGCCGCAGCCGTCGTGACCGTGTCTGCCATCGCAATCAACTTCCGCCGCCGCAACCGCGCGCTGGGATATCTCGCGGTCGCCGCATCGGTCGCGACCGCAGCATTCGTCCTGGTCTGCCTGATCTATCTCCACGGGCAAGGGCCAGCGCTGCGCTCCATGGCCGGTGCGGGGCCGCCGCGCGATCCTGGCACCCAGATCGGCTTGATCATCCGCGCGGCCGCGGGTAACGGCGCGTACCCAGTTCCCGGGCTCCGCGCAGTTTCTTACAGCACAGCGAACTTCACAACACAGGAGCTTCTCGCCGGGGCAATCTCGGTCGTTTCAGCCGTCGCGGCCGTCGCGCAATGGCGCCGTGACACCGATACAGCATGAAATCTATCGCATTTGAATACCGTTGGGAGCCTGGCGTTTCGCTGCACAATACGCACACCACTGGCTGCTGACTCTGGCCGCCGCGCAGCGCACCGCCCGTGCTGCGATCATTCGCACACAACAGCAACGCCGTGAACGTGGGATCGCTGCTGGCGTTCCATGTTCTACGGGCCCTCGGCGGGCGTGTCGAACATGGGATCGGGAACGACCTGCGGCGGCGAGCGAATCGCCGATATCATGGCGAGGCTGGCCCGCACCGCTGGAACTCGACCCCCGTGACTACGATTCGTGGTCTTGGTTCCTGGTGTTCCCGAATCCCGTTGTCGCGGATACCGGATATCCGTTTGACGTGCGCGCATGGGCGAAATCGCAGCTGAACGGTGAAATGGTGCCCTCGAGGAATCGAACCTGCGACGCTTAAAACCATCCTGACCTGCGGAAACGCAGTCGAATGTCGGTGCCCTCGGCAGGATTCGAACCTGCGGCCTTCTGCTCCGGAGGCAGACGCTCTATCCCCTGAGCTACGAGGGCGGGATAGGTTTCGAACAGTGCCGGTGGAGGCGGCCGTTCGGGCGGGGCCAAGCGTATCGCATTGCGGGGCGTCCGCCAAAAAGTATGTCGGACCGGGGAGTTTCGGTTCCGCGGCCCGACGCGATGGATCAGTTCTGCGGCAGTGGTTTCGCGTTGCGGGCGGTCAGCATGGTGGTGATGAGTTGTGCTTCGCCCTGCTGGGTGGTCGCCATGGCGGACGCGAGTGTGCGCACCGCGGTGGTTTCGGCGTGCTGGGCGGCGTATTGGGTCATCGAGAGTCCGCCCTGATGGTGGCGCAGCATCAGTTGCAGGAACATCGTGTCCAGCGTGGTACCGGTGGCCTGGCGCAGTGCGGTTACCTCCGCGGTAGTCGCCATGCCCGGCATGGAAGCCGATGGGCCGGACATTGCGTGGTCGGCGGTAGCGCCGGAATGCGAATGGCCCGACTGTTCGGTCATCCAGCCCATATAGCCGTCCACATTCTGGTTCGGTTTACCCCACATCTGCAGCCAGCCCTGCATTCGGCCGATCTGTTCCTGCTGGGTGGTCAGAATGTCGTAGGCCAGCCTGCGCACATCGTTGTCGGTAGAAGCGATGAGCGCGATACCCGCCATTTCGACGGCCTGCGCGTGGTGTGCCGACATGTCCTGGCTGAATCCGATATCGACCGCGCCGGGATCGGGTTCGCTATTACTGTCCAGCGGTAGCCGGGCCAGTACGCCGACCGCGAAGCCGATCAGCAGGATGCCGATCGCACCGAGTACCAGTAGCGGAGTGCGCTGCCGCCGCGCCTGCGCACCCAAACCCGTGGAATCGTCGGCCACGTCCGGCTCGATTTCGGTATCCACGGGCATTACTGACCTTCCGTCGGCTGGGTCGGAATTCCGTTGGGCACGCCGGGGATATTCGGTACTCCCGGAATGCTCGGCATACCGGGCAGACCACCCGCGGCACCGCCGAGTTCGGTCTGGTCCTGGGATAGGCCCTTACCGTCCATCGGCACCGCATCCGGTCCGGGCGGCGTCGGGTCGTACGGCGTCGGGTTGTTCGCGTCGAACGCGGGGTTCGAGCAGCTCGCGCCCACCTCGGGGTAGGCGTATTGGTTCGCGCGCAAGGCGGTGATGAACTGGTTGACTCGCTTGTCGTCGGCGCTGTCCAGCTTCAGCTGATGTCCCCAGGACTGCAGCGATATCGCCGAGGCCAGTCCGGGGAACGGCGACATCAACGTGAACGGCTTGCCTTCGACCTTCTGCTTCAGCGTGTCGATGCCCGCCGCGTCGACCTTGTCGGGGTTGTAGGCGATCCAGACCGCACCGTGCTCGAGCGAATGCACCGCGTTCTCGACTCGGACCGGCTTGCTATAGACCACGCCCATGCAGTTCGCCCAGACCTGATCGTGCGGACCGCCGAACGGCGGGGTCTGGTCGTACGCGACGCGCTGCGTACCCGCGACGTGCAGTCCCGCCGGGTAGTCCTTCTTGGTCACCCCGGCGATCTGATCCGACGGATCCTTCTTCTGCGCACTCGGCGTGAATTTCTCGAGTTCGGCCTTGTCCCGATACTTCGGCACCAGGCTGAACGCGAGCGCACCGATCAACGCGATGATCACCACGGCGGCTCCGATGACCAACCAGGGGATCTGGCGCTTTTTCAACGGGCCCTTGCCCATCGGAACCTTGCCGCCGCCTTTTTTCCGCGACGGTGCGACCTTCCCTGCGGCCCGGACGGCCTTGGCCGATTTGGCGCTCGTGCTGCTCGGCATAGCTCGCTGTGCTCTTTCCACGTATTGATCCACGGTGCTGGGTGGTTGCGGAGGGCTCCGCCGAGGTGCCCACTCGAGGCGTACACCTGCCCAGACCATAGGATAGAGACTCGTGACTCCAGCTGACCTTGCAGATCTCCTTCGCGCGACCGCGGCGAAGGTGCTTGTCGAACGTGGACTGGACCCAACGGTCCTGCCCGACGAGGTCAACGTGGAGCGCCCCCGTAATCCGGAACATGGCGACTATGCCACGAATGTGGCCATGCAGGTAGGTAAGAAGGCCGGAACGAATCCGCGCGCGTTGGCGACCTGGTTGGCCGAGGCGCTGGCCACCACGGACGCCATCGACACCGCCGAGGTCGCCGGTCCCGGTTTCCTCAATATCCGGCTCGCCGCCTCCGCACAGGGCGCGATCCTGCAACAGGTATTGACCGCAGGCGCGGCCTACGGCACCTCGGACACCCTGAAGGGCACCCGGATCAATCTGGAGTTCGTGTCGGCCAATCCGACTGGTCCGGTACATCTCGGCGGTACCCGCTGGGCCTCCGTCGGTGATGCGCTCGGCCGCATTCTGGCCGCGCAGGGCGCCGACGTGACCCGCGAGTACTACTTCAACGACCACGGCGCGCAGATCGACCGCTTCGCCAAATCTCTGGCCGCAGCCGCTACCGGCGCGCCGACCCCGGAAAACGGCTACGCGGGCGAATACATCGGCGAGATCGCCGCAAAGATCGTGGCCGCGCGCCCCGAGGCACCGACCCTGCCGGAAAACGAGCAACTCGAACTTTTCCGTGCCGCGGGCGTCGAATTGATGTTCGCCCATATCAGGGAATCGCTGCACGAATTCGGCACCGATTTCGATGTGTATTTCAACGAGAGTTCGCTCTTCGAATCCGGTGCGGTCGAAGCGGCGGTCACCAAACTCAAGGATTCCGGTGACCTCTACGAAAAGGACGGGGCCTGGTGGATTGCCAGCTCCGAATACGGCGACGATCAGGACCGCGTCGTTCTCAAGAGCGACGGCAATGCCGCCTATATCGCCGGTGATATCGCCTATTTCCAGAACAAGCGCTCGCGCGGCTTCGATCTGTGCATCTACATGCTCGGCGCGGACCATCACGGCTATATCGGCCGGTTGAAGGCCGCCGCGGCCGCCTTCGGCGACGATCCGGCCACCGTCGAGGTACTCATCGGACAGATGGTGAATCTCGTCAAAGACGGTGTGGCCGTACGGATGTCGAAGCGGGCGGGCACCGTGGTGACCCTCGACGATCTGGTCGAGGCGATCGGTGTCGATGCCTCCCGTTACTCGCTGGTGCGCAGCTCGGTGAACTCGAGCATCGATATCGATCTGAACCTGTGGACCAGCCAGAGCAATGAAAACCCGGTCTACTATGTGCAATACGCACATGCCAGGACCGCGTCCATCGCGCGCAATGCCGCCGAATTCGAATACGACACGGTGACACCGGATTTCGGTCTGCTCACTGCCGATGAAGAGGGTGAACTCATCCGCACCATCGGCGAATACCCGCGCGCCGTCGCCAGTGCCGCGAGCCTGCGCGAACCGCACCGCGTCGCACGGTATCTGGAGGAGCTGGCCGGTGCCTACCACCGGTTCCAGACCAATAAGAGCCTGCGGGTACTGCCCCTCGGCGACGAACCCGTCACGCCGACCAATGCCGCCAGGCTGGCCCTGGCCAATGCCACCCGTCAGGTGCTGAGCAACGGCCTCGGGCTGCTCGGCGTGAGTGCACCGGAGCGAATGTAATGAGCGAGCGCAGCGAGCGAACCATGGACATAGCGCCTCGGGCGGTCACGGCGGAGCCGAGCGTCAGCGAGGTGGAGTCGTGAGTGCTCACCCTGCCGGTCCTCGGCATGCAGAGATCCCGCACGCACCCAGCCTCGCGGAGCGCCCGAGCGGTCCCGAGCAGATGATCGATCTGCCCGCGAATGTCTGGCCGCGCAACGCTTCTCGCGATGCGGAAGGCGTCGTGCACCTCGCCGGTGTGCCGGTGCACGAACTGGCCGAGCAGTTCGGCACCCCGCTGTTCGTGGTCGACGAGGACGACTTCCGTTCCCGTTGCCGCGATATGGTTGCCGCCTTCGGCCCGGACGCCCGAGTTCACTATGCCTCCAAGGCATTCCTGTGCGGTGAGATCGCCCGTTGGATCCGCGACGAGGGTCTTTCCCTCGATGTCTGCTCCGGCGGCGAACTTGCCGTCGCACTGCACGCGGGGTTCCCGGCGAACCGAATCGCATTGCACGGCAACAACAAATCGGTCGCCGAGTTGGCTGCTGCGGTCGAGGCAGGCGTCGGTCATGTGGTGGTCGATTCGCTGATCGAGATCGAGCGCCTGGAGGCCATCGCGGGCCGCGCCGGAGTCGTTCAGGATGTGCTCGTCCGCGTCACCGTGGGTGTGGAAGCCCATACCCACGAATACATTTCGACCGCGCACGAGGATCAGAAGTTCGGTTTCTCGATCGCTGGCGGTGATGCGATGGAGGCGCTGGCTCGGGTCTTCGAGGCCGATAATCTCCGACTCGTCGGTCTGCACAGTCATATCGGTTCGCAGATTTTCGAAATCGACGGTTTCGAGATCGCCGCACGTCGCATGCTCGGCCTGCTGCGCGAGGCCATCGACAAGTTCGGCATCGAGCGCACCGCGCAGATCGCCACGCTGGATCTCGGTGGTGGACTTGGTATTTCGTATCTGCCCAATGACGATCCGCCGCCGCTGGACGACTTCGCGGCCAGCCTGCGCAAGCTGGTCGCCACCGAGGCGAGCCGCGCCGGACTGCCCGAGCCGAAGATCGCCGTCGAACCCGGCCGCGCCATAGCGGGACCGGGCACCGTCACCCTCTATGAGGTCGGCACCATCAAGGATGTCTCGCTCGACGGCGGACTGCGCAGGCGTTATGTCAGCGTCGACGGCGGCATGAGCGACAACATCCGTCCCGCGCTGTACCAGGCCGACTATGACTGCCGCTTGGTTTCGCGCTCCTCCGACGCCGCGCCCGTGGTCGCTCGGGTCGTCGGAAAGCATTGTGAGAGTGGGGATATCGTCATCCGCGATACCTGGATGCCCGCCGATGTCGGCCCCGGCGATCTGGTCGCCGTCGCCGCGACCGGCGCCTACTGCTACTCGATGTCCAGCCGGTACAACCAGCTGACTCGTCCGGCGGTTGTCGCGGTGCGCGGCGGCGTGCCGCGACTCATTCTGCGCCGGGAAACGGTGACGGATCTGCTCAGCCTGGAGGTGCAATGAACTCAGTATCGCGTAGCGATTCCATCGAGGGCGGCGGTCGGGCGACGGGTGAGCCCGACGCTGCGAAGTTCGGCGTATGGGGAACCGACCATCCGATCGGAGTCGCGGTCCTCGGGATGGGCAATGTCGGCACCGAAGTGGTGCGCATTCTGCGCGACCACGTCGATGACCTGCGCGCGCGTGTCGGCGCGCCGGTGGTGCTGCGCGGTGTCGCCGTGCGCAACTCGGATGCCGACCGCGGCATCCCGGCCGAACTGCTGACCACCGACGCGGATGCGCTGGTCGCCCGCGACGATGTCGATCTGGTGGTCGAGGTCATCGGTGGCATCGATCCGGCTCGCCGCCTCATCCTGGCCGCGCTCAACGCGGGCAAATCCGTGGTGACCGCCAATAAGGCCCTGCTGGCCGACTACACCGGCGAACTCGCCGCCGCCGCCGAACGCAACCGCGCCGACCTGTATTTCGAGGCCGCCGTCGCGGGCGCGATCCCGGTGGTGCGTCCGCTGATCCAGTCGCTGTCCGGTGACCGGGTGAACAAGGTCGTCGGCATCGTCAACGGCACTACCAACTTCATCCTCTCGGCGATGGACGAGACCGGCGCGGACTACGACATCACCCTCCAGGAGGCCACCCGCCTCGGCTACGCGGAGGCCGATCCGACCGCCGACGTCGAGGGCTACGACGCCGCGGCCAAGGCCGCGATCCTGGCCTCGCTGGCCTTCCACACCCGCGTGACGGCGGCCGATGTGTATCGCGAGGGCATTTCCAAGATCACCGCCGAGGATCTGGAGACCGCCTCCGCAGTGGACTGCACGGTCAAACTGCTCGCCATCTGCGAGCGGGTCGCTGCCGGTCCGGGCGAACCGGGCCCGGCGGAGGGGGGTAAGGAGCGCGTCTCGGTGCGCGTCTACCCGGCCCTCATTCCACGCAAGCACCCTTTGGCCGCGGTCACCGGCGCGTTCAACGCGGTGGTCGTCGAGGCGGAAAACGCCGGTCGACTGATGTTCTACGGCCAGGGCGCGGGCGGTGCCCCGACCGCCTCCGCGGTACTCGGTGATCTGGTGATGGCGGCGCGCAACAAGTTCTTCGGTGGCCGCGCTCCGGGTGAGTCGGTTTATGCTGAGCTACCGATCGCGCCGATGGGCGATACGCCCACGCGTTACCACGTGAACCTGCAGGTCGCGGATCGACCCGGGGTGCTGGCCAAGGTGGCGGGCGAATTCGCCAACCATGAGGTGAGCATCTCCACGGTCCGCCAAGAAGGGCACGGCGAGGGTGCGCGCTTGGTCGTGGTCACCCACCACGCTTCGGAGTCGGCGCTCGCGGACACCGTCGCCGCCCTGGCGGAAATGGAATCCGTCACATCCGTGACCAGCGTTCTGAGATTGGAAGGCACCAACGAATGAGTACGACCAGCGGACGGCATACGGCGGAGCCGGCGGGGTTGGTGAGTACAGCCGTTGCGCCACAGGCAGGAGTGCACTCGCGGTGGCCCGGCTTGATCGCCGCCTATCGCGATCGCCTGGCCGGCGCCGCCGACTGGGAGCCGGTCACCTTGTACGAGGGCGGCACCCCGCTGGTGCCCGCGCCGCATCTGTCCGAGCTGACCGGATGTGATGTGTATCTCAAGGTCGAGGGTCTGAATCCGACCGGGTCCTTCAAGGATCGCGGCATGACGATGGCCATCACCGATGCGAAGTACCGCGGGCAGAAGGCGGTGTTGTGCGCGTCCACCGGCAACACCTCGGCATCGGCCGCCGCCTATGCGACCCGGGCCGGGATGAGCTGTGCGGTACTGATTCCGCAGGGCAAGATCGCCATGGGCAAGCTGGCCCAGGCCGTCATGCTCGGCGCGAAGATCATTCAGGTCGACGGCAATTTCGACGACTGCCTCGAGCTGGCGCGCAAGGTCACCGCGGAATTCCCGACCGTGGGTCTGGTGAATTCGGTGAATCCGGCCCGCATCGAGGGCCAGAAGACCGCCTCGTTCGAGATCTGCGATGTGCTCGGCAAGGCACCCGACGTGCACGCCCTTCCCGTGGGCAACGCGGGCAATATCACCGCCTACTGGCGCGGTTACCGCGAGTACTACGCCGACGGCATCACCACCGGCCTGCCGCGCATGCTCGGTGTGCAGGCCGCGGGTGCCGCGCCGCTGGTCAACGGTGCCCCGGTCAAGGAGCCGGAGACCATCGCCACCGCCATCCGGATCGGGGCGCCGGCGTCCTGGAACGGCGCGATGGAGGCCAAGGAGCAGTCCGGTGGCGCCTTCCGTGCCGCCACCGACGAGGAGATCCTGGAGGCGTACCGACTGGTCGCCGCGACAGAGGGTGTTTTCGTCGAGCCCGCGTCGGCGGCCAGCATCGCCGGCCTGCTCGCCGCGCGCAAGGAGGGTTGGCTGGATTCCGGGCTCACCGTGGTGTGCACGGTGACCGGCAACGGTCTCAAGGATCCGGATAACGCGCTCGCGGGAATGCCACAGGTGCAGGCGATTCAGGTTGACCCGATCGCGGTCGCCCACGAACTCGAGCTGGCCTGAGTTGAATTCGCGCGAAAGCCAACTGATGACAAGGACGCTGCCCGCTGGTCTGTCAGTGACCGCGCGGGTGCCCGCGTCCAGTGCCAATCTCGGTCCCGGATTCGATTCGCTCGGTATGGCTTTGGGCATCTACGACGAGATCGAGGTGCGCACTACCGATTCCGGTCTTACCATCCGAGTCGAGGGTGAAGGCGCCGACGATGTGCCATGGGGCCCTTCGCATCTCGTGGTGCGCGCGATCGAGCGTGGCCTGGAGGCGGCGGGCGTCTGGGCCGACGGTCTCGATGTGGTGTGCCGCAACGTGATTCCGCATTCGCGCGGCCTCGGTTCGTCGGCCTCGGCGGTGGTCGGCGGGCTCGCCGCGGGCTGCGGTCTCGCCGCGAAATTGGATCCGGCATTGGCCATCGGCAGTGACCAATTGGTCCAGCTCGCATCGGAATTCGAAGGTCATCCGGACAATGCCGCGGCCAGTGTGCTCGGTGGAATTGTGGTGTCCTGGACCGAAACCGCCACCGACGGTGCCGCGGCGCCCGATCACGGCCGGGTCTACCGTGCGGTGCGTCTGGATCCGCATCCGACGCTGCGCCCGGTGGTGCTGATTCCGGAAGAGCGCTCATCGACCGCGCATACTCGCGGCCTGTTACCCGAGGTCGTGGCGCATGGCGATGCCGCGTTCAATGTCAGCCGCGCCGCGCTCGCGGTGGTCGCCCTGACCCAACGCACCGACTTACTGCTGCCCGCGACGGCCGATCGGCTGCATCAGACCCAGCGCGCGCCCGCGCTGCCGCTGACCACCGAATGGATCGCCCGGCTGCGCGCGGCCGGTATCGCGGCCACGGTATCCGGTGCGGGACCGACCGTACTGGCCTTGGGTACCAGCGAATTCCCCGCCGAACTCCGTGCACTCGCGACCATCGACGGGCTCCGTGTGGTCGAGCCGGGGCTCGCGCAAGGCGTCCAGGTCGACTGACGGCGCGTCTGCCTTGCCGATGTTCCGGGTTGCCAGCTATCCTGAGCACGTCCGTACATCGTGCGCATCAGACGCCGGTGCTTCATCAGGGCAATCGCTCCAGCAGGCTCCAGGCTCGAGCCTCCAGGCCATGGGGGTGCTGCGTAGCTGCGCAACTGGAATGATCTCTCCCACCTTTCGGGAACTGGTGGCGAAGCCGCCGGTCCGGCGGGGCAGGTGATACGGCAAAAGCGCCGGTCCGAGCTGTGTGTTCGGCCCTCGCATCCGAGTCCGGCAGAACGCCCGGACTGCGGGACGAAACCCTCGAAACAGCACACGGCAATCGAGGGAAGGAAAGGATTTCCGTGACAGATACGGACCTGCTCGCGACACCCGGGGTGGATTCCAACCCGACAGGGGACCGCGAAAGTGACTCCGGACAGATTTCGAAGATGAGCGAACAAACCGACGTCGCACGATCGGGGCTGACTGGAATGCTGTTGCCGCAATTGCGCGCGCTCGCGGGGGAGCTCGGTATCCGAGGCACCTCTGGAATGCGCAAGGGCGATTTGATCGCCGCCATCAAGGAAAATCAAGCCGGAAAGTCGGCGAAGGCGGAAAAGGCCGCGCGTGGCGAGGTGAAGTCCGATGCGGACGCCGCCAAGGCGGCGTCGGCGAAGGCCGAGCAGGGCACCCTCGACGTGGCGCCCGCCGCTTCCGCCCCGGCGAAGCAGGCTCCCGCCGCGAAGGACGCCCAGACCAAGGACGCCCAGGCCAAGGACGCCCAGGCCAAGGACGATCCGGCGAAACAGGCTGTCGCGAAGGGGGCCGTCGCCGATTCCGCAGCGCCGAAGGCCGCCGAGAAATCGGCCGATTCGAAGTCCGATCCGGCGCAGGCCGAGACTGCCGCCCCGACGGAGAGCGCCGAGGATTCCGGTCGCGACGGCGGTCAGCGCGGTCGCGGCAGGCAGCGTCGGGGTCGCGACCAGGCACGCGCCGGTGGTGAGACCGCAGGTGGCGAGGCCCGTGGCGAGGAGCCCAAGCAGGATCAGGAGCAGGGCGAACGCCGCCGCGAGCGCAACCAAGGCGAGCGCAATCAGGGCGAGCGCAATCAGGGCGAGCGCAATCAGGGCGAGCGCAATCAGGGCGAGCGCAATCAGGGCGAGCGCAACGGCAATGCCGGCCGCGGGGGCGAAGGCGGCGGCCGCAGCGATGCCAGCCGCGGCGGTGACGAGGACGAGGGCGGTCGCGGACGGCGGGGACGTCGGTTCCGGGAACGTCGTCGTGGTCGCGACCGCGAGGGTGGCGCCGGTACCGGTGAGGCCCGCGAGCTCGAGATCCGCGAGGACGATGTCCTGCAGCCGGTCGCGGGCATCCTCGACGTGCTGGACAACTATGCCTTCGTGCGCACCTCCGGCTACCTGGCCGGACCGAACGACGTCTACGTCTCGATGAACCTGGTCCGCAAGAACGGCCTGCGCCGCGGTGACGCGATCACCGGTGCGGTGCGCGCCCCGCGCGATGGTGAGCAGAGCAACCAGCGCCAGAAGTTCGATCCGCTGGTGCGCCTGGACACGGTCAACGGCGGTGAGGTCGACGCGGCCAAGCGGCGTCCCGAATTCGCCAAGCTCACCCCGCTGTACCCGAACCAGCGTCTGCGCTTGGAAACCCAGCCGAACAAGCTGACCACCCGCGTCATCGACCTGATCATGCCGATCGGTAAGGGCCAGCGCGCCCTGATCGTCTCGCCGCCCAAGGCCGGTAAGACGACGATCATGCAGGACATCGCGAACGCCATCGCCATCAACAACCCCGAGGTCTACCTCATGGTTGTGCTGGTCGACGAGCGTCCGGAAGAGGTCACCGATATGCAGCGTTCGGTGAAGGGCGAGGTCATCGCCTCGACCTTCGACCGTCCGCCGTCAGATCACACCTCGGTCGCCGAACTGGCCATCGAGCGTGCCAAGCGTCTGGTGGAAATGGGCAAGGACGTTGTGGTGCTGCTCGACTCGATCACCCGATTGGGCCGCGCGTACAACAACTCCTCGCCGGCCTCGGGCCGCATCCTCTCCGGTGGTGTCGACTCGACCGCGCTGTACCCGCCCAAGCGCTTCCTCGGCGCGGCGCGCAATATCGAGAACGGCGGCTCGCTCACCATCATCGCGACCGCCATGGTCGAGACCGGTTCCACCGGTGACACGGTGATCTTCGAGGAGTTCAAGGGCACCGGTAACGCCGAGCTCAAGCTGGACCGCAAGATCGCGGAACGGCGCGTGTTCCCGGCAGTCGACGTCAACCCCTCCGGCACTCGTAAGGACGAGCTACTGCTCAGCCCCGACGAGGCGGCGGTGCTGCACAAACTGCGCCGCGTACTGTCCGGCCTGGACTCGCACCAGGCGATCGACCTGCTGATCGACCGCCTGAAGAAGTCCAAGAACAACCTCGAGTTCCTGATGCAGGTCAGCAAGACCGCGCCGGGTGCGCTCGACGAGTGAATGAACGGGGGCTCCGCTCAGGCGGAGTCCCCGTACTTTTTGCGCATACGTCACGACTGATTTCGTGCGCACATGGGTAACTCGTCGGGTACGCCCGGAACCGGAGTCCACTGCCTGCCGCCGGCCCGCAATGGTGGTCTTCACGCGCATGACGTTCGGCAAGAGGTGCGGGGCGGCGGGGGAGTGCCCTTTCGGCGTAGGTGGGCTGAAGAACGCGAGTCCGATGCCTGCCGCGCCGACGATCATGAACGCGAGAATGATCGCCGTGGTCGCCGGGCTTGCGGCGCTCACGGCGTTGTTGGCCGAATCATACTGTGCGGCAGTGGGTTTCGTGTACGCGTAGGTGTCCGGGCGATCCGGAGTGGTAAACCAGCCGACCGCGACAGCGAGAATCAGCGAAACGAAGACCGCCAGTGCAACGCGGCTGTTCACAGTGTTCTCCCTTCTGTCTCGGCACGCCGATGTGCATCAGGCCTAAAACTCTATGAACATCGGTGTTCGTATCCACGAGTAGTGGACTACCTGTATTAAGGGTTCCGTAAGAACACGATCAACGCGTGCCAGTAGTTCAATTGGCAATAAGGCTTGGGGACTACCTAGGGGTGGGAACAAACCGGGGGGCTGGGGCGTTTTGGGAGCGTAACCACCGTTCTGGCATACTGAACGGTCGTTGCGTCTGCTCCGCTGAGCAGGCCTCCCGCCTAAGTCGGCTCCGGTTCACGTCCTCGCGATCTGCGCGGGCGACCCGGCGGCCAATATCGAGAGGACACCCATGAAGGCAGGAATTCATCCGGCGTATGTCGAGACCACGGTCGTCTGTGGTTGCGGCAATACCTTCCAGACTCGCAGCACCAAGGAGTCGGGACACATCACCGTCGAGGTCTGCTCGCAGTGCCATCCGTTCTACACCGGCAAGCAGAAGATCCTCGACACCGGTGGTCGCGTGGCCCGCTTCGAGGCTCGCTACGGCAAGCGTGCCGGCAAGACGGCCGACGCAAAGTAGCTTCCCCGCCGACGCCCGGTCCTGCACTGCAGGCCGGGCGTCGGCGCTTTTGTGTGGCCAGTACGGAAAAAGAGAGGAAGCACCGTGACGCAACCGTCCGCGATCGATGACATCCTGGCCGAGCACGCGGGCCTGGAGACGCAGCTCGCCGATCCGGCGCTGCACAACGATCCGGGCGCCGCGCGCCGGGTCGGCAAGCGGTTCGCCGAGCTGGCCCCGATCATGGCCACCTACAACAAGCTGAAGTCCGCCCGCGATGATCTCGCCGCCGCACAGGAACTCGCGGCCGACGACGCGTCCTTCGCCGCGGAGGTGCCGGACCTGGAACAACAGGTCGTCGAGCTGGAGCAGACCCTCGCGGATCTGCTCGCTCCGCGTGACCCGCACGACGGCGACGATGTGGTGCTCGAGGTGAAATCCGGTGAGGGCGGTGAGGAATCGGCGCTGTTCGCCTCGGATTTGGCCCGCATGTACGTCCGCTATGCCGAGCGGCATGGCTGGAAGGTCGAGATTCTCGATGTGAACATCTCCGACCTGGGCGGCTACAAGGACGCGACCATCTCCATCAAGAGCCGCGACGCTGCGCGCGACGGTGTCTGGTCCCGATTCAAATTCGAGGGCGGCGTGCACCGCGTCCAGCGAGTTCCGGTGACCGAATCGCAGGGCCGAATCCACACCTCGGCGGCCGGTGTGCTGATCTATCCGGAGCCCGACGAGGTCGAAGAGGTGCAGATCGACGAATCGGATCTGCGCATCGACGTCTACCGCTCCTCCGGCAAGGGCGGCCAGGGCGTCAACACCACCGACTCCGCGGTCCGCATCACCCATCTGCCCTCGGGCATCGTGGTGACCTGCCAGAACGAGCGCTCCCAGTTGCAGAACAAGGCCCGCGCCATGCAGGTGCTCGCGGCTCGACTGCAGGCGCTCGCCGAGGATCAGGCCGATCAGGAAGCCGCGGCCGGTCGGGCCAGCCAGATCCGCACCGTGGACCGCTCCGAGCGCATCCGCACCTACAACTTCCCGGAGAACCGCATTACCGACCACCGTATCGGCTTCAAGGCGCACAACCTGGATACCGTGCTCGACGGTGATATGGACGCACTCCTGGATGCCCTGGGCAAGGCGGATCGCGAAGCCAGAATGGCCGCGGAGTAAATCGCGGCTCGGCGCGATGCCGGTCGGGTCAACTGATTTGGTATGAACATGGGTAACTCACCGGGTACGCCCAGAATTCGACCCGGTAAACAACCGCCGGCCCACGACGCCATTCCGCAGGCACCTACGACCGGCAAAGACGCGGAGAGGCGGACAAGTCCATGACGCGTGTGGTGTTGCGCCCCGCGATCAACCAGGCGGTCGAAACTTTGCGGGCGGCGGGGGTGCACAGTCCACAAGCCGACGCCGAATATTTGGCCGCCCATCTGCTCGGCGTCGATCGGACCCGGTTAGCGCTGACGCCACTGGTCGCGCCGGAGCTGATCGAGGAGTATCGAGCCTTAGTGGATCGGCGCGCGCAGCGAATTCCGCTGCAGCACCTGACCGGCACCGCGGCAATCGGGGAGATCGAACTCGCGGTCGGACCCGGCGTCTTCGTGCCGCGTCCCGAGACCGAATTACTGTTCGCCTGGGCATTGGCGCAATTGGAGGCGCTGCCGCACGATCACACGCCGGTCGTCGTCGATCTGTGCACTGGCTCCGGCGCGCTGGCACTCGCCATTGCCCGGGCCCGCCCGGATGCGGAGGTGCACGCGATCGAAATCGATCCCGCGGCCCTGCAATGGGCACGTCGCAATGCCGATCTGCGTATTGCCGAGGGTGACACCCCGATCAGCCTGTACGCCGACGATGTCGCCGACTCCAATCTGCTTACCGAACTGAACGGCAAGGTAGATCTCGTCGTCGCCAATCCGCCCTACATCCCCGAAGGCGCCGAACTCGATCCAGAGGTCGCCGATCACGATCCGCATCTGGCCCTCTTCGGCGGTCCGGACGGACTGGACGTCATTCGCCGGATGATTCCCACCATCACCCGCCTGCTGCGTCCCGGTGGTTCCTGCGGCATCGAACACGACGACACCAACGGCTCCGCTCTCGCCGCTCTGCTGGCCCAGCAGGGTGACTTCACCCACATCGTCGAACACCCCGACCTCGCAGGTAAACCCCGCTTCGTCACTGCCACCCGCCCCTAACCCCTGCCCTCGGTCACCCTGGCGCCCCGAAGGTCGCCGACGAGGAGTCGAATGGTGGTTCTGAAGCCCGGGAGGAGCGACCATTCAACTCCCGCCGGGGGGTGGTTCGAGGGTGGCGGGAGTTAGGGCACCCCGGGATGGTGGCATCGAGTGGCACGCGTGACAGGATGGTGGCCGTGAGTACCGTCTACGACTGCGCGGATCCCGACTCGCGCGCCGCCGGACTGACCGCGGCCACCAGCGCCCTGAAATCCGGTCGGCTGGTCGTACTGCCGACCGATACCCTGTACGGCCTGGCCGCCGACGCGTTCGATTCCACCGCGGTGAGCGATCTGCTCGCCGCCAAGCGGCGTGGTCGCGATATGCCGGTACCGGTGCTGGTCGGCTCCTGGCACACCATCGACGGTCTGGTGTTCTCGGTGCGCCCGCAGGCCCGCGAGCTGATCCGGGCATTCTGGCCCGGTGGACTGAGTCTTGTTGTGCAGCAGGCGCCTTCGCTGGCCTGGGACCTCGGTGACACTCGTGGCACGGTCATGCTGCGGATGCCGCTGCACCCGGTCGCGCTGGAACTGCTGCGCGAGGTCGGCCCGCTGGCGGTCTCGAGCGCCAATGTCTCCGGGCAGCCGCCCGCCAAGACCGCCGCCGAGGCGCGCGATCAGCTCGGCGATCTGGTCGGCGTCTATCTCGACGGCGGCCCGGCCGAACATGCGGTCGCGTCCACCATCGTCGACCTCACCGCGGATCAGCCGCGGATCCTGCGCGCCGGCGCGGTACCGGTCGGCGATATCGCCGATGTGCTCGGGATGTCGCCGGAGGCGCTGACCAGCGTCGCGACGCGGTGATCTCGGGACGCAGTGATCGTATGGCGGATCAGATAAACGGATGATCGGTTCGGGTGCGGTAGTTCCTTTGCGCGAGCTACTGCTCGTGCTTCTCATCTCGGGCACGGTGACGTTCCTGGCCACCGGTGGAATTCGGGTGCTCGCCATCGCCTTCGGCGCGGTGGCGGTGCCGCGCGAGCGTGATGTGCACGTCAAGCCGATTCCGCGAATGGGCGGGGTCGGCATGTACGTCGGGGTGGTCGCGGCCGTGCTGTTCGCGCACCAATTGCCCGCGTTGCGAAGGGGTTTCGATTACGCGCCGGATATTCCGGCGGTGTTGGTCGCGGCCACGCTCATCGTGCTCGTCGGCATCGTCGACGACCGCTGGGGCCTGGACGCGCTGACCAAATTCGCCGGTCAGGTCACCTCCGCCGGTGTGATGGCGGTGATGGGCCTGAGCTGGTACGTCATCTACAACCCGTTCAACGACACAACGGTGGTGCTGGACGCGCTGCAGGGCGGACTGGTCACGGTCGGCATCACGGTGACCCTGGTCAATGCGATGAATTTCGTCGACGGACTCGACGGTCTCGCGGCCGGATTGGGCCTGATCTGCGCGGGCGCGGTCTTCGTATTCACCGTAGGCCTGCTTTACAGCCAGGGCGGTTCGGTCGACACCTATCCGCCCGCCCTGCTGGCCGCCGCGCTCGCGGGCGCCTGTTTGGGATTTCTGCCACACAATTTTTCCCCCGCCCGGATATTCATGGGCGATTCCGGTTCGATGTTGATCGGGCTCATGTTGGCCGCGGTGTCGACGGGCGCCTCGGGCCGAATCAATTTGGCGGGCTATGGGCCGCGCGACATCGTCGGTCTGCTTTCACCGCTGCTGCTCGTCGGTGCGGTGATGTTCATTCCGGTATTGGATCTGCTGTTGGCCATCGTGCGCCGGGTCCGTGCGGGTGTGAGTTTCTCGACACCGGACAAAATGCACCTGCATCACCGGTTGTTGCAGATCGGGCATTCGCACCGTCGCGTGGTGCTGGTGATCTATTTGTGGGTTGGCGTGCTCGCCTTCGGAGCCGTCGGCACTTCGCTGATCCATGACCGCCGGATTGTGGTGTTGATGATGGCGGGCGGCCTGGTTTTCGCGCTTGTGGTGACCGCCATACCGGGCCTGCGGCGCAAGGAGCCCACGGATTCGTAAAGCAAGGCCCAGGTAAAGTTCGAGTCGTGAGTCTCACTAACCCCGTGCCCGGTCCCGACGCACCGCTGAAGGCGGCGCTGCGCTACGGCGTGATCGGTTTGGCCGTGTTGGTAGTGGTTTCGGTGGCCATCGCGGCGGCCGTCGCGGGCCTGTCCGGACTCTGGGGGGCACTGATCGGCGCGGCCATCGGCGGCGGCTTCATTCTCACCACCGCGGCCGTGGTGCTGTTCGGCGCGAAGCTGCCGCCGAGCACCGCGGGCCTGGTCATGCTGGTGAGTTGGGTAGGCAAGCTGCTGGTCGCGATGATCGTGATCGCGGTGCTGCAGCGGTTCGACTTCTACGATCGGATGGCGCTGTTCCTGACCGTGGTCGGCTCCTTGCTCATCGTGCTCGGCGCGGAGACGTATGGTGTTCTGCGGCAGAAGGTCCCGTATGTAAACGTACCGACCGGTGAGTCCGATTTGCCCTCTGTGCAGCAATAATCGCCCCCACCTACACGCTGTCGTAGATAACTTGGTAAAGTGTTGGTAAGCAAGCGACCAAGCGAGGGGGGATCACCAAGATCCCGCTGCGTGGCAGCTATGCTTACTGCCGTACCGGGCTCCGAGGGGTTCCGGTTCTGCATGTCGACGAATGTCGCCGACACTACGTACAGACGCCCATGCGGATTGCCGCACAGCTGCTGACGAATTTTCGAGCCGACCTGAGTCGACCCAATTGATCGTCAATGTCCGATCGAACCGCGGGAATGACCGTACCCGCGGCCCGAACACGGGAGAGAACGCTGAGCGTCACCACTTTGGCGGGCGAGTTCCACGCGCCATCGCTGTCCGACTTCTTCCCTCCAGCAGTGCTGTTCGAGGGTACGCCGTTCGAACTCGACCGTTTGATGCTGATCCGGCTGTTGATGACCGCCGTGCTGGTGCTCGTCATGGTGCTGGCATTCCGCAATCCTCGCATCGTCCCGCGTGGTCTGCAGAACATCGCCGAAACCGGTTTGGTCTTCGTCAAGGATCAGATTGCCGAAGAGGTGCTCGGTAAAGAATCCGGTCGCAAGTACCTCCCGTTGATCGCGACGATCTTCTTCACGGTTCTCTTTCTCAACTTCTCCGGCATCATTCCGGGGCTGAACATTTCGTCGAACGCCCGAATCGGCATGCCGCTGGTGCTGGCCCTCATCGCGTACCTCGCGTTCAACTTCGTGGGTATCAAGAAGTACGGGTTCGTCACCTACATGCGCAGCAGCATCGTCGTTCCGAATGTTCCGCCCGCATTGCACGTGTTGCTGATTCCGATCGAGTTCGTCTCGACATTCATCCTGCGTCCGTTCACGCTGACCGTCCGACTCATGGCGAATATGCTGGCCGGCCACATCATGCTGGTGCTGTTCTTCAGCGCCACCTGGTTCTTCCTGTTCGACGCCGCCGCCTGGATGAAGGTGTTCTCGCCGTTCTCGCTGCTGGCCGGACTCGGGTTCACGCTGTTCGAAATGCTGGTCATCTTCCTGCAGGCCTACGTTTTCGCCCTGCTGACCGCCGTTTACATCGGACTCGCGCAACACGCTGATTCGCACTGACCACCAACTACCGGATATCTGCTGCACCACGCCGTCCGGCGGGTGAGCAAAAGAAAGGGAATGGAAGACTCATGAGCCTCGCGTACCTGGCCCAGGAAGCCGCGACCACGTCGGAGAAGTTCAAGGGCTTCGGCGCCATCGGCTACGGCCTGGCCGCTATCGGCCCGGGCATCGGCGTAGGCATCGTCGTCGGTAAGGCCATCGAGGGTATTGCCCGTCAGCCCGAGCTGCAGGGCACCATCCGCACAAACATGTTCCTCGGTATCGCGTTCACCGAGGCCCTCGCCCTGATCGGCCTTGTGGCCGGCTTCATCTTCTGAGATTGCTATGAGCACGCTTTCATTGCTCGCGGCGGAAACGGGGGAGGACATCAATCCCCTCATCCCCGAGACCTACGACATCGTCTGGTCGGTGGTCTGCATTGCGATCATCGGCGTCATTTTCTACAAGTACGTCATCCCGCGCCTCATCAAGGTGTTGGATGAACGTGCGGACAAGATCGAGGGTGGAATCCAGCGGGCCGAGGCCGCGCAGGAAGAAGCCCAGCTGACGCTGCAGCAGTACCAACAGCAGTTGGCAGACGCCCGGCTCGAGGCCGCGCGCATCCGTGAGGACGCACGCACCCAGGGCCAGCAGATCCTCGCGCAGATGCGCGCGGAAGCACAGGCCGAAAGCGACCGCATCGTCGCCGCCGGTCACAGCCAGCTGGAAGCTCAGCGCCAGCAGATCTTGACCGAGCTGCGCGCCGAAGTCGGCAAAACTGCCGTCGATTTGGCCGAAAAGATTATCGGACAGTCGGTTTCGGACGAAGCTAAGCAAGCGGCATCGATCGACCGGTTCCTGTCCGAACTCGATCAGTCGGATGCCGGCATCGGGGTCGGAAGGTAGCGACGCGAAAGTGAGAAGCATGTACGCAGCGAGCCGCGAGGCAAGCTCCCGGGCACGGGAGGCACTTCGGGCCGCTCTGACCGGAAGCGACAGTGTTGCGGCCACGACGGGGTCGGAACTGTTCGCCGTTGTCGCCGTGCTGGATGACCAGCGTTCGCTGCGTGTTGCGCTCGCGGACGTGTCGGTGCCCGGCTCGGTGCGCGCCGAACTCAGCGAGCGGGTCTTCAGCGGCAAGGTCAGCCCCGCCACCCTGGCGGTGCTGACCACCGCGGTGGCCCAGAACTGGTCGCGCACCGCCGATTTGGTCGACACCCTGGTGTTGCTCGGCCAGGAGGCGTTGCTGGAGTCCGCCGCCGACAGCGGACGACTCGGGGCGGTCGAGGACGAATTGTTCCGACTCGGCCGGATCGTCGGCGACAATCCCGAACTGGAGCAGGCACTTTCGGATCGTGCGAAGCCCGCCGCGGCCAAGCGCGAACTGATCGACCGGCTGCTCGCGGGCAAGACCGAGACCATCACCCAGACCCTGGCGGATCAGGTGGTCACCCGGTCGACGAATATCGGCGGCGCGTTCGGCGAGCTGTCCGATCTCGCGGCCGCGCGGCGCGATCAGATCGTCGCGCATGTGCGTGCCGCGGTCGCGCTGACCGACCAGCAGCGTGACCATCTCGGGGCGTCGTTGCAGCGCATCTACGGCAAGCCGGTCACGGTGCACGTGCAGGTCGATCCGAGTCTGCTGACCGGCGTCGTGGTGCGGGTCGGCGACGACCTGATCGACGGCAGCGCCACCGGCCGCTTGGAACGGCTGCGTCGGGCTCTGGCCTGACGATCCACCTCCCCCGACATCCAGACCAGACAGCGAGAGCAGGAAGACTATGGCGGAGCTGACGATCTCCACCGATGAGATCCGTAGCGCGATCGAGAGCTACACCCAGAGCTACACCCCGGAAACCTCCATCGAGGAAGTCGGTGTTGTCACCGACTGCAGCGACGGCATCGCGCACGTCAGTGGCCTGCCCTCGGCGATGGCCAATGAATTGCTCGAGTTCCCGGGTGGTGTGCTCGGCGTCGCGCTGAACCTCGAGGACCGCGAGATCGGTGCGGTTATCCTCGGCGAGTTCGCGGAAATCGAAGAGGGCCAGCAGGTGCGCCGCACCGGCGACGTGCTCTCGGTTCCCGTCGGTGACAAGTTCCTCGGCCGCGTGGTCAACCCGCTCGGCCAGCCGATCGACGGCCTCGGCGAGATCGAGGCCGAAGAGCAGCGCGTGCTGGAGCTGCAGGCCGCGACCGTGCTGCAGCGTCAGCCGGTCGAGGAGCCGCTGGCCACCGGTATCACCGCCATCGACGCCCTGACCGCCATCGGTCGTGGTCAGCGTCAGCTGATCATCGGCGACCGCAAGACCGGTAAGACCGCGGTCTGCATCGACGCGATCCTGGCGCAGAAGGCCAACTGGGAGACCGGCGACCCGAAGAAGCAGGTCCGCTGCATCTACGTCGCGATCGGCCAGAAGGGTTCCACCATCGCGGGTGTGAAGACCGCGCTGGAATCGCACGGTGCGATGGAGTACACCACCATCGTCGCGGCCCCCGCTTCCGACTCGGCCGGCTTCAAATGGCTTGCGCCCTACACCGGTTCGGCCATCGGCCAGCACTGGATGTACCAGGGCAAGCACGTCCTGATCGTGTTCGACGACCTGACCAAGCAGGCCGAGGCCTACCGCGCCATCTCGCTGCTGCTGCGTCGTCCGCCGGGCCGTGAGGCGTACCCGGGTGACGTCTTCTACCTGCACTCGCGTCTGCTGGAGCGTTGCGCGAAGCTGTCCGACGAGATGGGCGCCGGCTCGATGACTGGTCTGCCGATCATCGAGACCAAGGCCAACGACATCTCGGCGTTCATCCCGACCAACGTCATCTCCATCACCGACGGCCAGGTCTTCCTCGAGTCCGACCTGTTCAACAAGGGTGTCCGTCCGGCGATCAACGTCGGTACCTCGGTCTCCCGTGTCGGTGGTGCCGCCCAGACCAAGGGCATGAAGAAGGTCGCCGGTTCGCTGCGTCTGGAAATGGCGCAGTACCGCGAGCTGGAGGCGTTCTCCGCCTTCGCCTCCGACCTCGACGCCGCCTCGCTCGCCCAGCTGGAGCGCGGTGCCCGCTGGGTCGAGCTGCTCAAGCAGGACCAGTACTCGCCGGTTCCGGTGGAGGACCAGATCGTCTCGATCTTCCTGGTCGACGCCGGCTACTTCGACTCGGTTCCGGTTGCCGACGTTCGTCGCTTCAATGTCGAACTGCTCGAGGATCTGCACCGCAGCGCGGCCGACGCCTTCAAGTCGATCGAGGGCGGCAAGGTCCTCGACAACGAGAACGGCGATGCCATCAAGGCGGCCACCGACAAGTTCAAGCAGGGCTTCCTCGCTTCCGACGGTTCGCGCGTCGTGAACGAGGCCGCCGCCGGTGAGCTCGACCACGAAGAGGTCGAATCGCTGTCGGTGACCCGCAAGCACGTC
This sequence comes from Nocardia sp. NPDC050412, assembly GCF_044458825.1. Classification (NCBI taxonomy): domain Bacteria; kingdom Bacillati; phylum Actinomycetota; class Actinomycetes; order Mycobacteriales; family Nocardiaceae; genus Nocardia; species Nocardia sp. NPDC050412. The sequence continues at coordinate 544,050 of NZ_JBITIJ010000007.1, forward strand.
GAGAAGTAATCGAGCCCGCTGATGCGCTATTCGATCCGCAGCATGAGCGACGGGCACGGACGCGGTAGCTTGCGTGTCCACGCAGTGCCCCGCGAATGCTGCAATCCGGTACAGGCGAATGAAGGGAGTGTGAACCGCTGATGGCAAGCTTGCGTGAATTGCGCTCCCGCATTCGTGGTGTGAGTTCGATCAAGAAGATCACCAAGGCCCAGGAGCTGATCGCGACCTCGCGAATCTCCAAGGCCCAGGCCAGGGTTGCGGCCGCGAAGCCGTTCGCCGAGGAGATCACCAAGGTCCTCGGCGAACTGGCGAGTGCGTCGACGAGTCTGTCGCACCCACTGCTGACCGAGCGGGCCAATCCGCGCCGCGCCGCGGTCCTGGTGATCACCAGTGACAGCGGCATGTGCGGTGGCTACAACTCCAACGTGCTCAAGCGCGCCGAGGAGCTCATGGTCACCCTGCGTGGCGAGGGCAAGGAGCCGGTGCTGTACGTGATGGGCAATAAGGGCCTCACGTACTACACCTTCCGCAACCGACCGGTGGTCAGCGCGTGGACCGGATTCTCCCAGCAGCCGAAGTACAACGATGCCACGGCTGCGTGCCACCACCTGGTGGACGCGTTCATGGCGGGCTCCGAGGCTGAGATTCCGGCCCCGAACGGGGTGGGCAATATCGAGGGCGTCGACGAGTTGCACATCGTGTACACCCGTTTCGTCTCGATGCTGACCCAGACCCCCGAGGTTCGTCGTCTGGCGCCGATCCAGGTCAGCTATGTCGACGAAGACTACGACATGGGTGAGGACAGCTTCACCGACTCGCCGACCGCGGAACTCACCGCGCAGTACGAGTTCGAGCCCGATGCCGATGTGCTGTTGGCGGCGCTGCTGCCCAAGTACATCAACACCCGCATCTACTCATCGTTGCTCGAGGCAGCGGCATCCGAGTCCGCGGCTCGGCGCACCGCAATGAAGGCAGCCACCGACAACGCCAACGAACTGGCCAATGTGCTTACCCGGCAGGCGAATTCGGTGCGGCAGGCCCAGATCACGCAGGAAATCAGCGAAATCGTCGGCGGCGTGAACGCGCTGGCTTCGAGCTCGGACCGCGACTAAAGGCTGCCCGCGGCCTGAGATCAGGGGCCGGAGGCGGAAGCGCAGCGTAACCACGGAGGGCCTCCGAAGGCCGCGAATAGGACACGGAAGAGAAAAATGACCGCAGCAGTCACACAAGAGAGCCGGACCGGCGCGAAAACAGGTCGCGTCGTCCGCGTCATCGGCCCCGTCGTGGACGTCGAGTTCCCGCGGGGTTCCATCCCTGAGCTGTTCAACGCTCTGCACGCCGAGATCACCCTGACCTCGGTGGCCAAGACCCTGACCCTCGAGGTCGCCCAGCACCTCGGTGACAACATCGTGCGCACCATCTCGATGCAGCCCACCGACGGTCTGGTCCGTGGCGCCACCGTCACCGACAGTGGCAAGCCGATTTCGGTGCCCGTCGGTGACGTCGTCAAGGGCCACGTCTTCAACGCCCTCGGCGACTGCCTCGACGCGCCGGGTACCGGTCGCGACGGCGAGCAGTGGGGCATCCACCGCAAGCCTCCGTCATTCGACCAGCTCGAGGGTAAGACCGAGATCCTGGAGACGGGCATCAAGGTCATCGACCTGCTGACCCCGTACGTGAAGGGCGGCAAGATCGGTCTGTTCGGTGGTGCCGGTGTCGGCAAGACCGTGCTCATCCAGGAGATGATCACCCGTATCGCGCGCGAGTTCTCCGGCACCTCGGTGTTCGCGGGCGTCGGTGAGCGCACCCGCGAGGGCACCGACCTGCACCTGGAAATGGAAGAGATGGGCGTCCTCCAGGACACCGCCCTCGTCTTCGGGCAGATGGACGAGCCGCCGGGCACCCGTATGCGCGTCGCCCTCTCGGCCCTGACCATGGCCGAGTACTTCCGTGACGTGCAGCACCAGGACGTGCTGCTGTTCATCGACAACATCTTCCGGTTCACCCAGGCCGGTTCCGAGGTGTCGACCCTGCTCGGCCGCATGCCCTCGGCCGTCGGTTACCAGCCGACGCTGGCCGACGAGATGGGTGAGCTGCAGGAGCGCATCACCTCGACCCGTGGTCGGTCCATCACCTCGCTGCAGGCCATCTACGTGCCCGCGGACGACTACACCGACCCGGCCCCGGCGACCACCTTCGCCCACCTCGATGCGACGACCGAGCTCTCCCGCCCGATCTCGCAGAAGGGCATCTACCCGGCCGTCGACCCGCTGACCTCGACCTCCCGCATCCTGGAGGCCTCGATCGTCGGCGCGGAGCACTTCCGGGTCGCCAACGAGGTCAAGCGGATCCTGCAGAAGTACAAGGAACTGCAGGACATCATCGCCATCCTCGGCATGGACGAGCTCTCCGAAGAGGACAAGGTTCTCGTCGGCCGGGCCCGCCGTCTGGAGAAGTTCCTCGGCCAGAACTTCATCGTGGCCGAGAAGTTCACCGGCCAGCCGGGTTCGGTGGTGCCGCTGACCGACACCATCGAGGCGTTCGACCGCGTCTGCAAGGGCGAGTTCGACCACTTCCCGGAGCAGGCGTTCAACTCCTGCGGTGGTCTCGACGACGTCGAGGCGGCCGCGAAGAAGATCGCCGGAAAGTAGTCACCCATGGCGGAGATGTCAGTTGATCTGGTCGCCGTCGAACGTTTGCTCTGGTCCGGCCAGGCGACGTTCGTCAGCGCGCAGACCACCGAGGGTCAGATCGGCATCATGGCGGGTCACGAGCCGCTGCTCGGTCAGTTGGTCGAGGGCGGCATCGTGAGCATCGTGCCCACCGAGGGCGAGCGGATCACCGCTGCGGTGCACGGCGGGTTCTTCTCGGTGACCGCGACCTCGGTCCGGGTGCTGGCCGAATCCGCGGAGTTCGCCGATGAGATCGACGTCGAGGCGGCCCGTCGAGTGTTGGCCGACGCCGATGCCTCAGAGGAAGCCAAGATCGCGGCCCAAGGCCAGGTGCGCGCGGTCGAAGAGGCGAAGGCGTAGTACCGCACCAGGATTGGGTACGACCCGATAGCACGGCGCTGTCGGCGGCGAACGTATTCGCCGCCGACAGTGCCGTTTCCGGCTTCGAACGTTCAAAGACAAGGCCCCGCCATTTGTAAACTCGGGGCCGTGGTTGAATTGCCGCACGCGGTGTGAGCATCAGGCCCGCAGGCGTCAGCCTGCGTGACCATGGAGGGTCTGCGAACACCGCCGATCGCATGCCGTGTCGTCGACACGGCGGCTGAACGAAGGGACGAACGGCATTGCAGACCGGGATGGTTCTCCTGATCATTCTGGTGCTCACGCTCGTTCTCTTGGCGTTGGCCTCCACCTACCGGCTGATCATGTTGCGCCGCGGCGGCACCGCCGCGATTCTCCGGGTGCTGCCCGCGCGCGGCGGCCAGGGGTGGCGGCACGGCCTGATTCGATATGACGAGGATCGCCTCGTCTTCTACAAACTCTCCAGTCTGAAACTTGGTCCCGATTCCACCATTCGACGCCAGGGCATCGAGATCGGTGATCGGCGCGGCCCGCGTGGTGACGAATACGACATCATGACCGACGAGATCGCGGTAACCGCGGTTTCCGATAACAACGGCAATTACGAATTGGCCTTGGACCGCGGCTCACTGGCAGCCTTCCTCTCCTGGGTCGAATCCCGCCCCTCGGATCGCACCCGTCGGCTGCCCGGACTCTAGGCTCGTCCGCCTCCCCGAACCTTTAGGCGCCAGACTCAGTCGCGGCAACTGTGGCGTTTGCGGGCGGCGGTAGGGCTGTGGGCAACTTAGCCCGTCCCCGACGAGTTACCCATGTACTTACCAAATCAGTTGTGGCGTGTGTAGCGATAGGGTGGGCGTGTGAGTGTGCATCTGACGCGGATCTATACGCGGACCGGCGACGATGGGACGACTGGTCTCAGCGATTTCTCGCGGGTGGCCAAAACCGATCCGCGGCTGGTCGCTTATGCCGACTGTGACGAAACGAATGCCGCCATCGGTGTGGCCGTCGCGCTCGGTGACCCGGCTCCGGAGTTGCTGAAGGTATTGCGCCAAGTGCAGAACGATCTGTTCGATGCGGGCGCGGATCTCTCCACCCCGGTGGTCCCGGAGCCGAAGTATCCGCCGCTGCGAATCACACAGCCGTATATCGAACGCCTCGAAGCCTGGTGCGATGAGTTCAATGCCGAACTGCCCGCGCTGAATTCGTTCATTCTGCCCGGTGGCACGCCGCTGGCCGCCCTGCTGCACACCGCCCGAACGGTGGCGCGCCGAGCGGAGCGTTCGGCATGGTCGGCGGTGCAGGCGCATCCGGACGATACGAATATCCTTCCGGCGAAGTACCTGAACCGCCTCTCCGACCTGCTGTTCATCCTCAGCCGTGTCGCCAACCCGGGCGGTGATGTGTTGTGGAAGCCTGGTGGCGAACAAGGTGGTTCGTGAATCGTCCGATCCGCACCGACACACGCAAAAAGTTGCTGGACACCCCGCAAGCCGTCCCAGCTACCTGGATATAACCCCGGCACTGCTACCACCGGCCCGCAACGCAACTATCCTTTGCACCAACAGTGCGCCGAATACGCGGAGAGGCGGCATGGAACGGTTTTTGGTTACTGGCGGGAATCGACTCGTCGGTGAGGTCGCGGTCGGGGGTGCGAAGAACAGCGTCCTCAAGTTGATGGCGGCTGCATTGCTGGCCGAAGGCACGACCACCATTACGAATTGCCCGGACATCCTCGATGTGCCGTTGATGGGTGATGTGCTGCGCGGCCTCGGCTGCGACGTCACGATCGACGGGTCGGTCGTCACGATCAACACGCCCGCCGAGCCCAAGTACCACGCGGATTTTCCGGCGGTGACCCAGTTCCGCGCTTCGGTCTGTGTGCTCGGTCCGCTGATGGCGCGGTGCAAGCGAGCCGTGGTCGCACTGCCCGGCGGTGACGCGATCGGCTCGCGACCGTTGGATATGCATCAGGCGGGTCTGCGTCTGCTCGGCGCGACCAGCGAAATCGAGCACGGTTGTGTGGTTGCCCGCGCGGACGAACTGCAGGGTGCTCGGATCCGGCTGGATTTTCCTTCGGTGGGTGCGACCGAGAACATCCTCATGGCGGCCGTGCTGGCCGAGGGGGAGACGGTCATCGACAACGCGGCCCGTGAACCCGACATCGTCGATCTGTGCAACATGCTCGTTCGGATGGGTGCGCGGATCAGTGGGGCGGGCACGTCGGTGCTCACCATTCAGGGGGTCGAGCGCCTCGCACCGACTACGCACCAGGTGATCGGTGACCGGATCGTCGCCGCGACCTGGGCGATCGCCGCGGTGATGACCATGGGAGATGTCCGGGTCGCCGGCGTCAACCCCAAGCACCTGTCCCTCGTGCTGGACAAGCTGCGCTCGGCCGGTGCGCGCATCTCGTTCGAACCGGACGGTTTCCGGGTGATCCAGGCCGACCGGCCGCGCGCGGTGAATTTCTCGACGCTACCTTTCCCGGGATTCCCGACCGATCTGCAGCCGATGGCCATCGGTCTGGCGGCGATTGCGGATGGCACCTCGATGATCACCGAGAACATCTTCGAGGCGCGCTTCCGTTTCGTGGAGGAGATGATCCGGCTGGGCGCCGACGCTCGGACCGATGGGCATCATGCGGTGGTGCGCGGAATTCCGCGGCTGTCGAGTGCGCCGGTGTGGTCGTCGGATATTCGGGCGGGCGCCGGGTTGGTACTTGCCGGTCTGGTTGCCGATGGCACCACCGAGGTGCACGACGTCTTCCATATCGACCGCGGCTACCCGAATTTCGTCGAACAGCTGCAGGCGTTGGGCGGTCAGGTGGAGCGAGTCGGCGCTGCGGATTGATCATGTGAACGGCAGGCGACGATTCCCTCGCGCCGAAAAGCGTTCCTGACCAGGCGATTTGACATCGTGCACACCGACACGTAACTTTATTCGAGTCAGAGCGACACGGACACCGACCCGGGGCCCACGCGCTGAGCCGAAAGGCTGAGCGAAGGACCAGGGAAACGAGGTAGGACGTTGAGCGCCTGGCGATCACACTAGCTCGAACGAGACCCCGATTTTGAATCGGGTTCACAGGTGAGCTAAGCTGGATAAGTTGCCTCACCGATCGACCGGGGTCAAACCCGTGAGATGGTGTGTGCGTGTGTTCTTTGAGAACTCAATAGTGTGTCGATGAATGTCAGTGCCAAATGTTTTATTTGGTTCCGGCTCCTCATACCCCCGTGTGGG